>CAKRGX010000004.1 GCA_934338065.1 uncultured Eubacterium sp. | reverse complement strand
ACGAGGATTTTGAACATATATGTTCTATTGCAGATGCAGCCATGTATGCAAATAAAAAACAATTAAAAGGCGAAGATGCGATTCGCTGGTAATTAAAGTAGTAGATCTGATCGTGCAGAAGGCTATTATAGATAAGCAGTATGATATTATGCAGCTGAATGTGACCTTATTTAAGTACACGAATGAAATTCTTGGAGTATGGAATTTACAAGTAAATATTGATTAGTAAATGTTACGTCGGTACTCACATAGTATCGGCGTTTGTTTTTTATCTTAAAAGTGTCGCCGGGACAGCGACCATATAAAGATGCCATTCAATTATACTCATATTGTAACAGAGAAAGAGAGGCGCCGGAGTAATCCGGGGATTGGAGGCATATATGTACGGAGCAATTTTAGGAGATATTATTGGAAAGTTCATTAAAACCAGAGTTTTCTATTGAATATACGGTAGCTGATGTAGAAAAATGTAAGAATGAGCTGTTACATAAAGCAATTGAGGATTCAATTCAAAAGGCACAGGTACTAACAATAGCAGCGAATGTAAAACTGGGTGAAATACAGGCGATTGATTATTCCTGGGGAGAGATAGGAATTGTTAAAAGTTCCAAATTGCCCATTTGTTTTATATGTTGAAAAGAAAAAGCTGACAAATCAAAGGGGATTTGAAGAATATCTGCCCAAGCAGATCAAAAGATTCGATTTTACATTTCCACCCTTTTATGCTATGATTAAATTTGAGTTTTGCGACTCATTTATAAAGAAATCGACCAGATTGCGGATGCTTTGAAAGTGGTTTAATTTTTTTTGCTCTCAAAAATTGGTACATAAACGAGATGCCAAAACCCGCAAAGCCCGTAAAATCAAGGTTTACAAGAAAGGAAAGATAGAAAATGAAACTAGGAATCGTTGGATTACCGAATGTTGGTAAAAGTACATTATTTAATTCGTTGACAAAAGCAGGGGCAGAATCCGCAAACTATCCGTTCTGTACGATTGATCCCAATGTTGGAGTTGTGCCTGTGCCGGATGAGCGTCTGGATGTTTTGAGCAAGATGCATGAGTCGAAAAAAGTTGTACCGGCTGTGATTGAATTCGTAGATATTGCAGGATTGGTCAAAGGTGCTTCGAAAGGGGAAGGATTGGGAAACCAGTTCTTGTCTAATATCCGTGAAGTAGATGCGATCGTTCATGTTGTGCGTTGCTTTGAGGATACTAACATTGTTCATGTAGATGGCAGTATTGATCCACTTCGTGATATTGAGACGATCAATCTGGAACTTATTTTCTCGGACATAGAGATACTGGACCGACGTATCGCTAAAACTTCCAGGGGGGCAAACAATGATAAGAAGCTTGCTAGAGAAGTGGAGATGCTGAAGCGTCTTAAGACATTCCTGGAAGAGGGACATTTGGCGAAGAATTTTGAACTTAATGATGAAGATGAAGAAGCATGGTTCCAGGAGTATAATCTGTTGACGGCAAAGCCGGTTATCTATGCTGCCAATGTTGCAGAAGATGATCTCGCAGATGATGGTGAATCGAATGAACAGGTTGAAAAAGTAAGAAAGTTTGCGGAAGAAGAAAAATCAGAAGTCTTTGTCATATGTGCTCAGATTGAGCAGGAAATTGCGGAATTAGATGATGATGAGAAGAAAATGTTTTTGGAAGACCTTGGGCTGAAGGAATCGGGTCTGGAGAAGCTGATTCGTGCCAGTTACCGGATTTTAGGGCTGATCAGTTATCTTACGACAGGACCGGATGAAACAAGAGCCTGGACTATCACAGAAGGAACAAAAGCGCCACAGGCAGCAGGAAAGATTCATACGGATTTTGAGCGGGGATTCATCCGTGCTGAGGTTGTTACTTATGACAATCTGGTTGAATATGGTGGGATGAATGGTGCCAAGGAAAAAGGATTGGTTCGTTCAGAAGGAAAAGAGTATGTTGTGCAGGATGGCGATGTGATCTTATTCCGTTTTAATGTATAAAAATCAATGTGTACGCGGAATGGAGGGATAAAATGAATGGTTCAGATATTGCATTTCCTCATCTTGGTATAGCAATCCATTCTCTTCCGAGAGGGATTACGATAGCAGGATTTACTATTGCATATTACGGAATTATTATTGCACTAGGTATGCTGGGCGGTCTGATGCTTGCCAGATGGCAGGCAAAAAGAACCGGGCAGAATCCGGAACTCTATATGGATTATGCGATTGTTGGTGTTTTATTTGCTATTATAGGAGCAAGACTGTATTATGTTGCCTTTAGCTGGGATCATTATAAAAATAATCTGCTTGAGATATTTAATACTCGTGGTGGAGGCATGGCAATTTATGGTGGAGTGATTGCAGCAGTTATAACGGCCATCATATTCTGCCGGATCCGTAAGTATAGTTTTGCTTTGTTTGCTGATACGGCAGTAGCTGGTCTGGTGTTGGGACAGATTGTTGGCAGATATGGTAACTTTATGAACCGAGAGGCCTTTGGAGAGTACACAGATTCATTATTTGCTATGAGACTTAAAGTCGAGCAGGTGAATCCGGCCAATATTACGGAGTCTATGCGCCGGCATATGTCGGACATAGAGGGAGTGAAATATATACAGGTTCATCCGACTTTTTTATACGAATCCTTATGGAATCTGGTGTTGTTGATTCTTATGCTTCTCTATACAAAAAGAAAGAAATTTGATGGAGAGATTTTTCTTATGTATCTGGTTGGATATGGTATCGGACGTGCATGGATAGAAGGATTGAGGACAGATCAATTACAGATTGGAAGCACAGGGATTGCTATCTCTCAGGTGCTTTCTGCCGTTGTGGCGGTTATCGCAATTATTTATTGGGTTTTTCTCAGGATACGGTGTCGTAAAGAAAAATAAATAATATTTTTTTAAGAGAGTATCTATAACATTTTATAGTGTTATGGATACTCTCTTTTTCTATATCTTGTGGAATGTAGCTTTCTGCGCACTGCTTGGAGGTTGGCAGGACGCAGTATAAGAGTGCTTTTACATATTTTTTTCTTGTCAATTCCCAAAAAGTGGTGTAAAATGTATTTAAAAGTGGTGGAAAGTGGTATGAAGTGTCACAAAGTGGTAAATAAGGTGACTGGAATACGATTACACACCATGATACGGAAGTTGGTGAAGCGATATGTTTATGGGGACATACGAACACGGTCTGGATGCTAAAGGACGTGTTATCGTTCCGGCAAAGTTAAGGGAAAATCTGGGAACAGGATTTGTTCTGACCCTGGGACTTGACGGATGCCTGTTTGCATATCCCATGCAGGAATGGGATGGCTTCATCGAGAAATTAAAAGAACTTCCCGGTACGAAGGAAGCTCGAAAGTTACAACGTCACTTTTTGGCAAATGCAGCTCCTTGCGAGGTGGACAAACAGGGGCGTGTCCTGATACCGGCAAAATTACGTGAGTATGCCGGCCTAGAGAAAGATATTGTTTTTGTTGGGGTTCTTTCTAAAATTGAAATATGGAGCAAGGCACGCTGGGAAGACAATGATGACTATGAGAACATCGAGGATGTGGCAGAGCATATGTCAGAATTTGGACTCAGTTTTTAGCAATCGGAGGAGATAATAGTGGAGTTTAAGCATGTTTCTGTACTGTTGCATGAGACGGTGGATGGATTGCAGGTGAAACCGGACGGAGTATATGTGGATGGTACATTAGGAGGCGGTGGTCATTCTTATGAGATCTGTAAGCATTTGGACTCGGAGGGAAGACTCATAGGAATTGATCAGGATGCAGAGGCTTTGAATGCAGCGAAAAAGCGGCTGGGAGAGTTTTCTGACAGAACAATATTTGTGAAAAGCAACTATGGCCAGATGGGGGATGTACTAAAGCAGCAGGGGATTGACAAAGTGGATGGAATTGTTCTTGATCTTGGAGTTTCCTCGTATCAGTTAGACAATGCGGAGCGTGGTTTTTCATATATGGAAGATGCACCGCTTGATATGCGCATGGATCGGGAACAGAACATTAGCGCCAGAGACATCATCAACCAATATACGGAAGGAGATCTGTTCCGCATCATCAAGGAATATGGAGAGGAGCGTTTCGCTAAAAGTATTGCAAGGAATATTTGCAAACAGAGAGAGGACAAGCCAATTGAGACGACATTTGAGCTTGTTGATGTTATACGCAGGAGTATGCCGGCGAAAGCGAGAAATGCAAAAGGACATCCGGCAAAACGGACATTTCAGGCAATCCGTATTGAGTGCAACCATGAGCTGGAAGTGTTGCGTGAAACATTGGATGAAATGGTTGATCTGCTAAATGACGGAGCAAGAATCAGTATCATTACATTTCATTCTTTAGAAGACCGAATTGTAAAGACGAAATTTCGTCAATGGGAGAATCCATGTACATGTCCACCGGACTTCCCGGTCTGTGTATGTGGTAAGAGATCAAAGGGGAAAGTGATCACAAGAAAACCGATTCTTCCTTCCGGGAAAGAACTAGAGGAAAATACGAGGGCAAAAAGTGCCAAACTCAGAATATTTGAAAAAAAGAATGACTAGGGGGAACTAATATGGCCAGACAGACAGCGGCATACGTATATGGAAATACGGCAAGAGAGTTAAGAGAGCCGCTTCAGAGGGAGCAGATTGAAAGGAGACGCCGTGCCGGTCAGGGGAAGCGGACACGGGTACGGACAAAGCCGAAAGTAGATAAAGTTGCCGTGTTTTTGGTGTGTTTGACATTTGCAGCAGTTATGGCAGCAGGGATTATTTATCTGCGTATCAAATTTCAGTCTACCTATTTGAACAAAAGTGTGGTAAACTTACAGAGTGAAGTTGTGGAGATGGAAAAGCAGAATGAAGCGGCAGTCAAAGAACTGGACAATTCATTAGATCTGACAGCAATCTACAATAAAGCAACAAAGGAGCTTGGCATGGTAGCTGCTAAAGAGAATCAGATCTTTTCATATGAAAGCCGCAAAAGTACGCAGGTGCGTACTCATGGTGATATTCCGTCAGAATAAATAAGTAGGTGAATAGCAGATATGGCTACATATGACAATAGACGATATTATAGCAGAAGGCGCAGAAGAAAGAGTAAGCCAAAACGGTTTAAAAGGAAAATGAAAATAACCGTATTTGTTTCTTTTTGCTGCTGCCTTTTTGTCTTTGCTTTATTGATGTATCGTATATATTATATTGATGAAAAGGATGGGGATCGTTATAAAAAGGAAGCGTTGTCCCAGCAGTCATATACGAATACAGTATTGAACTTTCAACGTGGTGATATTAAAGATCGCAATAATACGACACTGGCAGTCAGCGTACGCAAATATGATATGGTTATCGAACCAAGAACGCTGTTGGCCAAAGACAAGGAACGTATAACAACGATCAAGGCAATAGCGGAGCATTTTCAGGTAGATACCTCTTTGATACAGAATGTTATTGAAAAACATCCGAAATCAATGTATGAGCATATAGAGCAGTTAAAGGAATTGTCCACAAAACAGGTGGATAAATTCAAGAAAAAAATGAAAAAAAATAAAGATATTATAGGTGTTTGGTTTGAAGAAGTTTACAAAAGAAATTATCCGCAAAAGACTGTTGGAGCAGGCATTATTGGATTTACATCCGGTGATAATAAAGGAACCTATGGCGTTGAGGAGCAGTATAACAGTGTTTTAAATGGCACAACGGGGCGCGAGTATGGATATTTTGATTCTAATATGAATCTGCAGCGCACGATTAAGGAAGCAAAGGACGGAGACTCTCTTGTACTTACGATTGATGCCAATGTGCAGAAAATTGTGGAAGATGAAATTAATAATTTTCAGAAGCAGGGTGTGGGAGCGAAGACGGCTGCGGTTATGATCATGAATCCAAAAAATGGAGAGATTCTTTCAATGGCGTCAAATGCAAGCTTTGATCTGAATGATCCACAAAATCTGTCGGGAATGTATACGCAGGAGCAGATTATGGCAATGTCGGACAAACAGAAAAGTGATGCACAGCTTGCAATGTGGTCGAACTATTGTATAGGCTCTGCTTATGAGCCTGGCTCAACTTTTAAGCCATTTACGATCTGTGCGGCGTTAGATGAAAACCTGGTTTCGGAAAAGACAACCTTTAACTGTACCGGTGTTACAAAGATTGCTGACCGTGATATTCACTGTAATAATCGTTCGGGGCATGGTTTCCTGAATCTGCGGCAGGCATTGATGAAGTCCTGTAATGGTGCATTGATGACAATCGGAACCAGACTGGGAAGAAAGTCTTTTAGCAAATATAATAAATTATATGGCTTTGGACAGCGTACCGGGATTGACCTTCCGGGCGAAACATCGGGTATTATACATGATGTTGATGGGTTGAATCCGGTTGAATTGGCAACAAGCAGCTTTGGACAGACGCAGACAGTTACGATGGTGCAGATGCTTGGTGGTTTTTCTTCGCTGATCAATGGTGGAAATTATTTCCAGCCTCATGTAGTAAAGGAAATCCGGAACAGCAGCGGTGATGTGCTTGAAACGATTGATCCTCTTGTTGTAAAGAAGACGACGAGTGAAGATACCAGTGCTATGATTCGGAGTTTTCTGAAGTCAACAGTAGAAGAGGGAACTGCTTCGCCGGCGCAGGTTAAGGGATATTCAATAGGAGGTAAGACAGGTACAGCTCAGAAAAGACCTGTTTCAGAAAGAAAATATTTGGTTTCTTTTATTGGCTGTGTGCCGGCAGAGGACCCGGATATAGCCTATTATGTAATTATGGATGAGCCACACGTAAAGGATCAGGCTCATAGTACCTATGCAACAGAATTTGCCTCCCGTTTAATGAAAAAGGTTTTGCCATTTTTAGGACAATACGCCACAAAGTAAGCATATCCTTACGAGAGTCAAAATAGATTGTAAAGATGATGGAGATATGAGAGGCGCAGAATGTTAAACCGTCATAAAACATATCAGCGTCAGTCTATGGGACTGGTTGGTCTTGTTTTTTTTCTTGTATTGACTGTGATGTATGTAAGGTTAGGGTATCTGATGATCGGTCGTGCTGACTACTATGGTGTGAGGGCAAAGGAACTGCATGAGCGCGAGAGACGGATTAAGGCAGAGCGGGGGAAAATATTGGACCGGCAGGGTGTGCTGCTGGCAGGAAACCGGTCTGTTTCGACAATATCCGTGATTCACAGTCAGATAAAACAGCCGGAAAAAGTGATTTCCGTTTTATCAAAAGAACTTTCTCTGGAAGAAAAAGATGTCAGGAAGAAAGTTGAGAAAGTATCCTCAAGGGAAAAAATCAAATCAAATGTCGATAAGGAGACATCGGACCGGATACGAAACTGTAAGCTGCAGGGGGTTACGGTTGATGAAGACTATAAAAGGGAATATCAGTATGATTCGCTGGCATCTAAGGTTCTTGGTTTTACAGGAAGTGATAATCAGGGAATCATAGGACTGGAAGTTGCTTATGAAAAGTATCTGAAAGGGTTGGATGGCTATATTCTAACAATGACAACAGCGAATGGAACAGAGATTCAAAATGGTGCGGAGTCCCGCATTGAACCGATTGCCGGTTGGACGGTGCAGACCAGTCTTGATCTGACAGTGATGGAATATGCAGATCAGGTGGCGAACATGTTACTTAGAAAAAAACAAGCAAAAAGTGTTGACATAATTGTGATGAATCCGCAAAATGGCGAGATATACGCAATGGCTTGTGCGCCGGAATTTAACCTGAATGACCCATATAAAATAGAGGGCGATTTGTCTGGTATGACGGCAAAACAGAAGAACGACAGAAGAAATGCGATATGGAGAAATCCCTGTGTCTCGGATACTTATGAGCCGGGATCAACCTTTAAGATACTGACAACAGCCGCAGCTCTGGAAAAAGGAGTTGTAAAAATGAGCGATCACTTTCATTGCCCCGGATATAAAATGGTGGAGGACCGGAGAATACGATGCCATAAGACAACGGGACATGGAAGTGAAACGTTCCTTCAGGGAATTATGAATTCATGTAATCCGGTATTTATTGAGGTAGGTGCAAGAGTAGGAGTTTCTGATTTTTATAAAGAAATGAAACAGTTTGGACTGATGAACCGCACCGGGATCGATGTGCCGGGTGAAGCAGGTACGATCATTCATAAGCAGAGTAATGTAAAGGCAGTTGAACTTGCGACTATGTCATTTGGCCAGTCTTTTCAGATTTCACCGATACGTCTGCTGACCTGTGCTTCGGTAATGGTCAATGGAGGGAAAAGCATTACACCACATTTTGGAGTCAATGCAATTAGTGCGGATGGCACGCAGATGAAGCGTTTTTCTTTTTCGGCGGGAAAACAAATCGTGTCAAAAGAAACATCAGACCAGATCCGGGAGGCGTTGGGGAAGGTTGTGTCTGAGGGGACCGGAAAGCATGCCGGAGTGAAGGGGGTTGCCGTTGGTGCAAAGACAGGAACGAGCCAGAAGCTGCCTCGTGGAAATGGTAAGTATATTGCTTCTACAATAGGTTTTGCACCGGTCGATAATCCTCAGGTTATTGCCCTTGTGAGGATTGATGAACCGCAGGGAATCTATTATGGCGGAACAGTGGCAGCCCCCGGAATTTCAACCTTGTTTACGAATATTCTTCCGTATTTATGCAAAGGACAATAAAGACTTGCGGTAGCGTTCGTAATGGTATAAAATAAACACGTGCGTAAACGTACTTAATAAGATAAGAAGAGGTGTGTGAAATGGAAAATTTAAGTATCAGTGTTTTGATGCCTGTTATGATTTCTTTTTTGGCGAGTGTGATATTCTGTCCGATTTTGATCCCGTTTTTACGGAAATTGAAGTTTGGGCAGACAGAGCGTGAGGATGGACCGGAATCACATCTGAAAAAAAACGGAACACCTACGATGGGAGGTCTCGTGATCCTGGCAAGTATATTGATCACATCATTG
Source organism: uncultured Eubacterium sp. (assembly GCA_934338065.1). Lineage (GTDB taxonomy): Bacteria > Bacillota > Clostridia > Lachnospirales > Lachnospiraceae > Eubacterium_F. Next base: position 143,347 of record CAKRGX010000004.1, on the reverse strand, counting down.
ATTTATGTAAGCAGATATACAGAAATCATTCCGGTTCTGTTTATGACATTGGGATTTGGTCTGATTGGCTTTCTGGACGATTATATTAAAGTGGTGAAGAAGCGTTCTCTTGGGTTGACGCCTTTACAGAAGATGGCATTGCAGTTTGTTGTTACCGGTATTTTTATATATTATTATTTTTGTGTTGCCGGTCTGGATGCATCCGTCCGGATTCCCTTTGTAGAGGGGATTGGATTTACGATGCCAACATGGCTTTTTGTTGTATTTGTTTTTATCGTTGTGTTAGGCACGGTTAATGGTGTGAATTTTACGGATGGCCTGGATGGTCTGGCATCGGGAGTAACTGTCATTGTGGCAACATTCTTTACGATTGTTGCTTTGACGATTAGCCCGGATCTTACTCCGATCACTGGAGCAGTAGTGGGAAGTCTGCTTGGGTTTTTATTGTTCAATACGTATCCGGCAAGGGTGTTTATGGGGGATACCGGCTCTCTTGCATTAGGCGGTTTTGTATCATCCATTGCGTTGATGCTACATATGCCATTGTTTATCGTTATCGTTGGATTGATCTATCTGGTAGAAGTTGTTTCTGTTATTTTGCAGGTAGGATACTTTAAACTAACACATGGTAAAAGAATTTTTAAGATGGCACCGATCCATCATCATTTTGAGTTATGTGGTTATTCAGAAACGCAAGTAGTGGCAGCATTCAGTATCCTAACGGCATTATTGTGCCTGGTAGGGATTATGGCACTGTAAATTACCGGAGAGGGGAAGAGAGACAATGATATTGAAAGATAAAAATGTAGTAGTGGCAGGTCTTGGCAAAAGTGGAATGGCTGCTTATGAATTGTTAGAAAAAATGCAGGCAAACGTCTGTTTGTATGATGGAAAAGAAGATCTGGACACTTCTTCTTATAAAGTACCGGTATATCTGGGAGAGATTCCAGAGGAAGTCTGGCAGACTTTGGATTGTGCTGTTTTTAGTCCGGGAGTGCCATTGGACATACCGATTGCAAAGCAGATGAGGGAACATAATGTGCCGATTATTGGTGAGATTGAACTTGCCTATTACTGTGAACGGGGTGTTGTTGCTGGTATTACGGGTACGAATGGCAAAACGACAACGACAACTTTGACGGGAGAAATCATGAAAGCGTATGAGAATCAGACATTTGTTGTAGGTAATATAGGAAATCCTTATACAAAAGAGGTCGGAAAAACGACAGAAAACTCTTATACTGTTGCAGAAATAAGCAGTTTCCAGCTTGAAACGATCGATCAGTTTCACCCAAGAGTCAGTGCGATTTTAAATATTACACCCGATCATCTGAACCGGCATAAGACGATGGAGTGTTATATTGATACTAAGTTTAATATTACAAAAAATCAGACGAAGGAAGACCTATGTGTATTAAACTACGAGGATGAGGTTCTGCGCGAACGCGCTGCACAGCTTCCTTGCGAAGTGGAATTCTTCAGCAGTAAACGAAGGATTGAAAATGGGTTGTATCAAAATGAGAACAAAGATATTGTGGATGGTGCGACCGGTGAAGTGTTGATGAACATGTCCGAGAGTAATATACCGGGAGACCATAACTGTGAGAATATTATGGCAGCTATTCTGATCACGCGACGGCTTGGTGTACCGATGGGTAAGATCATCCAGACGGTCAGAAATTTTCAGGCAGTGGAACATCGGGTTGAATTTGTGAAAACAGTGGCAGGGGTAGATTATTATAATGATTCCAAAGGAACTAATCCGGATGCGGCAATAAAGGGAATCCAGTCAATGTCGAAGCCAACGGTACTCATCGGTGGTGGTTATGATAAGGGTGGTGAATTTGACGAGTGGATCAACAGCTTTGATGGAAAAGTAAAGCGTCTGCTGCTGATCGGTGAGACGAGTCAGAAGATTGCGGATACAGCGAAAAGATTTGGATTTGACCAGATCGAACGGCTGGATAGTCTGGAACAGGCAGTGAAACGCGCTGCAGAATTAGCAGAGGCCGGAGATGCCGTTTTACTTTCGCCTGCCTGTGCCAGCTGGGATATGTTTGATTCGTATGAACAGAGAGGAACTTTATTTAAAGAATATGTATGTCGCTTATAACAGTTAGGGGGTAGTTCGGTGGAAGAACGTAGAAAAAAAGTTAAAAAAATTGAACAAAGCTCTTTTGACTACGGTCTGTTACTGATTACTTTATGCCTTATTGGATTTGGCATGCTGATGATATATAGTTCGAGTTCTTATACTTCTCAGCTAAAATATCAGGACTCTGCCTTTTTCTTGAAAAAACAGGCCATTGGTGTGGTGGCAGGAATGGCTGCCATCTTCATAGTGACAAAGATTGATTATCGTGTATTCCTAAAACGGCTGCCTTTGATAAGAGTCCGCTTTATTTCAGCACTGTATTGGATCGCTGCTGTACTTCAGACTGCTGTTTTATTTGTTGGAACAGAAGTTAATGGTGCAAAGCGCTGGCTTTATTTTGGCCCGATATCCATTCAGCCATCGGAGCTGACAAAGATTGTTGTTATACTGATCACCGCCTATTATATACAAAAGCGGCCACAGGATATGAGTAAACTGATCGGAATTGTCCGTGTTCTTATACCTGTCGGATTTCTGGCTGTTCTGGTTGCACTGGAGAATCTGAGTACAGCAATTGTTATTTTTATTATCTGGTTTAGCATGTGCTTTGTTTCGGCAAAGAAAAAACGCTGGTATTTTGTTGTGTTTATGGTGGGTGCGCTGGCAATTGCCGGTTATATCTTTTTTGGAGATTCTTTTCGTTCCGGTCGAATCGAAATCTGGCGGAATGTAGAGACACATCCCAAAGGGTATCAGATATTACAGGGATTGTATGCAATCGCATCGGGTGGCATATTTGGAACCGGCCTGGGGGACAGTATGCAGAAGCTGGGATTTATTCCTGAATCCCACAATGATATGATTTTTTCCATTGTGTGCGAGGAATTAGGTCTGGTTGGAGCTGGCATCGTCATTCTGATGTTTATTCTGCTTATGTGGCGGATTTTGACTTGTGCCATGACGGCACCGGATTTGTTTTCCGGTTTGATATGCACTGGCGTTATGATACATATTGCATCGCAAGTGGTGATCAACATTGCTGTTGTTACCAATTCGATACCATCAACCGGTATACCACTTCCGTTTATTAGTTATGGTGGTACTTCAGTTATGATACTGATGGCAGAGATGGGACTGGTACTCGGAATTTCTACAAAATGTAAAAGCACATAAAAATGAGGAAAGCATACAATGAGGATGAGAACATATTGATCGGGTGGCGTAATGGCGATCGAAGTAACTGGTGGGGGTATTCCCTCTGGCATACTGAAGATACAAGGATCAAAAAATGCTGTCTTACCTCTTATGGCAGCTTCTTTATTGACGGATGAGACTTGTACGATAGAAGGCTGTCCGGATATATCCGATGTATGGGCAATGGCAGAAGTGATGGAGGCACTGGGAACTTCTGTCTTATATAATGAACATACGCTGAAGATAGAGGCACATCGCATTGATAAAATACAGATTTGTCAGGATAAAGTCCGGGATATTCGGGCTTCTGTTCTGCTCATGGGTGCCTGTTTGTCCCGTTTTGGTGAAGTTACGATTGCTTATCCGGGAGGGTGTTCCATTGGTAAACGTCCGATTGATTTCCATTTGAAAGCTTTCCGGCGGATGGGTGTGTCAATCCGTGAGGAGGAGGACCGGCTGTTCTGTCATTGTGACGGAGTGCTGAAGGGGGCAGAGATTACCCTTCCTTTTCCCAGTGTGGGGGCAACGGAAAATACCATGCTGGCTGCGTGTCTGGCAAAAGGGAATACGACTATCGGGAATGCGGCGAAAGAACCTGAAATTGTGGAACTTGCCCATTTCCTGAATAAAATGGGGGCGAAGATCAGAGGAGCGGGAACGTCGCAAATTAGTATTTCCGGGGTCCGATGTCTGCACGGTACACACTGGGAACTGAGCCAGGACCGCATTGCTTTTCTGACATATGCGATGATGGCGGCGGGTTGTGGTGGAGATGTTATTTTTCGGATTGATCCGCAATATCTGAATAAAGAACTGTGGATATTAGAGCAACTGGGATGTATCTGCCATAAAGATAAGAATCAGGTTCGCGTGAAACAATCTTCGGTGATACGTCCGGTTACTTATATCAGAACCGGTCCTTATCCGGAATATCCGACCGATGGACAGTCCCTGCTGCTGGCTGTGCTTGCAAAAGCAAACGGAGTGAGTACGGTAGAGGAAATGGTATTTGAAAATCGCTTTCAGGTAGTGAACCAGCTTCATAAAATGGGTGCTAATATTGATCATGTAAGTAATCGTGTACAGATTACCGGGGTGACCAGACTTCATGGTGCCATGTTGAAGGCAACAGACCTGCGAAGTGGAGCAGCATTATTGATCGCTGCGGCAATGGCAGAGGGGAAAAGTGTCATCTGTCAGGAAAACTATATCTTGCGTGGTTATGAATCGATTACAGAAAATATGAACGGCATTGGGCTAGCTGCCCGGATGGTAAAATAAGAAAGGTGGAAGAAAAATGGAAGAACCAAGGATAAGACATAAAAAATTATGGATCCTGGCCGGCATTGTTATTGTCTTACTATTTTGTGTCTTTTTCTTCCGTGTCAGGAAAGTTACAGTTGAAGGAAATACGTATTATAGTGAGTCAGATATGATAACTATATTTCAGAAACATTTTTGGGAGAAAAATGTTTTGTCATTCTGGGTTATGGATAAGTGCTCTCTGACACCAAAGCTGGATTTTGTGCGGGAATATGAAGTCAGTTATCCGAATGTCAATGAAATCCATATAAAACTGTATGAAAAAAGAATTGTTGCAGGGATTGCTTACAGCAATCAGTATATATATTTTGATAAAGATGGGATGGTCTTACGCAGCGAGCAGAAGCCTGCTGCAGGAATCCCATTATTTGCAACAAAAAATCTTACTACCTTTACCTTATACGAAAAGGTTCAGATGGAAGACGAGGCACTGCTCGGACAGATCATGAACCTGGCAAATTTATTCCAGCATTACAAGGTTAAATGGGATAAGGTACAGTTTGATGAGAAAAACAATGCGGTTCTGACAATTGGTAAAATACAGGTTTTGCTAGGGAAAAAGGATAATTACGATGAAGAAATATCGGCATTATCCAGTGTGTTGGAGAATAACTCGGCAAAAGAAAACCAAGAGGGAACATTTGACCTGAGAAACTATAAAGTAGGTGGCGATATTATTTTGAAAAGAACCAAATAAGAAAAAAGGAACCGTTTCATTTAAGTTTTGGGTAAGTTTTGTAAATTTATACTTGATTATTTATTGAAAAAACCGTATTATATAATATATGTGACTGTGCATAAGTTTCTATTTATAATAGAAGGAGGAAACGTAGTGTTAGAGATTATGACGAGTGAGGCAGAGGTTGATCAGGCTAATATTCTGGTTATCGGTGTAGGGGGAGCCGGCAACAATGCTGTTAATCGAATGATAGATGAAGGAATTAAAGGTGTTAATTTTGCTTGTGTAAATACGGACAAGCAGATTTTGAAAAGATGTAAGGCTTCAGAGTGTCTGCAGATCGGGGAAAAGCTGACAAAAGGATTGGGAGCCGGGGCTAAGCCGGAGATTGGAGAGAAAGCGGCAGAAGAAAATCGTGATGAACTGGCAGAAATTGTAAAAGATGCTGATATGGTGTTTGTAACGTGTGGTATGGGCGGTGGTACCGGAACAGGTGCGGCACCGGTTGTAGCACAGATTGCCAAGGACATGGGAAAATTAACCGTAGGTATTGTTACAAAGCCTTTTAAGTTTGAGGGAAAGGTTCGTATGACGAATGCCTTGAATGGTATTGAAAAGTTGAAAGCAAGTGTGGATACGCTGATCGTTATCCCTAATGATAAATTATTGGCTATTTGTGACCGCAGAACGACAATGCCGGAAGCATTGCGTAAGGCAGATGAAGTTTTACAACAAGGTGTACAGGGTATTACCGATCTGATTAATACACCGGCTGTTATTAATCTGGACTTTGCTGATGTCAATACAGTTATGAAGGATAAGGGGATTGCCCATATTGGTATTGGTGAAGGACATGGAGATGAAAAGTGCATTGATGCTGTCAAAGAAGCAATCAATAGTCCATTGTTAGAGACTTCAATCGATGGGGCTACCCATGTTATCATAAATTTCTCGGGTGATGTAAGTATGTTTGAGGCTGACGAAGCAGCTACTTATGTTCGTGAGCTGGCATCAGAGGATGCCAATGTTATATTTGGTGCTATGTATGATGAGAGTTGTACGGATTCTGTTAAGATTACTGTTATTGCAACAGGACTGAAGGAAACAGCAGAAACAACAGATAATACGTTTGGTTCCCAGTATAAGTCGACCAGACCAAGCTTCCTGAATGGTAATCGTACAACGACACAGAGAAGTGGGTTGAGTTTTTTGGATGGTTTTAATAATAGTCGTCCAAAAACAACAGCAGCACCTGCGTCGAAACCTTATGTTTCGACCGTACAGCCGAGAACAACGGCTGAGGAAATGCCTGTTGTTAATCGCAGAACAGCGAATGTTACAACAAGTAACACGAATAGAACATCTGCTGGTACAAGCAGCAGAGAAGGAATGGATGATATTAAGATTCCAACATTTCTAACGAATAAGAAACAGGAGGACTAAGGAAATGGGTATGTCAACATTAAAACTGATTGCAACGATTGTTTATATCGTTGTATGTATCGCGCTTGTTATTGTCGTATTGATGCAGGAAGGTAAGACATCCGGTCTGGGTGCTGTAGGTGGCACATCCGATACGTATTGGTCAAAAAACAAGGGTCGTTCTTCACAGGGAATGATGATTAAAGTTACAAGAGTATTGGCAGCAATATTTATTGTACTTTCTGTTGTACTTTGTACAACATGGTTAGATTGATCCGATAGCAGCATAGGATGATTATGATAGGCACTCCTTCCCAGTTATGAGAAGGAGTGTTTTGTGTTAAATGAATGTAGAAAGAGAAGTATTTTATTTGCGCTTCTCGTCATATGTTTTAGAATGGGGATTATTAATGAAAGAAGAAATAAGAAAACAACGGAAACAAATGATTTTATCTTATGTAGAGGACAAAGATTATCGTCCTGTAAGGATAAAAGAAATGGCAGTCCTTTTTGGTGTTCCGAAAAAAGAACGAGGGGATTTCCACGAACTTTTAGATGAGTTGATCTATGCGGGAAAGATCACGATTAACAGGCGCGGCTTGATCTGTCTGCCGGAGGATCATCTTGTTGTTGGCGAATATATGGCAACACAGCGCGGATTTGGATTTGTTCGCGTGGAGAACTGGGAGGATGATGTTTTTATTCCTGAGTTTGCTACGCAAAATGCGTTTCATGGCGATATAGTTAAAGTTCGTCTGAATGGACACGGTGGACATGGCCGCAGAAGAAAAGAAGGCGAGATCATTCAGATTGTAAAACGTGCAACTCAGACCGTTGTAGGAACTTTTTCACGAAATAAAAATGTCACCTTTGTGATTCCTGATAATGGGAAATTTACCAGAGACATCTATATACCAAAAGGTGATACACTGGGAGCTGTCACCGGACATAAAGTTGTGGTGGAGATTACTGATTATGGAAGTGAAACAAAGAGTCCGGAAGGTTATGTAAGACAGATTTTAGGTCATCAGAACGATCCGGGGGTGGATATCCTGTCTGTGATTAAGGGGTTTGGGCTTCCCGAAGAGTTCTCGGAAGAAGTGATGCGGCAGGTGGCAGGTGTGCCGGAAAGTGTTGATTCCTCTGATATGGCAGGACGGGTAGATATCCGATCTGTAGATACAGTGACGATCGATGGGGAAGACGCCAAAGACCTGGATGATGCGATCACATTACAAAAAAAGGAAGATGGCAGTTTTGAACTGGGCGTCCATATTGCAGATGTATCCCATTATGTAACGGAACAGTCTCCTCTTGACGAAGAAGCAATTCGTCGCGGGACAAGTGTCTATCTCGTAGACCGGGTGATTCCTATGCTGCCACATAAATTATCGAATGGCATCTGTTCTCTTAATGCGGGGCAGGATCGTCTGGCATTGAGCTGCTTTATGACGTTTGATGACAGGGGAAAGTTGATTGCACATCATATAGCAGAGACGGTTGTAAATGTTACGGAGCGGATGAGCTATACAGATGTAAATGACATTTTAACGAATCATAAGAAAGAAACGATGGAACGCTATCAGGCGTTAATTCCTATGTTTGAAGCAATGAGGGAACTTGCTGTAATATTGCGCAGAAACCGTAAGAAAAAAGGATCTATTGATTTTGACTTTCCGGAGTGTAAGATAAAACTTGACGAAACAGGGCATCCTGTTGATATTGTGCCGTATGACCGGAATGTTGCAACGAAGATTATCGAAGAGTTTATGCTGGCGGCAAATCAGACCGTGGCAGAGGAATATTTCTGGCTGGAGATACCTTTTGTGTATCGAACCCATGATTATCCGGAATTGGAAAAAATCCATGATCTGGCTCGCATGACTGCCTTTTTTGGACACCATATAAAAGTGGGAACGGAAGAGGTTCATCCACGGGAGATCCAGAAGCTGATCGAGGAGATTGAGGGAACGGAAGAAGAGGCCTTTTTGAGCCGTCTTACGCTCCGGTCAATGAAGCGGGCGCAGTATTCTACGGTAAACACCGGACATTTTGGTCTGGCTGCGCAGTATTATTGCCATTTTACTTCTCCAATCCGCCGTTATCCGGACCTTCAGATTCATCGGATTATCAAAGAAAATATCCGTTTTGGGATAAGCAACAAGCGTTATGCACATTATGAGGAAATCCTTCCGGAAATTGCCCGATCATCAAGTGACCGCGAACGTGTGGCGGATGATGCAGAGCGCGAAGTGGATAAGTTGAAAAAAGCAGAGTATATGGAAGACTTTATCGGTGAGTGTTTTGTGGGAGTGATCAGCGGTGTCACGTCTTGGGGTATCTACGTTGAACTTCCTAATACAGTGGAAGGTATGGTACGATTGGCGGACATGGAGGATGACCAGTACCGTTTTGAAGAAGAAAATTATCGTGTAGTGGGACATTATACGGGAAAAGAATACCGTATGGGACAAAAAGTTTTGATCCGGGTGGAACGTGTTGATAAGTTGACGAGGACGATTGATTTTGTTATGATGGAAAAAGCTGACGAGTAGCAGATGCATTTGGAGGGAATTATGGGAAAAGATTCTAAAAAACTAATTGCTAATAATAAAAAAGCCTGGCATGATTATTTTATTGAAGAAAAATATGAGGCTGGAATTGAACTGGTAGGTACGGAAGTGAAGTCCATCCGTCAGGGTCATTGCAGTATCAAAGAGGCATTTATCCGTATTGACAGAAATAATGAGGTTCAGCTTTATGGAATGCATGTCAGCCCTTATGAGAAAGGAAATATTTTTAATAAGGACCCACTGCGTGTAAGAAAGCTGTTGCTGCATAAAAGCGAGATACGCAAGCTGATCGGCAAGATGAATCAGAAAGGGTATACACTGGTGCCGTTGAGTGTGTATTTTAAGGGGAGTCTTATCAAGGTCGAGATAGCTCTGGCAAAAGGAAAGAAATTATATGATAAAAGGCAGGATATTGCTAAAAAAGATCAGAGAAGAGCGGCAGAACGAGAGTTTAAAATTAAAAATCTATAAATGAATTATTGATAAGCACATTGGATAAAGATAGAAAGAGAGGCTACAGGGTTGAATTTTCGAGAGTTTTTGAAACAGGGATTTGTTATTTTGGATGGCGCGACGGGATCGAACCTGCAGGCGGCAGGCATGAAGAGCGGAGATTGTCCGGAACAGTGGATCGTAGATCATGCAGATGTATTTGTTAATCTGCAAAAACGATATATCGAGGCGGGATCCGATGCTTTATATACGCCAACATTTACAAGTACGAGTATTAAACTGGCAGAATACGGTTTGGAAGATCAGCAGGAGACATTGACAAAAACTCTTGTTGGATTGACAAAGCGGGCAATCGAAGAAAGTAATACAGAACGAAAAATATACATGCTGGGAGACATTTCTATGACAGGTGTGCAGCTTGAGCCGATCGGTACACTTCCTTTTGAGAACCTGGTAAATGTATACAAAAAACAGGTGGAACTATTAGTTGAGGCGGGTATAGATGGTTTTGCCATTGAGACGATGATGAGTCTGCAGGAATGCCGCGCTGCCCTGCTTGCGGTCAAAGAAACCTGTGATCTGCCTGCTCTTGTGACACTGACATATCAGGAAGATGGCAGGACACTGTATGGAACTAATCCGGAAACTGCTATCGTTGTTTTACAGGCAATGGGTGCGGATGCCGTCGGAATCAACTGCTCAACGGGGCCGGACCGGATGATTGACGCAGTACATCAGATGAAGAAATATGCGTCTGTGCCAATCGTCGTTAAGCCAAATGCAGGTTTACCAACTCTGGTCGAGGGCAAAACCAGATATGATATGAATGATATAGAGTTTGCTTCCAGTATGCGTGTGCTAATTGAGGCCGGGGCAACCGTGCTTGGTGGCTGCTGTGGAACGACGCCGGAACATATCCGTGCTTTGAAACAGGTAGTTAGTGATGAAACCTTCATACCATGTAAAAAACAAACTGTCCGTGTCTTGACGACGGAGCGGATGCTGACACCGATTGACCTCGATGGACGTTTCCTTGTAGTAGGTGAACGAATCAATCCGACAGGGAAAAAGGCTCTGCAGGAACAACTTCGACAGGGTTCTCTTGATATGGTGTTAGATATGGCAGAAGAGCAGGTGGAAAAAGGTGCCTGTATTCTTGATGTGAATATGGGAATGAATGGTATCGATGAAAAAGATATGATGTTGCAGGCTATTCAGGCACTTACGATGACTGTAGATGTCCCATTAAGTATTGATTCCAGTTATGTTGATGTTGTAGAGGCTGCTTTGCGGATATATCCGGGAAGAGCGCTGATCAATTCAATTTCACTGGAAAGAGAGAAGTTCGAAAAACTGATTCCAATCGCAAGAAAATATGGTGCAATGTTTATTCTTCTTCCTTTGTCAGAGGAGGGACTTCCAAAAGATATTCAGGAGAAGAAGGAGATTATCCATACAATCCTGGACGAGGCAAAGCGTCACGGAATGTCAGAAGCGGATATTGTTGTTGATGGTCTGGTGGCAACGATTGGAGCAAACAAAAATGCGGCAAAAGAAGTATTGGAAACAATCCGGTATTGCAAAAATGAGTTGGGAGTAGCTACTATTTGCGGTCTTTCCAATATATCCTTTGGACTTCCGGAACGAGTTTTCGTGAATACGGCATTTTTGACGCTGGCGATTGGAGAAGGGCTTACGATGGCAATTGCAAACCCGTCACAAACGCTGTTAACGAATGCGGCTCTTGCTACGGATCTGTTATTGAATAAGGAAGAAGCAGATGTTCATTATATAGAAGGGGTGTCACAGGCAACGGTGACAACTACGCAGCAAAAAGGAAAAGTTACAGAAGCAGAGGGGCATCCGCTGTTTATGGCTGTTGTGAAAGGTAAGGGCGGCCAGGTACTGGAGCTTGTGGAAAAGGAACTGGAACAAGGGGAAAAGCCCGCAGCTATCATTGACAGTCATCTGATTCCTGCTATTAACCATGTTGGCAGATTGTTTGAACAGAAAGTTTATTTCCTTCCACAGTTAATAGCCAGTGCAGAGGCGATGGAGAAGGCAATTAATCGCCTCGAGCCGTTATTGGCGGCGGAGCGTGGAGATAAGAAACTGGCAACGATCGTAATGGCTACTGTGAAAGGCGATATTCATGATATCGGGAAGAATTTAGTTGTTCTTATGTTGAAAAACTATGGCTATGATGTTATTGATTTGGGAAAAGATGTTGAAACCGAAGAGATTCTGAATACTGCTGAAGAAAAAGATGCGGCAATCATTGGTTTATCGGCGTTGATGACAACTACGATGATGGAGATGAAGAATGTAGTGGATGCTGCGAAAGAACGTGGCGTAAAGGCAAAGATAATAATCGGTGGAGCAGTAGTTACCGAAAGTTTTGCAGAAGAAATCGGGGCAGATGGATATTCAGAGGATGCGCAGGAAGCCGTTCAGTTAGTAAACCGGCTCTTGCAGGAGGGGTAAGATCAGATGAAGGAAAAGGAAGAAGTTGATATAATCATTCCGGTATACCGTCCGGATGAAAAGCTGGAAATGCTTATTGACAAGATAAAAGAGCAGACGATTCAGCCGGCACATGTCTTTTTTATGCAGACACTGATGGGAACACAGGAAGACGACGAAATCAAAGAACGTTTAATGACCCTGCCAGTGGCAGAAGTTATACCGATTGAAAAAAAAGACTTTGATCATGGTGGAACAAGGAATCGGGGGGCGTCTTTGTCGAATGCACCGTTTATGCTGTTTATGACGCAGGATGCTGTCCCGGTGGATGATCATCTGATTGAATCGTTATTGGATGCTATGAAGGATAATTCTGTTGTCACAGCCTATGGCAGACAACTGCCGGATGAAACCGTTGGTTATATTGAACATTATACACGACAGTTTAACTATCCGGATGCCAGCAGGACAAAGGATCGGTCAGATTTGCCGGAACTGGGAATTAAGACCTATTTTTGTTCTAATGTATGTGCCTTGTATCGCAGATCGGCATATGAGGAGCTGGGTGGATTTGTCCGTCATACGATTTTTAATGAAGATATGATCATGGCGGCACATGTGATTGAGGCCGGTTATAAGATTGCCTATGTGGCAGAGGCGCAGGTTGTTCATGCGCACCGGTATTCGTATCGACAACAATTTACGCGCAATTTTGATCTGGCGGTATCCCAGCGTCAGTATAGAGAAATTTTTGATGGGATAAAATCCGAGTCGGAAGGAATAAGACTCGTAAAAGAAACAGTGAAATATTTATTGCGGAATGGAAAATGGTATCTGGTTCCGGATCTGATCTTTCAGAGTGGTTTTAAATTTCTTGGATATTGTTTTGGAAAAAAATATGAAAAGCTTCCCTTGTGGATGGTTCGCAAGATGTCTATGAATAAATCATATTGGAGGGATGGCAAGTGAGTCAGGATACCGTACACATTGTCATGGCAACATATAATGGGGAACTTTTTTTGCGTGAACAATTGGACTCATTATTAAATCAGACCCATGAATCAATTACGATTGAGGTATGTGACGATGGATCGAAGGATCATACAGCAGAGATCGTTCGTGAGTATTGCAAGAGAGATGACAGGGTGTCATTTCATCAAAATGAATCCAATCAGGGATATGTGAAGAACTTTCTGGAAGGAATAAAAAGAAGCACGGCTTCTTATATTATGTTATGTGATCAGGACGATATATGGAATAAAGATAAAGTGGAACACACATTAAAAAAGATGAAACAGACAGAACAAGGACAGGAAAATGTCCCGGTTCTTGTATATAGTGATGCTATGAATTATGATAGCACCAGTAAAAAAAATTTGGGACGATTTCATGCGGCATCGCATTTAAACACAAAAAAGGTTGACACAGCGCACCTTTTTATGGAAAATAAGTGTATTGGGTGTACGTGTATGGTGAATCGCAGCATACAGCACTATCTGATCACACTGCCTGAAGAAATACGGGTACATGACTGGTGGCTGGCGCTTATATGCAGCCATTTTGGAAAAATCGGATACCTCGATGAACCGACGTTGTTGTACCGGCAGCATGGCAGCAATATGATCGGTGGTGATGATTATGGTACGTATGTGAAGGAACGGTTGTCAGAAATCGAGAGACAGCGGGCGGTCTTACGGGATACGTATCGACAGGCAGCAGCGTTTCTGGCGTGTTTCCGGTCACAGATGAGTGATAAACAGATACGGATAGCAGAGCAGTTTGCCGGAATGGAAAAGGCTGGCTGGTTCGATAGAAGAAAACGTATGATCATCAATGGTTTTTATAAGAGTGGTGCTGTCAGAAACATTGGGTTATTTTTATTGATGTAGGGATAACCGGTTATCATGTGGAAACACAATAGATAAGGAAAGGGAGAGAAACATAGCATGGCGAAGATGAAAAAGAAAAAGATTGTGGCAAAAATATTTCTTGTGATAGGACTTCTTTTCTCTGTGACAGCGGGAAGTGTACTTGCCTATGTGAAGCACACAAGTGATACGATGCTTGGGTTAATGAATTATGACAAATCAGGCACAATGAAAGATATTGATTTTAGCAAATATAAACTTGATAGTGATACGGAAGTTGTAAATATTCTGCTTGTCGGTGCAGATAAAAACAATGATGAGCAGGACGAGAATGTCGAGAGGCGGTCAGATTCGATGATGATCGCAACGCTGGATGTCAAACATAATAAATTAAAAGTAACCTCTTTGATGCGTGATATGTATGTAGATATTCCGGGGTATGGCGGCAATAAACTTAATGCCGCATATTCGTTTGGCGGGATAAAGCTGTTATATAAGACCCTATTGCAGAATTTTTCGCTTAAATTAGATGGGTATGCAGAAGTAAATTTTGACGCATTTGTCAACGTTATTGATGAGATCGGCGGCATTGAAGTTAATCTGACTGAATCAGAGGCAAAAAATCTTCGTCAGACTAACTATATTAAGCGGAGAAAATACCGTAACGTAAAAGTAGGAAAGCAGATTTTTAATGGTTATCAGGCGCTGGGATACTGCCGTATCCGACATGGTAAGAGACAACCGGATGGACATTATCCGGGCGTGTATACGGCAAGTGGTAAGGGAGATGACTACGGACGTACAGAAAGACAGCGTCTGACCATTCAGGCATTACTGAAAAAAATGAAGCAGTTGTCACCACAGGAACTTCTGAATCTGGCGGAAGTGGTTATGCCAAATGTGAAAACAGATGTTTCGCAGGATGATATTTATTCCTATTTGATGACTGTTTTTCGAATGGGAACCACCAAGCTTCACCAGTTTAGTCTTCCGATAGAAGGTTCCTATACAAGTCAGTTTATTCGTGGACAACAGTGTCTTGTTCCGGATCTGGCGACAAATAAAGCGGCATTAAAGAAGTTCATCTTTAAGAGTTGACAATAACACATGATGTTGCTAAAATGAAGAGTGTGTCCAAAGGACGATTTTTATCTTGACAAAAGGGGGAAGAAACACATGAGTAAAGTGGTTCTATCCATATTGGTAAATAATACCTCCGGTGTGCTGAGCCGTGTGACGGGATTGTTTAGCCGCCGAGGCTACAATATTGACAGCCTTACGGTTGGAGAAACAGAGAATCCTGCATTTTCACGCATGACGGTTTCAGTTACCGGTGATGATATTGTTTTGGAGCAGATTGAAAAACAGGTTAACAAACTGGAAGATGTCAAGTCAGTCAAACAACTGACAGGAAAAGCTTCTGTATGCAGAGAGCTGATCTTGGTTAAGGTAGAGGCTGACCGTGAAGCAAGACCATCGATTAATGCTATTGTTGAGATTTTCCGTGCGAAGATTGTAGATGTAGCAGATAATTCTATGATGATTGAGCTGACAGGTAATCAGGAAAAACTGGATGCTTTCATTAAATTGATTGAAGGCTATGAGATAAAAGAACTGGTTCGGACGGGAATATCCGGTCTTGCCAGAGGATTTCATGATGAGGAGCATTCAGCATAATAAGAGAAAACCATTCACGGGATTTTCCCGGATAGGCTTTAAATATAAACTATATAGGAGGCTGTAAAAATGTCAGAAGCAAAGATTTTTTATCAGGACGATTGTAACCTGGCTGCATTAGATGGTCAGACAATCGCTGTAATCGGTTATGGTAGTCAGGGTCATGCACATGCCTTGAACGCAAAGGAATCCGGATGTGATGTGATTATCGGACTTTATGAGGGATCTAAATCCTGGAAGAAAGCAGAAGATCAGGGATTTAAAGTATATACAGCTGCAGAAGCTGCTAAGAAAGCGGATATCATCATGATCTTGATCAATGATGAAAAGCAGGCACAGTTATACAAAGAGTCTATTGAGCCAAATCTGGAGCCTGGCAACATGCTTATGTTTGCTCATGGATTTAACATTCATTTTAACCAGATCGTTCCACCGGCAGACGTTGATGTAACAATGATCGCACCTAAGGGACCTGGACATACAGTACGTAGCGAGTATCAGGCTGGCAAGGGTGTTCCGTGTCTGATCGCTGTACATCAGGATGCAACAGGAAAGGCTCAGGAGAAAGCATTGGCCTATGCATTGGCTATTGGTGGTGCAAGAGCTGGTGTTCTTGAGACAGACTTCAGAACAGAGACAGAGACAGACTTGTTCGGTGAGCAGGCAGTTCTTTGCGGTGGTGTTTGTGCTTTGATGCAGGCTGGTTTTGAGACATTGTGCGAAGCTGGTTACGATCCAAGAAATGCATACTTTGAGTGTATCCACGAAATGAAATTGATCGTTGATCTGATCTATCAGAGTGGTTTTGCAGGAATGAGATATTCTATTTCCAATACTGCTGAGTATGGTGATTACGTTACAGGACCAAAGATCATTACAGAGGATACGAAGAAAGCTATGAAGAAAGTACTTTCTGATATCCAGGATGGTTCTTTTGCAAAAGAATTCCTGTTGGATATGTCTCCTGCTGGCGGACAGGCTCACTTTAGGGCAATGAGAAAATTGGCTTCTGAGCATCAGTCAGAGATTGTTGGCGAAGAGATTCGTAAGTTATATAGCTGGAATGGCGAAGATAAACTGATTAACAACTAAAAGAGAATGAAGATTACGGGTAGTCTGATATAGGCTGCCCGCTTTTCACAAAAGAATAGGATGAGGTTATAACATTATTTACTCAGAACTAATAAAAAATTTATAAAGTAGTTCTATTTTTGAATATGTTCTCATATATATACTTATGTATAGAAAAATGCTTGGCAAAAGCATACAAAAAACAAAGGGGGTCATTATTAGTATGGCAGATAAGATTCTAGGAAACAATCAAGTAAATATTTATGGTGAGGTAGTCAGTGATTTTACCTTTAGTCATGAAGTGTATGGCGAAGGCTTTTATATGGTTTACCTTTCGGTGAAGAGACTAAGTCAGGTGTTTGACACGATTCCGCTTATGGTATCGGAAAGACTTATTGATGTTACAAAAGATTATCGTGGCATGTTTATGGAAGCCAGCGGTCAGTTTCGCTCCTATAACAGACATGAAGACAATCATAATCGTTTGGTTTTATCTGTATTTGTCCGTGATGTTCGTGTGGATGAGACAGAGCAGGAAGTTGAGAAGCCAAATTACATATTTCTGGATGGCTATTTGTGCAAACCTCCGGTATATAGAAAGACACCATTAGGCAGAGAGATTGCGGATCTGCTCGTTGCCGTTAATCGTCCATATGGCAAATCAGATTATATACCATGTATCTGCTGGGGACGCAATGCCCGCTATGCAGATGGTTTTGAAGTTGGAGAACACATTCAATTATGGGGGAGAATTCAAAGTAGAGAGTATCAGAAACAGACAGGTGATGATGAATATGAAACAAGAGTTGCCTATGAGATTTCTGTTAGTAAATTAGATCGGGTAGAGGAGAGCGGTGAGGTAACAGCCGCTTCTGAAATCGCAGAAGAAACAAAGGAAGATCAGGAAGAAACGCTTGACCTGTAAAAGAAAGAGTGATATGCTTATATAGAAAAGTAGAGGCGCGGACTTTATTAGTAGCAGTTTGGACATGACAGGAATGGAAGAAAAGCTGTGAAAGGAACGTCTGCCGAAGGAGAAGAATACCTGTGAATTGTTCTCCTGGGCGTATGGTGAAGAATCATGCGACTGTCATCGAAATGATGGAGTGCTACTCATGAGCTGAAAATGTTAGGAGTTAGCGCCATGCTGGCTCCTTTTTTAATGGAAAGGATGAAGAACAATGGCAATTTTTGAAGGAGCAGGTGTAGCCTTAGTTACGCCGATGAATGCAGATGGAACGGTAAACTATTCTAAATTAAGTGAGATTTTAGAGTATCAGATCGCTAATGGCACAGATGCTATTATTATCTGTGGAACAACAGGAGAGGCATCTACGTTGACTGATGAGGAGCATCTGGAGTGTATCCGATATGCATGTGAAGTTGTTAATGGACGTATTCCTGTTATTGCAGGAACCGGGTCAAACTGCACGGAGTCTGCAATTTATTTGTCAAAAGAAGCAGAAAAATGTGGTGTTGATGGTCTGCTTGTTGTAACACCTTATTATAATAAGGCAACGCAGAATGGTCTGAAGGCTCATTATAAAGCAATCGCCGCCGCCGTATCTGTCCCAATTATCTTATATAATGTACCGAGTCGTACCGGCACACGTATTGCTCCACAGACAATCGTGGATCTGTGCGCCGAGGTGCCTAATATTGTTGGTGTAAAAGATGCTACCGGAGATATTTCAGAGGTGGCAGAAGTTATGAGTCTGGCAAAAGGCAGTGTGGATCTTTATTCAGGGAATGATGATCAGATCACAGCGGTTATGTCTCTTGGCGGCAAGGGTGTGATCTCTGTATTATCGAATATCCTGCCAAAGGAAACACATGATATTGTGGCTTCTTTCCTGGAAGGAGATGCTAAGAAAAGCTGTGAATTGCAGTTGAACTATATTCCGCTTATCAGTGCACTTTTCTCAGAGGTGAATCCAATCCCGGTTAAGAAAGCAATGAACTTGATGGGGATGAATGTAGGAAGTCTGCGTCTCCCATTGACAGAGATGGAAGATAAGACAGCGGATCATCTGGCTGATGAAATGAGAAAAGCAGGAATCGAGATAAAGTAGGCGCATGAGCGTTGGAATGGAGGAAAAAATGACACGGATCATAATGTGTGGATGCAATGGTGCAATGGGAAAAATGATTAACAATATTGTAAAAGAAGATGATGAGGCACAGATTGTTGCCGGAATTGATATAGAAGATCAGGGAAATACGGATTTTCCTGTTTTCACCTCGTTCGGAGACTGTACAGTAGAAGCGGATGCAATCATTGATTTTTCAAGTCCGAAGATACTTACAGATATTCTGACATACAGCAAAGAACATAAAGTGCCAGCTGTTCTGTGTACTACCGGGTATAAGGATGAGCAGTTAGAAGAGATTGAGGAGGCTGCTGCCCAGACAGCAATCCTGAAATCAGCGAATATGTCGCTGGGTATCAATACATTGCTGAAGCTTTTGCAGGATGCTGCTAAAGTTTTTGCAGCAGAGGGGTTTGATGTTGAGATTGTCGAAAAACATCATAATCAGAAAGTAGACGCACCATCGGGGACAGCTCTTGCTTTGGCTGATTCTATAAATGAAGCAATGGGAAATCAATATGAGTATGTATATGACCGTTCCCAGAGAAGACAGAAAAGAGATAAGAAAGAATTAGGTATCTCGGCTGTACGTGGGGGAACGATTGTGGGAGAGCATGATGTTATTTTCGCCGGAACAGACGAAGTAATTACTTTTTCCCATACAGCATATAGTAAGGCGGTATTTGGAAAAGGTGCTGTTGCAGCAGCAAAATTTTTAAAAGGAAAAGAAACCGGACGTTATGATATGGCAGATGTAATTGCAGCAAATTAACGCTGCACAGTGAGTTCGGAATGAGGATTGGCTATGAAAGCAATACAAATAAAAGATATTGTTAAAGCAGTGTCAGGTACATTAGCATGGGGAGATGGCGCACAGTGTGTGACAGACGTTGTGACAGACTCACGACAAGCTGGAAAAGGTACGTTGTTTGTACCATTGGTGGGAGAACGGGTAGATGCACATCGTTTTATACCAGATGTGCTGGAACAAGGAGCAGCCTGTATTTTTTCATCCCGTCATGATCTCACTCCCGGTAGGGGGGCATGCATCTATGTTGGAGATACGCTGCGTGCTCTTCAGGATTTTGCTGCCTGGTATCGTTCTCTTTTTACGCTGCCGGTTATCGGAATAACAGGCAGCGTTGGTAAGACAACGACAAAGGAAATGATTGCGACTGTATTAGAAACGAAATATAGAACATTAAAGACATATAAAAATCTTAATAGTCAGATTGGTGTTTCTCTTATGATGTTTCAGTTGGAAGAAGATACGGAGATGGCAGTTTTTGAAATGGGTATCAGTATGCCGGGAGAGATGGACCGTCTGGTGAGGATTGCGAGACCCACTTGTGCTGTCATGACAAATGTAGGGGTGTCTCATATAGGAAATTTGGGAACCCGTGAGAATATATGCGCCGAAAAGGGAAAGATTATTACAAACTTTGATACGGATGGCTTTTTGTTTGTTTGTGGTGATGGTGATCTGACAGAATTATCAAAGGAAAATATTCCTTATAAATGCTGTCAGGGAGCGTGTGAGACATTGTATTATGGTTCTGAAAATGACTGTCAATATTATGCAGATCATATGACTGCGGAAGAAGATGGGCAGAAATTTACGTTTCACTATCCAGAGGGTGAATATCCGGTGCAGTTATCGGTTATGGGCAGGCATAATGTTTGCAATGCCGTTGTGGCAATGGCATTGGGACTTTGTTTTAATGTGCCATTAGAGCTGGCAGCCGGAGCCTTGAGGGATTATCATCCAATTGATATGCGTGGGATCATTCATGAAGTGGATGGCATACATATCATTGATGATACCTATAATGCCAGTCCGGATTCAATCAGGAGTAATCTGAAGGCATTGTTTGATTATCCGGGAGACGGAAAAAGAATTGCTGTTCTGGCAGATGTCCTTGAATTGGGAGAACGTTCGCGGGAACTACATGAAGAAATCGGACATTTTATAACATCGGAATGTGAAAAAGGACGGCGTTTATCTGATCTGATCGTTGTCGGATGTGAGGCTCAGGCGATAGCCCGGTATGTTGCCGCGCACACAGATATCCGGGTTACTATTTGTGAGAATAATGAGAAAGCTGCGGAAAGTGTAAGAGGTTGTGCGTCTGCCGGTGACTGGGTGCTGATCAAGGGGTCACGCGGCATGAAAATGGATGAGGTGGTCAAACGATTGATAAAGGAGTGACAAAGTGTTTGCTGATGTAATTGTAGACATTTCGGTTGAAGCACTTGACCGTATTTTTCAATACCGGATACCGGAGAAATTGCAAGAACAGGTTAAAATTGGCAGTCGTGTGAAGATTCCTTTTGGACGGGGAAACCGAATGATCATGGGATTTGTGATTGGAATCAGTGAAGTGGCTTCGTGGCCGGTTGACAAAATGAAGAGTCTGACAGCGGTAGAGGAGAAAGAACTTCCTGTAGAGGGACAGTTGTTACAATTAGCTTTCTGGATCCGAAACCGCTATGGCACAACAATGAATGAGGCACTTAAGACAGTGCTTCCTATCAAGAGACAGATTAAGTCAGTGGAGGAACACTGGCTTACTTTTGTTGTGTCGGAACAGGAGGCAAAAAAAGAGCTGGATCGTTGTCTATTGAAGCATTATAAGGCAAAAGCACGCTTGCTTCAGGGGATGTTTGCAGAACAGGGGCAGATGACAACGGCTGCTGCATCAAAAAAATATGGTGTTACAAAGTCTGTTATTGATGGCATGGTAAAAGAAGGTATCATTTCAGTTACAGATGAAAAGAAATACCGTAATCCGTTTGAACTTCACGCTGACGATAAAGAAACTCATGAATTGAACGAGGAGCAGAACAGAGCTGTTTCACGGTTTAAGGATGATTTTTGCCAAGGTAAGGCAGCCACTTATTTATTGTATGGAGTGACGGGGAGCGGAAAAACAGAAGTTTACTTGAAAATGATAGAAGAAGTCATTCAAAGCGGCCGTCAGGCAATCGTATTGATCCCGGAGATTGCACTGACGCTGCAGACGGTGCGCCGTTTCGGTAACCGTTTTGGTAACCGGGTATCGATTCTTCACTCACGTATGTCGGAGGGGGAACGGTATGACCAGTATGAACGATGCAGGAGAGGTGAGGTTGATATTATGATTGGTCCACGTTCTGCACTGTTTGCACCATTTTCCAGGCTTGGACTGATCGTAATGGATGAAGAACATGAGTTGAGTTATAAAAGTGAGAAACCACCTAAGTATCATGCCAGAGAGGTGGCGGAAGAGAGAGCTTCTCTGGCTGGGGCGAGTGTTGTGCTAGGCTCGGCAACCCCTTCTGTGATATCCTATTATAGGGCAGAACAGGGGCAGTATGTTCTGCTGTCATTAAAAAAAAGGGCTGCCGGTGCACATTTGCCAAGTGTGAGTGTAGTTGATCTGCGCGAGGAGTTAAAAGCGGGAAATCGTTCTATCTTTAGCCGTTTATTACAGGAAAAGCTGGAACAGCGTCTGGAACGGGGAGAACAAAGCATGCTTTTTATCAATCGCAGAGGATATGCAGGCTTTGTTTCTTGTCGTAGCTGTGGTTTTGTGTTACAATGTCCTCATTGCGATGTATCTATGACAGCGCACAAAAATAGGGCAGGACAGGTGGACACATTGATGTGCCATTATTGTGGACATACCATTGCTATGCCTAAGAAGTGTCCACAGTGTGGTTCCCCCTATGTGGCGGCTTTTGGACTGGGAACGCAGAAAGTGGAAGAAATACTGCAGAAGCGTTTTCCGACAGCACGTATTCTGCGTATGGATGGTGATACAACAGCGGGAAAGAAAGGACATGAAAGTGTCCTGGAACCATTTCGCAAGGGGGAGGCTGATATTCTCATTGGAACGCAGATGATCGTAAAGGGGCATGACTTTCCTAATGTCACTCTTGTATCGGCTCTGGCAGCGGATATGAGTATGTATGAGGGCGATTATAACAGCATGGAGAGAACGTTCGATCTTCTGATGCAGGCGAGTGGCAGAGCCGGGCGCTCAATTAAGGCAGGAGAGATGATCATTCAGACCTATAATCCGGACCAGTACTGCATAGAAGCAGTGCGGAGACAGGATGCCGGATTTTTTTATGAGAATGAATTGGCTTACCGACGTGTCACACAATATCCGCCGTATACAACGATGGCAGCGGTTCTTGTTCTTTCGAAAGATAAGAAGCAGGCACAAGTATGTATTCAGACTCTGACGGACAAGATACAATCGTTCCATGATAAAGAGTGCGAATTTATCGGACCTGCAGAAGCAGGGCTGAGCAGGGCAAAAGATCGATACAGGTATCTGCTTTATATAAAGATCAAAGAAGAAGCGGTAACGGATCAGATTCGCGGGGAAGTAGAAATGATAGCAAGTGACCCACGATGGGATAAGATCTGTACGATCCAATATGACAGAGATCCTTTGAGTGGTTATTAACAGAATAGTGAATGGAGGTTACTATGGCATTACGTAATATACGAGTGATTGGGGATGATATCCTCACAAAGAAATGTAAAGTTGTGAAAGAAATGAATGAAAAAAACAAAGAGCTTATTGAAGATATGCTGGATACGATGTACGATGCAGAAGGTGTCGGACTGGCAGCTCCTCAGGTAGGAATACTGAAGAGAATTGCCGTAATCGATATTACAGAAGATGGAAGTAATCCGATCATTCTGATCAACCCTGAGATCGTTTCGACAGAGGGAGAGCAGACCGGATCTGAGGGGTGTTTAAGCGTTCCAGACAAAGTAGGTGTTGTAACCCGTCCGAATAAAGTTCGTGTGAAAGCTTATAATGAAAATATGGAACCATTTGAAGTTGAAGGAGAGGAACTTTTAGCCAGAGCACTTGTACATGAGATTGAACACTTAGACGGAATGCTTTATGTAGACAAGGTAGAAGGCCGTTTATATGATGTAGAAGAATTTCAAGAAGAAAACTAGTGCGAACTGCTCTGGAATGGAGGTTAATATGAATGTGATTTTCATGGGGACACCGGATTTTTCGGTGCCTGTTCTGCAGGGATTGATCGATTCACCAGAACATACTGTGACAGCAGTTGTCACCCAGCCGGATAAAGCAAGGGGGAGAAGTGGAAAACTGGTATTTACACCGGTAAAAGAGGTAGCAGTAGCAAATGATATTCCGGTCTATACGCCAAGAAGGATTAAAGATGCCAATGTGGTTTCACAGCTTCGGCAAATTCCATGCGATGTAATGGTTGTTGTTGCTTTTGGACAGATTTTGTCAAAAGAAATTTTAGATATTCCCCAATACGGATGTATTAATGTACACGCTTCCTTACTGCCACGATGGCGTGGAGCTGCTCCTATGCAGTGGGCTATTTTGGAAGGGGATGCTACGACCGGTATTACTACGATGCAGATGGATGAGGGATTGGATACCGGAGATATGCTTTTGAAAAAAGAAATTGATATTCGGCCGGATGAGACAGGGGAAAGTCTTCATGACCGGCTGGCTGCCCTGGGGAGTGATCTGCTTTTAGAGACTCTTCGTCTTGCAGAGGAAGGAAAACTAAAGCCGGTACCTCAAAAGGATGAGGATAGCTGTTATGCTAAAATGCTTACGAAAGAATTAGGACATCTGGATATGAATGAAGATGCTGTAAAATTGGAACGCTATATACGGGGACTGAATTCATGGCCAAGTGCGTATACCGGATATCAGGGGAAAATGTTAAAAATCTGGCGTGCGGAAGTCATCCGGCAGGAAACAGGAGAGATACCGGGAACAGTCGTTGAGGTAAATAAACAGGATTTTACTGTGCAGACAGGAAAAGGATGCCTGCGTTTGCTTGAAGTTCAACTGGAAGGTAAGAAACGAATGGATGCGGGAAGTTTTCTTCGTGGCGTTCTTGTTCAAAAAGGAGATATGTTATGTATTTAGTGGGCTTTTATGGATACGGTCCCGGATTTTATACAATGTGGGATCCTACGTATGTATTGGTGCTGGCGGGTGTGCTTTTGTCTATGATCGCCTCCGGTATGGTACACCGTTCCTTTGCAAATTACAGCCAGATCAGGAGTGCATCTGGTCTGACAGGAGCAGAGGTGGCACGGCGTATCCTGTCATATGCCGGAATATCAGATGTTTCCATTAGTCATATATCCGGCAATTTGACAGACCATTATAATCCGAAGACAAGGGATGTCGGGTTGTCCGACTCTGTATATGGAAGCAATTCCGTAGCGGCGATAGCAGTAGCAGCGCACGAGTGTGGTCATGTTATACAACATGCCAATTCGTATGTGCCACTTAGGATCCGTTCAGCATTAGTGCCAGTGGCAAATTTTGGTTCCGGAGCATCGTGGTTTGTTATTATTGCTGGTATTATTTTCAGCATGCCTCCATTAGTAACACTGGGAATCCTGTTGTTTAGTGCAGCAGTATTGTTCCAGGTTGTAACATTACCAGTTGAACTGAATGCTTCACGCAGAGCACTTGGTATTTTACAGGATACGGGAATACTGGCACCCGGTGAAAATCAGGGAGCTAAGCGTGTGCTCCGTGCTGCCGCTTTTACGTATGTGGCATCTGCCGCTGCTGCTATTTTGCAATTATTGCGGCTGATTATTTTATTTGGAAGGAATAATAGAGATTAATGAGAAGAAAAGCCTATCGGATTGTCTATGAGGTAATGGAACAACAAAAGCACAGCGATGTTATTTTTCATACTATGCTGAAATCCGATCCATCTCTGGAAGGAAAAGATAAAAGATTTATAAAGCGTCTCTCTTATGGGACGATCGAGCGCGTGGTCGAACTGGATGCTTATATCCGGCATTTTTCTAAGCTGACAGTCCGCCAGTTGACGCCTTCTGTCAGAACCGTGCTTCGTATGGCGGTTTATGAACTGCTCTATATGGATAAGATTCCGCAGGCGGTATCTTGCCATGAAGCAGTCGAACTGCTTAAAGGTGTTGAAGGAGAACGTTATGCCGGGTATGTGAATGGTGTACTGCGGGCTTTTCTCCGCAATGAAGAAAATCTGCGTCTGCGTCCTTATGAGGCGCTATGTCTGCCGAAAAATTTATATCAGTATTTGATTGAAAAATATGGAAAAAAGACAACAAAAAAAATTGCACAGGCATTTTTAGAAAGACAGGGCGAGATTACGTTACATATTGATACGAACAAGATTTCCTGTGAACAATATGAAGAAAATCTGAAAAAACATGAAATAGATTATCAAAAAGGAAATTATGTAAAGGAAGCCTTGATTGTCAGAAACATAGAAGATGTGAAACGTCTGCCAGGGTATGACGAAGGATATTTTTTTGTACAGGATGAGAGCTCTATGCTGCCTTCCCTGTGTGCGGGCATCTGTCCGGGGCAGACAGTTGTTGATGTGTGTGCCGCACCGGGAGGAAAGACAATGAGTGCGCTTATACAATTGAGAGGTGAAGGAATACTCAGCTATCGGGATGTTAATGTAAAAAAAGTTTCCCGCATCCGGGAAAATCTGGAGCGTTTTGGTTATAAAAATGTAGAGGGCAAGGTATGGGATGGGACGAAAGAAGATCCGGATTGGAGAGAAAAGGCGGATGTTGTATTAGCGGATGTTCCGTGTTCCGGTATCGGTATCATAGGGAAAAAACCTGAGATACGATATCATGCTATGCAGGAAACAGAGAGCCTTGTACCGATTCAGCAAAAAATCTGTGAATCCTCGGCAGCCATGCTGCGGAAAGGCGGTGTCTTTATTTATAGCACATGCACGATCAATGAAAAAGAAAATGAACAGAATGTTGCATGGATAGAGGAGCATTGCGGAATGAAATGTGAGTCACTGGATCCTTTTATACCGGAGATATTACAGAACAGGATGACAGCGGAGGGAAGTCTGCAGATTTTGCCTGGAATACATCAAAGTGATGGTTTTTTTGTAGCGAGGTTGAAAAAACAATGAATAGGATAATGGATATACGAAGCCTGAATAGTAAGGAAATGGAAGAGATTGCTGTTTTCTATGGAGAGAAGCCGTTCCGAGGAAAACAGTTATTTCAATGGGTTCATGATAAACGTGTGGATTCTTTTGATGAAATGAAGAATCTACCGGGAAGTTTTCGTGAAAAACTAAAGGAAAATTATGTTTTACCAGGCATCTGTATTGTAAAAAAACAGATTTCCCGGAAAAAAGATACGGCAAAATATTTATTTGCCCTATCGGACGGCAATGTCATTGAAAGCGTGTGGATGAAGTATCACCATGGAAACAGTGTATGTGTTTCTTCCCAGGTGGGCTGCCGCATGGGCTGTACATTCTGTGCCTCCACCCTGACCGGATTGACGCGTAATCTGACGGCAGGTGAGATCCTTTCACAGGTGTATGAGATACAAAGAGATACCGGGGAACGGGTTTCCAATGTTATCGTTATGGGGATGGGCGAACCGTTAGATAATTATGATGCGCTGATCCGTTTTATAAAATTGTTGTCCAATGATAAAGGAATCTGTATCAGCCAGCGGAATATCACAGTATCTACGTGTGGACTGGTCGATCGTATCCGTGATCTGATGAAAGAACATCTGCAGATCACATTAGCAATCAGTCTGCATGCGCCAAATGACAGGATACGTCAGAAGACAATGCCGATTGCCAGACGTTACAGTATAGACGAGATCTTTCAGGTCTGCCGGGAGTATGTAGAAGAAACCGGGCGGAGAATTACATTTGAATATAGTATGATACGTGATGTAAACGATCAGATACAGCATGCAGAAGAGCTAAGCAGGCGGTGCCGGGGGCTAAATTGTCACATTAACCTGATACCACTTAATGAAGTAAAAGAAAGGGATTGTCTGCGTTCGCGGCCGGAAGATGTCGAGCGATTCAAATTAATACTTGCAAACAATCAGAGAAATGTTACAATAAGAAGAGAGATGGGAAGTGACATTGACGCTGCCTGCGGTCAGTTACGAAAGAAATTTCTGGCAGATCATAGTGAAGGATAAAGGATAGGTTTTGTATAGGCAGTAACTAAGGAGGTCAGAGAGTGAAAACATTTTCTATAACAGATACGGGGCGTTTACGGAATAGCAATCAGGATTGCGTATTTTGTGAAGAAAATGAAGTCGGAGGATTTTCGAATTTATTTCTTGTAGCCGATGGAATGGGAGGACATCAGGCGGGGGATCTGGCATCCCGCATGTGTATTAATGAAATAGTAACACAGATTCGTTCAATGGAAGCGAGAACGCCGGTGAGTACTTTTGAAAAAGCAATCGAGGCTGCAAACACAAAGGTGTATGAGAAATCGTTAGAAGAAGCCTCGTTTTCCGGTATGGGAACGACATTGGTTGGAACAATGATAGAGGGAAATACAGCATATGTTGTTAATATTGGGGATTCCCGGTTATATGTGCTGCGGGATAAGTTAGAACAGATTACGGTAGATCATTCCTTAGTAGAGGAAATGGTTCAGTCAGGTGAGATTCAAAAAGAAGAGATGCGTACACATCCCAATAAAAACATTATTACACGGGCTCTGGGAACGGATACACATGTCCGTCCGGACTACTTTGAGATAAAAGTAGATATAGGGGACGTGATTTTGTTGTGTTCCGATGGCCTGACCAATATGGTTGAGGACACATCAATTGAAGAGACAATACGGAAATATTATGATGATATGAAGCTGGCGGGAGAGTGTTTAGTGAGACAGGCGAACGAAGCCGGTGGCAAAGACAACATTAGTGTTATTTTAGTTCGACTGTAAAGGAGTGTTTAAGATGGTTAATATTGGAACAATGATTGCCGGTCGCTATGAAGTGATCGAGAAGATTGGAACCGGTGGAATGGCAGATGTTTACCGTGCAAAAGATCACCGGTTAAATCGTTTTGTGGCAGTTAAGATATTAAAAAATGAATATAGCGAGGACATGAAATTTGTAGCCAAGTTCCGACAGGAAGCACAGGCAATTGCCTGTCTTTCCCATCCTAATATCGTAGGTGTTTATGATGTAGGGGAAGAAAATGAAATGCATTTTTTTGTCATGGAATTTGTTGATGGGATTACCTTGAAAAAATATATTGAACGAAATGGTAAACTTTCCGTTCGTGAGGCAGTAGGAATTACACTTCAGATCGCAAATGGACTGGAGGCGGCACATGCCAATCATATCATTCATCGGGACATTAAACCGCAGAACATATTGATATCGAAAGATGGAACAGCAAAGGTGAGTGATTTTGGAATTGCAAAGGCGGCCAGCTCCAATACGATAACAGCTAATGCGATGGGGTCTGTTCATTATATATCACCGGAACAGGCAAGAGGTGGCTTTAGTGATGAGAAAAGTGATATTTATTCTCTTGGTGTCACAATGTATGAGATGTTAAGTGGAACGTTGCCGTTTACCGGTGAAAGTGCCGTTGCGATAGCACTGGCCCATATTCAGGAAGATGCAACACCGCTGGATGCGATTGATGCTACGATTCCTCATGGACTAAGTAATATTGTGGCGAAATGTATGCAGAAAAAGACAGAATTACGTTATCCTACAGTGGCAGATCTGATTGCAGACATTAAAATGTTTTTACAGGATCCTTCCGGAGAGTATGGTGTGATCCGTAATTTATATGAAAATGCTGATACTATTTTTATCCCAAGTGGTGATATCAATACATTGAAGTCAGCGGCACCTGGCGGAGCTTCATCCGAAGAACATAAAAAAGCGGAAGATGAAAAAGAAGATGGTGCAGAGGTAGATCCAAAACTGGAGAAAGCATTGATTATAGGCAGTGTAACAGTGGCGATTATCATTGGACTGATCATTATTTATATGGTGGGACGTCTGATCGGCTTCTGGGGTGGATCCTCACCAAAAGAAGAGGCAACACCAGAGCCAACAGCAAAAGTTACTCAGTCGTCCAGTACACCGGGTACAGATGAGAGCGGTGATAAGATTACGGTACCGGATATTATTGATCTGACACAGGAAAGCGCAAAAGCTATGTTAGATGAAGAAGGGTTAACGTATGAGTTTAAGGCGAAAGAGTCTGATACGGTAGATGCCGGCAAGGTTATTGAGACGGAGCCATCAGTGGGAAGTGAAGTTGAAAAGGAAACAATGATTACCGTATACTATTCTGCGCAGGAGAGAGTTCAGCCATTTAGTGTTTTAGGCAAAACGCCGGAAGCCGCTGAACAGGAATTAAGAGATAAAGGATATGTTCCGAAGCGTGGAAGTGATATTTACAGTGACAGTGTTGCAGAAGGAAAAGTGGCAGCGACAAATCCGAAAACAGGGGAAAGTGTAGCAGCCGGATCCACAATTACGTATTATGTGAGCAAGGGACAGGAAAAGATCAAAGTACCGGATCTGCTCGGAAAAACAAAAACACAGGCGAAGAGTGCTTTGGACAAGGCAGGATTGAAACTGGGCAAAACGAGTAAGAGCTATTCAGAAAACTTTGCTAAAAACCGTGTATGTGTACAGAGTAAGGCAAATGGTCTGGAAGTTAAGAAAGGTACAACGGTTGACATTACTTTAAGCATGGGACCTGAACCAACGTACTCGTATTATTCAGCTTATAATATTACGATCAACAATCCATTCGACTATGAGACAGAGCCGGATGCAGTATTTAAGTTTGTACTCTCACAGGATGGAAAGCAGATTGTTCTTTCCGAACTGGGAGGAACGAAATCATATAGTGATTTTCCTATGCAGATTGCAGCGGGAGACATTAAAGGAATCAGCGCATCTGAGGGACAGTTGTTTGTATATAAGAATTCCCGACAGGTTGATTCATACAGTGTGACATTTAAGAAAGTAGCAGATTGATGAGAGGAAAGATTGTCAAAGGAATAGCCGGATTTTATTATGCATGGTGCGAGGATGAACGCCTGTATGAGTGCAAGGCAAAAGGGGGATTCCGTAAAGCAGGTATCAAACCATTAGTCGGTGACAATGTTAGGATGCGTGTCTTAGATCAGCATAAATGTCTCGGAAATATTGAGGAAGTATTACCCCGCACAAATGCACTGATCAGACCGGCAGTTGCCAATGTAGATCAGGCAATGGTTGTCTTTTCGATGGCAAATCCTGTGCCAAATCTGAACCTGCTGGATCGTTTTCTGCTTATGATGGAATGGCAGGGGGTAGAGACGGTTATTTGCTTTAGCAAGCAGGATATCGTTTCAACAGAAGATGAACAAAAGTACAAGCAGATATATGCAAAGTGTTCGAACCGTGTTTTAACGATCAGTAACACAGAAAAGAATGGAATAGAAGAGGTAAGAAAATGTCTATGTGGAAAAACGACCGTATTAGCGGGACCATCCGGTGTGGGCAAATCCAGTCTGGTCAATCTGATCTATCCTGAAGCACAGTCGCAGACAGGAGAGATTAGTGAAAAGATTCAGCGGGGAAAGCATACTACGAGACATTCAGAACTGTTCTATCTGGGAAATCAGACATTTTTGTTTGATACACCGGGATTTAGTTCTCTTCGTCCGCCGGATGTGACGAAAGAACAACTACATCAGTATTTTACCGAGTTTTTACCTTATGAGGGGCAATGCAAATATTTGGGGTGTTCTCACATTCATGAGCCGGGGTGTGTTGTTCAGGAGGCTTTGGCGAATGGTGAGATATGTAAAAGCCGCTATGAAAACTATGTTCAGATTTATGAAGAACTGGTCGAGGGCGAAAGACGAAAAAATTGGAGGACGAAAAAATGACATATCGATTGTCGCCATCTATTTTGGCAGCGGATGTGAGGTGTTTGGAGAAGGAGATTCAGACCGTAACCGATGCAGGGGCAGAGTACATTCATATTGATGTAATGGATGGAATATTCGTGCCTAATATATCCTTTGGTTTTCCTATTGTAAGGGGACTACGTAATGTTACAGACGCTTTTTTTGATGTGCATTTGATGGTTACGGAGCCGATCCGGTTTATTGAACGATTCGTAGGTGATGGAGCGGATGGAATAACGGTACACGCTGAAGCCTGTGATGATTTGGAAGAAACAGTAGATGAGATCAATAGCTTTGGAAAAAAGGCAGGCGTTGCCATTAGTCCGGATACAGCTATTGATTGTGTTCTGCCTGTTTTAGATAAGATATCTATGGTACTGGTTATGTCTGTGTATCCGGGATATGGTGGACAGAGTGTGATACGAGAGGTTTTTGATAAAATTCGCATACTGAGAAGAATCGTGGATGAGCGGGGACTGGATGTAGATATTCAGGTGGACGGTGGAGTCAGCCTGGATAACATTGACGAGATCCGTGAAGCCGGCGCTAATATTTTTGTTGTTGGAACAAAGATATTTCAGGGGAATGCAAGAAAAAATACAATAGAATTTCTGAAACATTTATCCTGAGCGTTGACAGTGGGATAGGAAATATATTATGCTATAACATAGTAAAATAATTAAGGGGGATTAACTATGCAGAAGGTAAAAGCCGGTGTGGCGAGTCTTTTGGTGTTTTCCTTAGCATTAGGAATGGTACCAATGGGCACAAATAAAGTACAGGCGGCAAAGAAGCCAAAATTGTCTACAAAGAAAGTGACGATCGAAAAAGGAAAGAAAAAGAAAGTAACCGTAAAAAATGCGAAAAAGTATAAGGTTAGCTGGAAGATTAAGAATAAAAAGATAGTTTCCGGCAAGAAGAAGGGAAACTATGCAGTTGTAGTTACCGGTAAAAAAGTGGGAAAAACAACACTGACCTTTACATTGAAAAAAGGAAGTAAAAAGAGTATATTAAAGTGTTCTGTTAAAGTTAAAAAGGCAAAGGCGGCAAATGTGCCATTAATAACAAGTTCCGCAGCACCGGCACCTACGCCCAAGTCAACAACATCACCGACACAGACACAGACACCGGTGTCAGATATGGCTTCTATGAAGAAAGCTTATCAGGGACTGGTCGATAATATTGGTACTTGTCTGACATATAATCAGGGATGGGGAAGTCATCCGGAGCAGTTACAGGACAAGAAAACGATGGAACTTGTTGATCAACAGTTTAACAGTTTTACACTGGAAAATGAGATGAAGCCAGACTTTGTTTTGGGAAATCAGGCAAATCTCATCTCAAAGCAGGAAGCAGAAAAATTAGGATATTCTTTGAATAATTATAAGGAAACACAGGTACCGGTTCTTAATTTGGAAAATGTGTTTGGTGCTATGGAGATTGCCAAAAAGAAGGGCCTTCGTATGCGTGCCCATACACTTTTATGGCATCAGCAGACACCAACCTGGTTCTTTAAAACAGGATTCAGTGATGCAGGACAGGTTGTGGATAAGGAGACAATGAACGCCAGGTTAGAGTTTTTCGTGAGAACCGTTGTTAGTCAGGTCTGTGCCAAAGAAAAAGAACTGACAGGAGAAGCGGGCAGCCTTGTTTATTGCTGGGATGTAGTTAATGAGTATATTCACAGAGCGAAGAATCCCAACGAGGTTTCCTGGACAAATGTTTATGGTGATATGGGATTAGAACCAAGTTATGTAAAAGATGCTTTCCGTTTTGCCTATGATGAGTTGAAGAAAGCAGGAATACAGGACAAGGTGACTTTATTCTATAATGATTATGATACTTATTTTAGCGTCGATGATGAAATTGCCCTGATCAATTTTATCAATAAAGGAGAGCCGGAAAAAATCTGTGGCGGTATGGGTATGCAAAGTCATGTTGATATCCGCCGGCCCACAGTTGAGCAGTATAAGACGGCATTGGAAGCTTTTCTGAAAACCGGTTTAGAAGTTCAGATCACGGAACTTGATATTACCATTAACTTTGATACGGATGATACAGATGGAAGAGAACCTACATTCCTTTATCGTAACGAAAAAGAGACGGATGAGGATCAGGCAGCATTTACAAAGGACTTGATGAAAGTAATCGTTGAAGCTCAAAGAAATAGAGATAAGTTGGTGAATCCGAAAGGGATAACAGGAATTACGGTATGGGGAATCAATGATGGTGTATCCTGGAGAAGTGACTGCAAACCACTGTTCTTTACAAAAAAGAGAACAAAAAATACGCAGACAGGAAGATATGAATATAAGCTTCAGCCGAAACCATCTTTCTATGCTTTTGTCGATGCACCAAAACAGTGAGCTGTTTCATGAGGAAATTTACATGGGAATTCATGGGAATTCATAAAAAAAGATACTTGCAAATATTGGTGACATATGCTATTATATATGATAATGATACTGTTAATTAAGATGAGTGGACGAAAGTCCACTCATTCTTTTCGTGTGAAGTGAATGGAAAAGAGGTTTTTATTTGAGCAAACATCGAGACTATGAAACAAAGACGGAACAACTGCTGATACCAATTGTAGAGAAGTACAGTTATGAATTGGTTGATGTAGAGTTTGTGAAAGAAGCTGGTATCTGGCATCTGCGAGCTTATATCGATAAAGAGGGAGGCATTACGATTGATGACCTGACCGTTATTAATCATGAATTAAGTGATCTGTTAGATCAGAATGATTTTATTGAAGAATCCTATATTTTGGAAGTAAGTTCGCCGGGACTTCTGCGTCCATTCAAAAAGCCCAAGGACTTTGTGAGAAACATGGGAAAAGATGTAGAGGTTAAACTGTTTTCGCCGGTAACATGGGAAGAGAATGGTAAAAAATACTCGGATAAAGAATTTGTTGGCGTGTTAAAAAAATATGAAGAAGAAACATCTACCGTAACGATTGGGTTAGATGACCGTCAGATGGACGTTCCGGTAAAGAACATTGCTTTAATACGTAAATATATAACTTTTTAAATACAATTGAATGGAGGATTAATAGAAAAATGAGAAAGACAGCAACACAGAAAGGAAATCCGGAATTGATAGAGGCATTAAATGCCATAGAAAAGGAGAAAGATATTAGTAAAGAAATTCTTCTTGAAGCAATTGAAAATTCATTAGTAGCTGCATGCAAAAATGAATTTGGTAAGACAGATAATATCCGGGTTAATCTAGATCGTGAAACAGGGGAGTTTCATGTTTACCAGGATAAGGTAGTAGTAGAGGAAGTGGAAGATTCTATGCTTCAGATGTCTTTGACAGAAGCTGAAGTGAAATTCCCAGGTGCATCACTAGGGGAAACGGTTAGTCTTGAGGTGACACCGAAGAACTTTGGAAGAATAGCAGCACAGAAGGCTAAACAGGTTGTTGTACAGAAAATCCGTGAAGAAGAAAGAAAGGTGTTGTTTGACCAATATTATACGAAAGAGCATGATATTGTGACCGGAATGGTACAGAGATACAGTAATGGCAATTACAATGTCAATATTGGAAAGATTGATGCTATACTGACTCCACAGGAGCAGGTAAAGGGCGAAGATTTTTCGGCTCATGAAAGAATTAAGTTATATGTGACTGAGGTAAAAGATACACCAAGAGGACCGCGGATTGTCATTTCGCGTACGCATCCTGAACTTGTAAAGAGATTGTTTGAAGCGGAGGTGGCAGAGATTCAGAGTGGAGTTGTTGAGATCAAAAGTGTATCCCGTGAAGCCGGTTCCCGATCCAAAATCGCCGTTTACAGTAATAATCCGGACGTTGATGCTGTAGGAGCGTGTGTTGGTATGAATGGAGCCAGAGTAAATGCTGTTGTTGAGGAACTGCATGGAGAAAAAATTGATATTGTTGAATGGAATGAGGATCCTGCTATATTTATTGAACATGCATTAAGTCCATCGAAAGTTGTCTCTGTTACGGTGAATGATGATCCGGAAGAAAAGAGTGCAAAGGTTATTGTTCCTGATTATCAGTTGTCACTGGCAATCGGAAAAGAAGGGCAGAATGCCCGTCTGGCTGCCCATTTGACAGGATATAAGATTGATATCAAGAGTGAGACACAGAGCCTTTCATAAGTTGCAGATAAAGGAGGAATGACGTTTGGCAGTGCAAGTACGAAAAATACCGCAAAGACAGTGTATTGGCTGTCGCGAGAGTAAAGATAAGAAAGAATTGATTCGTATTGTGAAGACGCCGGAAGGAGAGATTGTCCTCGACTTTACGGGGCGTCAAAATGGAAGAGGAGCTTACCTTTGCGCAAAGGAGGAGTGCCTGAAAAAGGCGATAAAGAGTAATGCACTAAGTCGTTCTTTCAAAATGAATGTTCCGCACGAAACGTATGAAGATTTAGAGAGGCAGTTGAAAGATGATAGAGGATAGAAAAGTTTTAGGTACTTTAGGAATGGCAATGAAAGCAGGAGATATTGTTAGTGGTGAATTCATGACGGAAAAAGCCATCCGGGATGGTTTGGCAAGATTAGTCATTGTGGCGGAGGATGCTTCGGATAATACAAAGAAAAATTTTTCCAATTCCTGTCATTATTATCATATTCCTTACAAAGAGTATAGCGATAAAGAAACATTGGGAAAAGCTATTGGTAAACAATTTCGTGCGTCAGTAGCGGTAACAAATGCGGGATTTGCAAAGTCCCTCAGCAAGAAATTAGATTTGGAGGTAACAAAGCATGGCAAAAATGAAAATATTTGAAATTGCCCGTAGTATCCAACAGCAAGACAAGAGCATAAAAAGTGGTGATCTTGTCAAACTGCTTAATGAAAATGGATTTGATGTAAAAGGACCAAATAGTAATATTGAAGATAGTGCAATTGCCTTTTTGATGAAGCATTTTAGCCAGAAGAAGGCAGCAAAAGCTGAATCGGTAAAGAATGAAACAAAGGCTGAAGAAAAGAAAACAGAAAAAATAATAGAAAAACCAGTGGAAAAGAAATCGGAAAAGCCGACAGATAAACCAATGGAAAAACCGATTGAGAAGCCTGCTGGGAAACCAGAAGAGAAAAAGGAAGAAAAGAAACCGGAGAAATCAGTGGAAAAAACAGTTAGAGAGAATAATCAAAACGCCAAAAGACTGCAGGGAAACCGTAATGGCGATCGAAATAACAATCGGAATAATGGAAATAATGCCAGAAATAATGATCGTCGTACCGATCGTCCGGCTAATAGAGGAAATGGTGAAAGAAACGGAAATGGCCGTCAGGATAATCGCGGAAGACGCCAGAATGATCGTCGTAATGGGCAGGGAAATGGAAATAATCGCGTAGCGCAGGGCGGCGAGCGTGTATTTGAAAGATTTGAAAAAGCGCAGAGTGGTTTTGATGGAATCAAACAGGAACAGAAAAATTCCCGACAGAGAAACCGCAAAAAAGATGACCGGAATAAGACTGGTGGTTATCGCAAGAGTACAAAAGAAGAGATGAGCCGAATCCGTTCCAAGAAAGATCCAAATCGTAAGGGTGCATTTATCAAGCCTGAACCTGTAAAACAGGAGCCGGAAGAAGAGATTAAGCAGATTACGATTCCGGAATCTCTTACAATCCGTGAGCTGGCAGATAAGATGAAAATGCCGGCCGCAGCATTAGTTAAGAAACTGTTTATGCAGGGCCAGATGGTATCATTGAATCAGGATATCACGTTTGAAGAGGCGGAGGAGATTGCACTTAGTTTTGACATTCTTTGTGAAATGGAAGAAAAAGTTGATATGGTAGCAGAGCTTCTGAGGGAAGAAGAAGAAGATGAGAGCCAGATGCAAAAACGTCCGCCAGTTGTCTGTGTTATGGGGCATGTCGATCATGGTAAAACCTCTCTTCTTGATGCTATCCGCCAATCTGATGTGACAGAACATGAGGCTGGTGGTATTACGCAGCATATTGGTGCTTATGTTGTCCGAATCAATGGTGAGAAGATCACATTTTTGGATACACCGGGACATGAAGCATTTACGTCCATGCGTATGCGTGGAGCACAGTCAACCGATATTGCAATCCTTGTTGTTGCAGCAGATGATGGTGTCATGCCACAGACGGTTGAAGCAATCAATCATGCAAAGGCAGCCGGAGTAGAAATTATTGTTGCCGTTAATAAGATTGATAAGGAAGGTGCTAACATCGAACGTGTTAAGCAGGAACTTTCTGAATATGAACTTATTCCGGAAGAATGGGGTGGTTCCACAATCTTTTGTCCGGTGTCAGCTCATACGAAAGAGGGTATTGAGAACCTTTTAGAAATGATCATTCTTACGTCCGAAATGTTGGAATTAAAGGCAAATCCAAAGCGCCGCGCGCGTGGTATTGTTATTGAAGCCCGTCTTGATAAAGGACGTGGTCCGGTAGCATCGGTATTGGTACAGAAAGGTACTTTAAATGTAGGAGATCATATTGCTGTTGGTACTGCCTATGGTAAGGTAAGAGCCATGCTGGATCATAATGGTGAGCGTGTCAAGGTGGCAAAACCATCTACGCCGGTAGAAATTCTTGGACTTAATGGTGTGCCAAGTGCCGGAGAAGTATTTCTGGCAACAGAAAATGATAAAGATGCCAAACAGATTGCTCAGGCATATATTGATCAGGGTAAGGATAAACTGTTGGAGGAAACAAAATCTAAGAAACTGTCTCTAGATGGTTTGTTCAGCCAGATTCAGGCAGGAAATGTCAAAGATCTTAACCTAATTATTAAAGCGGATGTACAGGGATCTGTGGAAGCAGTGAAACAGAGTCTTGTCAAATTAAGTAATGATGAAGTTGCGGTACGTGTTATTCATGGCGGTGTGGGAGCAATTAACGAATCCGATGTCAGTCTGGCAAGTGCTTCCAATGCAATTATTATAGGTTTCAACATACGTGTTGATAATGCTGCCAAGGATACCGCAGATCGGGAAAATGTAGATGTGCGTCTCTATCGTGTTATTTACGATGCGATTGAAGACATTGAAGCGGCAATGAAGGGAATGCTGGAGCCAATTTATGAGGAAAAGGTAATTGCCCACGCAGAGGTAAGACAGACATTTAAGGCTTCCGGTGTAGGAACAATAGCAGGTTCTTATGTTCTGGATGGTAAGATCGAGCGTGGCTGCCGTGCACGTATCAGTCGTGATGATGATCAGTTATTTGAGGGAGACCTTGCCAGCCTGAAGAGATTTAAAGATGATGTGAAAGAAGTGGCAGCCGGTTACGAATGTGGTCTGGTATTCGATGGTTTCAGTGATCTTCAGGAAGGAGATCAGATTGAGTGTTATAAGATGGTCGAGGTTCCGCGCTAGGAAAGGCATAGTTCCTTATAGAAGTTTAAGAAATGAGGATTGGGAATGAAAAAAAATAGTGTAAAAAATATACGTGTCAATAGTGAGGTACAGCGTGAGATGAGTCAGATTATCCGTGAGGATTTAAAAGATCCACGTATTCATCCAATGACATCTGTTATGGCGGTGGAAGTTACACCTGACCTCAAGTTTGCAAAAATATTTATCAGTGTGCTTGGTGACGATGCGGCAAAAGAGAAAACGATGGAAGGCTTGAAAAAGAGTGCTTCCTATGCGCGTCATCAGTTGGCTAAAAGAATGAACCTCCGGAATACGCCGGAACTGACTTTTGTACTGGATACTTCGATTGAGTATGGTGTCAAGATGTCACAGAGAATTGATGAACTGAATGCAGTGAGCAGACAAGAGGAAGAACATGGAGGAAACGGGGAATGAATGGACTGATGAGCGCAGTACAGAAGGCAGATACGATTGCCATAGGAGGTCATGTTCGTCCGGATGGAGATTGTATCGGTTCCTGTATGGGACTCTATGGTTATCTGAAAAACAGCTATCCGAAGAAAACGGTGTGTGTTTATCTGGAAGAGTTTCCTGACAGTTTTTCTTACTTAAAAGTCAATGAGGCATTTAACAAAAGAGAGTCATATGACCTGTTTGTTTCATTGGATTGTGGAGATGCTGACAGGCTGGGTGAGGCAAGAGATGTGATGGAGGCTGCTTCCTATGTTATCAATATCGATCATCACATTACAAACACAAGGTTTGGAAATGAAAACTATGTCGAGAACATCAGTTCAACTTGTGAACTTCTTTATACGATGATGGAAGATGAGAAGATTACCTATGATGTGGCTTGTGCCTTATATACCGGCATTATTCATGATACCGGGGTATTCAAACATTCCAATACGACGGGAAGGACGATGCAGATTGCCGGCAGACTGATCGAGAAAAAAATTCCATTTGGAAAGATTATTGATGGAAGCTTTTATCTCAAAACATATAAGCAACTGCAGATTATGGGACGTTGTCTGTTAGAGAGCGTTCGTATTATGGATAAACGATGTATTTTTTCTGTGGTACGTAAAAGTGTGATGGATCTATATGGAGCAAGGCCGTCGGACTTGGATGGGATTATTGATCAGATGCGTACGACAGAGAAAATTGAGGTCGCTATTCTGTTAGATGAGAGAGAGACTGGCGAGTATAAGGTAAGTATGCGCTCGAATGAAATTGTCGATGTAAGCGTGATTGCCCGTTATTTTGGCGGCGGTGGTCATGTAAGAGCGGCTGGCTGTACAATAAAAGGATCGGCTTTTGATGTCATAAACAATTTAACAGAACATATCGAAAAACAGTTAAAGGCTGAGAAAATATGAATGGTATCATAATTGTTAAAAAAGAAAAAGGGTATACTTCGCATGATGTTGTTGCTAAATTGAGGGGGATTCTTCATACGAAAAAGATTGGACACACCGGAACGCTGGATCCGGATGCGGTCGGAGTGCTTCCGGTTTGCATTGGCAAAGCTACGAAAGTGTGTGATCTTCTTACGGACAAAGAAAAAACGTATCTGGCAGAGGTGAAGCTTGGTATTACGACAGATACGCTTGATATGACAGGAAAGACTCTGACGGAAAAGAAAGTAACCGTAACACCGGAAGAGATAGAAAGGTGTTTATCCTCATTTCGCGGAGAGATACAGCAGATTCCGCCGATGTATTCAGCAATCAAAGTTAATGGCAAGAAATTGTATGAACTGGCACGCCAGGGAAAAGAAATTAAGAGAAAGCCGAGAAAAGTAACCATCCATGAATTATTGCTGCGTGACATGGCACTTGCAAACAATGAATTTACGATAGAGGTTACATGTTCGAAAGGAACTTACATCAGGAGTTTATGTCAGGATATCGGTGAGAAGCTTGGATGTGGTGCCGCAATGAAGAGTCTTGTTCGCACACGGGTAGGCCGTTTCACTCTTGAAAAAGCAAGAACACTTGGAGAAATGGAAGCATTGGCAAAAGATGGCGAAGTTGAAACAGTACTCATTCCGATCGATCAGGTATTTGACATGTACCGGCGTTGTGATGTACAGGAACCTGCCATGAAGTTTTTGCGTAATGGTAATCTTGTAAAACCGGAGTTTTGCCGGCTGAAGGATATTCAGGATGGTGAACAGGTACGTATCTATGGTACTGAGGGAGAATTTTATGCCATTTACCGGTATCAAGCCACAGATAATATGCTTCATATTGTGAAAATGTTTCATATAGAGGAATAAGGTAAAATGAAAATAATAGGTAGTATGGATTTTGTATTAAAAAATACCGCAGTGTGCATTGGCAAGTTTGATGGTATTCATAAGGGACACCGTTTGCTTTTAGAAGAAGCGGGAAAAGCGGGATTAACAACTGTGATGTTTACTTTTTTGATGGATCGTACCAACGTGATCTATGCGGAAATGGAAAAGATTCAGCTTGCAGAGCGTTTAGGTGTAGATGTTTTTGTTGAAATTCCTTTTGATGATCATTTTATGAGGCAGTCTGCAGAGGAGTTTGTTACCGAAGTCCTGGTGGAGCGGTGTGGCGCCAGAAAAGTGATTGTGGGAGAAGATTTCTGCTTTGGATATAAACGAAGCGGCACGGTTCCATTATTGACCCGTATGGGGGAAAAATATGGATTTGAAACAATTGTAAAGGAAAAAATGATTGCACATGGTGATGTGATCAGCAGCACAAGAATCCGAAGCCTGCTTCGGAGTGGTATGATAGAAGAAGCGGATAATCTCCTGCAAACCCCTTATTTTATTGCAGGAACAGTTGAAAAGGGAAATCAACTGGGGAGAACAATAAACACTCCCACAGCTAATTTATATCCGGACAAGGTTAAGGAACTTCCTCCTTTTGGCGTATATGCAGTACTTGTAGAAGCGGAGGGAAAGCAGTATCGCGGTGTGGCAAATCTTGGAAGGAAGCCAACGATAGCCGGAGATAATCCTGTTGGTCTGGAAGTATGGCTGTTTGACTTTGACGGCTATCTGTATGGAAAGGAAATCACCGTTTATTTTATCCGGTTCCAGAGAAGGGAACAAAAGTTTCCTTCCCTCGATGAGCTAAAGCATCAGATTGCAAACGATGCGGAAGCGGCTAGGCAAACACTTGCTGAGCTAGAAGACGGATACCTTCGTCAATCATTTTATTGCTAAGATTGGCGAAGCCAAGTAAAAAAGTAGGCTGATAATCGGCAGGAAGGCTGGCATAGTACTTTTTCAGGGAATGCAGCCGGATGCCGTTTTCTTTTGCTCTTTTGCAGATTTCTTCTTCTGTAAGAGAACCAGTATAACAAAGTATTATATATAGTCCGGCATGATCACCGGAAATTTCTACCATGCCAGTGGGAAAATAATCCTGAACTGCCTGTAGCATATGATCATGTTTCGTTTTATATAGTTTTCTCATTCGGTTCAAATGTTTCTCAAAATATCCCTCATGAATAAAATCAGTCAGAAGAGCTTGCGTAAGGCGGGAAACAGGACAGGCATAGTTTCCGCATTTAATGTTATACTGTTCAATTAAAGAATCGGGTAAAACCATATAACCGGTTCGAATCGCAGGCGAGATTGACTTGGAAAAAGTTCCCAGATAGATTACTTTATCTGCCGTGTCAAGACTTTGCAGAGCAGGAATGGGTTTTCCTTTATAACGAAATTCACTGTCATGATCATCTTCGATAATATAACGATCGGGACGATTGTTTGCCCAGCTAAGCAATTCCTGCCTTTGGGAAATTGGCATAACAGTACCCATTGGGAATTGATGGCTTGGTGTAACATAGCAAAGATCCGCTTGTGAGTGTGACAGGATAGATATGTCCATCGAGTCATTCTTGAGAGGAATATCAAGGATGGAATAATCATTTGCCTGCAGCACCTGTCTGGCACTCCGGTAGCCTGGGTTTTCCATGGCAATCATTGTGTGCCGGTCAAAGAGGATACAGAGCATCGAGAGAAGATGATCCAATCCTGCTCCTACGATGATATTTTCCGGTGAGCAGCTGACACCGCGTGAACCATGCAGATAGTCTGAGATTGCCTGCCGAAGAGCATATTCTCCATAATGTAGT
Source organism: uncultured Eubacterium sp. (assembly GCA_934338065.1). GTDB lineage: Bacteria > Bacillota > Clostridia > Lachnospirales > Lachnospiraceae > Eubacterium_F. The sequence continues at coordinate 100,235 of CAKRGX010000004.1, read as the reverse complement.
CCGCTGACAAAATTATCCGGATTATCCAGATGATTTTTGCCTAATGATTTCCAAATAGAATAAGGAAAGTGTTGCGTATCAATTGTATTTGGATTAAAATCAAATGGAATGATTTCTTTTGATTCCCTATTTATGTAGGAAAGAGATTTGCCCGGCCTGTGGGAACTAAACTGCTGCAAATGTGTGATAGGGACAACAAAGTAGCCACGTTTTTCCTTGGCATCAACATATCCTTCGGCAACTAATTGCTGATAGGCCGTATCGATTGTACTACGGCTGACTTCTAGATTGGCAGCAAGAGCTCTGGCAGAGGGGAGCTTTTCCTGGGCTTTTAGATGACCTTTTAGAATTTCCTGTTTGATATAATTGTATATCTGCAGGTAGATTGGTTGTTTATTGTTTGTGTCAATGGGGATCGTAATCATAGTAATGTTCATTCCTTCTATGTTTTTTTGTTTACTGTATTGTAACAAAGCGAGGAAGAAATGTCTACAATGGAATGTGGAGGGGAGATTAGAATGAAAAAGAAAACAGTTATATTTGATATGGATGGTGTTATTTTTGATACGGAAAATGTTATAATGAACTGCTGGATCCAGGTGGCATCCAAATACCATATAGAGGATATTGAGCACACTTTTTATCAGGTGGTAGGTATGAATGTGAATGAAACGAAACGGATTCTGTTAGAAAACTATGGTGATGATTTCCCGTATGACGAATTTCGAAGTGAATATAGAAGCTTATTTTATGAGCGCATAGCTAAAATGGGCATGCCGGTTAAAAAAGGTGCCCGTGAATTGCTAAGCTTTTTAAAGATAAATGGTTACCGCATCGGCTTGGCGTCATCGACAAGATATGAAGTAGTGAAAGACGAACTATCCCAGGCAGGGCTTTTTGACTTTTTTGAAGTTGTTGTTGGTGGTGATATGGTATCACGAAGTAAACCAAATCCGGATATTTATCTCATGGCGTGTCAGAAAATGAATGTGCTGCCGGAACAGGCTTATGCGGTAGAAGATTCAAAGAATGGAGTTCGTTCGGCCCATGCTGCCGGAATGACTGTTCTTCATGTGCCGGATGTGGTTCCGGCAGACGAGGAAACGACAGCTCTTTCTTACATGACGTTTAAAGATCTGATCGAAGTCAGAAATTATCTGGCAAAATGATCCAATAAAAAAGGAACGGTAAACCGCCTGATTGTTTGATCTTGATCAGCAGGTCATCGTTCCTTTTTCTTGTTTGTATAGCTTAATGCAGATTGCTCCTATTATACTTCAAAGAGCATATCACCATAAGACGGTACAGGCCAGTATTCTTTATCTACAAGCATTTCCAGCTCGTCAATTGGAGCACGAAGCTCTGCCATTGTAGTAAATACGGTATCGCGGAAGAACTCTGCCTGTTCTTTCCCCTCTTCCATGGCATTTGCTTTCTTGTCAGCTTCTTTCAATGAAGTCAACGACTTTTGTGCCTGGGCTAGAAGAGCAGAACACTTCTTTAACAGATCGGATTGTACCGACATATCAGCATCAGGACAAGCGGCAGTAATGCTGTTGATTGAATCAGCAAGGCTTGTTACATAACTGATAATAGCAGGTATATACTGCTTGGATGCCATGTGAATCATGGTTTTTGCCTCAATATTGATTGCTTTTGCATAGGCTTCATAATTGATCTCAGCGCGGGATTCCAATTCTGTCTTAGTATATACATGTTGTCTTTCGAACATTTCAATCGTCTGAGGATAAAGAAGAGATGCTGTGGCATCTACCATTGTTTTAACATTAGGAAGTCCACGTTTTTCTGCTTCTGCAATCCATTCGTCAGAATATCCATCACCATTGAAGATAATCTTCTGATGTGAGTTCAATGTTTCATAAATGATTTCATCAACTGTTTTGTCAAAGTCATCAGCGGATTCCAAACGATCAGCCATTTTTTGTAAAACATCCGCAACAGTAGAGTTCAATACTGTGTTAGCACCTGAGATTGACATAGAAGAAGCAACCATACGGAATTCAAATTTATTACCAGTGAAAGCAAATGGCGATGTACGGTTTCGATCCGTAGCATCTTTCTTAATTGGTGGAATTGTATGTACACCAATATCCATTTTTTCACCTTTATTACTATGCGTAGCAGTACCGTCTTTTAAAATCTGCTCAACAATGTCCTCTAACTGCTCACCGAGGAAAATAGAAATGATTGCTGGTGGAGCCTCGTTTGCACCAAGACGATGATCGTTTCCGGGATTGGAAGCTGACAGACGGAGAAGAGCAGCGTTGTCGTCTACGGCAGCAATAACAGCGGAGAGGAACAACAGAAACTGCTTATTATCATAAGGTGCTTTACCCGGACTCAGAAGATTGATACCGGTATTGGTAACTAAAGACCAGTTATCATGCTTACCGGAACCGTTGACACCGGCAAATGGTTTCTCATGAAGCAGACATTCCAAATGATGACGGCGGGCAACTTTCTTCATAGTCTCCATAACAAGCTGGTTGTGATCGGCTGCAATATTAGCTGTACTGAAAATAGGAGCCATCTCATGCTGAGCCGGGGCTACTTCGTTATGCTGTGTTTTGGAGAGAATACCCAATTTCCAAAGCTCGTCATTTAATTCTTTCATAAAGGCAGCCTGACGTTCACGGATTGTTCCAAAATAATGATCGTCCAGCTCCTGTCCCTTAGGAGGCATTGCACCAAATAATGTGCGGCCGGTAAAGATCAGATCATCACGAAGTAAGAACTGATCACGGTCAATGAGGAAGTATTCCTGCTCCGGACCAACAGAACACTTTACATTTGATACATCATCCAGACCAAACAGATGAAGGATGCGGACTGCCTGCTTGCTGATGGCTTCCATTGAGCGGAGAAGAGGAGTTTTTTTATCCAAAGCTTCTCCTGTATAAGAACAAAATGCAGTAGGAATACAAAGAACGGTACCAATCGCATCTTCACGAAGAAATGCCGGAGAGGTACAATCCCAGGCTGTATATCCTCTTGCTTCAAAAGTAGCACGCAAACCACCGGATGGGAAAGAGGAAGCATCTGGTTCGCCTTTGATCAATTCTTTACCGGAGAATTCCAGAACAGCGTGAGCATCCGATTCCGGACTCAGGAATGAGTCATGTTTTTCTGCTGTTACTCCAGTCATAGGCTGGAACCAGTGGGTATAGTGTGTAGCCCCATTTGCCAGAGCCCATTCTTTCATAGCGTGAGCAACGACATTTGCTACTTCAGGAGCGAGTTCTTCTCCATTTTCAATTGTGTCCTTCAATTGAGCATACGTTTTCTTTGGCAGGTACTCCTGCATAACATCGTCATTAAAGACTTTTGTTCCGAAAACATCTTCGATTACATTTTTCTGCATAGTTAAATTCCTTCCTTCCCAAAATGATTTTTTAGAATTTTGGACGTCTTACAAAAAAATAAAGGTGCCCTCATTGAATGAGAACACCTTCGTCCTGTCAAACTATAGATATACCATAGCACATTTTTTTTGAAATGTAAAGTACTTTTTTACTCTTTCAAAATCCGAAGATTTCCATCCATAATTGCAATACGTTATCTATTGTATCAGAAAAGTTGGATTTTTCAATATTTTCTATAGGAAAAACCATTTCTTTTCGATAAAGTTTGTTATTAATATAGAAAGAAACACTTCCAACGGGGATGTTTTTTCGTATGGGAGCGTGAATGACATATGGGATATCATAATCAATTGCCAGTTCATCTGATCTGCTTAACAGGACAGGAATGTCAGGCAGAGGAGACAGGGAGACTGCTTTCTTTTTTCCGTCGATGACAGATATTTTTGACTGGGACAGATCCTGAACAGGCATTTTTGATGGATAGAAATTGGTAAAACCATAATCCATGAGTTGTTTCGTGTCTGCCCACTTATATGTTTTATTTGGCGGCCAACCAGAGGCCAGGACACAACTGGTCAGCGTTATTCGGGATCGTCTGGCAGCCCCGACAAAGCAGTATCCGGCCTGATTAGTAAATCCGGTTTTGATGCCAAGAGCACCATCATAATAAGAAAGAAAAGCATCTTTATTAGAAAGAGAATATGAGTGGCGGCCGCTGAGATCAGTAAAGGTATGTGATCTTGTCTGGACCAGCGAGAGAAAAGCTTTGTTTTTTATTGCATAACGTGCCAGAAGACACATATCCTCCGCTGTACTGTAATGGCCGTTAGCATCCAGACCATTGGGTGTTACAAAATGGGTGTTGTGCAGACCGATTTTTTTCGCTTTTTCGTTCATTAGGGCAGCAAAACCCTCTACTGAATGTCCAATATGTTCAGCAATTGCAACAGCAGTATCATTATGGGATTCCAGCATGAGTGAGTAAAGCAGATCTGACATGCGGTATTGAAGCCCAGGCTGCATACCGAGATGGACTTTTGGCATAGAAGAGGCCTTTTTGCTTGCAGTCACTGTGTCCGACAGATAATTTCCCTCCAGAACGAGGAGTGAAGTCATGATTTTTGTTGTACTTGCCATGGGAACTTTTTTATTAAGATCTTTTCCATATAACGGACGCCCGGAGGAGGAGTCCATGACACAGGCGTATCTGGCATTAAGAGAGGATAATTCGGGGCGGGAAGTTGTGGCTGGAATCCGGATATGTGGTTCGGGAAGTACTGGTGACAGGGAGGCTGTGCCCCCATGCCATGAAGCGGAATCAATAAGTATACCAGTCATGATTAGCCCGGCCAGAAGGAAAAGAAAAGGAAACCGGAAATGTTTCATAATGCCTACTCCACTTAGTTTTTTATAGTATATGTGTCATAGAAAAAAATGATGAAAATTTCTTTAAATAATTGTTGCTAATTATATGTAAAAGCGTTACAATTAGAATTGGATTAAATTTGAGTTTTACATAAAAACTACATTATAGAAAGTGGAGGGCTGCAAATGAGTAACTCAGCAAAAATGTCAGCAAAACAGAGGATTGAGACTCTTGTTGACGCAAATAGTTTTGTTGAAATTGGCGGTATGATTACGAAGAGAAATACGGATTTCAACATGCAGGAAAAAGCAGTGCCGGCCGATGGTGTAATTACCGGTTATGGTGTGGTAGATTCCAATCTGGTATATATCTACAGCCAGGATGTAACCGCTTTAAATGGTTCCGTTGGTGAGATGCATGCGAGAAAGATTGCTAATTTATATGAAATGGCAATTAAAGCCGGAGCCCCGGTTATCGGATTGATTGACTGCGCCGGAATACGAGTCCAGGAGGCAATGGATGCGTTAGCCGGATTCGGTGACATTTATATGGCTAAGGTGAAGGCTTCCGGCGTTGTGCCACAGATCTGTGCAATCTTAGGATCATGTGGCGGCGGTGTTGCTGTTTCATCAAAATTAAGTGACATTACATTGATGGACGCACAGAATGGAAAATTGTTTGTTAATTCTCCAAACGCCATTGAGGGAAACCGTATTGAAAAATGTGATACAAGTGATGCTGCATTTCAGGCAGAAGCCGGTAATGTGGACATTGTTTGTGAAACAGAGCTGGATGTTATTACAAAGATCCGTGAACTTATTGATCTGTTACCGGCCAATGCCGGAGTGCCCGCAATGGTTGATACAGCAGATGACAGCAATCGTGTTCTGACAGGATTTGATGGGTATGCGGCAGATGCTGCTGCAGCACTGGCTCAGATTGCGGATGATACAAAGTTTGTTGAATTAAAAGCAGACTATGGAAAAGAAATGGTCACAGGATTGATGTCATTAGATGGCGTTACTGTTGGTGCGATCGCTAATTCATCTGCTGGAGTCTTATCTACGGCAGGATGTAAGAAGGCAGAGCAGTTCACTTATTTTTGTGATGCTTTTGGTATTCCGGTCGTGACGCTTACCAATGCAAAGGAGTATGCAGCGACACTGGAAGAAGAGAAGACAATTTCCCAGGCTGTTGCGGATATGACATACGCATTTGCCAGCGCAGACGTACCGAAGATCAACGTGATCACAGGAGAAGCTTATGGAAGTGCTTACGTAGCAATGAATTCCAAGCATATCGGAGCAGATCTTGTACTTGCTCTTGATTCGGCTAAAGTCGGAGTAATGGATGCAAAAGCGGCTGCCCGGATCATGTATGAAGATGAGGTTGCTGCTGCAGATGATAAAGTTAAGACGCTGCAGGAAAAGGCAAAAGAATTTGATGAGCTTCAGAAGGGAGCAGATGCGGCTGCCAGACGAGGATATGTGGATAACGTGATTTCCGGTGAAGAGATTCGCAAGCACTTGATTTATGCTCTGCAGATGTTCGGAATGAGGTGATGGAATGTTTCTGATTGATCTTGATAAAGTAAATGCACATGTCGGACCGGGTGAGGCACTGACCAATACCCTCATAGGAATGGGAACGGTATTTGTAGTTCTGATATTGATTTCCATTATTATTTATCTTTTGAAATTTGTACCAAAAATGTTTGAAAAGAAAAAAGCCGTTGAGACTGTGCAGCCGGTTAAGAAAGAAGCTCCTGTCAAGGTACAGACTTCACCGGTTCATGATAATGACACACAGATTGCTGCTGTGATCATGGCAGCTATTGCTTCTCAGATGGAAGAAGAAACAGGGCTTCCTGTTGCGGCAGATGGTCTGGTTATTCGTTCTATTAAGAAACGTACGTTTAATTAAGGAGGATATAAAATATGAAAAGCTATACAATTACAGTAAATGGAACCGTATATGATGTAACCGTAGAAGAAAAGGGAGCAGGAGCACCGGCGGCAGCACCGGCACCGGCACCAACACCGGCAACACCGGCACCGGCACCAAAAGCACCGGCAGCATCCGGAAGCACTGGTTCTGTTGATATTGTTGCTCCAATGCCTGGCAAGATCCTTGATGTTAAAGCAGCTCCGGGACAGAGCGTAAAAAAAGGAGATGTTGTTCTGCTGCTTGAGGCTATGAAGATGGAGAATGAAGTAGTAGCACCTCAGGATGGTGTGATCGCAGGCATCAATGTAAACTCTGGTGATATGGTTGAAGCAGGAAATGTATTGGCTACTATGGACTGATTCAGCAAACGATAAATAACCGGAGGTAATTTGAATGGAAGTAATAAATAATCTTATTAAACAGACAGCGTTTTTTCAGGATGGTATTGACTGGAGAAACTATGTTATGATATTGATTGCCTTTGTATTTTTGTATCTGGCAATTAAAAAGGGCTATGAGCCATTGCTGTTACTGCCAATCGCATTTGGTATGTTATTAGCGAATATTTATCCATTGATTATGTCTGAACCGGCAGCGTCCGGAGGAGCAGGTGGATTATTGCATTATTTCTACCTCTTAGATGAATGGAGTATCCTGCCTTCCCTTATTTTCCTTGGCGTAGGCGCTATGACGGACTTTGGGCCGTTGATTGCCAATCCGAAAAGTTTCCTTTTGGGAGCAGCGGCGCAGTTTGGTATTTTTGCGGCATATATCCTTGCTTTGTTGTGGGGATTCAATGGTGGAGAAGCTGCAGCAGTTTCTATTATTGGAGGTGCCGATGGACCTACTTCGATATTCCTTGCCGGTAAATTGCAGCAGGGACATTTGATGGGCTCCATTGCAGTAGCGGCATATTCTTATATGTCACTTGTTCCGATCATTCAGCCACCAATTATGAAACTTTTGACGACCAAAAAGGAAAGAGAGATCAAGATGGAACAGCTTCGACCGGTTTCCAAGCTGGAGAGAATCCTTTTTCCGATTGTTGTAACAGTTATTGTATGTCTGATCCTTCCTAGTACAGCACCACTTGTTGGTATGCTCATGCTTGGAAATCTGTTCAAGGAATCAGGCGTTGTAGGACAACTGACAGAGACGGCATCTAATGCACTTATGTATATTGTAGTTATTCTTTTGGGAACATCGGTCGGTGCGACAACAACCGGTTCGGCATTCCTGAACGAAGCAACATTGAAGATTGTTGTACTTGGCCTGGTTGCCTTTGCATTTGGTACGGCAGCGGGTGTGCTGTTTGGTAAACTGATGTGTTTTGTTACACGTGGAAAGATTAATCCGCTGATTGGATCGGCGGGGGTATCAGCGGTACCGATGGCTGCGCGCGTATCCCAGAAAGTTGGATCAGAAGCTGACCCGACAAACTTCCTTTTGATGCATGCGATGGGGCCAAATGTGGCAGGTGTAATTGGAACAGCAGTTGCGGCCGGTGTGTTTATGGCAATTTATGGAGTATAACAAATAACAGGAGGATATAGAAATGGCAGATAAGACGAAAAAACCGATCAAGATCACTGAGACTGTCCTTCGTGATGCTCATCAGTCCTTGATCGCAACTCGTATGACAACAGAGCAGATGTTACCGATTGTCGATAAGATGGATAAAGTTGGTTTTCATGCTGTTGAATGTTGGGGCGGTGCAACATTTGATGCATCTCTTCGCTTTCTGAAAGAGGATCCGTGGGAAAGACTTCGCAAACTAAGAGATGGATTTAAGAATACAAAATTGCAGATGTTATTCCGTGGACAGAATATTCTGGGCTATAACCATTATGCGGATGATGTAGTTGAATATTTTGTTCAGAAATCATTGGCAAATGGTATTGATATTATTCGTATTTTTGACTGCTTGAATGATATTCGTAACTTGGAGACAGCGGTAAAGGCTGCTAACAGAGAGAACGGACATGCGCAGATTGCTCTTTCTTATACATTGGGTGATGCCTATACGCTGGATTATTGGAAAGATATTGCTAAGAAGATCGAAGATATGGGCGCAAAATCACTGTGTATTAAAGACATGGCAGGATTGCTTACTCCATATAAGGCAACGGAACTGGTTCAGGCATTAAAGGAGTCAGTAGAGATTCCAATTGATCTTCATACACATTATACATCTGGTGTTGCTTCTATGACTTACTTGAAGGCTGTTGAGGCAGGATGTGATATTATTGACACAGCAATGAGTCCGTTTGCATTAGGAACCAGTCAGCCGGCAACGGAAGTTATGGTAGAGACATTTAAGGGAACACCATACGATACCGGTCTGGATCAGAATCTACTTTCTGAAATTGCAGAATACTTCCGTCCATTACGTGAGGAAGCACTGGAAAGTGGTTTGATGAACACGAAGGTATTGGGCGTAAATATCAATACTCTTCGTTATCAGGTACCTGGCGGTATGCTTTCCAATCTGGTTTCCCAGTTGAAAGAAATGGGACAGGAAGACAAGTACGAACAGGTGCTGGAAGAAGTACCTCGTGTGCGTAAGGATTTCGGAGAGCCGCCATTGGTTACTCCATCTTCCCAGATTGTTGGTACGCAGGCGGTATTAAATGTCGTATCTGGGGAAAGATATAAAATGGTTACCAAAGAGTCGAAGAAACTTCTTTCCGGTGAGTTTGGTCAGACAGTAAAACCATTTAATCCGGAAGTACAGAAAAAATGTATTGGTGACACAAAACCGATCACATGCAGACCGGCGGATCTGATTGAACCACAGTTGAAAAAGCTGGAAGCAGAGATGGCACAGTGGAAGAAACAGGATGAAGATGTTTTGTCCTATGCACTGTTCCCACAGGTTGCCGTAGATTTCTTCAAATATCGTGAGGCGCAGAAAACAAAAGTTGATGCTACTCTGGCAGATAAGGAAAATCAGACATATCCAGTTTGATCAAAAAGAAACAGCCCTCGGATTTGAGTGTTCGGGGGCTTATTTCATTGAATAAAACTCCTTTTGTGGAAATACAAATCAGGAAAGGGAGATACACATGGAAAACTTGTGCGGGATTATAGAGCAGAGTCTCAATAAAGAACTGCATCGGATTATCATAAGTAATAAAAGAAGGGCAGATGCGGGGAAAAAAGTTGTCGTGCGTCCTTATGAAGAAAAAGAAAAACTTTTATTCCAGTTTTCAGAATATCGTAATAATCAGGTGTTTCATCTGAATATGGAAAAAGAAGATGCTATTACGCATATGAGAGGACTAATGCGTGATTGTTTCAAGCAGATCGAGATTGTAACACAGAATACAGAGTATATTGCATTGGTCAGTAAAAAGGGCAAGGCAACAATAAAATCCCGTCCGAATCAGGAAAATAAGAAGATCGATCTTAATCATAACAGAAAAAAACAGTATATTTTACCGGTTAATGAGAAAATTCCATTTCTTATAGAATTAGGAATTCAGACTCAGGAAGGTAAAATTATTGATAAAAAATATAAGAAATTTCGTCAGATAAACCGTTTTCTTGAATTTATCCAGGATGTTATGCCGGAATTGTCAAAAGATCATACGCTTACGATTATTGATTTTGGTTGTGGTAAATCGTACCTTACTTTTGCTATGTATTATTATTTAAAAGTTATGAATGGTTATTCCGTAAGAATGATCGGTCTGGATCTGAAATCAGATGTGATCCGGCATTGTAACGAACTGGCAGAAAAATTCGGATATGATGAACTGACGTTTGTTGAAGGAGATATCAGTTCATTTGAAGGTGTGAATCAGGTAGATCTTGTTGTGACTTTACATGCCTGCGATACGGCTACAGATTATGCATTAGATAAGGCCGTTCGCTGGGATGCAAAAGTGATTCTGTCTGTGCCATGCTGCCAGCATGAAATGAATCGGCAGATTAAAAGTGACATTTTGCAACCTATACTAAAATATGGTATTATTAAAGAAAGAGTGGCAGCGTTGTTTACGGATGCCCTGAGAGCTGATCTGTTGGAACAACAGGGTTATTCTGTGCAGATATTGGAATTTATTGATATGGAGCATACACCGAAGAACCTGTTGATCCGTGCTATAAAGAAGGATTCTTCAAAGCATTTGGATGATTCTTACAAGACGTTGTGTGATGAAATGAATCTTCACGGAACATTAGAACAATTATTGCAATAATAGAGGTGATGAGTGTGGAAAATAAACCGTTGATCCTGGTAGCTGATTCTGCGAAGCTGGCACTTCGCAACATGGAATCTATCTTGTCAGAATTATATGAGGTGGCTATGACAAGTGAAGGAACGGATATTTTGGACTTTTTACAATTTGAGCAGCCGGCCCTGATTTTGATGAATGCTAAGCTTGTTGGAATGAATGGATTTGAGGTTCTTGAAAAGCTGAAAGAGCGGGAAAGCACCCGTGATATACCGGTTATTCTTATGACAAGTAAAAAGGATACGGAAAGTGAATTGCGTGGTCTGCGTGCCGGTGCGATGGACTTTGTGTCATTACCATTTGAACCGGAAGTTTTGAAAGCCCGCATTGCGCATATTATTGAATTGACAGAGCTGCGAAGATATCAGGCAAGTGAGATTGCCAAGCAGAAAAATCAGTTAAATCGTCTGGCACTTCAATCAATTCTGACAATCGCACATACGGTTGATACAAAAGACCGTTATGCGAATAAACATTCGGTCCGTGTTGCTTTATATTGCCGTGAGATCGCAAAGCGGATGGGATATAATGAAAAACAGATAGAAGATCTGTACCATATGGCATTATTACATGATATCGGGAAAATCGGAGTGGAAGATACGATACTAAATAAGGCATCCGATCTGACAGAAGAAGAGTATGAAGTGGTAAAACGTCATGCAGAGATTGGTGCGGATATTCTTCAAAATACAAAGTTTATACCAGGGGTTGTAGAGGCGGTAAGGTATCATCATGAATGGTATGATGGCTCAGGGTATGTGGGAATTGCCGGGGAGGAAATTCCAGAGGCTGCCCGCATCATCGCAGTTGCAGATGCTTATGATTCGATGACATCCAATCGTGCTTACAGACAGAGTCTGCCACGGGAGCGTGTCATGGAGGAACTGATCATGGGACGGGGAACTCAGTTTGATCCCTATATTATTGATGTGTTTTTAGAATTGCTGGAAGATGGTCTTGTCATAGATGAAGACAGCGTGGAAAGGGAAGTGAATCAGGAAGACGAGATTGCAGAGGCAGGAGTTCTTCTCCGGCAGGTTTTTGCTGAAAGTGTTCAGGAAACGCAGAATGAGCTTGAAAAAGATTCCCTTACCGGTTTTCTGAAGAGAAAATATTTTGATGAAAAGGTAAACAATTATCTGTTGCAGCCAAAGTCTCGCGGAACATTTTTTATGATGGATCTGGATAATTTTAAGTCGGTTAATGATACGTATGGTCATGCATCGGGTGATGAACTGATACAGATATTTGCTGATGTACTGCGTGCTAACATACGAGATAATGATTTTGTTTGCCGGATCGGTGGTGATGAGTTTGCCATATTTTTTCCTGACATGGATAAAGACCCTGTTATTGTTGAACGTGCGGAAAGCATCATATCGCTTTTTTCAAAACGGAAAGAAGAAGCCGGGTATGGCATTTGTTCTGTTTCAATCGGCATTATGACCAAATATATTACAGATGAACAGATGACGGGAGAAGAATTATATAAAAAGGCTGATAAAGCATTGTATTATGTTAAAAATAATGGAAAAGATGATTATCATGCGTATGCCTATTTATCGAAGGAGGCACAGCTCGACCAGCAGAGTATTAAGCAGATGGATTTGAAGAGCCTGATGCGTCATATTGCCGAACGAAAATACCGCAGAGGAGCTTATGCAGTAGAATATGACCGCTTTTCATATATCTATCGTTTCATTATGCGTAACCTTGAGCGGAGCCGGCAGCATGTACAGATCATTCTGATCACATTGGACGTCCCAGAGGGACTTCGGCAGCCTCTCATGCACGTAGAGGATTCACTTATGTTATTAGAGACGGCAATTGTCCGTTCCCTTCGCAGGGGAGATGTGACTACGCGTTTTGGTCTGACCCAGCAGGTTGTTATTCTGATGGAGGCTACATTGGAAAATGGGAAAATGGTTGCGGAACGTATTATGGGTAAATATTTATCTTTGTGTGGAGATAATTTTATTAAGGCAACGTACGATATAACAGAAATGCCTTTAGAAAAAAAAGAATAAATTTTGTGGCAGCTTCTTTACAAAAGAAAGGAGGCTGCCGATATATAAAGTGAGAGAAGACAAGGAAGTCTTTTATTGGCAACTTGTGGAATGAGCCTAAGGAGGGGATCAAAGCAATTGCTACAAATCGTATTTATGGAAAGGAAACTGTCAACCCGGTTGGTAACGTAGTAAAAGTAAATCGGTATAACAGAGAGGAAGCAAGGCAGCGGGAAGCGGGTGCTGATTTTTCCAGCTTGTTAAGACAGGAAATGAGAAAAAATCAGGTGCGGAAAGCAGAACCGCAGCCGGAACTCCGGATGATGGGCGGATTGAATCAATATGATCGTCATGCCCGTGAATTCTGTTTTATACTTTCCAGGGAAGCCGATTTTAAAGCGTAAGGAGGCATGTAAGTGTTACAACTGAATACCAAAGCATTCAATAATGCAACTGAACTTACGCTCTTTGCCGCGGATATGTATACACGGCAAAGAGCGTTATCTAGTAGTAGTAAAAGATAATGGAAAAAATGCTTGACATTACCAGCAGGATAAGATATACTACCATCTGTAAAGAAAAAAACTTTACAGGCGGTGAATGCTATGCAACAACAGAAATCTTTGCGTGAATTAGATGAGATTGTAGAATTGTCGGTCCTGTATGATTTTTATGGAGCGCTGCTCAAAGAAAATCATCGTCGTGTATTTGAAGATTATGTATGGAATAATTATTCTCTGGCTGAGATTGCGTCTGGGCAGAACATCACCAGACAGGGAGTTTATGATATTATTAAGCGTTGTCGTACCAGACTTCACGAATATGAAGAAAAGTTAGGACTTGTTCATAAATTTGAGATAACAAAACAAAAATTGAGACAAATCGAGGGAATCGTCGGAAAAGGCGGCGACAAAGAAATGGCAAAAGCGATTACGTTATTAGCGGAAGATATATATGAGATTATTTGAGACATTATGACCGGAAGGCAGGTGACACATACATGGCTTTTGACAGTTTGTCAGCAAAATTACAAAATGTATTTAAGGGACTGCGAAGCAAAGGAAGACTTACCGAAGCGGATGTTAAGGCTGCGCTCCGTGAAGTGAAGATGGCACTTTTGGAAGCAGATGTTAACTTTAAGGTTGTAAAGCAGTTTGTAAAAGCGGTACAGGAGCGGGCAACCGGTGAGGATGTATTAAATAGTCTGACGCCGGGGCAGACCGTGATAAAATATGTAAATGAAGAACTTGTCAAGATGATGGGAGAGACAACGACAGAGATTGATCTTCTTCCAGGCAATGAGATTACCGTTATCATGATGTGTGGTCTGCAGGGGGCCGGTAAAACGACAACGACAGCTAAGATTGCCGGAAAGCTGAAACAAAAAGGGAAAAAACCTCTTTTGGCAGCGTGTGATATCTATCGGCCGGCTGCTATTGAACAGTTACAGATTAACGGTGATAAGCAGGGGGTTCCGGTTTTTTCTATGGGGACGAATCATAGTCCGGTTGATATTGCTAAAGCGGCTATAGAACACGCAAAAAATAATGGTAATAATATTGTTATTCTCGATACCGCCGGACGTCTTCATGTTGATGAAGACATGATGGAAGAACTTGTGAAAATAAAAGAAAATGTGGCGGTTCACCAGACGATTCTGGTAGTAGATTCCATGACCGGACAGGATGCGGTCAATGTGGCGTCTACATTTAATGAAAAACTTAATATTGATGGTGTCGTTCTTACCAAGCTTGATGGTGATACAAGAGGTGGTGCGGCGTTATCGATACGTGCCGTAACAGGGCGGCCAATATATTATGTTGGTATGGGTGAGAAATTATCCGACCTGGAACAGTTTTATCCGGATCGTATGGCATCCCGTATATTGGGAATGGGTGATGTTCTGTCACTTATTGAAAAGGCTGAAGCGGAGATGGATGAAGAAAAGGCTACCCAGCTTGCCAAAAAGATAAAAAAGGCTGAATTTGATTTCAATGATTTTCTTGAACAGATGCAGCAAATGAAAAAAATGGGTGGCCTGTCAAGCATTTTAAGTATGCTGCCCGGCATGGGACTGCCATCGGATCTTGAGATTGATGATGATGCTCTCAAGGGAACTGAGGCAATCATTTATTCTATGACATTGGAAGAACGGACGAATCCCGGTATTATTAATCCTTCACGGAAGAGGCGCATTGCTGCGGGAGCGGGTGTGGATATCAGTGAGGTGAATCGTCTGATCAAACAGTTTGAGCAAAGCCGGAAAATGATGAAGCAGATGTCTGGTATGATGTCCGGCAAGAGTCGGCGCAAAGGTGGTTTCGGAGGTTTTAAATTCCCATTTGGGGGTATGTAGGTTCGTTTTCCAGAGGAATATCAGGTATTCTTCTTTGGATATATATTAGTAAAAAATGATAAGGAGGTGAAAGAAGTGGCAGTAAAAATCAGATTGAAAAGATTAGGTCAGAAAAAGTCACCATTTTATAGAATAGTAGTTGCTGATGAGAGATCTCCTAGAGATGGTAGAAACATTGCTGAGATTGGTACTTATGACCCAAATCAGGAACCATGTGTAGTAAAGGTAGACGAGGAAGCAGCTAAAAAATGGTTGCAGAACGGTGCTCAGCCTACAGATGTTGTTGCTCGTCTGTTCAAACAGGCAGGTATTGAAAAATAGGAGGGCTGGTAATGAAAGAATTAGTAGAAGTTATTGCTAGTGCATTAGTAGACAGTCCGGAAGATGTCGTTGTCACAGAAACAGAAGATGAGAACCAGATTGTTCTTAATCTTACTGTGGCACCTGCTGACATGGGCAAGGTGATAGGAAAACAGGGACGAATTGCAAAAGCAATTCGTACTGTGGTACGTGCTGCAGGCTCTAAGGGTGACAAAAAGATTATGGTAGACATTCAATAAGGATGACAGCACAAGTACTGTGCTTTATCCCCTGTAAGTGATACTTGCTTACGGGGGATTGTTATTTTAAGGAAAAAGATGACGCAGAACGTCTGCGGAATGGAGGTCATTATGGAAGATATGCTTCGCATAGGCGTAGTAACAACAACACATGGAATACATGGTGAGGTGAAGGTGTTTCCAACGACGGATGATGTGAAACGGTTTAAAAAAACAGATGAAGTGATTTTGATAACAAAGCAGGGAAATCTGACTTTGCATGTTGAAAGTGCAAAGTTTTTTAAAAATATAGTAATAGTAAAGTTTAAAGAATATAATGATATCAATGAGGTTGAGGGGTTTCGCAAGTGCGACCTGATGGTGACAAGAGAAAATGCGCTCCCATTAAAAGAGGGACAGTTTTACTTTTGTGATGTGATCGGTGCTATAGTAGTAGATGAGGATGGGACAGCGATAGGGACGATAAAAGATGTCATTGAGACAGGTGCTAATAATGTGTTTTCAATCGAGACACAAGAAGGGAAAGAAGTTCTTTTTCCTGTTATACCACAATGTATTAAAAAGGTTGATGTAGAAGCAGGAATTGTGAAGGCCCATATAATGAAAGGATTGTTGGATTAGATGAAATACTATGTAATGACGCTGTTTCCAGAGATGATTGAACGTGGAATGAATATTAGTATTCTTGGCCGGGCTATGGCAGAAGGTCTTATACAACTGGATGTAAGAAATATACGTGATTATACGCTGGACAAGCATTTAAAGGTGGATGATTATCCGTATGGCGGAGGGGCCGGTATGATCATGGAAGCAGAGCCTGTGTACCGATGTTTTGAGCAGATATGCAGTGAAGTGGGGAGACGCCCGAGAGTTGTTTATCTGACACCGCAGGGGAGTGTGTTCTGCCAGAAAATGGCAAAAGAATTTTCGAAAGAAGAGGAAATGGTATTCCTATGTGGTCACTATGAAGGAATTGATGAACGTGTGCTGGAAGAAATAGTTACGGATTATGTGTCGATTGGGGATTATGTTCTGACAGGAGGCGAATTACCTGCTATGGTCATGATGGATACGATTGCACGTCTTGTACCGGGTGTCTTGAATAATGAGGACTCAGCAGAGACGGAGAGTTTTTCCGATGGGTTGTTGGAATATCCTCAGTATACGCGTCCGGCACAGGTTTTGGGACGGAGTGTTCCTGAAGTACTTCTGAGTGGTCATCATGAAAATATAGCTCAATGGAGAAGAGACCAGTCATTGAAGCGCACAAAGGAGAGACGGCCGGATCTTTATGAGGCATGGAGCAGGGAAAACTTGTGCTAAAACCTTGCTTTTTGAAAATGAAAACGATATAATAATTAGTATCTATGAAAATGAGGAGGGCGCAGTATGAGCCGATTTGCCAGATGCGAGAGAAACACAAAGGAAACAGAGATTGTGATCGAATTGGATCTTGATGGAACCGGTCAGTATGATATTAATACAGGGATTGGTTTTTTTGATCATATGCTGGAAGGATTTGCCAGACATGGCCTGTTTGATCTGGCTGTTTCTGTAAATGGAGATATTCATGTGGACGCTCATCATACGGTAGAAGACACCGGAATTGTATTGGGACAGGCATTTTTGAAAGCACTGGGGGACAAAGAAGGAATTGCCCGTTTTGGGTACTTCATTCTTCCTATGGATGATGCATTAGTCTTGGCGTCGCTTGACTTTTCGGGACGAACTTATTTTTCATATGAAGCAAATCTGCAGACACAACGTCTTGGAACAATGGAGACAGAAGTAGTGAAAGAATTTTTTGCAGGACTGGCTAGTGGAGCACAGATGAATCTGCATATCCGACAGATGGCAGGAGAGAATACACATCATATCGTAGAAGCTATGTTTAAGGCGGCAGCGAAGTCGATGGACATGGCATCGCAGATCGATGGAAGAATTGATGGAGTTCTTTCAACGAAAGGTGTTTTATAATCAGATACAGGAGGATGAGGAAGTGGCCTATAAGAAGTTGATTCCATTTATCAATGGAGAAAATGAGATAGCAGTAAATGTTATAACGATGGCGGAAGATTATTGTTTTGCCGGAGCAGATGAATTATTTTTATATAACTATTCCAAGATTGAAAGTGAGCGGGAAGAGTTTCTTGCTACGTTAAAGCAGATTGACCGGAAGGTGGATATTCCATTTATGGTTGGAATGTATGCCGGACGGTTCGAAGATGTAAAGAAAGCGTTTTATACCGGAGCAGACCGTGTTGTGATCAAATACGATATCTGTCCGGATGAAAATGTACTGAAGGAAGCTGTGGCAAGATTTGGCAGTGACAAAATATTAGTAGAGGTAGGAGATGATATTAATTATGCCGGGATAGCATTTCCTGTGGATACGTTACTGATCAAACATGTCAACGCGGGAGAACTGCTGGCGAAGAAAATAAAAGACAGTGGGAAAAACGTGATTATCCGTGATAGTCTGCTTCGCAATGATCTGGAAGATCTGTTGAAACTTCCCGGCGTGTCGGGAGTGGCGACAAATTACTTTGAACGCAAAGAATTGTATAAAGTGAAACGCAATATGAAAAAAGCCGGGATTGAGATGAATACGTTTGAAACAGCCATCCCATTTTCGGAATTCAAGCTGGATGCGAATGGATTGATTCCCTGCGTTGTTCAGGACTATCGGACCGGTCAGGTTTTGATGATGGCATATATGAACGAAGAATCTTATCAGAAAACCTGTGAAACGGGCAAGATGACATATTTCAGCCGCAGCAGGCAGGAACTCTGGTGTAAAGGAGATACATCAGGTCATTATCAATATGTAAAGGAACTCCGTCTGGACTGTGACAATGATACGATTCTTGCCAAAGTGCATCAGGTAGGGGCAGCCTGTCATACAGGAGAATATAGCTGTTTCTTCAAGGAACTGGCAAAGAAAGAGTATATTGATACCAATCCGCTTACGATTTTACAGGAAGATTTTGATACGATACAGAATCGTAAAAACAATCCGAAAGAGGGTTCTTATACCAATTATCTTTTCACAAAGGGAATTGATAAAATACTGAAAAAATGTGGGGAAGAGGCATCGGAGATTATTATTGCAGCAAAAAATCCGGATGCAGAAGAATTAAAATATGAGATCGCAGATTTCCTGTATCATATGATGGTGCTGATGGTAGAATGTGGTCTGACATGGGAAGATGTAACAAAAGAACTGGCTAACCGCCGTTAGTTTATTTATGTTAATGGGAAAGGAAGGTGTGCGTATGGCTATATGGAGTGCAGTAGGATACTATGCAGGACGTCTGGTACTTTTTTCGGCAGTGGCTGCGCTGGGAATTGCTTTGGGGATTAAGATAAGAAAAGCAAAGAACAGCAAAGAGACAGAGAAAATGGAGTCATAGGTGAGCCGATATGATAGGAAGAAAAAGAAAACGACTGGGAGATCTGCTTGTTGATGCAGGGGTCATCACACAGGAGCAGTTAGGTGAAGCGTTAAAGAAACAACGTGAACTTGGTATGTTATTAGGGGAAACTCTGATCGAATTAAAGTTTACTGACGAAAATGAGATTACCGAAGCACTGCATCGGCAGATGGGGTTCCCGATTGCGCATATACGTGAGGCGAAGCTTGCACCGGAAGTAATTTCTCTTCTGCCGGAAGCAATCGTCCGCAGGCACAATGTTGTGCCGATTGAGGTTGATAAGGAAAATCCGAATATTCTGCGTGTGGCAATGGCGGATCCGATGGATATACTGGCCATTGATGATCTCGGTATTGTGACGAATATGCAGATTGAGCCAATGGTTGCAACTCCGTCAGATATACATTTTGCTATTGAACGATATTATGGAAATGAACAGGTTGCTAAAATGGCAGAAAATTATTCCAAAGAGCGTCGTGAACAGCAAAGTGCAAGGGAAAAACAGGATGAATCAAATGATGAAGTAGATAATGCGCCAATCGTATTGCTGGTAAATAAGATCATAGAGCAGGCAGTCAATGAACGCGCCAGTGATATTCATATTGAAGCACTGGAGGACAGCGTTCGTGTGCGTTTCCGTATTGATGGTGTCATGCAGGAGATGATGCGTTATGAGAAAGAACTTCTCAGTGCTATTGTAGCCCGTGTGAAGATCATTAGTGGTATGAATATATCAGAAAAGAGAGCGCCACAGGATGGCCGTATGACACAGCGTTTTGATCGTATAGAATACGATATCCGTGTATCAAGTCTGCCAACGGTGTTTGGTGAAAAGATTGTTATGCGGCTGGCATCTAAATCGGCATTAACACGTGATAAGAGTGAACTGGGATTTCCGGAACTGGAAATGAAGCGTTTTGATGAACTGGTACACAAACCACATGGGATTATTCTTGTAACAGGGCCAACCGGTAGTGGAAAATCTACAACGCTTTATACGGTGCTGAGTGAATTAAATGAAGGAAGTGTGAATATAATAACAGTAGAGGACCCGGTTGAGGCAGACGTAGACGGAATTAATCAGGTTCAGGTTAATGAGAAAGCAGGACTCACATTTGCTTCTGCACTCCGGTCTATTCTTCGACAGGATCCGGATATCATTATGATTGGTGAGATTCGTGATGAGGAAACGGCAGGTATTGCTGTCAAGGCAGCAATTACAGGGCATTTGGTGGTAAGCACACTTCATACCAATAGTGCAGCAAGTACGATAACCCGTCTGGCGGATATGGGGGTGGAACCATATCTGGTGGCTGATTCCACGGTTGGAATCATTGCACAGCGTCTCGTAAGGCGGTTATGTCCCAAATGCAAGCAGAGTCATACAATGACAGACGAGGATAAGACAAGACTGCGTCTTCGTGGAAATGCGTCCCCGGTTATTTATGAGCCGAAGCATAAGGGATGCGCTTTTTGCAACAATACAGGATATCGGGGGCGTATTGGTGTATATGAGATCATGCCCATCTCGCCGGAAATACGAAAAGTCATTTCGCGGGGGGGCAGCGCAGATGAAATACAAAAAGTAGCACTGGCAGAAGGTATGACGACGCTTCGTATGGGAGCGGCAAAGCTGGTGCTCAATGGAGTGACTTCGATTGCAGAAGTAGAGAGAATTGCAACAGAATAGAAAAGAGGAGCAGGGGAGATATGACAATTAATGAATTGTTGACTAAGGCACATGAGATGGGAGCTTCTGATGTTCATGTCACGGTAGGTATTCCGGCAAAATGCCGGGTGAATGGAGAATTGGTAAATCTCACAGAAGAGAGAATCCTTCCGGCAGATTCAAAGCAACTGGTAGAACAAATGATACCATCCCGTCTGATTGAACGATTTAACAAAGAAGGAGAGGTTGATTTTTCCTATGCAATCAAAGGTGTGGGACGTTATCGTGTCAATATTTTTAAGCAAAGAGGTACACTTGCTTTTGTTATCCGATTAGTGAATACGAAAATTCCGTCTCCACAGTCGCTAGGCCTTCCTAAGTCGATTTTGGATCTTGTGACAAAGAAACGCGGGTTGATACTGGTTACGGGACCGACGGGGAGTGGTAAGTCAACAACACTTGCTTCCTTGATCAATATTATTAATCAGACGCAGAATAAGCATATTATTACATTGGAAGATCCAATAGAATATTTGCACAGTCATGCCAATTCTATTGTCAATCAGCGGGAAGTGGGGATAGATACACAATCATATGCCGGGGCCTTGCGTGCAGCACTTCGAGAGGATCCGGATATTATCCTGGTAGGAGAGATGCGTGATCTTGATACGATCGCAACAGCAGTTACAGCTGCAGAGACAGGACATCTTGTCCTGTCAACATTACATACAATCGGTGCTGTACCAACAATCGAGCGTATCATAGATGTATTTCCTACACATCAGCAGGGGCAGATTAGAATTCAGCTTGCAACGCTGCTGGAAGCTATCATTTCTCAACAGTTACTGCCAACAGCAGATAAGAAGGGGCGGGTGGCAGCTTTTGAGATTATGTTTGCCAATAGTGCCATACGAAATCTGATCCGCGAAGCAAAACTACATCAGATTCCATCCATTATTCAGACAAGCAAACAAAGTGGTATGATAACAATGGATGATGCACTGTACGATCTGTTCCGTGCACATAAAATAACAGCGGACGATGCAATGACTTTTGCACAGGATAAGGGAAATCTTGCTAAGCGGCTGCCTAGGCATGAGACAGAGATGGCGGGGAATTTATGGATGGATGATGGATTTGGTATGGGAAGTCTATAGAAAAAACGGTGTGGATCGGAGGGGAGAAGAACGTGGCAAAATACAAATATCTTGTGACGGATAAGCATGGAAAAGAAAAAAAAGGAACGATAGAAGCGAATAGTGAAGAGAATGCCATGTTGAAGTTGAAAGACAATGGCAATGTTGTTTTGGAACTAAAAGAAGCTTTTGATATTGACAATGCAAGTTGGAACATTACGATTGGCAACCCGGTAAAGAAAAAAGATATTACGATTTTCTGCAAACAATTTTACAGTATTCTTACGGCGGGGGTTACTGTAATCGATGGACTGCGTATGGTGCAGGATCAGACGGGAAATAAATATCTGAAGGAAGCCCTGCTGCATGTGCAGGTAGCGGTAGAAAAGGGGGACTCTCTGGCAGAGGCAATGGAGGCAGAAGGAAAGATTTTTCCGTCTATACTGATCCACATGGTAGCTGCGGGTGAGGCCACCGGTAATATGGAAGTAGCGTTTGATCGTATCTGTACGCAGTTTGACAAAGATCTGAAACTGGCATCCATGGTAAAGTCGGCTATGATATACCCTATCGTTGTCCTTGTTGTTGCTATTGGTGTAGTTATCATCCTGATGACTACGGTTATACCTAATTTTCAGGAAACATTTACGTCGATGGGGGAAGACCTTCCGACATTAACGAAGATGGTAATCGCTGTGAGTGATTTTATGGTGAATCATATTATACTTGTCGTGGGTGCTGTCGTTCTTTTGATTTTGCTTGTTTCATTTGGAAAAAATACAGAGCAGGGAAAACGGTTTACCAGCTATATGGCATTAAAGATACCGATGATCCGGGATTTTTCGGTCAAAAACGCAGCAGCCAAATTCTCTATGACAATGTCAACACTGATTATCTCCGGTGTACCGCTGGTACAGGCATTAGATATTGTGGCAAATGTTATTGAAAATCGTATTATCCGGACCGCGATTCGAGGTTGCCGTGAAGAAGTCATGCAGGGAATCCCGATGTCGGAACCGTTGGAGGCATCCAAGGTGTTTCCTCCTATGGTAACTCATATGATGAAGATAGGTGAGGAAACGGGTACAACAGAACAGATGTTGGATAAAGTGGCAGAATATTATGAGGCAGAAGTAGAAGATGCGACAAAACGCCTGACTTCTGCAATGGAACCGCTTATTATTGTGGTTCTGGCTGTCCTGGTCGGAGGAGTGATTGGCGCCGTAATGATGCCGATGCTTAAGATTTATGAAGATGCAGGAAATGCATAAAATCCATTGTTTTCTAAAGTGTAGGGGGTTGAAAAATACAAAAAAATGTGATATATTGTTGTTAGTCTCATTGGTATCAGAATACTGTTGTGTAGACATGAGGCTGTTATTCTGTTTATCAGAAAATATTTTTAAAAGGAGAAGAAAAATGAAAGAGAAAATTCAGAAGTATTTAAGTGGTGAGAGAGAAGGTTTCTCTCTGGTTGAGCTGATCATCGTTATTGCCATTATGGCGATTCTGATTGGTGTTGTGGCACTGGCTGTTATTCCTAATATCAGTAAGTCCAGAGAAAGCAAGGATCTGGCTACGCTGGATGCAATCTGCAGTGCGTTAAATGCAGGAGTGGCGAATTCACAGACTAAGGGAAGCGGAACATTTGAGTTTACTACAGCAAAAGTTGCTACACCGGCCAATGATTCAGACAAAGTGAAGAATGCAACAATTGATGCGTTGGGTTCTGGTTCTTCATCTTTATCAAGTGTAACAGGAAAAATCTTTTGCAAATTTGATGTTCCTAATAAAGTAATTAAGGTTTATGTGGCAGATGCTGAAAATGGGGACTCGAAAACTTGCGAATATACAAAAGATAAAGATGGTAATCTTCAGAAGTATGAAGTCACAAACTAGTCATTCAGAAGTGTTATTGTAAAGGGAGAGAACCCACTATGACAATCGAAACCTGTATCCTCTACATAATAGTGTTTTTGTATGGCATTGTTTTAGGAAGTTTCCTTAACGTATGCATATATCGTCTGCCAAAAGAGGAGAGTATTGTCACAGTGGGTTCTCATTGTATGAACTGTCAACACAAATTAAAATGGTATGATCTCTTCCCTCTCTTTAGTTATCTTTTTCTGAGAGGGAAATGTCGTTATTGTGGGGCGAAGATTTCTGTCCAGTATCCTTTGGTTGAAGGGGTGAATGGAGTACTGTACTGTGTGACCTTTGCCGTATGTGGATGGAATATAGATAGTATGTTATGGTGTCTGCTGATATCGACATTACTTGTTATTGCAGTGATCGATTTCCGGACCATGCTGATCCCGGGAAAAGCAGATGCTTTTATTGCGTTAATTGGAATGATTCATTTGATATTTCACAGACAACAATGGAGTTATTATGTGATAGGTTTTGTCGGTATTGGGTTATTTTTATTGCTGACAGCGGTGTTATTTAAGAAAATAACAGGTAAAAGCGGATTGGGCTATGGAGATATTGAGTTGATGGCATGTGCTGGTTTGTGCATAGGTTGGGGACATAGTCTGCTGGCACTTGTTGTTGGCTCTATTCTTGGGTCGCTGGTGGAAGGAATCCGTATGGCAGTGACAAAGAAGCACGATCGGTTTGCATTTGGACCATACCTTGCCATAGGTATTGTGACAGCCGTTTTGTTTGGTGATTTATTTTTTGAATGGTACTTTCAGATAATGACGTAAATTATCTGACAGGAGGAGAAGAAAGTGCATGGCAAAGAAGATAGTTGTTATACGTATAGGTGAAAAGGAGACGCAGATCGTTCATATGGAACATACCGGTACGAATCCTACCGTATATGGGTGTGTAAGATTTCGGACACCGGAAAATGCTGTACAAGATGGTATGATTCTGGATATGCCGGAGATGGCATCGCGAATCCATAAGACTTGTGAGGAAAAGGGAATTAAGACAAAAGAAGCAATTTTTACAATAGCTTCCGGGAAGATTGCAAGCCGTGAGGTGAGTATTCCTGTTGTTAATAAGTCAAAGATCCGGCCATTAGTTATGGCAAAAATTTCTGACCTTTTTCCTATTGATACAGAAAAATATGTTTTTTCCTTCGTGACACAAGGGGAAGTGCGCGAAGATGAAAATGCTGAAAAAATACAGGATGTTTTAGTGTTTGCAGCGCCATCCGAACTGATTGATTCGTACTACGCGCTGGCTAATGCTACAGGCTTTCATGTTGTTGCCTTGGAGGCAGATGGCAATGCTGTCTATCAGATTATGAAAAGACAGGCAGGTCATAAAGTCTCCATGTCTGTCCAGATAAATGGTACTGTCACATTAGTAAATATTATCAGTGATGACCGCCTGCTTTTACAGCGAGTGGTTCCTTATGGAGTCAATGTGTTTACAGAGGTAATGGTGCAGGAACCGGCTTTTCAGACGCCGACAGAGATGGAGGCATTTAAATTATTAAAGAAGAACCGTGTCATTATGCATCATTTGAATGTAGAAAATTCCGAAAAGGATCCTTCGATAGAAAAACGAATTGAAGTGACGGATAATGCTTCTTTTTTACTGGGAAATATTGGACGTGTGATAGAGTATTATAATTCTAAATATAAAGATCAGCCGATTGAGGAGATTATCTGTATGGGTCAGGGCTGTGCGATTGCAGGTATTCATGAATTGATTTCTAACGAATTGGGAATTCCTGCTTTTACACCACAGAAGATGGATGGAATCCGTTTCAACCGGAGTATCCGTATGACTGCGTACACTTTGCAGTATATCAACTGTTTTGGCTCTGTGTTTGAGCCGGTTGGTTTTGTGCCGAGAGAATTAGAACAGAAGGCACAGAAAAGGGGTTCATTAACAGGAGCTGTTCTGATTTTTTCCGGCTGTTTGTTGATCAGTATGGTTGTATGTGGCTTTTCTATCCTTCAGCTTGTTATGACAAAGGACACGAATACGGAACTTGCCAGCCGGGCGACGGCAATGGCTTCCATCCAGAATGAATACGATTCGTTACTGACGATTGATAAGAATATGGTTTTAGTCGAAGGTGTTAAAGCGATTACCAATACCAGAAATAATCATTTTCATAGTCTTTTAAAACAAATAGAAAGTTATGTGACGAAAACGTTCCGCATACAAAATATAACAAGCGATGAACAACATGTTACCATCAGTGCAGCCAGTGTGGATAAGTTGTTGTCATTATCGGCTTTGCAGATTCAGTTGAATAAAATAAAAGAAATCCAAAATGTAAAACTGGATTCTATTACCGAAGTAAAGGAAGCGGTGACAAAACAGAAACAATATACGTATAATATCACTTTTGATTATAAGCTTGTTCCGGAACAACAGAAAGAGGGTGAGCAGCCATGAAAAAGGGATTAACGACAACCCATAAGCGTGTGATCTTAATATTGTCGGGGCTGCTTATTTTCATTCTTTCATTTTTCCTGATCTTTCAGAAAAATATGGATCGGGTTTCTGTATTAGAAAGAGATAATGCTAAATTACAGAATCAGATTAGCTTTTTGAATAATTTACAGGTTCAGGTAAATGAAATGAAGAAGACGTCAGATCAGAAGCTTCAGGGAATAGAAACGTATTCACAGGAGTTCCCATGCAAGATGACGCAGCAGAAAGTAATCAGCAGTCTGTACCGGCTTTGGACAGATAGCGGTATCGAACTGCGTGCCATCAAACCGGGAAGTGAACAGACATTTTTTAAAGATGGCAAGTTCATTACCCTGGAAGAAAATGATGAGAATACGGATTCGAATAGCACAGAAACTCAGGATACACAGCAGAGTGAAGCAGAGAAAAATCCTGAGAAAAAGGTATCCTTTGATAAGATGGTAGGGAAAATTACTTCTTATGAAGTGGAAGTAAGTGGCACCCGCAAGCAGATACTGAAGGCGCTTGACTGGATTTCTGAAAATCCGGAACATATGTCATTAAGTGGAATCAGCCTTTCATTTGATACCAGTACCGGTAAGCTGACGGGAACACTCAAGGTAAACTTTTATTCACTCAACGGAAATGGTGTTCCATATGAGGATCCGGATATATCGAGTATTATATTAGGTAATAACGATGTCTTTGGAACATTTAAAAAGTAAATAGGGACTGAGAAAGAAGGTGAGGATATGAAAAAACAGGCAGAAGGATTTTCTTTGATCGAAGTTATCATTGCAATTGCGATTCTGGCTATTATTTCCATGTCCTTGCTTTCTTATTTTACGGGTGCAAACCGTTATGCGAATGATGGAAAGTCCAAACAGCGGGCAGAGATGGCTGCGCAATCGGCAGTAGAAGAATTAGCTTCCTGTTCAACCATGCAGCAGATTGAAAGTAAAGTGGCAGCTTCCGGAAGTGCCTGGCGGGTGATAGCTACGCCACAGCCGGCGAAGAATGAATATCAGATCAGCCGGCCGGTTCAGGTAGATGGTGTTGAGTATACGGCGAGAGTTAAGCTCGATTTTGCCTCTTATCAATCGACAGCCCGACCGGAACCTACACCGACAACAGCAGCGCAGTTTAATCGTTATAAAGCTCCGCAGATTGAGCAGGTTTACTCACCAAATCATGTTGTATTGGAAGAGACGGATCAGACTAAAACAGCTGTAGGGGATATCTTTGCGCAGATCTATAAGACAGATAGATCTGTGTCGCAAGATAGTGTATTAAATGGTCTGCATCGAACGATGCATATTGATATTGTACCATGTGCCGATAGTACCGGAGCGATGTCTCTGTATTTAATAAAAGGATATTATAACTATCGGTATGAAGATAAGGGAACGTCCTATGAGTGTCAGACACCGGTTAAGGATGTCAAGATAGAAAAGGATGCTTTGAAAAAAATATATTTATTTTATCGACCGGTTAATAAAATTCTGACCTCAGAAACATTGGACATTGCGGCAGATCGTTCCATGCCAGCAGGATTTTCACTGACAGATTTTTCATACTATGCCGTGATGCAAAAGGATACGGTTGTGCCACCGGCAGGGTATCGGCTTGATCTGACATCTGGTGGGAATCCGGTGTCTGCAGATCTGAAAAAGAAATGGTATACCAATGCCAACCCTGTTTCTGATGTGCTGATTACACATAAGCAGATGAATCGGATCGCTATGGTTACGGTAGAAATCTATGATATAAGTGAGACGGATTTTAGTGAGAAGAACAGAATCGTGATGCTTCAGACTTCGAAAGGAGTGTAGGGATTATGGTACGATCATTATATCAATATCAGAAGAAAAACAGAGAGGGCTCCACGTTAGTTTCTGTGGTGATAGGAGTCCTTTTTCTTTCTGCAATCGGTCTTATCGTTCTCACTGTGGCGAACCGTTATATGGTTTCTGTAACCGTGGACAATTATTCCTCTCAGAATTTTTATGAGGCAGAGGGAATATTGGAAGAGGTGAAGACCGGCTTGCTTGAATATGCGGGAGATGCAGGTGAAGAGGCATACCGTTATATATTGGAAAACTACGCTAAGGACAAAGATTCAAAGCGCGAGGCTTTTTCAAAAAAATATCTGAGCCTTCTGGCAGGCAGATTGCAGCCTTCCGGTGTCAGCTTTGAGTGGAAGGATGAGAAAGTTGGCAAGTCAGTCGGAGCGGATATCAATAAACTGAAGGTGCTTTCCAAAGTGCCGGATGCGGTTACACTAAAAGATGGTACCAATCTTTCTTTTGTAATCAAAAAAGACAAAAAAACCGGGGAATATATGTTAGTGATACAAAATCTCCTGATTAATTATACCGATCAGGCGGATTACCGGTCTTCCATACAAACGGATATCTGTCTGTCTGTTCCGGATTATAGTCTTGAGGGAAACTCCACTTTTGATGAAATGAAAAACTATATTTCTATTTCTGATGACTTCCTTCAGGTGGCAGATCACCAGATTCATAACACTATTGTTGGAAATATTTATTCCGGCAATGAGAATGCCGGTATTCTTTTGGGACAGGAAAGTGGAGCAGAAATTCGTTCCTCGATGATCGTGAGCCGTGGGGATCTGGAAATTCATAATGGAGCGGATGTTTCACTTACAGGGGAGAATGGAATAGGTGATCTGTATTTAAAAAATATTCATTTGTCACCTGGCGGCAATGCTGATTCCATGTTGAAAACAAGGCTGACATTGAAAGAAAATGCTTATATTGCGAATGATCTGAATATTGAATCGAATAATGCCCTTGTTACATTAGGCGGTAAATATTATGGATACAGTTACAACGAGAAGAACGATGCATCATCCTCTGATATGATAAATTCTGATTATAGCAGTGCTATTTTGATTAATGGAAAGAATACAACGCTGCAGTCGGATGAACTACAAAGTCTGGTTCTGGCAGGACGTTCTTTTGTATCACGCGAGAAGGAAAATGGAACGAAAACAGTTTCTGATATAAGGATGGGAGAATCCATAGCGGTCAAGAGTAACCAGCTTGCTTACCTTGTACCGGATGAATTTATTGTGTCGGATCGTATTCCGTCATCGGAGTATCATAATCCGGTATTTAAGACAGAGCTGGAAGAGGGAAAGGTCCATGTGGATGAAAAGGGGCTGAAAGCAAAGTTTGGTGCTTATCTTGCCGATAAACCATATGAAGCAAATTATAATAATAAAATCGGATGTGTATTCTTTTATC
Organism: uncultured Eubacterium sp.; assembly: GCA_934338065.1. Classification (GTDB taxonomy): domain Bacteria; phylum Bacillota; class Clostridia; order Lachnospirales; family Lachnospiraceae; genus Eubacterium_F. The sequence goes on along the minus strand of CAKRGX010000004.1, from coordinate 70,485 downwards.
TTAAATTTAAAGATGATGCCTCAGCCAATCAGTATTTTGAGACATATTATAAGGGGGAAGAGGTAGATGAAGATGGAAATATGGTGGCAAATAAAGAAGAATTAAAAAGAAAAGGAAAGGTATATATCAGTAATCAGGATTTAGGTATCAAGTTTGATGAAACTCTCTATCTGGTTGCCGGTAATGTAGTTAATAATTATTATAGTGCGAACGGAACTAATTTGCAGAAAGCAACCTATTTTGGGGATGATCAGAAACCAAACGCCTATCTTCTGGAAGAAGGAAAGCGCATGGGAAAGAACTATGTTGGGCGTCAATTAGGATTGACGCCGGCTAAAAATACGACCGGTGAGATGAGACTGACAACATCGGCAGATCCTTTTGTGTCTTCTGAAGTTGTTGATTTTAATAATGAAAAATTCAATGCTCAGGTAAGTTCAGAAGTTACGATAAAGAGGGCTGGTGACACGGGTGTGGATGGTGCCGTACTCTGTATCTCAAAAGGAGATTATACGGTTGATAATAAAATGAGAGGATTGTTGATCGTTCATGGAGATGTAACGGTACAAAGTGATTTTACCGGTCTTATTCTGGCGACCGGGAAGGTGAACGTTGTTAATTCCGGTGTAAATCTTCAATCAGATATGGTTATGGTTGGCAAATTATTTGATTATATACGGACCGATGAAAAACTGGTGAATCTGTTCCGAGAATTAAATGGTACACAGAAAAAACACCCAAGCAATCTTGCAGAATGTATTTCGTATCAGAACTGGGTGAAAAATAATTATTGATCGTGATAAGATAAAGGAGTGACGGGGATGAATAAGAGAAGGGGCTTTTCCTTGGTCGAATTAGTCATTACAATTGCTGTTATAGCCATCCTTGTCGGTGGTGTGGCGTTATCTGTTGTTATGCTCCGGTCGGCAGACACAAAGGGAGCAGCCTATGAGATTCAGAGCAGGCTGACAGAATTAAAGTCAAGGACAACAGGAGGAAAAGAGCAGCCGTACTTATATTTATATGAATTAAATGAAAACTATTATCTGGATGTGTCAGATAAGGATCCGGATCATTATATCAGGACGGAAAAGTCTAAGGAGATCGGTGATACTGGTATGACGATTACTTATGGAAAGGCAAAAAAATATTTGAAGGATGCGCCAAACGACTTTTTATGCATGGCATTTCAGAAAAAAGATGGAGCATTTCTTGTATCAGGAAAATGTGAGTGTCCGGAAATCATTACCGTACAGGCGGATAACGCAACAACCTATGAAGTGCATATGGTTCAGGATACCGGACATCATTATATAGAACAGAAATAAGGTGGTGGTACTGTGGACAAGAGAAAACGGGAAGGTTTTTCTCTCGTTGAGCTGCTCGTCACGATGGCAGTTACGACGATTGTTCTTGGAGGACTGATCATGATCATGGGATTTGCAGCTCATAATATGCGTATAACCCATGCTATGGTTGATTTACAGGATAAAGCAAAAGATTCGACGAACCATATATCAACATACGTAATGGAATCAAGTAACATGGAGTGGGATGATCATAAAAAAGTATTGACGGTGACGAAGGAGTCAGTTACTCATGTAACAAATGCAGCCGGCGAGTACCCGGAACCACTTGTGACAAAGTGCTATTATTGGCAGGGACAGGATGCCAATGGTAAGGGGGGCATATATTTTGCCAGGGAAGATAAAGTAAAAGACGCTCATGATCCGTCTAAGGTAACACTTGTTTCAAAACCGGAATTTTTGTTGACAGAGGATGTCCGGAATTTTTCATGTAAAGTGAATACAGATGATGTGTCAGGCAGAAAAATATTACAGCTTGATATAAAACTGGCCAATGAGGATGCTTCTTTTGAATGTAAAAAAGATATTTATATGAGAAATCAGGAGTATGCACAGACAACACAGAAACCGGAGGAAGGAGGCGGTTTACATGGATAGATCCCAAAAGAGAATATATGGGGTGATTTTGGCAGGAATCGTTTTGTTGATAGCTGTGTTTTTGTTTTGGAAAGCAGATATTTTTGGCAAATTTGTTCCTCAGGAGCCCTATGTGGCACAGGATAAGGATGGCAATGATGTGACGCCGGAAAGTGCGCAGGTGGAGGTGACTTCCGAAGGTTTCAATCAAAAGGGAAAAGATGGTTCCGGGAAAACTCCCTGTGCAACAGAAGTACCCACCTGTGAAGGAAAGAAAGGGTCGGAAAAAAATCCTTTTGTAGTACTGGAGATTGTGCCTTCCCATGAGCAGCAGCAATTATGCTATTTTGCGGGTGATGAAGAGTCGGGGCTTCCTTTTGATCCGGTAGAGTTTAGCCGGAAAGTACTGCCGGCAGGGAATAAAAACTATATAACAGAGAAGTCTGCTACTAATCTGGGAATTCCTTCTGCCGTTGGCACACAATGGCTGACAAATACTTCTTATGACATTTATGAGATAGGAAAAACAAAGACAAAGAAATCAGTCAAACTTGCTGAGGTCGGTAAATATTATACAATCGAATATACGGAGAAGGATATACGCAGACTGGCAGAAGAAAATGAGAAAGATCCGGATCAGGCGGTAAGTGAATTTCAGTCTGTTTTTAATAATGGCAATGGGAAAATATCAGATCTTGCCAATAAATTTCCGTATTTATTTAAAAAGGACACAACAAAAGAGGCCGTTGATATTGACCCTGCGGCACTGAAAGACGAACGCAACTGGAAGAAAACTCATGCAACGAAAGGGTATCTTGTTGTTGCCGGTAAAGAAAAAGGTGAGTTCCAGTTTAACGGATATAGTATTGACAAGTGGAATCCAGATGCGTTTTATTGGGTGTATTCTCCAACAAAGCCATCGGGAGGAAAAGATATCTTCAATGATCGCGGATTACAGCAATGGCAAATTGGAGAGGTGGTGAATCAGAAGGTTTCAGACTATGAGGGAGATTATGTGAGCCTTTCCGATCTGGAGGGGGTTTCGTCTAATGGAAATTTTCAATCGGAACAAATTTTTAGTTTTTCTTATTATGGATTAAAATTTAATGATGTATTAAAGCGCTCTTTGTTTACCTTTTCGACAGAGGAGGAGTATAAAAATTTCCACTTGAAAGTGATCTGTATGACGCCGGATGAACTAAACCGTATTACAAAGAAAGATAATAATGAAACGGTAGATATGATTGAGCGGGCGGATATGTTCTTTGTACAGAGTGGATATAGCTGTGAGAAGAATGGCTTGAAAGAGATATTAGGAACACCTGAGTTATACAAAATATATAATAAATGGGTGAAGGGGAAAGATACTTATTCCTACGATAAAAAAAGAGATGAGGCATCGTTTTTTGATACGGATCTGGAATGGAGTTCGGTTATGAAAATCATGAAACGGATGAGTGAGAATCCGAATCTTCCACTTATGTTTAATAAGGCAGTGGGAACGATGCTCAATGTCGGGGCAGAGCAAAAGGGAGAAGAGGATGTCTGCATGTATGTAACGAGTTCGAACTCCAGAATGCACAAGCAGGGTTCACTGAATAACATCGCAAAGCTTTTTTTGATATCTACTCAGTTTAACCTTCTGGCACGTAAGGCAGATGGTTATACTTCAACATTTATTGAGGATATTTACCCCAGTATTCAGCAGATCACGCTTAATGATAAAAATGCACACACGGCAGAACAGACCGGATTCTATAAGAGAAAGGAGTCTGTTGGCTGTACGGTAGATAATGGCTCCCATAACAAAGTAGAATATCAGAATCGTGCCAATTATTTGTGGAATCCATGTACATTTTATCCGGAGATGGTTCCCTGGAGCGTGGATCCTCTAACAAAGGACAGTGAACGGACGAAACTGCTTATGTCGTATGGTTTCTTTGGTTCCTACCTTACGGATCTGGATGCCAATCCATTTACGAATAATCTTGCACAGCAGGTAAGTGGAGCAACGGTTAATGATGAGGATAAAAATGTTACCATAATCGGTGCGGCTCGTGCGGACTATAATGAGTCGACGTTATTACACCCGTCGCGAGAGAGTGATACGATTGGGAGCGATTACCTAAGTATTGTCGCGCACACAATCTTAAACTCGCAGCCGAATACGGCAGCAGATATGAGTGTACAGGTTCTAAAACAGAAGAGACAATATGTTAAATTATCGGATACTTCGATTTTACTGGATTATACATCGGATACCAAATATAAGGATGACCGGTCTTATGTTAAGATCAGTGTAAATGCGAACGGAAATAATATGCCGGGTGTCATTTCAAAGGTTGTCCTAAAAAAAGATGACAAGGAAATTCCGCTTACATTGTATTCTTCTGCTGATTTTTCAGCGGCAAATGAATGTAAGAAAATCATTTGTAAGGATTCAAACAGGACAACATCGGGGTATGAAGTAGACGGTTCTCTGACTGCTTATGTGCCATATTTCTTAAAAGACTGGGCGGATGGCTATACAACCCTGCAGATTACAACGGTGGGGCGGATTCAGAAGATCAGTAGGGACGGAACAATTACAAACAAAGCCGGGGATGACCGGAAAACAGATATTACGATTGGTGAAAGAACATTATTTAATCTATCCTGATCGACGGGAGAAGTTATGTTAAAGATAAAAGAAATTAAAGAACAGTTTGAACAGGCAGAACGGGAGCAATGGAATACTCTGTTCTCCCGGTACGGCACAGATGATCGTGCGGGAGTACAGAAGCTTATTGCACAATATCAAAGAAAACTGCAGGCATATGAAAAAGAACAGATACGTCTGGACAAAATGTTGGAGTTTGAACGTAAATATGGAGATGCTTTTTCCTGTATTTGTGGTATAGATGAAGCAGGAAGAGGGCCTTTTGCAGGACCGGTTGTGGCGGGGGCAGTAGTCCTTCCTGCCGGGTTAAAGATTGAAGGGGTGAATGATTCCAAAAAGGTCAGTGCCAGACGAAGAGAAGAATTATATGAAGAGATCAAGGAGAAAGCGGTGAGTGTGGGAATTGGCATGAGTTCACCGGCGCGTATTGATGAAATCAATATTTTACAGGCAACTTATGAAGCAATGCAGCATGCCATAGAAGATCTGGATGTTGTTCCGGATCTGCTTCTGAATGATGCCGTGACGATCCCACAGGTGCCAATTCGGCAGGTGGGTATTGTCAAGGGTGATGCCAGAAGCCTATCGATCGCTGCTGCCAGCATCATGGCAAAAGTTACGAGAGACCGGCTTATGGTCGAGTATGCAGAGCTATATCCGGAGTACGGATTTGAGAAGAATAAAGGATATGGTTCTGAGGAACACCGTGCTGCACTTAAAGCACATGGTCCATGTCCGATCCATCGTGCAACATTTATTCATGCATGGGTCAGATAAAGAAAGAAAAGAGGCGATGCTATGGCACGAAGAGAAGAAAAAAAGACGGCAGTAGCACTTGAGTATGAACCGGGGGATCAGGCACCAAAGGTTATCGCCTCGGGTCAGGGAATATTGGCTGAGAAGATCATCAATGTGGCAGAAGAGGCGGATGTTCCCATACATAAAGATGAAAGACTGGCACGTTCGCTATCTGTTTTAGATATTGGAGAATATATTCCACCGGAATTATATTCTATCGTTGCAGAGATTCTTGTTTATGTTGATGATATGGAACGGATCCAAAGTAAAGTAAAAAAAGATAAATAATAGGGAAAGAGTTTATTCGATGAATCGAAGAGAGATTGGCAAAGAAAAAGAAACACAGGCAGTTTTGTATTTGGAAAAGCAGGGTTATACGATTCTTGACCGGAACTACTGGACACGGTTTGGAGAAATTGACATTGTAGCAGAAGATGACGGATATTTGTGCTTTGTCGAGGTGAAATATCGTGAGAATGCAGGGCATGGCGCACCGGAAGGGGTGGTCACGCGGAAAAAACAGCAGAATATCATAAGAACTATGTATTATTATCTACAGGCAAAACAGATATCTCCGGATGTGCCGGTGCGCTTTGATGTTATTATGATCGTAGGGGATACAACGACACTGGTAAAACATGCTTTCGAAATCTCCAACTAAAAAACTTTGTTAAGTTCAAACTTGCTTTCTTGTTATAAAACCCATATAATAGAAAAGTGGCAGATGAGAAATACTGCTTAATAAGATGAATATTGCATAGGAGGAACGGAATGAGTAAACCGATTTTGGCTATTGTAGGAAGGCCTAATGTGGGAAAATCTACATTATTTAATACTTTGGCGGGAGAAAAGATTTCGATTGTAAAAGATTATCCCGGTGTGACGAGAGACCGGATATATGCTGATGTTACATGGCTTAATCATTCTTTTTCCATGATAGATACAGGCGGTATTGAAATGGATACACAGGATCAGATGCTAAAGCATATGCGTGAACAGGCTAATATTGCAATAGAAACAGCAGATGTGATCCTATTTCTGGTAGATGTGCGCCAGGGACTGGTGGATGCCGACTTTAAAGTGGCTGATATGCTTCGACGGTCAGGAAAGCCGATCATTCTTGTTGTCAATAAAGTGGATAATTTTGAAAAATATATGCCGGATGTTTATGAATTTTATAATCTGGGAATTGGTGATCCTCATCCGGTATCTGCCTCTTCTAAATTAGGTATCGGTGATATGTTAGATGCTGTTTTGGAATTGATTGATATGGAGAAAATGGAAGAGGAGGAAGATGATCGTCCTAAGATAGCGATTGTCGGAAAGCCAAATGCCGGCAAATCTTCGCTGATCAATAAGCTATTGGGGGAGGACCGGGTAATTGTTTCGGATGTTGCCGGTACGACCCGTGATGCAATTGATACGGAGATTGTATATCACGATACGGAGTATGTATTTATTGACACGGCAGGACTGCGTCGTAAAAGCAAGATTAAAGAAGACATTGAACGGTATAGTATTATCCGGACTGTAGCGGCGATAGAACGTTCAGATGTGGTGATCCTGATGATCGATGCTGTGGAAGGTGTAACAGAGCAGGATGCCAAGATTGCAGGTATTGCCCATGACAGGGGACGTGGATTGATCATTGCTGTTAACAAATGGGATGCGATTGAGAAAAATAATTCAACCGTAAAAGAATATACGAAAAAGGTTCGTGATATTCTATCTTTTGTTCCTTATGCGGAAATCGTATTTATTTCTGCCTTGACAGGACAGCGCACGAATAAGATATTTGATCTGCTGGGGACAGTTATCCAGAATCATGCGATGCGTATTCAGACCGGTGTATTAAATGAGATTCTGATGGAGGCAGTGGCAATGCAGCAGCCGCCTTCTGATAAGGGAAAACGTTTAAAACTTTTTTATATGACACAGGTGAGTACCAAACCGCCAACGTTTGTTTTATTTGTTAATAAAAAAGAACTGATGCATTTTTCGTATCAGCGCTATATTGAGAATCGTATACGGGATACTTTTGGGTTTGTAGGAACGCCGATTCGTATCTTTATTAGGGAAAGAAAAGAAAAGGAGTAGATTATAATGACAGAAGTATGGTATGCAGTACTATTCTTGATTATCGGATATGGATTTGGCAGTTTTTCTACCGGCTATGTTGTAGGTAAGATGAATGGCCACAATATCCAGACCGAGGGAAGTGGTAATATTGGAACAACAAATGCACTTCGTACGATGGGAGCGAAAGGTGGAGCACTCACGTTTGGTGGAGATTTGTTGAAAGCGTTTATTCCTACGCTGGCAGTCCGTTTTTTGTTTTGTCCCAATATGGGGTATTCACCGGAAATGACTTATTTAATGACGCTGATCATTGGACTGGGGGTTGTGATCGGACATAACTTCCCATTTTATCTTCATTTTAAAGGTGGAAAGGGAATTGCTGTATCAGCGGCAGTGATCGTTGCTTCTTCGTCAAATTCATCTGCCGGGTGGATCATGATAGGAATTGGCCTTGCTGTATTTATTGGCGTTGTTGCTGTTACACGCTATGTATCACTGGGCTCTTTGATCGTTGTATGGTATTTTCCTATTTATGTGCTGCTCATGTACAGGCATTGTGATACACCGATGTTTATAGGTATGCTTTTGCTGGCGCTTAGTTTCACCTGTCTGGCATACATAAAGCATGCAGGAAATATTAAAAGGCTGCTAAATGGTTCAGAGAGAAAACTTGGCGAAAAAAAAGTAACCGGTTGAGGAAAAGGAGAAAAGAGAAATGAAAAAAGTTAGTTTTTTAGGAGCGGGAAGCTGGGGAACAGCACTTGCCATTTTATGTGCTAATAATGGTCATCAGGTAACGATATGGTCTAAGTTAAAGGCAGAGATTGATATGCTTCGCAAGAATCGCGAGCATGTAGACCGGCTGCCGGGGGTGAAACTGCCGGACAGCATTGTCGTTGAAGAAGATCTGGAAAAGGCATGTACCGGGCAGGATATCATTGTTTTTTCTGTTGCTTCTCCTTTTGTTCGTTCTACGGCACGCGAGGCTAAGCCGTATATAAAGGAGAAACAGATTATAGTTAATGTCGGTAAAGGAATTGAAGAAGATACGTTAATGACACTTTGTGAAATCCTTGAAGATGAACTTCCGATGGCAGACGTTACGGTTTTGTCTGGTCCGAGTCATGCGGAGGAAGTGTCGAAGGGAGTGCCAACAACTGTTGTTGTAGGTGCTAAGACAAAAAAAACAGCTATGTTTGTTCAGGATGTTTTCATGAGTGATAACTTCCGTGTCTATACAAGTCCGGATATGATCGGAATTGAACTGGGTGGTGCCTTGAAAAATGTAATTGCACTGGCTGCCGGTATTTTGGATGGTATGGGAATGGGAGATAATACAAAGGCTGCCTTGATGACACGTGGAATAGCAGAGATTTCAAGACTGGGGATTGAACTGGGTGGAAAGATGGAGACATTCTGCGGTTTGTCCGGTATTGGCGATCTGATCGTCACTTGTACAAGTTCCCACAGCCGAAATCATAATTGTGGTTATCTTCTTGGAAAAGGTAAAACGCTGACGGAGGCCAAAGAAGAAATTCAGCAGGTGGTTGAGGGAGTTAATTGTGCCAAAGCAGCAATGGCACTTGCCAATAAAAATCATGTTACTATGCCAATTGTTGAGCAGATCAATGCCGTTCTTTTTGAGGACAAATCTACAGCTCAGGCAATGCAGGATCTGTTGGAGAGAGATAAGGTTAGCGAGTATAAGAGCCTTACCTGGTAAAATTTATTAAATGAAAGTTTTAAAAGGGTCTTGACTCGTGTTTTGACCTGTGTTATGGTATAAACACAGTACGGGCTTGTACTGGTTTCGACAGGCCGGCTGAAGACGGTGAAGCTATCCGTGGACTGTGACCACGTTAAAACGCAGACTTTAAATTTAAACGCTGATAATAATAAATTAGCTTACGCTGCCTAATTTAATGGTGGCTGCTGTGCTTAAGTCTCCTACAGCTTAAGTTACAGTATCATCCTTTTGTAGGGAACCTTGTTCGCAAAGCTTTGAGCGGATAAGAGATTGATGAAGCTACTGAACCTACGGGGTGTTAGTTCCCACCTAGGTAAAGGAATATGGAAGAACTGACTATGATAGTAGAAGAACGTGGGATTCCGGTTTGGACGCGGGTTCGATTCCCGCCAGGTCCATTGGTATCAGTCATTTATAATATAGTAAAATCCTACGAGAGATCGTAGGATTTTTTTCGGCACAAAGTGTTACGGAAATGAGGTAAGTATGAAATTAGAGCAATCGATCCGTTGTATTAAAGGAATAGGTGAAAAAGCAGAGCAAAGTTATCATAAAATGAATATTTTTCAAGTGGCGGATCTATTGGAACATTATCCTCGTTCTTATGATGAATGTAAACCCATTCAGCAGATAGAAAGCATTGAAGAGGGAACCGTGGTGGCAGTCGAAGGGAGTATTCTTGCCAGACCGCAGATGAAGAGCAGAGGACGTCTGAAAATCCTGACGGTGACATTACAGGATTCCAGTGGCACGCTTCCGGTGGCATGGTTTAATATGCCTTTCTTACGTAATCAACTGAAGATGGGATATCGTTATATCATGCGGGGAAAGGTAGAGAGAAAAGGCAGCTGTTTACAATTGCAGCAGCCTAAGATTTATACAAAGGAAGAGTTTTATCGCATCGTAGGAAAACTTTACCCGGTCTATCCTTTAACGGCAGGACTGACCAATCGTGCGGTAGCAAAGGCGATGGCAAATGCGATAAGTGATACGGAAGATATTTGTGAATATCTTCCGTCCGAAGTGCGAAAGAGACATCATCTGATCACGTACAAAAATGCACTGCGACAGATTCACTTTCCAGTAGATAGAAAGGAAATGAAAGAGGCAAGAAGGCGGCTGGTCTTTGATGAACTGTTTTTGTATTCACTGGCACTTGCCTACATAAAGAAAGCAGGACGAACCAGAAGCAGTCATGTGATTTGTCCCAAGGAGGAAGTTGTTTCCTTTCAGAGGAGTCTGCCTTTTTCCCTTACCCAGGCTCAGAATAGGGTCTATCAGGAAATATTGACTGATATGGAAAGTGGTTTTGTGATGAATCGTCTTGTTCAGGGGGATGTTGGGTCCGGCAAAACAATCGTAGCAGTTCTGGCTTTGTATCAGGTTGTTCTTAATCAGGCGCAGGGGGCATTTATGGTTCCTACAGAAGTACTGGCTAATCAGCATTATCACGGTCTTTGTGAATGGCTGGGACCGCTGGGAGTACGAGTTGGATTATTGACGGGATCCCTTACTGCAAAAGAGAAAAGAGAGGCAAGAGAACATCTTGCTCTGGGGACCTGGGACATTGTTGTTGGAACACATGCGATCATTCAGAATAACGTAGACTTTCATGATCTGGCATTAGTAATTACGGATGAACAGCATCGCTTTGGAGTCAGACAGCGGGAGAGTCTGTACCAGAAGGGGCAGGAGCCACATGTTCTGGCAATGAGTGCCACGCCAATTCCCCGTACACTTGCTCTGATTTTATATGGTGATATGGACTTATCTGTTATTGATGAGAGACCGTCAGACCGGTTGCCGGTCAAAAACTGTGTTGTGAATACGGCTTATCGTCCTAATGCATATCAATTTATGAAAAAACAGATTGATGAGGGACATCAGGTGTATATTATCTGTCCGATGGTTGAGGAAAGTGAAGAAATGGAACTTGAAAATGTGACGATCTATACGGAACAGCTTCGCGAAGTATTTCCCGATACGGTTAGGATCGAAGGGCTTCATGGCAAGATGAAACCAGGTGATAAGGAAAAGATCATGCAGCGTTTTTCGGATGCACAGACGGATATTCTCGTTTCTACGACGGTCATTGAAGTGGGAATCGATGTACCCAATGCTACGGTTATTATGATTGAAAATGCAGAACGGTTTGGACTGGCGCAGCTACACCAGCTTCGTGGGCGTGTTGGAAGGGGAAAAGCTCAGTCATACTGTATTCTGATGACGGGGCATGAGTCAAAGGATAGTAGACAGCGCCTTCAGGTGCTTGCAGATTCGAATGATGGCTTTTTTATTGCCAAAGAAGATCTGAAACTGCGTGGGCAGGGAGATCTGTTTGGTGTTCGGCAAAGTGGTACACAGATCTTTATTCTGGCAGATATTTTTGAGGATGCCCAGATTCTGCGGGAAGCGGGAGACGAAGCAAAGCTCTTTACAGAAGAAGAAATTGTGTTATTATATAAGAAGAACAAGCGGTTGAAGGACCGGGTAGAACAATATCTGGGACAAGTTACGTTATAAACCGGGTTAAGAACGTTTTTTTATGGTATTCGGTATGGTTTTCGACAAGAAAAACGCACTTGAAAAATCAGACATTTTCCTATACAATAAAGGATATGAGTATGTAAACAGGAGGCATTTTCCATGAGAGTGATTGCAGGAAAGGCAAGGCGGCTGCCGCTGGTTTCCCCGGAGGGAAAAGATACCAGACCGACTACCGACCGGATCAAAGAAACTTTGTTTAACATTATTCAGGATGACGTTCCCGGTAGTGAATTTCTGGATTTATTCAGTGGAAGCGGTGGTATCGGGATTGAAGCGATCAGCAGAGGAGCAAAGCACGCAGTTTTTGTGGAATTTGGAAGAGAGGCACTGGCTTGTATCCGTACAAATCTGAATAAAACAAAGCTTGCAGATCAGGCGACTGTATTGCCGATTGAAGTCACTTATGCCATATCCAAACTGGAAAAACAGGGAAAGCGGTTTGATATCATTTATGCGGATCCACCATATAAAAAGGAATTTGAGCAGAAAATATTATCTTTACTGGCAAATTCTGGAATTGTGAAGCAGGGAACTCTGGTGATCATTGAATCTTCAAAGGACACGATACCGGATTATATCGATGAAAACGCATACGATATTGTGAAGATAAAGGAATATAAAACGAATCAGCATTTGTTCCTTCGTGTAAAATAAAAGGGACGGGAAAAGGAGAATAGTATGAATCCATCAAGAATTGAACAGGCAATTGATGAAATTTACAATTATGTAGAGGGGTGTAAGCCTTCCAAGCTTGCTCCGAGTAAGGTCGTAGTGGATCGCGAACAGCTCTATGATCTGCTGGATGAACTTCGTCTGTGTGCACCGGAGGAGATCAAACGCTATCAGAAGATCATTACTAACCGTGATGGTATATTGAATGAAGCACAGCAGCGAGCAGAGGATATGCTTGCTCAGGCACAGAATCAGACAGCACAGCTGCTGGATCAGAGTGAAATCGTACAAACAGCTTATCAGCGAGCAGAGGAGATTATGAAACAGGCAACAGAGGAAGCGCAGCGTATTGTTAATCAGGCAGATGCTGAGAGTTCGCAGATGCGAAAGGCTGCCTTGATGTATACGAATGATCTGCTATCTGAGGCACAGCAGAATATTGAAAATTCATTTCGTGAAATGGATAACAAGACTCGCATGCTCAGCAGTGCTATGAAAAATAGTATTCAGTTGATCCGGGCCAATAAAGAAGAACTGATGACACAGCTTGAACCGGAAAAACATGCTCATAAACTTGAAGAAGAGAAGAAGACGGCAGAGCCGGAGCAACTTGAAGTGGAAGAAAAGAAAGAAGAAGAGTTTCATGTGCCGGAGGATGCTTTTCTAGAAAAAGCGGAGCAGTAGACAGATAATACTGCCACCAAGAATAGCGTTCCATAGTTTATTACATAGATAGGGAATGAGGGAAAGTCCTGACTGACTCACGATACTGCTAGTTTGTGCGGCTGCTGAGAGACCGCCAAAGCATAGCAGCATGACAGTCAGGATTTCTTTTGTTATGTGTGGGAGACAGGCTTGTTTCAGATATGAAATGCCACTGGTGATTTCTAGTGCTCCAAGAGACAGAATACCGGATGCTGTGTTAAGAGAAATGAATTTTCCAAGTACCTGGCCGAGGATGGAAAAGACGATCACATAGCCGCCAATTTTGGTTATCAGGATGAAACTTTGAAGAATACAATCATCAATACATTGACTGAATGTGATGTCCGTTTCTTTTTGTGAGGGGATGGCAGGGGGCGGTGTGGCAGATGCCTTTCTGCTTACTTTCTTATAGATCAGGTGAAAAGTCAGACTGCCTAACAGACTTGACAGGATTACGGTGGCTAACAATACCAGGCTCTCCTGATAATTCAGATGAAGAACATATGTGCCACAGAAAGAAAGGATAAATACAGGGCTTGGATTGTTTACAAATCCAAGATAAAAGTAGGTTTTATGGCGGGGAAGAAGTCCTTTACGATACTGATAGATCACCAGAGCCGCCCCGGCAGGATAACCACAGAGCAATCCAAGAAACAGTGTGCAGCGTCGGGATGCTATCCGTGGAAGCCCTTCCTGAAAAAGCCGGATGGCGATGAAAAAAGGAAGCAGTGTCGGAATCAATTCAGTGAGCCATAGTGCTGCACCATATTTACTACCAGTCAGTGCAACAGAAGGGCAGAACAGAAGGATGGCAAGAAAGACAAGGGAACAGACGAGCATAAAAAACTCCGTTTTTAACCATTTTATGCAAAGCATATAGACAAATAGAAGTTTTTTATGTTACAATTTTTATCATTGGGAAAAAATTTACATAGGATATAGTAAAGGCAAAGGGGGATCATTGCATGGGTGAATGTTCAGAACAGATTATTAATCGTATTTTAGAAAGTTATGACCAGCATAAAGAAACGATTCATGTAGATTCAGAAAATATTGTCAATAAGGAGATTCTGATTGAGATTATAGAGGAATTACGTAAAATTATGTTTCCCGGATTTTTTGATAAGAACCGTGTTAGAAGTGAGTATATCAAATATTTGGTGGGGGAGCGTATTGAGTTTGTCCAGTATCATTTAAAGAAGCAGGTAGCGAGAGTGCTTGGAAATGCAGAAGGGTGTGATTTATGTCCAAAGTCAGAGGCGTCTTCGCAGGCAGAAGAAATTGTAGAGAAGTTTCTTGCCCAGATACCAATGATCCGGGAATATTTGTATACAGATGTGCAGGCTGCCTATGATGGGGACCCGGCTGCCTATAGTACAGATGAAGTGATTTTTTCCTATCCCGGAATCTTTGCTATTACAGTATATCGTGTTGCGCATGAACTGGTGAAACTGCAGGTGCCGTTGATCCCACGCATTATGACAGAATATGCTCACAATCTGACGGGGATTGATATACATCCCGGGGCTGTAATCGGAAAATATTTTTGCATTGACCATGGCACAGGGATCGTAATCGGCGAAACAACGACAATCGGCGAACATGTCAAGATTTATCAGGGCGTGACTTTGGGAGCTTTATCCACAAGACGGGGGCAGCTTCTCAAAGGAGAAAAACGTCATCCTACAATTGGAAATAATGTCACGATTTATTCCAATACTTCTGTACTTGGCGGCGGTACAGTGATTGGTGATGATGTAACGATCGGTGGTAATGCCTTTGTTGTAGAATCCATATCTGCCGGTATGAAAGTTAATGTTGTCAGCCCGGAATTGCAGTATAGTATTGATAGTCGGAGTGAGTATGCAAAGGGACAGAAAAACTGAAAAATCTATACTTGCCTTTTGAAAATCAGAGGAGTATAATAATATGCGTGATTTTCAAAAAAGGAAACAAAGGATTGCGCATGCGGGCGCAGAGAAGGAGATGCAAGAATGAAAGTATTAGTTATTAATTGTGGCAGTTCATCTTTGAAATACCAGTTGATTGATTCTGAGACAGAAAAAGCTTTGGCAGTTGGTCTTTGTGAACGAATTGGGATTGATGGCCGATTGAACCATACACCGGATGGTGGAGACAAGGTTGTGATCGAGAAGGATATGCCAAATCATGAAGTGGCTATCAAAATGGTTCTGGATGCCTTAGTAGATAAAAATTATGGTGTGATCAATGATCTGAAAGAAATTGATGCAGTAGGTCATCGCCTGGTACATGGTGGAGAGAAATTTACAAAATCCGTTATCATTGATGATGAAGTTATTGCAGGCGTAGAAGAATGTAATCCACTTGCTCCTTTACATAATCCGGCAAACCTGATTGGTGTACGTGCCTGTGAGGCTATTATGCCTGGCGTACCTAACGTAGGTGTATTTGACACAGCGTTCCATCAGACAATGAAGCCGGTTGCTTATATGTATGGGCTTCCTTATGAATATTATGAAAAATACAAAGTACGCCGTTACGGTTTTCATGGTACAAGCCACAGTTTTGTATCAAAACGTGCGATTGAAATGTTAAATCTGGATCCGGATAACAGCAAGGTTATTGTGTGCCATTTGGGTAATGGCTCCAGTGTTTCAGCTGTCCAGAATGGTAAAGTTGTTGATACCAGTATGGGTATGACACCAATGGAAGGTCTTGTTATGGGAACCCGTTGTGGTGATATTGATCCGACGATTGTAGAGTATCTTGCGCACAACTTGAATAAATCTCTGGAAGAGATTATGGTGATCTTGAACAAAGAGTCTGGTGTTTATGGTCTGTCCGGTGGTGTTTCCAGTGATTTCCGTGATCTGGATGCTGCTTCCAAGGCAGGAAATGAAAAAGCTACGCTGGCGGTAGAGGTATTTAGCTATCGTACCGCTAAGGTGATTGGTTCTTACATTGCTTCCATGAATGGTGTAGATGCTATCATCTTCACAGCCGGACTGGGTGAAAATAACATCGTTGTCCGCAAACAGATTCTGGATCATTTTGGTTATATGGGTATTACTCTTGACGAAGAGGCAAATCAGATTCGTGGTGAGGAGAAAATTATTTCTACACCGGATTCTAAAGTAACGGTAGCTGTTATCCCAACGAATGAGGAATTAGCAATTGCGAGAGAAACCGTAGCTTTGGTAAAATAAGGTAAAAATAAGGTAAAATATCAAAAAAACAGTTGACAATTGTTTCTATTCTAAGGTATAATAGTAAAAGTGTTTTGAGTAATACAGAGGAGGTGTAATCGGAATGAGTATTTGTCCTAAGAATAAATCTTCAAAAGCGAGAAGAGATAAGCGTAGAGCAAACTGGAAAATGACTGCTCCTACTTTGGTTAAATGTAGTAAATGTGGTTCTTTGATGGTACCACATCGTGTCTGCAAGAACTGTGGAAGCTACAACAAAAAAGAGATTATCTCTACAGAAGCATAATTTGAGTATGTAAATGAGGAAGGAACCTAATCACTTAGTTTCCTTCCTTTTTTCATTATACAGGAAAGTTTTTCAGTGATAAGACGCAGAAAGTTCAACGGCAAAATGAATAAAAATGGTGTAATCCGGTTATCTTATCTCTAATGACACTAAGCGTTTAAAAATGTCGGAATGGAGAAGAGTATGAAATATCAGATTCTTATAGATAGCTGTGGGGACAGGACAGAAGAAATGAAGCGGGATGAGAGGGTCACTCTTGTACCGCTTCGTCTGCGTGTGGGAGCAAAAGAGTATGTTGATGATGGATCTTTGGACCGTTATGAAATTTTAAAAGCAATGGAACAGTCACAGGATATACCGCGTTCCTCTTGCCCATCACCTATGGAATTTGTCGAGAATATGAATAAGAAGAGTGAACATATCTATGTGATCACTCTTTCTGAACAGCTTTCCGGGTCCTATAACAGTGCTTGCCTTGCGAAGAAACTGATTGCCGGAAATGGGGAATATGTGGTACATGTCATTAATAGTAAAAGCGCTTCTGCGGGGCAGACTGTGCTGGCATTACTGATCCGGAGATGGGAAGAACAATCGGTTCCTTATGAAGAAATTTGTAAAAAAATCGACTGGCACGTTTTGAAAATGAAAACACGTTTTGTATTAGAAGATCTTACAGTTTTAGAGAGAAATGGTCGATTGAGTGGGGTGAAAGCAAGATTAGCGGATGTCCTTCATATATGTCCGGTTCTGGCTGCAACACCAGAGGGGGAAATCTGTCAGACCGGACAGGCAAGAGGGATAAAGCGTGGTGTTGCAAGACTGTATCATCAGGTCATTGAGGACAGTAAAGAGCAGCTTTGGCAGTGTATGGTGATATCTCATTGCTGTAATGAACAGATGGCGATTGAGTTTAAAACAAAAATAAAAAAAGAGTTTCCTGACCGGATGGTGAAGATCGTATCTACCGGAGGTATATCAACACTATATGCCGGACGTGGCGGTATGATTGTTTCTTATGCATAGAACTCAGAGAGTCATCGCTTTCAGGTAAGAGAGACAATCCTCTCTGCTGAGGGATGTCTGTTCTGTAAATGGAAGATAAGCTTGTGAGGAGCGTCTGCTTTTCTGAAATGTAATCTCATTTGTTTTCATATCAGCCGGAAGGGGAAGAAAAGTACCGGTTCGCTTGATATAGCAATTGGATGCCGTTGCTTTTTTTCGGAAAGAGGCATCTACAAAGGCACCGACACTTTTGTGTACAGCCATGTCTTCTTCCGGAAGATAATAGTAGTTTTTGTAATCTTTAAAATAATGATACAAAGTGCCTTCAAAAAGCGGAATACGTAATATCAACTTATTTTTTTTAAAGGTAAGTTGGACTGAATTTTTTTTGCAGGTGAGTGTTTCCGGTACTTCGTCGGCTAATTTGGCAGATAGTATCAGTTCTGGCCCTTCTATTCTGTAATGTGGTTCACTGTGGTTTGTTTGAAGATAGGAAAATAATTTGGAGCACAGGATAGTTCCAATGAGGTCGTCATGATTATGCAAAAGGAGATTTTGCTTGTCAACATTTGCCAGAGGATCACGGAAATATTTTTTTTGCATAAAGTCTGTATAGAGCCGGATGCAATCTTTTCCGGTATAGGTGTCATTCCGATGGAAACCTAAAAAACGCTCCACGGTGGTTAGCTTGTTGTCAGGGAGCGAAAAGAGTTCTTTTTTATGCGGAAGCTGCCGGAATAGATCCAGACTGCTCTTTCCGAAAAAAGGAGATCCAAGTTGATATGACTGGTATTTTTTTTCAAGATAGGGGATATCAAAAGTAGAACCATTGTAGTGGATCACCGTGTGAAAACCGGACAGAAACGAAGCAAACTCGGTCAGGATCTCTTTTTCACTTACATAGTCATCGGCAAACCACTGTACAAGATGCCAGCATCCTTCTTTTACATAGGCAGCGCCAAGCAGATACAGGGATGAAACTCTGGCAGAAAGACCGGTTGTTTCAATATCAAAAAAACAAGCCTGCTCAACAGGAAAAGGCAGACAATGGCAGGCTTTCTGTAACTGCTGCTGATAGTTTGATAATTGTTGTTTGACACATTCCATGAGAAAACTCCTTTCTGCTCGTTGTCGATACCATGATATCATAAAAAAGTTTGTGTTGCAATTTTAGAAAATATGTTATACTGTATCTGTATGTAAAAATGAAAATGTTTCAGAATGGGGAATAATATGGAAAATACAGAACAGAGAAAAGTGTTGAAACAATTACAGGGACTAAAGGGAAGAGTGCAAAACAGCCTGAGTGGATTTATCCGTGCTTGTATGGTAGCTTTGCTGGTTTTATTTCAGTTTGCCATTTTAGCGGGGCTTCCTTTTTTGTTGCGTCAGTATTCTACATTCTTTTATATTTTAATGGAGTTTCTTGGTGTTTTCACGATTCTTGCACTGACTAATGATAATAGAAGTATGTCATATAAATTTGGATGGCTGTGTATTATTGTTCTATTGCCAATTTCAGGAAATATTATGTTTGCCTTGTGGGGAAAAGTAGGCAAGAAAAACAAACTAAATCGCAGGATAAAAAATAAGATAGAAGAGGTAGACAGGCATCTGGCTTGGTATCCGGAAGTAGAACAAGAGTTTAATCAACGTCATCCGGTAAGTTCCCGTATGTCACGTTATATGGAAGCAGAGGGGGCACCCATCAGTAAGAATAATTCGGCAAGGTATTTTGAATATGGAGAAGAAGCATGGAATTCGGTATTTGCTGATCTGGAAAAGGCAAAACGATTCATTTTTATTGAATTTTTTATTGTGGCAGAAGGGGCGATCTGGAATAAGCTTCATGCTATTCTTAAAAAGAAGATTGAGGAAGGAGTTGAAGTTAAATTCCTGTTTGATGATTTTGGCGCTTTGATCCGTACCGGGACAGATTTTGCACCGAAACTTCGCTCAGAAGGGTTTCAGGTTGAAGTATTTAATCCTATTCATAAATACATCAGTAAACTATTTATGAATTTTCGTGATCATCAGAAGATTCTGGTGATAGACGGAGAAATCGCCTATACAGGTGGTTTTAATATTGCGGACGAATATGCCAATCTGGTTGAACGATTTGGGGTATGGAAAGATGAAGGAGTCCGGCTGACCGGAGACGTTGTATGGAATATGACGATTACGTTCTTAGAGTTGTGGTCAGTCTGTGCAGAGCAGGAAACAATTGATTATGAACGATACCGTACAACAAAACAGAGTGAACCATCCGATATGTATTGTCATGTTTTGCGAGACGGTCCAGCGTTAAATCCCCGCTCTTTTGTTGGTGCGATGTATCGTCAGATGATACATTATGCCGGACAGAAAATGTATATTATGACACCATATCTTATTCTGGAAGAGTCCATGATCGAGACTCTGCTGGAAGCTGCCAGAAGAGGTGTTGATGTACGGATCATTACACCCAATATTCCGGATAAGAAGCATATCAAATATATGACCGAGTATAATTATGGTATTTTGCTGAAAAACGGTATCCGGATTTATGAATATACACCGGGCTTTATCCATTCTAAGGTAGTGATGAATGAACATTGTGTTATTGTAGGAACGATCAATATGGATTACCGCAGCTTTTATCTGCATTATGAAAATGGTGTGTGGATCTATGACGAAGAGTTCCGGCAGTCAGTGGAAAATGATTTTAACAAGACATTTTCACAGAGCCGGGAGATTTCTTATGCGGAATGGAAGAACCGTCCGTTGAAACGTAAACTTGTACAGCATGTTTTGAATGTATTTAATGCGCTTGTTTAGGAGGATATTTTATGATAGCCTTTGTAAAGGGAATACTGGATGCCGTAGCAGAAGATTATGTCATTGTTGAAAATCAGGGGATTGGATTTCATATACTGGTTCCCGGATCGGTTGTGCAGGCAATGCCTCAGACAGGAAACACGGTGAAGATATATACCTATACCTATGTGAGAGAAGATGTACTTCAGTTATATGGCTTTTTAACGAAAGACCAATTGGAAATGTTTCAGCTTCTGATCACGGTCAATGGAATAGGACCAAAGGGAGCACTGGGAATATTGACGGTGATGGATGTGGATGCTTTACGGTTGGCAATTTTGTCTGATGATGCTAAAAGTATTGCAAAGTCACCGGGCATTGGGGCAAAGACAGCAAGTAAACTGATCCTGGAACTGAAAGATAAATGTCATCTGGAAGATGTATTTTACTCAGATGAAAATAAGGAATCCGCTGCGGTTGTTTCTGTTGATAATGAGGCTAGGAATGATGCGATACAGGCGTTGGTTGCGCTGGGGTATTCGGCATCGGAAGCGACAGCCGCAGTCAGAAAAACAGATCTGTCAGAGGATCTGTCGGTTCAGGATATTTTAAAACAGAGTCTGAAGAACTTATAAAAAGGGGACGGAGACAGATATGGAAAAACGCGTAATTTCCACGGAATTGATGGAAGAGGATTATAAAAATGAAAATAGTCTCAGACCAAAATTTCTGAAAGATTATATCGGACAAAAAAAAGCAAAAGAAAATATGAAGATTTACATCGAAGCAGCTAAGGCAAGAGGCGAGGCACTTGACCATGTGCTTTTGTATGGACCGCCGGGACTAGGCAAGACAACGCTGGCAAGCATCATTGCGAATGAGATGGACGTGAACCTGAAGATAACATCAGGTCCGGCGATAGAAAAACCAGGAGAAATGGCTGCGATACTCAATAATCTTCAAGATGGAGATCTTCTTTTTGTGGATGAGATACATCGCTTGAACAGACAGGTGGAAGAAGTGCTTTATCCGGCGATGGAAGATTATGTAATCGATATAGTGATCGGTAAGGGTGCGGCAGCTAAAAGCATCCGTATGGATCTTCCTCGTTTTACGCTGGTTGGCGCTACTACCCGGGCAGGTATGCTTACTGCACCACTGCGGGACCGTTTTGGAGTCGTTCACCGTCTGGAGTTTTATACGGTAGAAGAATTGACACAGATTATCATGCGGTCAGCGAAGGTCTTTCAGGTAGCGATTGATGAGCAGGGAGCTATAGAGATTGCAAGACGTTCAAGAGGTACACCGCGGCTGGCTAACCGCTTATTAAAGCGTGTGCGTGATTTCGCACAGGTAAAGTATGAGGGAGAGATTACGCTCCCGGTGGCCAATTTTGCTCTGGACCTGCTGGAAGTGGATAAACTGGGACTGGATCAGACAGACCGTAATCTGCTGATGTCTATGATTGAGAAGTTTGGTGGTGGACCGGTTGGCCTTGATACGCTGGCAGCAAGCATCGGAGAAGATAGCGGAACGATTGAAGATGTGTATGAACCGTATCTGATACAGAATGGGCTGATTTTAAGAACGCCACGGGGAAGGGTTGCAACCCCAAAAGTATATGCTCATTTTGGACTGCCATTTGACGAATAGTGTGATTTCATGTATACTGATGTCAAAGTATGAGATGAGGTGTGCACCGATGAAGAACAAAAATGATGTTGAAGTATTGATCGATGGAAGAAAATATACGATTTGTGGGTTTGAAAGTGCTGAGTATTTACAGCAGGTTGCCTCATATATTAATCGTAAGTTCAGTGAGTTCAGAAAGAAAGAGTATTATGAAAGCCTTGATCTGGAGTTGCGAAATGTTCTTTTGGCAATTAACATAGCAGATGATTATCATAAGGCGAAGAAAAAGGAAAATGAGTATCGTACTGAAAATGAATTAAAGGATAAGATGGTACTGGATATGAAACATGAGATCATTCATTTGCAGGAAGATGCTAAGGCAAGGGATGAGAAGATAACAGAACTGGAGTCTTCGCTGGAAAAAGCAGAAAAGAAAATTGTTGAATTAGAAACACGTTTAAAACAAAAAAAATAGCGTTTATGGACGAATAGTTTAGGACTGCGAAAGCAGTCCTTCTTTCAATCAACGCTCCGGAATGGGGATGAGTATGAATAAATCGATAGAAATTTTAGCACCAGCCGGTTCGCTGGAAAGCTTATATGCGTCGTTTCGTATGGGAGCCGATGCTGTTTATGTGGGAGCAAAGCATTTTGGAGCAAGGGCTTTCGCAGATAATCTTGATGTAGAGAGTTTGCAGGAAGCGCTGTGTTACGCACATGTAAGAGATAAAAAAATATACCTGACAACTAATACGCTGCTTTTTGACGAGGAATTTGACGAATTATATAAGATGATCAAACCTTTGTATGAAGCAGGACTGGACGCCTGTATTGTTCAGGATATGGGGGTACTCTCTTTTTTGCATACGCATTTTCCGGATATGGATCTTCATGCCAGTACGCAGATGACATTGTTCTCCGGGGATGAAGCTGAATTATATCGTTCTTTTGGAGTGACACGTTATGTACCTGCAAGAGAATTGACGATAGAAGAAATACGAAAGGCAAGAAAGCAGACTGATCTGGAAATCGAGGTATTTGTTCATGGTG
Source organism: uncultured Eubacterium sp. (assembly GCA_934338065.1). Lineage (GTDB taxonomy): Bacteria > Bacillota > Clostridia > Lachnospirales > Lachnospiraceae > Eubacterium_F. The sequence goes on along the minus strand of CAKRGX010000004.1, from coordinate 47,381 downwards.
CGCTATGTTATTGTTATTCAGGACAATGTCTAATGAGTGAAGTGATAGGTGGACGAAGTGGAAATCGCGGCATGTGTGCACAACCATGCCGGCTTCCATTCTCAAGTGTATACGGAAAAGGGCATATTCTTAGTCCGAAAGATATCTGCACACTGACACATATTCCGGAACTGGTTGAAGCCGGTATTGACTCATTCAAAATAGAGGGGCGGATGAAGAGAAAAGAATACAGTGCCTTTGTATCGCATGTGTATCGTAAATATGTGAATTATTATCTGGAAAGGGGGCGTGCTGCGTTTCGGGAGTTGGTTGCAGACAAAGAAAGCCCACTTTGGAAGGATTATAAAAAATGCCAGGATTTATACAATCGTGGTGGATTTTGTGACAGCTATCTTTTTGAACGGAAAAAATCCTGCATGATCGAGCCAAAGAAAAATGGTCATGGAGGTCTTTTGATAGGGACAGTACGACAGGCAGAAAAAGGAAAAGTTTCCTTTGACTTATGTGAGGATATCCAATATCAGGATGTGCTGGAATTTCGAAATCATGATGGGTCAAAGGAATATGAATATACGGTGAAACAGCCAATGAAAAAGGGAACCTGTGTGACAGCAAATTATCAGCGTGGATGCCGCCTTTACCGGGGACAGAAAGTATACCGGACAAAAAATGCAGCATTACTTGAAGATATCAATAAAAAGGAGGCGTCCGTGAATGATTCACTGGCCTTGCACGGTTTCTGGGAAGCTGCAATTGGTAAACCGGTTAGTTTTACAGTAGAAGGAAAAGGTATCCCGGTCACCATTGAGGGGGAAATACTCCGGGAGGCGCAAAAGAGACCTGTGACAAAGGAAGATGTGCGGGAACGTCTGGCAGCGATTGGAAATCGTCATTATTATTGGAAATCACTGTCTGTTTCGCAGCAACAGAATGGGTTTATTCCGGTAGGAGAGATCAAGAAAATCCGTCGTGATGGAATTTCTGCATGGGAGAAACAGGTGGTAGTTACAAGAAAAGCAGTAATGGAACAACAGATCATCTCAGATCACCGAAGGGAGGGGCAGGAACCGCTTATTGTCATAGGTATTTGTTGTCAGGAGCAGTTAGAAGAGGCAGTAAGCGTAAAGGATGCGCTGATTCATCTTCGGCTGGAGAAGTTTCAGGACTATGATTGGGATGCCTTACCGGAACTAATGAAGGGGAGAAAGATGGCAATTTCTTTTCCGCGAATTCTGCGGGGAAATAAATATGAGCACTTTCAAAAGGAATGGGAAAGCAGGAAAGAACTATGGCAGCAATTATGTGTTGATAGGGTATTTATCAATAGTCATCGAAGTATTCTTCTGGCGAGAAAGTATTTTCCGAAAGCAGTGTATGCTGCAGATGAAATGATGTATCAAAAAAATAAATGGGCGGAAAATGCATATGCCGGGCTTGGGGTCGGCCGGGTAATCAGGAAAACATATGGGAGAGAAGCTGTTATGGTGACGGAGGGATGTGTAAAAGCAACGATCGGCCACTGTGATGGAGTGAGAGAAAATATTGAGATTATGACACCAAAAGGAGATTGTTTTGTAGTAGTAAACAATTGTGAATATTGTTATAATATGATTTACACAAAAGAACCGGTCTGCAGGCACAAAGATGTTTCAGATATACGGCTGGAGTTTACCTGGGAGGGGAGAGAAGAGATGAGGAAGGTGATGGGAGAATGGAACTTATTATAGCAGAATTATCAAGATATGTGATCATTATTTTATTTTCTGTTTATACATTTTATGGTTTTCGTGTGTTTTTGAAGAAAACATCAGAGGGCAAAGAACGCGTGTTCCGCGCACAGCGGTCGCTCATTTTCCTTATTCATCTGTTATGCAGCGCAATTCTTGTCATAGAGCAGAAAAGCGTAAATTATATTGTTCTTTGGGCTTTGGAATTACTTTTCTTTGTTGGTTTTACAAAAGTATACCAGTTAGCATATAAGGGACTTTCCAAACTTGTGCTGAATAATATGATGATTTGTATGATGATTGGATTTATCATGCTTGGAAGGCTCAAGTATGATTATGCGATCCGGCAGTTGTTTATGGCAGCTATCGCAATGGGAGCATGCCTTTTGGTTCCTTTGTTTATTGAACGTTTTACGATATGGGAAAGGATTGGTTGGCAGTATGCACTTGCTGGTATCTTATTTTTGTTACTGGTATTTGTTATTGGTGTGGAGAAATACGGAGCAAAAAACTGGATAGCCGTTGGCAGTATTGCTATTCAGCCATCCGAATTTGTTAAGATCATCTATGTGTTCTTTATTGCAAGTCTGTTATCTAAGACTACGGGATTTAAAAACGTTGTGGCAATTTCGGCTGTGGCGGGCGTTCATATTGTTATTCTGGTGTTAGAGAAAGATCTGGGAGCTGCGTTAATCTATTTTGTAACTTATCTGATGGTTCTTTATGTAGCAACGATGAAAGCCGGTTATCTTGTGGCAGGTATTGGTGCCGGGGCGGCAGCATCTGTTGTAGCATACCATTTGTTCAGCCATGTTCGTGTGCGTGTGCTGGCCTGGCGTGATCCCTGGACTCATATCAATGATTCCGGATATCAGATATGCCGGAGTCTGTTCGCTATCGGGACAGGGGGACTTTTTGGTATGGGACTTGGACAAGGGCTGCCTGATAGTGTGCCGGTTGTAGAAAGTGATTTTATCTTTTCTGCTATATCGGAAGAACTGGGCGGAATTTTTTCTGTCTGCCTGATCCTTGTATACATCAGCAGTTTTATTATGTTTGTAAATATAGCCATGAAGATGAAAAAACGCTTTTATAAACTTTCTGCTTTTGGTCTCAGTGTTGTTTTTATTTTTCAGGTGTTTTTATGTATTGGCGGTGCGACCAAGTTTATTCCGTCTACAGGGGTGACACTGCCATTGATCAGTTATGGTGGAAGTTCGATCATGACGACAATTATTATTTTTAGTATTATTCAGGGTATGTATGTACTAAATGGAAGAGAGGAGATGCAGAATATTGAAAATGCGCAGGCAGAAAGTGGAACAACGGGAAAACGCAGGCGAAGAAATAAATAATGAAAAACGACAGAACCGGGAGATGGCAGTCGTAACATATCTTGTTATGGTAATATTTCTTGTGATGGCAGGATATCTTGTGTATTTTATTCTTCATGATTCGGATTCTGTTTTGAATAATTCGTATAACAAAAGACAGGATCTCCTGGCAAGGCGTGTTACCAAGGGAAGCATTCTATCGGCCGATGGAAAGGTTCTGGCAGAGACAAGGTCGGATAAAAAGGGAACAGAAAGCAGATACTACCCTTATGGCAGTTTGTTTGCTCATGTTGTAGGACGCAGTTCTCATGGCAAGACCGGATTGGAGGCATCCGAAGGATACACGATGCTTACCAGCAGTATCAATCCGCTTTATGGAATGATAAATGAGCTGCGGGGAAAGAAAAATCCGGGTAATCAGATTGTCACAACGTTAAATGTTAAGCTTTCTAAGACAGCCAGTGAAGCACTTGGCTCACATAGGGGTGCTGTTGTTGTGATGGATCCTGAGTCAGGTAAGATTGTAAGTATGGTGAGTAAACCAAGTTATGACCCAAATGAATTGAGCGACCGCCGCTGGAAACATCTTACGACAGATAACAATGAAAAATCTGCGTTATATAACAGGGCAACACAGGGACTATATCCACCAGGATCAACATTTAAGTTATATACAGCACTGGAATATATGAGAGAAAATAAAAACTATGAAGATTTCCGTTATACATGTTCTGGCAAAATAGGAACTGGAAAAGAAAGGATTCGTTGTTATGGGGGAGAGGTTCATGGAAGAGTTGATCTTGCTAAAGCATTTGCCAGGTCGTGTAACACTGCCTTTTGTTCCATTGGGCAAACGCTGGATGCCGATTCATGGAGGCGTTTATGTGAATCATTTTATTATAACAAAAACATACCGCTTAAAAAAATGGAGCAGAAAGCATCACAGTTTGGCGTGACAGACAAGACGACGCAGGGAGATATCCGTCAGGCATCCATTGGACAGGGGAATACGCTGGTAACACCGCTGCAAAATGCTCTTCTTGTATGTGCGGCAGTCAATAAGGGGGAACTGATGCAGCCATATGTCGTCGATCATGTGGAAGACAGCGAGGGAAATGAGATAGAAAGTGTGCAGCCAAGATCGCTGGGAAAACCAATCAACAGGTCAGAAGCAAAGGAACTGAAATCATTGATGCGTGGCACGGTGAAAACCGGTACGGCTTCTTCTTTATACTATGGAACACCATATAAAGCAGGAGGAAAGACCGGATCGGCAGAATTCCAAAACGGTTCCGGAAATTCTCATGCTTGGTTTGTAGGATTTGCAGAATTAAATGGGAAAAAACTCGTAGTAAGCATTGTTGTTGAGGGAGCAGGGACAGGAAGTGCCTATGCTGTTCCAATTGCGAAAAAGATATTTGACGCTTATTGGTAAGATAAGGTATACTATATGTATCAAACGATAGATTTCCACGCAGGAGGGATTGCAATGATCGAAGCAACGAGCTGTGGAGGGGTAGTGATTTTCCGTGGTAAGATTTTATTATTGTACAAGAATTACAAACACAAATATGAAGGCTGGGTTCTTCCAAAGGGAACAGTAGAGTATGGCGAAAGCTATCAAGAGACTGCTTTGAGAGAAGTGCATGAAGAAGCTGGTGTAGTAGGTGAGATTGTAACATATGTAGACAAAAGTCATTATACTTTTGAGGTGCCGGAAGGGGTGGTATCAAAGGATGTTCATTGGTATTTGATGCAATCGGATAGTTTTTACTCTAAACCACAAAAGGAGGAATTTTTTCAAGATTCGGGGTACTATAAGTATCATGAGGCATATCATTTGTTGAAGTTTGCCAATGAGAGGAAGATTCTGGAGGAGGCATATGCACAATATCAGGAACTTCGCAAATACAAGAGATGGGGGATTGGCAAAAAATAACGTGAGGTCTCTGCCAGTGTAGCGGCGTAATGCGCCTGCGGAATGGAGGGTATTATGTTAGAAAAGATTGATGAGAAGAAAAAGGCTGATTGGCCGGACTATGATGACCGGATGGCTCATCTGGAGATACGGATGGGAGAACTGCAGAGAAAATGCAAGGAGATGGGAATACCGATTGCTATTGTATTTGAGGGGTTTGAGGCTTCCGGCAAGGGAACTATGATAGGGAAGATGATACAGCCATTGGATCCAAGAGGGTTTAAGGTGTATACAATGGAGAAAGAGGAGGCAGAACAGAAGATGTATCCTTATTTGTGGCGTTATGCGACAAAAATGCCGGCAAAGGGACGCATCCACATTTTTGACCGGAGCTGGTATCAGGGATTTGGATCTTGTTTATCAGGAGAAGAGATTAATGCATTTGAAAAACAATATACGGATGATCAGGTTATTCTGATTAAGTTTTTTTTAGCTATTACAAAAAAAGAACAGAAAAAGCGACTGAGTGTGTTGGAAGAAGATAAGAATACGTGCTGGCGTGTTTCTAAAGAGGACTGGCATAAAAATAAGGATTATCAGGCATGGCAGGAGAAATACGATGAGATGCTGGCACAGACGGACACATCCAATGCTCCGTGGACTGTTGTGGAAGCAATGGATAAAAAATATGCCATATGTAAGATATTTACGACAATTGTAAGACGGTTAGAGATTGCGATTGAAAGCGAAGAAAAGGGTACGACGGTATGGGAGACAGTGCCGGATATATTTGAGGATGATCTGCGCAGTGGCGTATTAAAAGGAGTAGATTTGTCACTTAGTCTGCAACCGGAAGAATATAAGAAAAAGCGAAAAGAATTGCAAAAGAAGCTGGCTGCCCTTCATAATCAGATGTTTTTGGAACGTGTTCCGGTTATTCTTGCCTTTGAAGGATGGGATGCCGGAGGAAAAGGTGGTGCAATCAAGCGGCTTACGCAATGTATTGACCCGCGTGGATATGAAGTGGTACCGATAGCATCTCCGAATGATGTGGAAAAATCACACCATTATCTCTGGCGTTTCTGGGAGAGATTTCCAAAAGCCGGGCATATGACGATTTTTGACCGTACGTGGTATGGGCGTGTTCTTGTCGAGCGTGTGGAGGGATTTGCCACAGAGCAGGAGTGGAAGAGAGCCTACAAGGAAATCAATGATATGGAGGCGCATCTGGTAAAGTCTGGAGCAATCGTGTTAAAGTTCTGGATGCATATTGATCAGGATGAACAGGCAAAACGTTTTCAGCAGCGTCAGGAAACGCCGGAAAAGCAGTGGAAGATTACAGACGAGGATTGGCGTAACCGGGAAAAATGGGATGATTATGAAAAAGCGGTGGATGAAATGATGCTGCGTACTTCTACGAAACAAGCTCCCTGGCATATCATCGAAGCTAATTCTAAATTATATGCCCGCATTAAAGTATTAGAAATTGTTGTTGAGGCATTGGAACGGAGATTGTCATGACATATGGTAAAAAAATAGCAGGAATAATCGTGGTGGTCCTTATACTCGTTATGTGCGGACCGATATCGGAAAGCCGGGCAGTGAGTGTCAGCAGGTATTATTTGTATGTTGATAATCAGCCATTTGAGGTGACGAGAGAACAATATGAAGAAACCAGGATTCGGCTCAGTGATGAAGAACATTTAGTTGAATATTTGCGGCTGATTCTGGGGAATCGGCTTCCGGGTGCTTTTTCACGGGTATCCGGAAGGGTGATTACAACATCGGAAAACGAAGATAGTTCAGACAGTGGGGACAGCGTAACAGAGAATAACCGGCAGATTTCTGACTTTCTTATACGAAATGGTGTGCTGGTGAGATACCGTGGACAGGCAGAGCAGGTAACAATACCGGACGGAGTGACACAAATATCCTCTCTTGCCTTTTATAAAAGCTCAAATGTAAGATCAGTTGTAATACCGGATTCGGTAAAAAAAGTTGAAAAATGTGCCTTTTTACAATGTCCGGAATTGCGATATGTTGTTTTTTCAAAGGAAACAACGCAGTTGATGTCAAATATGATTCATACGTGTCTTAAACTGACGAATATCGTGGCACCAAAGGGCAGTAAGGCATATGAATATGGAGAAAAGAATGATATACCAGTGACAAACTCTGTGACTGCCAGATGTAATTGTTCCCACACTTACCTGCTGACGGGGGATAAGGAAAAGAATGTTGTTTTTAATACGATATATGATGTGAAATGGAAAAGCAATAATAACAAGGTCGTATCGGTAAGCAAAAATGGAACTATCAAGGCAAAAAAAAAGGGAAATGCAACTATTACGGCAGCATGTAATGGCAGAAAATACACTTATAAAGTAACCGTATATGCTAAATCTATGAACAAACGTGTTGATCAGATCATAAAGTCCTGTATTAAAAAGGAAATGTCAAATTACAGCAAAGTGAAGGCCGTTCATAATTGGCTGATACGAAATGTCAAATATGATTATTATCGATTACAGACCAACACAATACCAAAAGTGTCACATACGGCGGAAGGGGCACTTATTAAGAAACTTGCGGTATGTGACGGCTATGCACATGCTTTTCAGATGATTATGAACAGACTCCGGATTCCATGTAAATTTGTCGTGGGACGCAGTCAGGGAGTAGGGCATGGATGGAATATGGTTAAGATATCAGGAAAATGGTATCATGTAGATGTTACTTTTGATGATCCAATCGTGAATAACAGCAACGATAATACAAAACCGAGATATACGTATTTTTTAAAGTCATCGGCTGCCATGAGCAAATCTCATAGCTGGAAGAAGTCAAGGTATCCTAAGTGTAGAAGTAAAAAATATGAAAAAAAAGTCGCTTTAACGAATATAAATCGTTAAAGCGACTTTTTTTTATGAGTGCGGATGGCGGGACTTGAACCCGCACGATGTCACCACCGCAAGATTTTGAGTCTTGTGCGTCTGCCAATTCCGCCACATCCGCTCACAACAATATTACTATACCATTGCTTGCGGATTTTGTCAACAAAAACTTTTTAGTTGATTTATCAGGGTCATTCAATGATGGATTGTTAGGAATTGATTGATGAATCCTCATCTTATGTTATAATATAAGAAAGTTCCTTTGACGCAGAGTGTCTTTGGAAAGGGGGAGGATTATGAAGCGGAAAGAAGTTCTTCTCTATTAGGAGAATTACAGCATATTTGTTTTGAGATGAAAAGCAATCCGGCAATTCCGTGGAGTGTTTTTCTGATAGCCAGACGGTTAAGTATCAGCCAGGGGTATTTACAGAATATTTATAAAAAAAAGCAAGTGATTATCGAAAGAAATATAAAAGATATAAGTGACAGAATGACGTTTTTGTTGAAATTGTCATTCAAAAATAGTATTCTATACATATCAGTCAGATGGTTTTGAAGGGAGATAAACGTGATGAAAAGGAGAAAAAAGATATTAGCAGGCGTGCTATTATTTGCTGTGTTTCTGGGAATGGTTGATTCATCAGCCTATGCAAAAACGGAAGAAGATAGCGGCCAGATCACGTCTGTTGCGAAATCGGAAAAAGTTGTTACAATTACCCCGTTTGCGGGACAGTGGAAGTATTTTGGACAAGCTAGAAATTTTGTTCAGGATACCAATTATGCTGCATCAGATGATGAACCTTTGCCAGAGGGCGTTTCACTTAAACTTAAGGCAGATACGGTGGGGATACAGAAGTTTGTAGTTGAAGATAAACGTTCGGAAGAGGAAAAACAAAAGATTTCTTATGTGATCGATCCGAAGGCACCGACATTTGAGATACGGGAGTATACGACGCCTGAACAGGTAGAACCGGATCACCATGTTTATAATATGGAGGATAAGAAAGAGGCAGAACAAGCAGGTTCTATTGTCTCAGGTTCTGCTGCCGATGCTTCTTTTGCCTTGAAAAAGAAAATAAAAGCGCCAAAAGGATATCTGATCTCGTCACATATCGATGGAGATACTGTGCATTGGGGTTCTGCAATGGAAGTGGAAATCAGGGAAGGTGAAAATGTATTTACTTATTTTCTTCGTTCCAATCAAAATAATGCCAGTCGAAAGGCAATTGATCAAACACCAAAAACAATTGTTGTAAGAGCTGACTGGACTGCTCCGGAGATTCTTTCTGTTGCAGGAGAAAATTATAGTTCGGATGTTACTTCTGATGGCAGGATTATTTCGAATGAGCCAGGTACATTTTATTATGTAGTTGTGCCGGAAAATCATGCAGAATTGACAAAGGAAGACATAGATAATAACGTCGGCGCACATTACGGAGTGGTTGGCTTTGGCCGTGTAGATGGTACGTCAAAAGGTACTGATTTTTTATGCCAGGGATTAAAAGCAGATCAAAATTATACAATTTATGCTTACATGGAGGATGATGGGGGAAACAGTTCCCCGGTGGTTAAAAGTAATGTTTTCACTACGGATCGTATGGCCCTGGCCGGCAGCGTTACCATATCTGGAAATGTTGCAGTAGATCAGGTCCTCACGGCAAAAACAAATCTGGATTCTGTAGCAGCAGGGACACTATCTTATCAATGGTATCGCATTAAAAAAACAGAAGATGCATCCGGATTTGAAGAAGCATGGGATGAGACCGGCGGGGCAAAAGAGGATGATTTGGAAGCGGAAGAGGACGAGGATAGCGAAGACGAGGACGAGGATGAAGATGGTGTTGAGATACAGGCTGTTTCTAACTTTCAAGATAAGGAAGACGACAAGGTATCGTTGGATGGCGCCGTGCGGATTCCAGGTGCCGTGAGACAGACGTATCAGGTTACTCGTGAAGATATCGGTTATCGTCTTATCTGCTGTGTTACCAGTGAAAAATATTCCAGCCATATTGCAGGAATGAGTACAACTTTTGTGCCGAAACTTCTTCCGGCTTATGCACTTCCGCAGATTGAGTCAATTAACTATTCACCCAAAATAAAACTGGCTTCTATAGCATTGCCAAAACAATGGACCTGGGTAGATGATAGTATCTGCCCGGTTTATGGAAACTCCGGTTACCGAGCCAAATTTGTGCCGGACGATACACAGCATTATAAGACGATCATTGTGAGAATCCGGATTCCGGTAAAAAAACGGTCCCTGACAAAGAGTATGATCCGGGTGAAAAAGACTCGTGCGTATACCGGAACCGCAATAAAAAATAATTTTTCTGCGAAAGATAAAGGAAAGAAACTGGTTGTTGGCAGAGATATAAAAGTAACCTATTGGAGTAATCGTGAACCGGGTAAAGCTTATATGATCTTTAAAGGCATAGGAAATTACAAAGGAACAGTGAGAGTTCATTTTGTGATAAAGAAACGTTCTGTCAAAGGCTTGAGTTATCATTATACAAAATACAAAGCATATAATGGCAAAATTCGTACAACCGATCTGGCAATCAAAAATGGCGATGTGCCATTGAAGAAAAACCGGGATTATACTGTTGTATTTCGAAATAATAAAAATATCGGTACGGCAAGTATTGTTGTATGTGGAAGAGGGAACTATTTTGGTAAGAAAACGCTCCATTATGACATCATACCACCTAAGCCTGCGATTTCTGAAGCCCAAAAAGTAAAAAGAACATTAAAGCTCAAGTTTAAGGGAAGCGGACTGATCAAAGGATACTATGTTTATATCTGCCCGGATAAAAAATTCAGAAATAGTAATACGACAGAATACAGGCTGTCCGGCGACCGGCTGCAGATGAATAAGAGACAAAAAGGAACTTATTATATCCGGGTGAAGGGATATGGGATAAATAAAGAAAAGATTTATTTAAGCAGTTATAGCAGGATTAAAAAAGTAATAATAAAAAAGTAAAGAGGTTGAAGCATTGGAAAAGAAACTTGTACTGATTGATGGTAATAGTATTATAAACAGAGCATTTTATGGTGTACCAGATCTGTCAAATAAGGATGGGCTGCATACAAACGCTATTTATGGTTTCTTGAACATTATGTTTAGGTTGATGGACGATGAGGAGCCAACACATATGCTCATCGCTTTTGATGAAAAAGCGCCTACATTCCGCCATGAAATGTTTCAAGAATATAAGGGAACAAGAAAGCCAATGCCAGAGGAACTGAGCGAGCAGATGCCTGTGTTGAAAGAACTTTTACAGGCGATGAATCTCCGCATATTTTCCCAGGCTGGTATCGAAGCGGATGATATACTTGGTACGATGGCAAAAAAAGCAGAAAAAGATGGTTATACGGTTGTTGTTGTGTCTGGTGACAGAGATCTACTGCAACTGGCAACAGATACCATTGTCGTACGTATACCAAAGACCCGTGCAGGAAAAACAGTAGTAGAAGATTACCGGACAGCAGAAGTAATTGAAAAATATCAGGTTACACCTTCACAGATTATTGACCTAAAGGGACTTATGGGCGATTCATCGGATAATATACCAGGTGTACCGGGTGTAGGAGAGAAGACAGCAGTAAAAATCCTGACCATGTTTGGCACTGTAGAAAATGCGCTGGCACACAAGGATGAAATCACTCCAAACCGCGCCAGAGAAGCCGTTAAAAATAATGCAGCTCTTGCCAGATTAAGCAAACAACTGGCAACGATTAAGACAGACTGTAAATTAGGCATTTCCATGGAGGAGTGCCTGATCGAGGATGTATATAATGCAAAGGCTTTTCAGATGATTCAATCTCTGGATATCAAATCTGTTTTAAAACGCTTTGATCAGGAACAGTCCATGGATTCAAAATGGGAAAAAAACTTTGTTATAGTAACGGATAAAAAAGAGTGGACCGACTATGTGGCAGAGATTAAGAAAGGTGAACCTGTTGCGGTTAAGGCAGTATACCGTAAGCAGGCTGACATGACGGTGGATGGTGCAGGGCAGATGACGTTATTTATGTCAGAGTCACAGGGACGCCTGCTTGGTATGGCAGTTGCATTTCACGATGATAAGATTGTATTTTGCAAGGTTTGTGATACGTTGAGTGAATATGATATTACCAACGAGCTTACAGCACTTCTGAAGGACCATTATCTTATTGCCAATGACATCAAATCACAGTTGGATTTTCTAGAGGGAGCGGTTCCTGAAAATAGTTTTGATACGAATCTGGCTGCTTATGTGATCAATCCGATACAGAAAAACTTCTATGAAGAAGATATCGCAGCAGATTATGCGGAAATTACGATGTATCCATATGCTCATACATTTGGAAAGGCTACGATGGAAGCCGCTTTTGCTGAAAATGAAAAGGATATGATCTTATATGCCTGTTATTGTGCTTTAGTTAATGTACGTGCGTATCCGTTACTTGTTAAAGAACTAAAGAGGATAAAATCTTATCATCTATTTGAAAGTATTGAAATGCCGCTTGTGTTTACTTTATACGATATGGAAAAGAAGGGAATTCTGGTAAACAGGGAGGCACTGCATGAGTATGGAGGAAATCTGGAAAAACGGATTGTTGAACTGGAACAGGAAATATATGATCGTGCCGGTGAGAAATTTAACATTAATTCTCCTAAGCAGCTTGGAGTGATCCTTTTTGAAAAAATGAAGATGCCTTATGGTAAAAAGACTAAGACAGGATATTCAACATCGGCAGAAGTGCTGGAAAAACTTCGATTTGAAGATCCAATTATTGAACAGATACTGGAATATCGTCAGTTGACTAAATTAAAATCTACTTATGCAGATGGCTTGGACACTTATATTGAGAAAAAGGATGGCAGGATCCATACAACATTTAATCAAAACGTTACTGCAACAGGGCGGCTCAGTTCGACGGAACCTAACCTTCAGAATATTCCAATCCGTATGGAACTGGGAAGACAGATTCGGAAAGTGTTTGTCCCAGAGGAGGGCTATGTCTTTCTTGATGCTGATTATTCTCAGATTGAACTGCGTGTTCTGGCACACATGTCAGGAGATGAACGGCTGATTGAAGCTTACAGGGAAAATGCTGACATACACCGGACAACGGCAGCACTTGTGTTTCACACTCCTTATGAAGAAGTGACGGAGTTGCAGCGCAGAAATGCAAAAGCAGTTAATTTTGGGATCGTATATGGAATCAGCGGATTTGGTCTGTCGAGGGATTTGAATATTTCGAAGAAGCAGGCAGAAGATTATATTGAGGATTATTTTGCAACATATCCGGGGGTTAAACACTTTATGGATGAACTGGTAGCTGAAGGAAAAAATAAAGGGTATGTTACTTCTTTGTTTGGAAGACGCCGGCCTATACCGGAATTATCATCCAAGAATTTTATGCAGCGTCAGTTTGGTGAGCGGATTGCTATGAATTCGCCAATACAGGGAACGGCAGCCGATATTATCAAGATTGCTATGATTCATGTTGGTGACCGGTTAAAGAAAGAAAAATTTCGTTCACGTTTAATCTTACAGATACATGATGAACTGTTGATTGAGACGCATAAGGATGAAGTTGATGAAGTTAAAGAATTACTGGAGCAGGAAATGGTGCATGCCTGTGAACTGGCAGTTCCATTGATCGCAGAAGTGAAACAGGGGGCATCATGGTATGAAGCAAAATAAACGGATCATAGGGGTGACAGGGGGAGTAGGATGTGGCAAATCAACGATTATGAATCTTTTGCAGGAACGGTTTGGTGCCAGGATTCTGCTGGCAGATCAACTGGGGCATTGTGCGATGAAGAAAGGTGAAGAGTCCTATGACAAAATCTGCCGATTATTCGGCAACAGGGCAGTATTGCAAAATGGAGAATTAGACCGCTCCTATCTGGCACAGATCATTTATAAGGATGCCGGTAAGCGAAATGAGTTAAATCAAATCATTCATCCTTATGTGAAACAAAAGATGAGGGAATACCTGAAAGAGTGGGAGAATGAGCCGTTAGTGGCGATTGAGACTGCTATCATGTATGAAACCGGCTGTGATGAATTATGCGACACTGTCTGGTATGTATACACGGATCCTGAGAATCGTATCCGCCGGCTGAGGGAGTCCAGAGGGTATTCAAGAGAAAAGGCAGAGGAAATTATGGCAGTGCAGATTTCAGATGAAGAGGGGCGCCGCATGGCAGATGCGTGGATTGATAATAATGGTCCGATAGAAAAAATAACAGATAGATTGCAAGAATTACTAGGCATATCGGCAAAGATGTGATATGATATTAAGAAGTATATTGATTTAGGAGTACGTTTGGTATGAGTGCAAAGAACGAAGGATATGTTTTTGGACTGGATATTGGAACAAGAAGTATCGTGGGAACGGTTGGCTATCGTGTTGGTACAGACCGTTTTGTTGTGGTGGCACAAGAAAGTATTGAACATTCCACAAGAGCTGTTATCGATGGGCAGATTCATGATATTGCGGCGGTATCGAGAACAATCTGTATGATTAAAGAACGTCTGGAAAATCAGATCCGGCAGCCACTCACCGATGTATGTATTGCGGCGGCAGGACGTGTCCTGAAAACGAAACAGGTACGTGCAAGATATGATTTTTCATCGGAAACACGGGTGCAGGAGGAACATATCCGGTCACTGGATATGCTGGGTGTCGAAAAAGCATATCAGGAAATACGGAATGATCAGGAAGATAAAGAAAAACATTTCTTTTGTGTTGGATATTCTACTGTCAAATATTATCTGAATGGTTACCCGATGGAAATGATCACAATGCATATGGCTAATTATATAGAAGTGGAACTGATTGCTACTTTTTTGCCGGAAGAGGTTGTGGATGGATTGTATTCTGCTGTTGAGTCGGCGGGCTTGCATGTAGCAAATCTTACACTGGAGCCCATTGCTGCAATCAACATTGCCATTCCCGAGAAGTTTCGTCTTTTGAATATTGCTTTGGTTGATGTAGGGGCGGGAACATCCGATATATCAATCGTTAAAGATGGAAGTATTGTTGCTTTTGGTATGATACCTCTGGCGGGAGATGAGATCACAGAAGCCATTGCCAAAAATTATTTAATTGATTTTGCTACGGCAGAAAATATTAAGAGGCAGTGTGAAAAACGTAAGTCAGTTTCATTTAAAGATATTTTTGGTAATAAAAACACTGTAACGAGAGAGGATATTGCTCATATTTCCCGTTCTGCGATAGAACAAATTACGCAAAATATTGCAAACAGGATTCTGGAGCTGAATGGTGGACAGACAGTAAGTGCAGTATTTGTTGTTGGCGGTGGTGGAAAACATGATGGTTTTACGGAGAAGTTGGCAGAATATCTTGGGCTTCCACAGGAGCGCGTTGCTATCCGGGGGGCAGAAGTGCTCGGACAGGTCGTGTTTGAACAGCCGGGAATCAAAAAAGATTCGACACTTGTGACACCATTGGGAATCTGCATGAACTATTATGAACAGCGTAATAATTTCATTCATGTGTTAGTAAATGAACAACGGGTCAAGTTATATGATAATGGTAAAGTTACTGTACTGGATGCCTGCATCAGTTCAGGTTTTTCGAAAGAAAATCTATTTCCTCTGCGGGGAGATGCTCTGACTTATTATGTTAATGGTGAGGAACGTACTGTTAAGGGGCAGAGTGGTGAAGTTGCTATCGTGCGTAAGAATGGAAAAGAAGTAAGTTTAAATGATCAGGTTGTTGAAAATGACCAAATAGAGATACGTCCATCAACGAAGGGAAAAGCAGGGGAGATTTCGGTCGGACAGATTAAAGAGTGCAAGAAGGAAATAACGGTTACCTTATTTGGCAGAATGGTCTCCTGTCCGGAGCTGGTTGAGGTGAATGGAGAAGTCCGGTCTAATATGTATATGCTGGAGCAGGGAGACCGGATAGAAACCTTTGATTATTATTCTGTGGCAAGGCTTCTTGAATATGCTGGGATAGAGGGGGAGACGGATGTCCTGATCAATGGGCATGAGGCCGGCAAGACGGCAAAGGTTCATAACGGAGATGTGATTACATATAAACCGAAGCCTCCTGAACCGGAGAAAGAAGTTGATTCGGCAGATGATTTTCAAAAACAGATGGAAGAAGATCCGTTATTACAACCGCAAAAGCCGATTCCTGACTGGATGCATGGAATTCCTTTTGACACGGCGAAGATTGGTGCAGATGGAACGGTGATACCGGGGGCATTGCAGACCGGCAAGTCTTATGATCATGAAGCGGAAGTGAAACCATCTGAACCGATCCTTGTAACAGTAAATGGTGAAGTTGTCACTATGCCGGCGAAAGAAAAGCCGATTTTTGTTGATGTATTTGATGTATATGCGTTTGATCTGACGAAAGCGGGAGGAACGCGTCTGATCACACGGATTAATGGGGAAGATAAAGATTTTACAGAGCCGCTGCATGATGGTGACCATATAGAATTATATTGGGAGAAATGAGGGGAAATATGGAGGAACAATTTTGCAAACTTTGGTATAGTAACAAACATACTTTTTGGGCACACCAGATTATGAATCTCATTTATCTGGTCTTTGGTGTTACATATTTATTTTCTAAAGATAGTTTTATTATTGGAAAATATTTTATCTTTTGTATTTACATTGCTGTTTGTCTTGGACTAGAGATATGGAATATCAAAGCCAGAATTGCTTTTATGGATGAAAAAATTGTCGGGCAATTCATTTATGTGTCCCGCATCATTGTTGCACTTGTATATTATTATATGGCAAGAAATAAGTTAGAGGGATTGCCTTTTCTTATTATGCTGATTTGGTCATCGGAAGAGTATATTTTTCGTACGGCACTGGATAATGCCGTGAAACGATATACAATTTATACTCTGATTGCTATCGTGTATGGCATGCTATCTGTTATTATGATCGTTTCGCTGATACAAAATAAAGAGAGCAGTGTTACGATTGGTGTAGGAATAAGAGAGATTGCAACAGTATTTGCTGTGCTTTTTGTTATTTTGTTTTTTGGTCAGGTCATGGCAATTCTGTGGAAATTTTTTGAACAGCGTTTTCTTAAGCAAAATCGTGCATTGGAGGATCTAAATGAAGCGAATGAGGCGTTGCATGAACAGCAGGATAAAATTAATCTGGTTAATCAAAAACTGGGTATGCAGAAGATTGAACTGCAGGCAGCTAATAAGCGTATTAACCGGTCTCATGATGAACTGTCAGTACAAAATGAAATATCATCGGCAATAGCTGGTTCTATGAAAAAAGAAGAAATGTTGAATCAGATTGTTCAGATCATGCAGGTTCGTCTGGATATGGATGTTGTGGCGGTCATTTTGGAAGAAGATAACAGTCTTAGTGTTCCGGGAGAGGAAGAAAAGGGACGATTTGTGGCCATATCAACCAGTATGGGAGAAAGTTTTGAAAAGAATATGCTGGCATCCATTCGAAACACAGATATGAAAGAAATGTTGTCAATGAATCAGACATACATTCAGAATTCCCAGACAGACTCGGTAACTCTGTTTGAGTATCTTACGGATGAGCAGGAATTGACATCCCTGATCTGTCTGCCAATTCTAAACCAAGACGATAGAATGGGAACTTTGGTCATAGGAAAAAATCGTATGAATGTGTTTATGGATGGTCGAGCTTTTTATGAGAACATTGCTAATCAGATAGGAATTGGAATTTCCAATGCGAGATTGTATGCTAAGATGAATGATATGGCTATTCGTGACGGATTGACAAGAATTTATAATCGAAGATATCTGACGGAATTACTGCAGAAATATCTGTCTGAGGCAATAGCAAAAAAAATGCCGCTTTCACTGGCGTTGTTTGATATTGATAAATTCAAGATGGTGAACGATACCTACGGTCACCAATGTGGAGATGTGGTCATCCGATATGTGGCAGGGCTGCTGAATAAAGGTGCCATAAGACATGGCGGTATCGTCGGCCGGTATGGCGGCGAAGAGTTTGTTGTTGTTTTCCTTGATAAAGATCTGGATGAAGCATATGAGATTGTAAAAGAGATTCATGAACAGATCCGGAGTGAAGAGGTTGTGTTTGAGGATAAACATATTAAGGTCAGAGCCAGTGCGGGAGTTGCCAGTTATCCGCGTACATGTAAAAATCCGGGGGATCTGCTGACGAGAGCCGATTGGGCTATGTATCATTCCAAGACGAATGGCCGGGACCAGATTACGATAGACAGTGATCTGATCGAGGATAAAATGTAATGTCGTATATTTAACAGAAGAGGTGACTATGCAGTTATACAGCATTGCCAGCGGAAGCAGTGGTAATAGTATTTACGTTGGCACAGAAGAGTCAGGTGTTTTAGTAGATGTGGGGATTAGTATGAAGAGAATTCGTGAGGGACTGGCACGGGAAGGGTTGTCTCTGGAGAAGCTGAAGGCAATATTGATCACCCATGAGCATATTGATCATGTGAGTGGATTGGGACCAATCTTGCGAAAGGTGCCAATCCCTGTTTATGCTACAACCCCAACATTACAGGCAATATGGGAAAAGGGAAATATGGCTAACATTAGTCCCCAGCTATTTCATGAGATTGTACCGGAGCAGGAATTTAAGATAGGTGATATGCAGATCATGCCTGTCCCGATATCGCATGATGCGGCAGAACCGGTATGTTATACCTTGAGAGGTGACGATAGAAAAGTAGGAATTGCTACTGACACGGGCTGTTATAATGCTTCGATGATCCACGCTTTTCAGGAGTGTGATTTATTACTGGTAGAGGCAAACTATGATATTAATTTATTACAGGTTGGTAAATATCCCTATGCATTAAAGATGAGGATTCTGGGGGAAAAAGGGCATCTTTCTAACGATGCCTGTGCAAGATTTTTACAGGAATTACTGCATGAGGGATTGCAATATATTATTTTGGGCCATTTAAGCCAGGAGAATAATTTTCCTGAACTTGCTTTCAACACGGTTTCTTATGAATTGGAACAAAATGAATTTTGGCATACGCTGGATACAGAATTGTTGGTTGCACACAGAAAAGAGCCAACAAGGCTGTTAACAATAAAATAACAAGGGAGGAACATCAATATGAAGAAGACAATCATAACGGTAGTAGGAAAGGATAGTGTAGGGATTATTGCCAAAGTGTGCACTTATTTAGCAGACAATGGCATAAATATTCTGGATATTTCCCAGACGATTGTAGATGGCTTTTTTAACATGATGATGATTGTTGATTCTGCCAAAGCGGAAAAAAACTTTATGGAAGTTTCTGAAGAATTAGAGAAACTCGGCGAAGATATTGGATGTGTCATTCGTGTGCAACGTGAAGAAATTTTTAACAAGATGCATCGTCTGTAAGAGGGGAGACTGTTATGATCAATATCAATGAGGTCATCGAGACCAATAAAATGATAGAAAAGGAAAATTTAGATGTTCGTACAATTACGTTAGGAATTAGTTTGCTTGATTGTATTGATAGTAATTTGGATAAACTGTGCGATAATATTTATAATAAGATTACTACAATGGCGGAAAATCTCGTTCAGACCGGTGAAGACATAGGAAAAGAATTTGGTATTCCAATTGTTAATAAACGTATTTCTGTAACACCGATCGCATTAGTAGGCGGCTCTGCCTGTAAAGCACCGGAAGATTTTGTTAAGATTGCACAGACGCTGGACCGTGCCGCTAAGAAGGTCGGGGTAAACTTTATTGGCGGTTATAGCGCATTGGTTTCAAAAAAAATGACAGAGGCAGACCGCAATCTGATTCTCTCAATCCCAAAAGCATTGTCAACGACAGAGTATATCTGCAGTTCTGTTAATGTAGGCTCGACAAAGACGGGACTGGACATGGATGCAATCCTTCTTATGGGCAAGGTTATTAAAGAAACAGCAGCGTTGACAAAGGATCAGGATTCTATTGGCTGCGCTAAGTTGGTAGTCTTCTGTAATGCGCCGGATGATAACCCGTTTATGGCAGGAGCATTCCACGGTGTAACAGAGGGAGATGCTGTAATTAATGTAGGTGTCAGTGGACCGGGAGTAGTAAAAACGGCATTAGATAAAGTCAAAGGCGAAAACTTTAGTGTTATATGTGAGACAATCAAGAAGACCGCTTTTAAGATTACTCGTGTGGGGCAGCTTGTTGCATATGAGGCCTCGAAACGTCTGGGTGTTCCTTTTGGAATTATTGATCTGTCACTGGCACCGACACCGGCAGTAGGTGACAGCATTGCTGAGATATTCGAGACGCTTGGCCTGGAGAGGGCCGGAGCACCGGGGACGACGGCAGCACTTGCTATGTTGAATGATCAGGTGAAAAAGGGTGGTGTTATGGCATCCTCTTATGTAGGCGGCCTGAGTGGTGCATTTATTCCGGTCAGTGAAGATCAGGGAATGATTGATGCGGTATCGGAAGGTGCTCTTTCTCTTGAAAAATTGGAGGCAATGACATGTGTCTGCTCGGTTGGTCTTGATATGATTGCTATTCCGGGAGACACAAAAGATACAACGATTGCCGGTATTATTGCAGATGAAATGGCTATCGGTATGGTAAATCAGAAAACGACGGCAGTTCGTCTGATTCCGGTAGAAGGTAAAGGGGTTGGTGAACAGGCTGAATTTGGTGGATTGCTTGGTTATGCGCCGATCATGCCGGTGAACAAATTCTCTTGTGACGATTTTATTACAAGAACAGGACGCATCCCGGCACCAATTCACAGTTTTAAAAATTAGTTTCTTAATATTTAGGAGGATAAAAAAATGTCAATAACGTTATCAAAAAGAGCAAGTCAGGTAAAACCATCATCGACGCTGGCAATTACAGCAAAGGCAAAAGCGCTGAAAGCACAGGGAATAGACCTTGTAGGGTTTGGTGCCGGTGAACCGGATTTTAATACACCGGATAATATTAACGAGAAAGCAATCGATGCAATCCATCAGGGATTTACAAAATATACTCCTGCTTCTGGTACAGAAGAATTGAAAAAAGCAATCAGCGAGAAATTTAAAACTTTTAATCATTTGGATTATGGAACAGATCAGATTGTTATCAGCAATGGTGGAAAACATTCTCTTACTAATATTTTTACTGCCATAATCAATGAGGGTGATGAAGTTATCATTCCTGCACCGTTTTGGCTAAGTTATCCGGAAATTGTAAAGCTGGCTGGTGGTGTTCCGGTAATTGTGGAAACAACCGAGGAAGAAAATTTTAAAATAACACCGGAGAAGCTGGCTGCTGCCTGCAATGAGAAAACAAAGGCATTTGTTTTAAATACACCAAACAATCCGACTGGAATGATTTACAGCCGCGAAGAGTTAGAGGCTTTGGCAAAGGTAATTGTTGAAAAAGATATTTATGTTGTTTCGGATGAAATGTATGAATACCTGATCTATGGTGAGGATGAGCATGTTAGTATTGGTTCTCTTGGCAAAGAAATATATGAAAGAACGATAACATGCAGTGGATTGTCTAAGAGTTATGCTATGACAGGCTGGAGAATCGGCTATACCGGTGCAAGTAGGGAGATAACAAAGCTGATGAGCAGTGTTCAGAGCCATCAGACGTCAAATCCGAACTCCATTGCGCAGAAGGCAGCATTGGAGGCTCTGACAGGTTCTCAGGAGAAAGTGAATGAAATGGTAAAAGAATTTGGTGAACGAAAGGATTACATTTACAGCCGGTTAAAAGCATTGCCATATGTAAGCGTTATTGAACCAAAAGGTGCTTTCTATACATTTATTAATGTGAGTGAAACATTTGATAAGGAATACAAAGGTGAAAAAGTAGGCGATGTGTCCAGACTGGCCACTATTTTACTGGAGGATTACAGTGTTGCGGTTATTCCATGTACCGATTTTGGATTTCCAGGTTATATCCGTCTTTCCTATGCCATTTCCAAAGAGCAGATTGGGAAGGGGATAGACCGCATTGAATCTTTTTTAAAGGACTTGAAATAAATGAAAAAATTTAGGATTCTTGATAAAAAACTGGAACATCATGGTCATATTATAGATTTTTATACGTATGACCTTCAGGTTCCAAATGGAAATATTGCTCAATGGGATATTATTGAACATAAGGGGGCATCAGCAATTATTCCGGTAGATGATGAGGGGAAAATTCTGCTTGTCCGACAATACCGTGGTGCGATTGATGATCTTCTCCTGGAAATACCTGCAGGAGGGAGAGACTCTGTCGAGGAAGACTTTGCTGTCTGCGCAGCGAGAGAACTGGAAGAGGAGATTGGTTATCGTTCAGAGGAGATTCATCATCTTGTCGATTATCATTCTGCTGCCGCCTATACAAGTGAGCGGATAGCGATTTTCTATACCGAATCATTAATCCCATCCAGACAGCATCTGGATGAAAATGAGTTTGTGCAGATTGAACGGTATACACTGGATGAATTAGTTGATATGATCCGTCAGGGTGAGATTACGGATGGAAAGACAATTGCCGGGTTGATGGCATACAAAGTTTTGAAAAATAAATAGCATGTTTTCGTTTGTCCACGCATAGGATGATTCCAGAAAGGAGTGGACATATGCGAAGACATCGATACGGCCAGTCAGGGAAAAAAGAGGAACTGCAAAAGATCTTTTTACTTTACCTGATTGGTTTTTTTATAGGTGCTGTTATGTATTATATATTTCAGCAGTCATTTCAGGAATTGAGAAAACAATTAGAAGATAATCTGATGTTCTGGTCACAGAGGGGTGAGAATACTATGGCACTGCTTGGTAAGAGTATCTGGCAGCATGGTAAATATCTGTTTCTTTTCCTTGTATTTATGATCGGACCACTGGCTAATCTATATCAAAATATATTCAGTTGGTATACAGGTGTGAGAAACGGTTTCCTTCTTATGTTTTTTCTATATGCCAGAGGAGGGATGGGAATTGTTTTTTATGTTTTCAGTCTTATTCCACATGTATTTTTGCTTGTGCCATTATATTTACATTTGTTTTTGAACAAAAAAGAAAACAGGCAGGAAAAACATAAGCTGCTGCGTTGGAGCTGTGTTATACTTGTGTTTATCACTGCCTGCATTTTGGAGGTAAAGGCCAATCTTCCTTTGATGGAAAAATTTTTATAAACGGTCAGCAATTTTATCGATGAGGCGTTCTGTTTCTTCCCATCCAAGGCAAGGATCCGTGATTGATTTGCCGTATTCATGTTCGTTCACTTTTTGATTGCCCGGAAGAAGATAACTTTCTACCATAACCCCTTTTACAAGTTCTGCGATAGCCGGGTTTACATTGCGGCTGTGAAGAACTTCATCAACGATACGAGGCTGTTCATAGTGTTTTTTTCCTGAGTTTGAATGATTTGCATCAACAATACAGGCAGGGTTATGTAAGTTAAGTAAGGAGTATTTCTCATGCAATCGTTCCAGATCTTCATAATGATAGTTTGGAATTGCCTGACCATGTTTATTTACCGCACCACGTAAAATTGTGTGTGCCAGAGGATTTCCGTCGGTGCATACTTCATAGCCACGGTAGAGAAATGTATGGCTGCTCTGTGCAGCAATGCAGGAATTTAACATAACAGACAAATCTCCGCTTGTTGGATTTTTCATGCCAACCGGAACATCCATGCCACTAACCGTCATACGGTGCTGCTGATCTTCAACGGAACGTGCGCCAACAGCAACATAAGACAAGATATCACTGATGTATGGCCAGTTTTCCGGATAAAGCATTTCATCCGCTGCAAAAAGTCCGGTTTCGGATATGGCACGCAGATGCATCTTTCTCATGGCAATCAGACCTTCCATAAAATCTTCTGCTTTTTCCGGATCCGGCTGATGTACAATACCTTTATAGCCTTCTCCGGTAGTACGGGGTTTGTTTGTATAAATACGGGGAATGATTAAAATTCTGTCTTTTACTTTCTCTTGCATTTTGGCAAGACGGGTAATGTAATCGCAGACAGAATCTTCATGGTCGGCGGAACAAGGTCCGATGATCAGGAGAAATAAGTCAGAATCCCCAGTGATAACGTCTTTGATCGCTGCATCTCTTACTTCTTTTTGCTTTCTCTGTTCCTCTGTAAGTGGATACAATTCCTGTAGTACTTCAGGGGAAATAATTTCTTTTTTATAATGAATAGCCATTGTTAAAATCTCCTTTTTTGTCATTTCTAGATATATTACTCCATTTTTTGAAACGTGTCAAATGTTCATACTTTCGTAACAATTCAGTTGTATAGTAAAATGAGTTGTAAAAGACGGTTAGAGTTGTCTTTTATAATGATTTTTCATACATATAAGGAGGGTCATGTTTTGATCAAGGTAGAACATTTGGTGAAACGTTATGGTGACCGTAATGTTGTAGATGATCTGAGCTTTGAGGTAAAAAAAGGACAGATTGTCGGATTCCTGGGACCGAATGGTGCAGGAAAATCCACAACAATGAATATGATTACGGGATATATTTCAGCAACTGAAGGAACGGTGGAGATTGACGGTATTGATATGTTTGACGAACCGGAGAAGGCAAAGAAAAGAATCGGATATCTTCCGGAACAGCCGCCCGTATACCCGGAAATGCTTGTTCGTGAATATCTGAGTTTTGTCTGTGATCTGAAGAAAGTCAAAAAGGAAAAGAAGCAGCAGACAATATCAAAAGTAATGCGCCGTACAAAAACAACGGATGTTGCAGAGCGCCTGATCAAAAATCTTTCCAAAGGATATAAGCAGCGTGTTGGACTGGCTGGAGCAATGATCGGTGATCCGGAGATATTGATTCTGGATGAACCTACAGTTGGACTGGATCCCAAGCAGATCCTGGAGATTCGTGATCTGATCCGTGATCTTAGCAAAAATCATACGATTCTGTTAAGTTCCCATATTATGCAGGAAGTGAGTGCGGTTTGTAATCAGATCATCATTATTAATGAGGGAAAAATGATCGTTACAGATACACCGGACCGGATTGCATCCCATATTGAACAGACAAACGAGATCAAACTTCTTGTTCGCGGAAATAAAGAACTGATAAAAAGTGTCTTGGAACGCATGGAAGAAATCAAACAGTGTACCGTAGATAAGTCAGAGACAGAGGAGGAGTGTTCTGTACTGGTTGTCTGTGATGCAGAGCAGGATCTCCGGGAGAATCTTTTTTACGCTTTTGCGGAAGCGAAGTGTCCGATTCTGGAGATGAGCAGCCGGGAGCCGAGTCTTGAAGAAGTATTCATTAAGCTGACGGGAAACGGCAGCCGTCAGAGAGCGGCAATGAAGCAAAAGAAAAAAAAGGAGGAAGAAGAAAATGTTAGCGATTTATAAAAAAGAGTTGCGTTCTTATTTTACAAACGCGATTGCCTGGGTGTTTATGGCTTTTTTTCTGGTTTTAGTTGGCTTATTTTTCTTTGTTTATAACCTGTCGGGAGGAAGCCTTGACTTTTCAACAGTTTATGGTGGTATTGAGATCTTTTTCGTGTTACTCCTGATTCCTGTGCTTACGATGAAGAGCATGGCAGATGAAAAACATCAGAAAACAGATCAGTTGTTATATACCTCGCCGGTATCAATTGGAAAGGTTGTACTTGGTAAATATCTGGCATTAGTAAGTTTATTTGCTATAGTTATGGCATTTGTTTGTATGTATCCGATCATCCTGCAGAATCTGGCAAATGCTTCTGCGACAGATGGTGCTGCGTATACCGTGAACTATGCAGTTGCCTATGGAAGTACACTGGGGTTCTTTATCATGGGATGTGCTTATATAGCAATGGGGGTATTCATTTCATCATTGACAGAAAGTCAGGTGATCGCCGCTGTAGCAATCGGTGTTTTGAATATTTTTACGATGATGATGTCAAGTATTGCTAATATGCTGCCATCCAATAAAATTTTTATGCTTGTGTTTTTTATTGCACTGATTATTGTTCTGGCATTTTGCTTGAACTTATGGATCCATAATGTCTGGGTGTCGGCACTGGTGGGAATTATTGCTGAGGCTGCGCTTGGAGTTTTATATATATTCTTTTCTGCAAAGTTTGACGGACTTTTGTACAAAGTATTAAGTGCAATTTCGTTTACGGATCGTTATACTAATTTTACTTATGGCATATTAGACTTAAGTGCTTTGTTCTATTATTTTAGTGTATGTTTCCTGTTCCTGTTTCTTACAGTGCAGAGAATCAAAAAGCAGCGTTATAACTAGAGAAAGCAGGAAAGGAGATTGTCATGAAAAGCAATAAGATTAAAAAATCATTTTCAAATCGTAAATTTAAAATGGGAAGTTTTCAGACAATGATCATGGTCATTGTTGTTATCGTTGTTGTTATTCTCAATATTTTAGTGACACGTTTCGGTTTTTCAAAAGATATGAATTCGGATTTCCTGTATTCCCTATCAAATGATACCGTATCGTTTGTCTCACAGTTGAAGGATGATATTACGATTTATTATCTGGTTGAAGATGGAAACGAAGCTGTGTCGGCGGCAAATACAAAAGTTATTAATATAGAAAATATTGTGAATCTGTATGCTCACTATGATCATATTAAAGTAGAAAAGAAAAATCCGGTGCTGTATCCGAATTTTGCCAAGGACTATACGGATAAAGATGTCGCAGATAATGATGTGATCGTAGTAGATAATAATACGAAAAAGTCTCAATATGTGTCCTTTCAGAAAGAAATGATCGAATATGGGTATGATACGAGCAGTGGAAGTTATCAGCAGATTCCTCAGAAGTTAAAATTAGAGTCTGCCATTACATCAGCAATTCAGAAAGTTACATTAAAAAATACGAAAAAGGTCTATGTTACGAATGATCATGGAGAACAGTCATTAAGTGATGATCTGGCAGATCTTCTTTCTAAGAATGGATTAGAGCATGAGAATTTTGCTATATCAAAAAATACTAAAATTTCCGATGATTGTGATCTGCTTATTATGAATAGCCCTTCTAAAGATCTGACAGAGAAGGAATATCAGTACATTTCAGAATACTTAAAGGAAGGCGGAAAGGGACTGTTTTTCCTGAATTACACGGCAAAAACACCATACTATGATAAGTTATTGAAAGACTATGGAATTATTGCCAAAGAAGGTATGGTCATGGATCCGGAAGAATATTCTGCTTCTTATGGATCTGGTATGTATATGCTTTTAACACCTAAGGCGGTTGATGGGAACAGCATTGTAGAAGATGTAGGAAGCAAGAGTACATTAGCATGGTACAGCCGTGCTTTGACGGCAGAGTCGAAAGTTCGAGGCACACTTACGACAGAGTCTGTTATGGAAACATCTGATAAGGCATACTGTAAGTCACTGGAAGATATTAAGAACAGTAAAGTGGAAAAATCAGCACAGGACGAAAGTGGTAAGTTTAGTGTGGTTATGACAGCAACTGACACGCATGCGCAGGATACTAAGGGAGAGGGACATGCAACGAAGCTGTTTGTCGTTGGCTCAGCAGCATTTACTGCAGTGCCGGATTACTCTTCACAATCAATGGCGAGTGTCATTGGAGATAATCAGTATGGAAACCGGAGTATTATAGTAAATGCTCTGACATGGCTTGTGGGTGATGCCGGTGACGAGATTAAAGTATTGAATATTCCGGATCGGTCTCTGACTGTGGATAGTGCAGCGATTGCTGATGGTGATGTTCGTTTCTGGACAACTGTTTTGCTGGGAATTGTACCGGCAGCTCTGCTGCTTGCCGGATTCTTGATCTGGAATCGCAGGAGGAAAAAATAATGTCTTCT
The DNA here is from genome assembly GCA_934338065.1 of uncultured Eubacterium sp. Taxonomy (GTDB): domain Bacteria; phylum Bacillota; class Clostridia; order Lachnospirales; family Lachnospiraceae; genus Eubacterium_F. The sequence goes on along the minus strand of CAKRGX010000004.1, from coordinate 19,757 downwards.
AAGAAAAAAAATCTTATTACATTACTTGTGCTTTGTGCAGTGCTGGCGGTCTGTCTGATTTTGTATTTTCTTATGCCATCAAAGAGCGGTAAGAAAGATTCTGATCCAGACAAAGATAAAAAACAGATAACAGTGGATACGATAACGGCAGATACGATCCAACGTATGACGTTTGAAAAAAATGGAAAAGAAATCTGGGCACTTTCTCATGAGAAAGATCATTGGAAATTTTCTGATGGTGCTTCTATTCCGGTAAATGAGGAAAAGGTCACAGCAATAACAGATGCACTGAATCCGTTGAAGGCTGTGGAAAAAATTGAGGATGGAGTGCAGCAATTAGATCAGTATGGACTGAAAAATCCATCCATGACGCTTATTGTTACGGCAAAAGACGGGCGTGAATACAAGTATGATATTGGTAGGAAAGTTCCGAAAGAAAATATGGGATATTATAGTAAGTCGAATGCCGGAGATACGATTTATTGTCTGGATGAGACGCTTGTCACGTCAATTAATGTAGCAAAAAATAAGATGATAAAGATGGATAAGCTGCCACAAATAGAGGCAGATTATATGACGTATATTTGTGTTGATAACAAAAAAGGAAAAGATTTTGAGGCGAAATATGTCTCGGATAAAGATAAGGTAGACTTTTATTCTAATTGGAACATTACAAAACCATATAAGAAACCGCTGGCAACCAGTGCTTCTGAATGGAATAATACATTAGGGTATTTTAATGCACTGACATATACGGAACTTGTCGATTATCAGTGTGAGGACCTTAGTGCGTATGGTCTGGCTCAGCCATCATCTGTTATTACAGTCAGATATTACAAAGCAAAGAAAGGCTATACGCCAACTGCTACGGCGACACCAAGTACGGTTGTAACCGGACAATCATCTGGAAAAACAAGTTATATCATACCGGAAAATAAACGTGAGTATAAAACTCTTATCTTATGTGTTGGCGATAAGACGAAAGATGGATATTATGTCTGCGAAAAGGGAAGCCGTCATGTATATAAGATGGACCAGAGCGTAGTAGAGAATATGACGAAGTTAGATGCCTATAAGAGTATGGATCATTGTGTGTACTCTGTTCTGGCAACAAGTATTAGGGGGTATGATGTAACTTATGGTAATACAACATTAAAAGTTACCCGTACACCAGCTAAAACAAAGAATAAAAAGACGGCTGCGGTGACACCAAGTCCCACGGAGGGACAACAGGGGATTGCTGTTCAGAATAAATCGGATAAGAGTCAGAAAAATATCTGGACATTAAATGGCAAACGTATTTCAGATAAAGATGAAAACGCTTTTCTTACACCATATTCCACGGCATATTTGCTTGAATATTCAGAAAAGGCAGTGGATCATGAAGTTAAGGTAAAGAGTACTAAGCCGGTGTTGACGATTGTCTATCATGAGGATAAGCGGGATGTCACGATTAAGTATCTTCCATATGACGGAACCAATTTCTATCGGGTAGACAAAAATGGGATGGACTATTTCCTTGTAGATAAATTGTTGGTTGATGATATTATTACAAAATTTAAGGGAATAGAAAAACTGGCAAAATGATAAGATTAGTAAAAAGCACTTGAAAAATCTTCGGGTGCTTTTTATAATGGAGAAGATGATAAAAGAGAGAGAGGTTATTTCCTATGTTGGATTCGAAAACGTATCTATATAATACATTGAGTAAGAAGATAGAAGAGTTTGTGCCAAATGAGGCAGGAAAAGTTGCTATGTATACTTGTGGACCTACGGTGTATCATTTTGCCCATATCGGAAATCTTCGAAGTTATATTATGGAAGACGTATTAGAAAAACATCTGCGTTATGTTGGTTATGATGTTAAGCGTGTTATGAATATAACAGATGTCGGACATTTAAGCAGTGATGGTGATACCGGAGAAGATAAGATGCTCAAAGGTGCGAAGCGTGAGAACAAATCCGTTATGGATATTGCAAAGTTTTATACCGATGCTTTTATGGAAGATTGCAATAAACTCTGCATCAAGAGGCCGGATGTTGTAGAGCCGGCAACGAACTGTATTGATAATTTTATTCATATGATAGAAGTGCTTTTGGAAAAAGGATATGCCTATATTTCTGGTGATAACGTGTATTTTGATACATCCAGGCTGGATAATTATTATGTTTTATCTTCCCAGAACGAAGAAGACCTGCAGGTGGGCGTGCGTGATGATGTGGAAGAGGATACGAATAAAAGAAATAAAACCGATTTTGTTTTGTGGTTTACAAAGTCAAAGTTTGATAATCAGGAATTAAAATGGGACAGTCCGTGGGGTGTCGGTTATCCGGGATGGCATATTGAATGTTCCTGCATCAGTATGAAACATTTGGGAGAATATATGGATATCCATTGTGGAGGTGTGGATAATATTTTCCCACATCATACAAATGAAATCGCACAGAGTGAAGCTTATATCGGACATAAGTGGTGTAACTACTGGTTTCATGTTAATCATCTGAATACGAAGAATGGGAAGATGAGTAAATCAAAAGGAGAGTTTCTGACAGTTTCCCTGTTGGAGGAAAAAGGATATGATCCTATGGTTTATCGTATGTTCTGTCTGCTTTCTCATTATCGGAAGCCACTTGAATTTTCGTGGGATGCAATGGATAATGTAGTCACGGCGTATGATAAGCTGATCAGGAGAATCTCAAATTTATCTGGAGATGGAACGATAGATTATTCTGTTTTTAAAGAATATGAAAAGAAATTTGCGGATGCGATGGGTAATGATATTAATACCAGTTCAGCTATTACCGTTTTATATGATATGCTGAAATCAGATATGAATGATGCAACAAAGAGAGCTTTGGTAATCCGCTACGATGAAGTACTTTCCCTCCAGCTTACAAGGGCATGGGAGAAAGAGGAAGATGTTGTAGATGAAGAACTTGCTTCTTATGTAGAAAAGAAGATTGAAGAGAGAAAGGCAGCGAAAAAGGCGAAGGATTTTGCTTTGGCAGATGCGATACGTGAGGAACTTGCGGATAAGGGAATTTTATTGAAAGATACCAGGGAGGGGACAATATGGAGTATCGAAGGAAAGGAATGAGCGTATTGAAAAACAGGAAAAGAATCGTTCTGTTGTTACTAGTGTGCTTTGTCCTGACCGGGTGCAGTTCAGATGCCATTACAGATCAGACGAGAGATGCCGTGAGTAAAAAAACAGATCAGGTGTTGGCGTTGTATTCGGATGTTGAGAAAAAAGTGAATGATCATAGTATTGAGGTAGATCAAAGCTTTAAAGACATGAAACAGCAGCTTATGAATATGTCAGGAAAGGTGAAAGCAAAGCTAAAAGATGCTACAGAAAAAGATGGAAAACAGGCACTTAGTGAATTGAACCGTCTGGAAAATAATCTTCTGGAAGCCAGAAAAAATGTAGAAAGTCATATTGCAGGCGCACATCAGTAAAAAAAAGCTTCGTGAAATAATCTTCACGAGGCTTTTTTTTATGAACAGGTGATCAGTCTTTGTCACCTAATTCGAGATAAAAATTCAAATAATCTTTTCTTCCCTCAGTGGTAGCTGCAATGGCAGAGCGTGGGTGACGATTCATCTGTCCTGTCAGCAGGTATGGAATATTATATCCCCACACAACACCGGATTCTTTTAATGGATCCAGATGTTTCTCAATAAATTTCAAGATAGGGATAATATCATATTTAGGATTTTTCAGAAAACCTAAAAGCTGTTCCGATGAACAGTTGCCGGCACCGCGTCCCATACCGCCCACGGTAGAATCCAGGTAGCTGACACCACGTGTCAGTGCAGCTATCGTATTGGCAAATGCTAACTGTTGATTATTGTGGGCATGGATGCCAACAAATTTTCCGCTTGCTTCTGCCATACACAGATAAGTATCGGTGAGTTCTTCTACCTGTTCCATGTAGAGAGAGCCATAGCTGTCTACGATATAAATTCCATCGACATTACTCTTTTCAATCAATTCTAAGGCTTCTTTGATCTCAGATTCTTTTGCATTTGAAATAGCCATGATATTGATGGTAGCTTCATAACCCAGTTTTTTACAATATTCAACCATTTCCAGAGCTGCTGGGATTGTGTTGATATAAGTGGCAACGCGCACCAGGTCAATCACACTTTCGTTTTTTGGAATGATGTCCCGTTTGTAATTACAGCGGCCGACATCTGCCATAACAGCAATTTTCATACCGGTATTATTTTCTCCGACAATATGGCGGATATCTTCTTCTTCGCAGAACTTCCAGGGACCAAATTCCTTTTCGTCAAAAATATCTTTGGAAGCTTTATATCCAAATTCCATATAATCAACGCCAGCAGCAACATTTGCGGCATATAAATCTTTTACAAAATCCTCCGTAAAGCGGAAATTATTCACTAATCCGCCATCACGAAGTGTTGCATCAACAACTTTGATGTCAGGGCGAAATGAGAGAAGGGACCCCTTTTTCTTCTCCATAATCTGTACCTCCTTGGTTGAATCTATGTATAATATAATTGGTCAGATATTATTGTAGCAGATTTTTCTATAAAAGAAAAGGATTTTGCAAAATTATAATCCCGTGTACTTGACTTTGTTCCTATTTCTCATATAATATAAATTAGATTCTTATGGGTTTACAGACAGGAGAGGAAACTATGTTGGATCAGGAATTACATACTTCCTACGTGAGTCATCCGGAGCTTCCTAAAGACAAGCATAATGTATTTGAGGGAGATAGTCTTGAATTTGACAAAATGATGATGATGTATAGTTGTGCAATTAAGGAAGTAAAAACTAAATTACAGGTATTAAATGACGAACTATCTATAACAAGTAAGCGTAATCCGATTGAATTTATTAAGACCCGCATTAAAAGACCGGACAGTATCGCGACTAAGTTAAAGAAGAAGGGACTGCCTTTAACGATAGAAGCGATTCGTGAAAATTTAAATGATGTTGCTGGTGTGCGCGTTATCTGTGCTTTTATTGATGATATTTATAAAGTGGCAGATATGCTTCTTGTACAGGATGATGTTCGGGTTATTAAAACAAAGGATTATATCAAAAATCCTAAAATGAACGGATACCGCAGTTATCATCTTATTATTGAGGTGCCGGTATTTTTTTCGGATCACAAAGAGCAGATGCGGGTAGAAGTTCAGATCCGTACGATTGCCATGGACTTCTGGGCGAGTCTGGAGCACCAGTTAAAGTATAAGAAAGATATAAAAGATGCTGAAAATATCGTATATGAGTTACGGGCATGTGCGGATGTGATCAATCGTACCGATTATCATATGCAGGCGATCCGTGAAAATATTGTAGAAATAGATTAATAAGGAGACTAGACATGGCGAACATTATTGACGGAAAAGAGATTGCAGCTTTGGTGAAAGAGGAATCCAGGGAACGGGTAAGAAAAGAAAAACTGGACGTTACATTGGCAGTGATTCAGGTTGGCAAAGATCCGGCATCTACCGTGTATGTTGGAAATAAAAAGAAAGCCTGTGAATATATTGGAATTCACTCTCTTTCTTATGAACTTCCGGAAGAGACGACAGAGGAAGAATTATTGGATCTTGTAAAAAAACTGAACCAGGATGAAAATGTTCATGGAATTTTAGTACAGCTTCCATTGCCAGAGCATATTAACGAAGACAAAGTAATACAGACAATTTCGCCAAAAAAAGATGTAGACGGATTTCATCCGCAGAGCGTAGGTGCTTTGAGCATTGGACAGCCTGGTTTTGTATCATGTACCCCTGCTGGGATTGTTCAGTTGTTAAAACGAAGCGGTGTGGAAATAGAAGGTAAAGAATGTGTTATCGTTGGCCGCAGTAATATTGTTGGCAAACCAATGGCTCTTCTTATGCTGCGGGAAAATGCAACGGTAACGGTATGCCACAGCAGAACAAAAAATCTGCAGGAGGTAACAAGGAGAGCTGATATTCTTATAGTAGCTATTGGCAAGCCTAAGTTTATTACAGCTGAGTACGTTAAACCAGGTGCGGTTGTTGTTGATGTTGGTATCCATCGGAATGAAAATAATAAATTATGTGGAGACGTTGATTTTGATTCGGTTGAGCCATTAGCTTCTGCTATTACGCCGGTCCCTGGTGGGGTAGGTCCTATGACAATTGCAATGTTAATGAATAATTGTGTAGAAGCGAAAGGAATTCAGGAAGCATGAAGTTATTTTTTGTATCGTTAGGCTGTGACAAGAATCTTGTAGATAGTGAAAAGATGCTGGCTTTGCTGGCGGCACATCAGATAGAAATTACGGATGAACCTGATGAAGCTGAGATTATCATTGTCAATACATGTGGTTTTATACAGGATGCCAAAGAAGAAAGCATTGAAACAATTTTGGAAATGGCAGAATATAAAAAAAATGGAAAATGTATTTCACTTATTATGTCAGGCTGTCTTGCCCAGCGTTATGCAGAAGATATTCAGACCGAGATTCCTGAAGTTGATGCAGTTGTTGGGACAACTGCCTATGACCAGATTTTTGATGTTGTGCAAAACACACTGGAAGGAAATAAACAGTGTCGTATGGCAGAACTGGATTATCTGCCGAATAAACTGACGGACCGTTTACAAACAAATTCTTCGTATCGTTCTTATCTGAAGATTGCAGAAGGGTGCAGTAAACGATGCACATATTGTATTATTCCTTATCTTCGAGGTAATTACCGCAGCGTGCCAATGGAAGATTTGCTGAAAGAGGCAGAAATGCTGGCAGAAAGCGGAACAAAAGAGCTGATTGTGATCGCTCAGGAGACGACCGTGTATGGAATGGATCTGTATGGAGAAAAAAGGCTGCCTGCGCTTCTTAAGGCACTGTGCCGGATTGATGGAATTGAATGGATCCGTGTATTGTATTGTTATCCGGAAGAAATTACAGAGGAACTGTTATCTGTAATGAAGGAAGAACCTAAAATCTGTCATTATCTTGATCTGCCGATTCAGCATTGCAATGATGATATCCTTAAAAGAATGGGAAGAAGAACAAAAAAACAGGAACTGATTGATACATTGAATAAGATCAGAACCCGGATTCCTGATATAACGCTTCGTACAACGCTGATCAGCGGATTCCCGGGAGAAACAGAAGAAATGCATCAGGAGTGTGTAGAATTTGTAAAAGATTATCAATTTGACCGTCTTGGCGTATTTCCTTATTCGCCGGAAGAAGGAACGCCAGCTGCATCCATGCCAGATCAGTTGGATGAAGAAATAAAGCATAGATGGGCAGATGAGATCATGGAGACAGAGCAGAATGTTATTTTTAAACAGAATGAATCCATGGTCGGCAGAAAAATTCGCGTTATAGTAGATGGATATCTTCCAGAGGATGATGTATATATTGGCAGGACATATCGCGATGCGCCGGATATTGATGGCTGTATTTTCTTTACGGCGCCTTATGAGATTATATCTGGTACAATGCTTACGCTATTAGTTACCGATGCAAGAGGATATGATCTGGCAGGAGAGCTTTGCAATGAGGAGGAAGATTAGATGAATGTACCAAATCGTTTAACAATTTTGCGAGTGGCTATGATCCCTCTCTTTGTCCTGGTTATGTTGTGGAAAAATCTGCCTTACTCAGATTATATTGCTGCCGTTTTATTTATTGGAGCATGCATAACCGATTTCTTTGATGGGCATATTGCTAGAAAGTATAATTTAGTAACGACTTTTGGTAAATTTATGGATCCTTTGGCAGATAAGCTTCTTGTGTGTGCTGCACTTATCTGCTTTTTGGCGGAGGATAATCCGGAGATGCCGGCATGGATCGTAATTGTTATTATCAGTCGTGAATTTATCATCAGTGGTTTCCGCCTTATAGCGGCAGAAAAGGGTGTTACTATAGCTGCCAGTTATTGGGGAAAAGTGAAAACCGGAGTGCAGATGGCAATGTCTATCGTATTGATCCTGCACTTTACTCATCCGTGGTTTCGGATCATTGATATGATCCTTATCTATGCGTCGCTTATATTGACAGTTATTTCACTGATTGATTATATATATAAAAACAGAGATGTAATGAAAGAAATTAAATAAATTATTAAGAAAAGGAAATGTTCCAATATGTCAAAGGAAAGTGAACTTGTCAAGAAACTGACAAACAAAGGTTATACGATTACAACAGCCGAATCTTGTACAGGTGGTTTATTAGCTTCATCCATTGTTAATGTAAGTGGTGCCTCGGAAGTGTTTGACTGTGCATATGTTACTTACGCAAATGAGGCAAAGGAAAAAATGGTACATGTTTCTCATGAAACCCTGAAACAATATGGGGCGGTTAGTGAACAAACAGCCGCACAAATGTGTCAGGGGTGTGCAAAGGAAGCGTGTGCAGATATCGGGCTGTCGACAACAGGTATTGCAGGTCCCGGCGGTGGAACGGATGACAAGCCGGTTGGTCTGGTATATATTGGCTGCTGTCTGCATGGACTCGTAAATGTTAAAAAATATATATTTAAGGGAAATAGGGATGAAATCCGTCGTCAGGCTGTAGCAGCTGCTTTAGATTTGGCAATACAATGTTTAGATAAGGAGTAATCAGATTGCGACAAGGTATAAAAAATCTTCTATGGATTGGAGGATTGATTGGTTGTATGCTGGTGTCAGCGGGCTGCGAAAAAACAAATGTTCAACAGCAGACACCTCCGATTCCTACGCAAAAAAGCACAATGGAAACATTGTCTATTTACACAATAGATTCAGATTCCATGACTTTAGTTCCTGTAACGGTAAAAAAAAAACCGGGCAAAGTAACGCCAGTATATTTAGCATCTCTGGTCAATGAAAGTCTGGATGATGATACGATCCGGGTGAGTCATGTGGAGCAGAAATCAGACCGGATCATCGTTTCCTTCAAGAAAAACAGTAAGCCGCTGACGGGATGTTCCAAAAAAATGGAAACTCTTATTTTAGATTGTTTTGCGAATAGTCTGCTGGATAATTTGGATGGCTGCAAAAAAGTAGTCTTCCGTTGTGAAAATAAAGCATACAAAAGCAGCAACTATTCTTTAAAAATAAACGAGGTATATGCCTCTGAGTAAATGAGGATTCAGATGAAAAAGGTAATTGTAATCGGTGGAGGAGCTGCCGGTATTATGGCGGCTATACAGAGTGCCAGAAGCGGAAATCAGGTTATTCTATTTGACAAAAATGAAAAATTAGGGAAGAAACTTTTTATTACAGGCAAGGGACGATGCAATATCACCAATGCTTGTGATATATCAGATCTTTTTTCTCATGTTGTTAGTAATCCCAAATTCTTATATAGTGCTTTTTATTCTTTTTCTAATGAAGATACGATACATTTTTTTGAAACGCTGGGACTGCCTGTTAAAGTAGAAAGAGGCGGCCGGGTGTTCCCGGCGTCCGATAAATCTTCTGACGTGATACGTGTTCTTGAACGTGAGTGCAGGCGTCTCACTATTTCTCTGTGTTATCATACACAAATTCGTCAATTAGAAATAAAGGAAAGACAGGTGACAGGTGTGGTCCTTGCGGATGGAAAAACAGTTGCCGCAGATAAAGTTATTGTGTGCACAGGTGGATGTTCGTATCCGTCAACAGGTTCCACTGGAGATGGATATCGTTTTGCGCGCCAGGCAGGACATAATGTCACTGCAATACGTCCAGGATTGACCGGTATTATATCGCCAGACGATATGAAAAGGAATTTACAGGGGTTAACGCTTCGTAACGTTCAGGTCAGGATCACAACGATGGAGAATAAAAAGAAAGCCTTATATGAAGGCTTCGGAGAATTGTTGTTTACTCATTATGGAGTAAGTGGACCACTCATTTTATCAGCCAGCAGCAAGATCGGTGATCAACTTCAAAAACAACTCCTGCAGGTACATATTGATTTAAAGCCGGCCTTGACACAGGATCAATTGGATAAAAGAGTGCTTCATGATTTTTCGGAATCGATGAATAGTAATATTAAAAATGCCGTGCAGCATCTCCTGCCAAAAAGTATGATCGCGGAAGTTCTCTATCAGGCAGGTATTGTACCAGAAACAAAAATACATGATATTACAAAAGAAAAACGTCTAAAATTAGTTGACACTATGAAGGATTATAAGGTAACATTGAAAGAGCTTCGGAATATAGAAGAGGCAATTATTACACGTGGTGGAGTAGATGTTGCAGAGATTGACCCATCCAATATGGAATCTAAATTGATTTCCGGTCTGTATTTTGCGGGAGAGGTTTTGGATCTGGATGCACTGACAGGAGGATATAATCTGCAAATTGCGTGGTCAACCGGTTATCTGGCTGGTATGGAATACAACGATTGAGGAGGAGTTACACAATGAATATAGCAATTGATGGCCCGGCAGGAGCAGGAAAGAGTTCTATTGCTAAGCTGGTGGCGAAAAGAATGAACTATGTATATGTTGACACAGGTGCCATGTTTCGTACCATGGCATACTATTTTATGAATGAAAATATGGATGTTGCGAAGGAAGAAGCAGTGACGGAAAACTGTGATAAGATTGACATATCCATTCAGTATCAGGAGGGAGAACAGCATATATTTCTTAATGGCACAGATGTGTCATCAGAGATCAGAAGAGAAGAAGTAGGAAAAGCAGCATCGGTTATTGCAAAGTATCCTGCGGTTCGTACAAAATTATTGAATCTTCAAAGAGAAATAGCTGCTAAGAATGATGTTATTATGGATGGCAGGGATATCGGCACGGTTGTTCTGCCACAGGCAGAGTGTAAAGTCTATCTGACTGCCAGTTCTCGGGAACGTGCCAGAAGGCGCTGCAAAGAACTTCAGGAAAAGGGCGAGGTATGTGATCTAAATGAGATAGAAAAAGATATCATTGCCAGAGACGAGCAGGATATGAGCCGGGAGATAGCTCCATTAAAACAGGCGGAAGATGCAACACTTGTGGATTCTTCTGATATGACAATTTCTGAAGTTGTGGAAGAAATATGCCGTCTGGCAAAAGGAGAGTGACTATGACCATCACATTGGCTGATAGTGCCGGGTTCTGCTTTGGGGTAAAGAGGGCGGTAGATACCGTGTACCGGCTGCTTGAAGACAAAGAGGAGAAGGTTTATACATTGGGACCAATCATTCATAATGAGCAGGTAGTAGAAGATCTGGCATCAAAAGGAGTTGTTGTTGTAGAGTCGCCGAAAGAAATCATGCGTAAAACAGATGCGAAAAGTACGTTGGTAATACGTTCGCATGGTGTTTCAAAAGAGGTTATTGATCAGCTTCAAGCAACGCAGATCCGGTATGAAGATGCCACTTGCCCATTTGTAAAAAAAATACACAAAACGGTACAGGAATATAGCGGGAAAATGCATCGGATTATTATTATTGGTTCCAAAGATCATCCGGAAGTTCAGGGGATTCTTGGATGGGCAAACGGCAGGGGATGTGTTATTGAAACAATACAGGAAGCAGAAGAATTTTCATTAGAAGATCCGAGTGAAAAACTATGTATTGTAGCACAAACGACATTTAATTACAAAAAATTTCAAGATTTAGTTGAAATTTTTTCGAAAAAAGGTTATGATATAATTGCTGTGAATACAATTTGTAATGCTACGTCTACCCGTCAGAATGAGGCAGAGGAGTTATCTGCAAGGTCTGACGCTATGATTGTGATCGGAGGAAAGCATTCCTCAAATTCACGTAAGCTATATGAAATTTGTAAAAATCAGTGTGAAAACACTTTTTTTATACAGACAGTAGATGATTTAAAGGGAACATCTTTTGATTCATTTACAAGCCTAGGTATTACCGCTGGGGCATCTACCCCAAATAACATTATACAGGAGGTTCTAGAGGCATGTCAGAAGCAAGTTTTGCAGAATTATTAGAGGATTCATTAGTAACAATCCACAATGGTGAGATTGTAGAAGGGACAGTTATCGGAGTTAAGGACAATGAGATTATCTTAAACATTGGATATAAAGCAGATGGTATATTAACGAAGAACGAATATAGCAACAATGATGTTGACTTAACTGCCGAAGTTAAGCCTGGCGATAAGATGACAGTTAAAGTCTTAAAGGTGAATGACGGTGAGGGTCAGGTTCTTCTTACTTATAAGAGATTACAGCAGGATAAGATGAACGAAAGATTCCAGGAGGCGTTTGAGAATCATGAAGTACTTATCGGTAAAGTGGCAATGGTACTTAAAGGCGGTCTAAGTGTTGCTTATGGTGAAGGCCGTGTGTTTGTGCCGGCTAGTCTTGTGTCGGATGTTTATGAAAGAGACCTGACAAAATATCAGGATCAGGAGATTGAGTTCGTTCTTACAGAGGTTAATCCACGCAAGAGAAGAATTATCGGCGATCGCAAGCAACTGATTGTTGAAAAGAAGAAAAAGATGCAGGAAGAACTTCTTGCTAAGATTGAAGTAGGTATGATGGTAGAGGGAACAGTTAAGAATCTGACAGACTTTGGAGCTTTTATTGATCTGGGTGGAGCTGATGGACTTCTTCATATTTCAGAAATGTCATGGGGACGCGTTGCAGACCCTAAAAAGTTATTTAAAGTTGGCGATACCGTTAAAGTTAAGATTAAAGATATCGTTGATACAAAGATTGCATTGACAATGAAACTTGATGAAAATAATCCTTGGAAGAACGCTGCAGAGAAATATGCCATTGGAAACGTTGTTACTGGAAAAGTAGCACGTATGACAGATTTTGGAGCTTTTGTGGAATTAGAAGAGGGGATAGACGCATTGCTTCATGTTTCACAGATATCTATTGATCATGTTGAGAAGCCATCCGATGTATTGTCCGTAGGTCAGGAGATTACAGCTAAGATTGTTGATTTTAATGAGGAAACCAAGAAGATAAGTCTTAGTGTAAAGGCTCTTGAAATTGAGAATAAACAGCAGGAGAATGCTCCTGAGCAGGAAACTGCAGAGAAAGAAACTGCTGAAGAAGAGTAATGATGACAGATAGTTATGAAACATTCAAGAAGGATTATTTATCTTTGACTGGAATTGACTTGAATTCCTACAAAGAAAATCAAATGAAACGTCGTATTGATAATTTTATACGTAAACATAAGATGACAACGTATAAAGAGTTTTACCGCTTATTGATCAGAGATACGGATGTTTATGATCGTTTTATAACATATTTGACTATTAATGTATCGGAATTTTATCGCAATCCGCTTCAATGGAAAGTGCTGGAGGGGACGATCCTGCCTTTGATTCTGGATCGTTTTCCTAAGCCACTGACCATATGGAGTGCGGCTTGCTCTACTGGGGATGAGCCTTATTCCCTGGCGATGGTTTTGAGTGAATTGCTTTTGCCGCGCCAATTCCGTATCATTGCGACTGATTTGGATCATGAAGTTTTAGAAAAAGCTAAAAAGGGTTATTACAGTGAAAAAAGCATTAAAAATCTGCCAAAGCATTTAAGGGATAAATATCTTCAAACAGATGATATGGGAATTGTAAAGGTATCCGAAAAACTTAAATCGTGTATTACGTTTGAACAACATAATTTATTGAAAGATGAGTATCCGAAGGAAATACATATGATCGTATGCCGCAATGTTATGATTTATTTTACGGAAGAGGCGAAAGATTTGATTTATCACAAATTTTCTAATGCGTTAGTTAAGGGTGGTGTTTTGTTTGTGGGGAGCACGGAACAGATTATTAATGCAGAACAATATAATTTAAAAAGCATTCAATCATTTTTTTATGAAAAATAAATATGGTTTCGGAAAACTCTGTGTGTTGTATCTGATGGCAAACACAGAGTTTTTTATGAAAAGGAGTCATTATGAAAAAAGAGAATAATTATCAGTTTCATTCAATTCAAAATGAATTAATCTGTTATCATAATGTAAGCAGTCAAAGTCAAAAGGATGAACTTTTGCCATATCACCGCCATAATGCTTGTGAAATATATCTTTTTATCCGTGGTAATACCAGACTTTATATTGAACAATCTTGTTTTCAACTTTGTGCTGGCAGTCTGGCTGTTATTAATCCGAATGAGTTGCATCGTTCTATTTGTCTTGATGAACAGCCATACGAACGCTACTGTATCAATATTAAACAGGAGCTTATTGAGCAACTTTCCAGTCATTATACCAATTTATTTGCATGCTTTAACCATTTTCCCGGTAAAAACAATTTGATACAGCTTACGAATGAACAAATAGCTGAATTTATCGCTCTTTTTAATTCTTTGGAAGCGGCTACCTCCTTTCATGACTATGGTTTTGATTTATTGCTTCAAGCAGAAGCTATCAAACTTCTTGTCTTTATTAATCGTTTATATAACCAATCGGAATGTTGCACAAAGGATATTATGCCACCGTTAGTCAAAGAAACGATGCTCTATGTTCAGGAACATTTGCAGGAACCGATTTCTCTGGAATCATTGGCTAATCATTTTTACCGAAATGGTTCTTATATCAGCCAGCAATTTAAAAAGTATACCGGTCTGACTATGCGTGAATATATTTTAGACCAGAGAATTTGCCTCGCAAAATCGTATTTACTCCAAGGGAAAACGGTTTCAGAAGCTTGTGAACTTTCAGGATTTTCTGATTATTCCAATTTTATTCGTAGTTTTACCAAGCTAACCGGGATATCACCAGGAAAATTTATTAAACAAATGACCAAAAGATGAGTGCTTGATAAGTAATCATTTCGCGCAATATTTTTTAGTTGATACGCAAAGATTTTTTCGCAGAAGACATTTATAATATGAGTAATAAATCCTAATGATACCTACGACTTGCCTCGAACTTTGTGTTCATATGGGTATCATAGTACTTAATATTAAGGAGGAATGGCTATGAAAAAGAGGTTATTAGCTGCTTTGTTGTCTTCTGTGATGGTGTTTACCATGAGTGGTACTTATATGACCCGTCCAGTCGCATTAGCTGCGAAGCAAAACACAAAAAATGAGCAAAGGAGTACGATTGGTATGTATGGAAACACAGATGGATTTCTTCTTTCTGATGGAACAAAAACAGCGAAAGTATATGTTGATAAAGCTCATGAAGAAATCAGTGAAGGAGAGGGCAAACAATATTGCGGTATGGAAATCATTGCCAATACATTTGCTGATGATGTTGAAAAAGTAACGGGTAAAAAAGCAGAAGTCATTTATGAAACCAAGGATATCTCTGACAATGTTATCATTGCCGGAACCGTTGAAAATAATGAGGTTATTAAAAAATTGGTATCCCAAAATGTCATGGATGTTTCCGGCTTGTACAAAGACGATAAACTCAAATGGGACTGCTATCAGATGCAGTTTATAAGTGGCACGGATTTGGAAAAATGCGGTTACACCGGAGTAAAACAGGCACTTGTTATTGCCGGTTCCAATAAACGAGGTGCCATGTATGGTTTGTTCCATATTTCGGAACGTATTGGTGTTTCTGCCTGGGTATATATGGCGGACGCAGTTCCGGTCCAATATAGTGCTGTGTATTTAGACCGTAATTCCTTGGAATTTAACTCAGAAAATATGTTTTTATCCAAGGAACCTTCCGTAAAATATCGTGGCTTTTTCATTAATGATGAATCACCTTCTTTTACCGGATGGGCGAACAAAAAGTTTCGTGGACTCAATGAAAAATGTTATGAAAATATATTTGAATTACTGATTCGAATGAAAGCCAATTATATGTGGCCGGCAATGTGGGGCAATAGTTTCTCGGATGAAGGTTCTGAATTTAAATTGGCCAATGTAGTAATGGCAGATGCTTATGGTGTTTGCATGGGAACTTCACATCATGAAGCATGCTGTCGTGCTGGTATCGAATGGGGAAAAATTTATAAAAATTATGGAACCGATAGAGCTTGGAATTATGAAAACAATGACGAAGCTATTTATAAATTCTGGAAAGATGGTATCAAACGAAATGGTAATTATGAAAACACAATTACGTTAGGAATGCGTGGTGAGAGTGACAGTGCATTAAAAGGTGGTGTGGAGTATAATATTAATCTGTTGAAGAAAATATTTACTGACCAATTTAAAATCCTTGATGATTATCAGAAGGCAAATCCGAATTCCAAAGTTAAGGATGCTCCTAAAATCTATATTCCATACAGTGAAAATGAGGAATATTTCTATGGACCGGATGATGGCAGTATAAAGGGTCTGAACACATGGGAAGGAATGGATGATGTTACAATTATGCTGACGGATGATAACTACGGAAATATCCGTTCCTTACCAGAAGAAAGTGTCAGGGACAGAAAAGCCGGATGGGGCTTGTATTACCATTTGGATGGTCATGTAGGAAGCGGTGCCTATGAATGGGTTAGTTCGACGCAGCTTGAGCATATATGGGATCAGCTTACCATGGCACATGAATATAATGTGAGAGACATTTGGGTCGTTAATGTTGGTGACATTAAGCCGTTGGAAATGGAACTTAATTATTGTATGGATCTTGCCTATGACATGGACAAGTGGGGACAGGAAAACACCGCTGAAAAATATCGTCAGGAATGGATTCAAAAGCAGCTTGGTGGCAAAGCAAATTGTCCGGATGATGTTGCCAAAGGAGTTGCTGACTGTGTAGCAGATTTTCTTAAGATCAGCTCTTATCGTAAGCCGGAATATGTATCTTCAAAACTTTATAGTACAACAAATTATAATGAGGCACAGGAAGTTTTAGACCTTTGTCTCAAAACAATAGAAGAGAGTAACTACTATTACAATACATACTTTAAGGGAACTAAATGGGATGATGCTTTCTATCAGCTTGTATACTATCAGGCAGTAGGAACTGCGAACGTAACACAGATGCAGATTTTTAAATCGCTGAGTGATTTTTATGCATCACAAAAGAGTTCTCTTGCCAATACCTATTATGATCTGGTACAAAAATGTGTCGCTTACGACAAAGAATTGACGTCTTATTACAACAACACAATGTCAAATAAAAAGTGGAATAAAATGATGTCTTCTCCACATGTGGGATTTGTGACATGGAATTCTACGGGATGGAAATATCCAACAGGTACACAGGTGACATTAGAGGAAAATGCTAAAATGATTGTCTCTGTTGATGGAGATTACAAAGGGTATCAAACGGGAAAAGCTACGCTTCCAACTTTTACCAATACACAGAAGCAACGTTATTGCGTAACCATGAGCAACGCAGGACAAAAAGAATATGACTTCACGGTTGAAGCAAAAGAAGATTGGATTCAAATAACGGATAAGCGTGGCGAGAAAGCAATTTCAGGTGGTACGGTTGCCGATGCAGAGTATTTCTATGTTGCTATTGACTGGTCCAAGGTGACAGCGGATGCGAGTGGAACAATCCTTGTAAAAGGAACCAATGCGACAGTAGAAATAACAATTAAAGCGGATTATACAAAATATAAAGATAAAGGGGTTAATACCCATATTGAAAGCAACGACGTCGTTACGATAGATGCCGCAGAATACAGTAAAAAAGTGGATTCTGCCAATGGTGTATCATGGGGATGTATCAATGGGTATGGTCGCTATCAGTCCGCTATGAAAATGTTTCCAACTACGGTTAGTTTCACCGAAAAAACAGGAAATACATACAAGGTAACAAGCGGTAATACAACGAGAACAGTTACAGAATATAAAGAGCCAAAAGACGCTCCTTATCTCGAATATCAGATATACGTAGACGAGGATGGTGAATACACCTTTACCGCCTATACAACGACAACAAATAATATTTTCAAACCATCCGGATGGGGCTATGTACCGGTAGAATTATTCTATGGTATTCAAGTGGATGACGGCACCATTCAGACCATTAATTCCTTGCCGGATGGGAAATATATTTCTTATGCGGCGGATGGTGACAATAATTGGATTAAGGGAATTAAAGATAATATTCACGTATCCAGTTCACAAGAAAAATTAACCGAAGGTGTACATAAAGTCAGAATCTATGGTATGCATGCCGGTCTTGGTTTGGAACGACTGGTCGTAAGTAATAAAAAATTAGCTTCTAGTTACCTTGGACCACAAAAGACGTTCCAGTTGACCTCGGAAGACAGCGAGCCAGCGCAAAAACAAGGAGTACATTATGAAGCTAGGGCAGAAAAGGAGGAACCTGTTGTTCCTACTCCTGCACCGACAATCACACCAGATACTGGCAATTCCACATCGACACAACCGAGTCCGACACTGGCGAATCCGAGTGGGGGATCCGATACTACGAAAAAAACGGATACAACAGTAACGTTGAGTAAAACGAAACCTTATACGGTTAAGAAATTAAAATATAAAATTACGAAACTGGGTAAGAACAAAGAAGTGTCACTTGTTGCACCGACATCAAAAAAAGCACAAAAAGCGGTTATTCCGGCACAAGTTTCGATAAAAGGCATGAAGTTTAAGGTTACTTCCATTGCAAAAAAGGCATTTTTGAATAACAAAAAGCTTTCTTCTGTTACCATTGGCAGTCAGATAAGCAAAATAGGAGCACAAGCTTTTCAAGGATGTAAAAAACTGAAAAAAATTGTTATTCAGGCACCCAAAATGTCAGTCGTTGGTAAGAAGGCATTTCAAGGAGTTCCGAAAAAAGCAACCGTGAAAGTACCAAAGAAATCACTCAAAAACTATAAAAAATTGTTACGAGTACAACAAAAGTATAAATTCGCAATATATCAAATTCGATGTGCTAATACATCAAAAAAGTCAGGTTGAAATTGGTGCTAAAATATTATATAATATTGGCATAGTGATCGTGCAAACGAAACAACTAAACTATCTAAATTTATAAGGAGGAATTTTTGATGAGGTTTAAAAAAGGATTAGCAGTAACTATGTCAATGGCTATGGTTTTCTCTGCTTTGTCTTTTACCCCTGCACAAGCAGCTAAGAAGCCAAAGTTAAGCAAAACAAAAGCTACCGTCAAGGTAGGATCTACCGTAAAGCTTACTGTTAAAAATGCCAAAAAAAAGGCTAAAGTTACATGGAAAACAAGTAAGAAGAAGGTGGCAAAAATCACTAAGAAAACCACAAAAGGAAAAGCATATGCAGTTGTTAAGGGTGTGAAAAAAGGAACTGCAAAGATAACAGCTACATACAAAGTAGGAAAAACAAAGAAGGTACTTTCTTGTAAAGTTAAAGTTACTGTAAAAGTTGGACCTGCTGGAAATGCGGCAACAAAGACTACACCGACTGCTAATGCAACAACAAAACCGGTAGCGAGTCCTACAGCTAAAGCAACGAATAGTGCAACACAGACTCCAAATCAGGGACAGGGCACACCAGCCCCTACAGCTCCTGAAAAGCCGGAACCGACAGGGTTTGAACCATCCACACAGGATTATGAATATTTTAATGATTATACATTAGGTTTTGCCCAGAACAAGATTGTTGCTTACAAAGACGGTAAGAGACTTACATTAGAAGAAGCTGGTGCCGGGGTTTATAACAAAAAAGAAGATAATATTTTTGCACAGCATATTAAGGATAATGCATGGTACAAAGATAAAATCACATTGACTCAGCCACTTCAGTATACAACAAACGACGGAGTAGCACACCGCATCGACAGTATGTTGACTAACTATGATTTTATTGCAGATCCAACAGCTATCGATAATTCAAAAAATGATGGTAAATTGTATGTATATGGAACAACGGAAGGTATTGATTACCAGAAAGGTGTTCTGAAAACAAATGGTTATAACAACCATTCTCTGACAATTGTATCCACACAGGATATGGTAAACTGGACAG
>CAKRGX010000003.1 GCA_934338065.1 uncultured Eubacterium sp. | reverse complement strand
CAGAATGGCGTTGTTGTGATTCCAAAATCAACGCACGAAGAACGAATGCAGGAGAATTTCAATGTATTTGATTTTGTACTGACAGATGAGGAAATGAAGCAGATGGAAGTGCTTGATACTGGAAAGAGTTTGTTCTTTTCCCATTATTCACCTGAAACGGTGGAATGGTTTATGAGTATTGTGTAACAAAGTAGCTTCATAAAGGAACAGAATCATCCGAATGTGATTAAAATTCGAAATGCACATGTTCATAATCTGAAACATATTAATGTGGATATTCCACTAAATAAGCTTGTGGGAATTGCTGGAGTATCCGGTTCCGGGAATCCGAAGTACATTTGGAACCGGATCGGAACTGTTAAACACATTATGACTGATGTTTTCAAGACTTGCAAATCACAGTTCAAAACTTTATAATTCTAAGGAATCTTCAGCATCTACCCACATCTGCAAATTTTCATCAAGATATAACCTTGCATATTCTAATGGCTCTCAATTGCAAGCGATGTCAAAACACAATCAGATCCAGGTGTGGTTTTTAAATTCTTTTCTGCTTCCCAGCAGTTAATGCGGAGCATATATCCCGCACTGGTATAAACATCAATGCTGTTGCATTGTGGATTGTATTCTGCAAATATTGTTCTCATCGTATCCCATCTCCTTATTATTCAATCAATCATTAATTGTAAAAATTAAGAAGCATTTCAATCAGTTCACCATGTCACTTTTATTTTGTGTTATACTGTTTTATATAATTTTCTTGGTCTCCGCTGCCGCTTCGGTCGGCACAGAGCAGATGTCCACCGGACATCTGCTCTGTGCCCTTGTATTTTCCCTTATCAGAGTTCGTAAGCACTGGTAGGACGATATAACACAAGGGAAACAATAAGGGAAAGCTCATCTGCGATAAATCCAGTGTTTTCAAGGGCCTGCGGAGAATTTAATAACAAAATATAACAGTTATTAAATCTCTTAAAACAGGTGAAATCTCAATCGGAATTTGTAGGTGAATAAAATGGATAATTGTGATTGGTGTAACTTGTCTGAAGAAGATAAACAGTTTCAGGTGTACGAAAATAAATCATGGTCTGTTTTCCTTTCGGATGAACAGGATTATTATAATTCTGCCATGTGGGGAAACTATGCGGATCGTCATAAAGGGGGTTGCTTAATTTATGAGACAGACGAGAAACAATCTATTTTTGTACAAAATCGTTTTGTAAAAGCTGAAAAAGTTGTGTATAAAGGAGAAATAATTGAGAGAAATTTTTTTGAATCATTCGGATGTCTAACATTTCCGCAGATAAAAAAACGGCTTACTGGAACAGATGGAATAAGTTGTTGCTATGATGTTTTCCGGGATGAAAATAAATGGCGAGAACAGTATTGAAAAGTATATCAAATGAAGAATTATCGAAAACTTGATTCTTGGGCGAACGAAGAAGAATACAGACTTGTAATTGATAATAGATTTTATGGTTATTCGGAACCTGATAAGAGAATATTGCCATACGATTTTGAGACATTATAGGAAGGAAAGGGAGTATTATGAAATTATTGTTTGTAAGACATGGTAAAGACGAGGAGGGGGTTCGTGGAGGGTGGAGTAGTTTTGATTTGACAGATGAGGGTAGAAACCAAGCATTGAAACTTGCAGAGTATTTATTAAAAAATAAGGATCTTTTTTGTGTTAAGCATATTGTATCTAGTGATTTGCCTCGTGCCATGTCAACTGCAAAATTCATTGCTGAAAAACTTGAAATACCGATAATAAAAGAAACAACTCTTCGAGAGATGAACAATGGTGATTTAGCTGGGATGCCTAATAATCTAGCTGAAGAAAAATATCCGGGGCTATATTTTAATACTTTAGGAATGAATGAAAGATATCCGAATGGTGAGAGCCCGCATGACTTCTATAATCGTATTCAAAATTGGTTTGTGGATTTTTTGAGTCAAAAACATAAAATGAATGATAATATATTAGTAGTAACACACAGTGGAGTTATTAATATCTTATATCACATTGTGAAGAATATTGAGTGGAATAATCAAAATAAGTCATTTAAAGTAGAAAATTGTAGTTTGCATGTGTTAGATATTCAAACTATGTATTTTGAAAAAGAGAATTATGTTGATTTTTTATTAAATAAATAATATAGACGTGGGTATTGCAGTATAGAATTTCTTGTTTAAACTATGAGACATTATTTGGTTTGCCTTGTGGATTGTAGAGAAATATTTTCTGCTTTTGTAAAAGCATACATGAATGAGAAAACAGGCAACTGGATCAAAGCTCATATCTAGATGTTTGATTTCTTTGGTGGTGTTACACCAATGCTCGTATCCGATAACTGCACAACAGCAGTGGATCATAAAAAGAGTGACTGGTACACCACTTCATTAAACACAACTTATCATAATAGAGCCCATATGCTTTTTCAATACCTAAGCGGCTTTGAGCCAATTTTCTGGTCAGCGAAATTCACTTTACGAAATAATCGATTGAAAAAGGTCATAATTATGGCATAATTAGACCATATAAATGAGGAGGTGTTTATTATGCCACAAATAATTCCAATTAAAGATTTGAAAAATACATCAGAGATTTCTGACATGTGTCACAAGACAGAGGAACCGATTTATGTAACAAAAAATGGTTATGGCGATATGGTTATCATGAGCATGGAGATTTATGAGTCAACGATGAAACAAATTGCTATGTATAGAGATATTGAGATATCTGAAAAGCAGATAGAGGCAGGACAGGTAAAAGATGCCAGAGCAGCATTGAAAGAAACGAGGGCAAAGTATGGCTTATAAATTGAACGTTACTGAGCACGCCGATGAATTGCTCGATAATCTTGTATATCACTGGTTAATCGCTTAAAGAATAAACAGGCAGCAAGACATCTGTTGGATAGCATAGATATTGTATATGACAGGTTGGAAAATAACCCATATCAGTATCCTGAATGTAGAGACACCTATCTTGCTAAGAAAGGATATCGTGAGGCAGTAGTGCCACAGATGAATTATATTGTCATATTTGATGTGAGAGTGGATGTTGTGAATGTAGTTGGTATATTCCACCAGTTAGAGAATTATCATAGTAAATTATAATATGTTTTGGGGTAGATTAGAGTCAGTCGAAAGGCTGGCTCTAATTTTTTGCACTTTTTTCGCAGACAGGCGAATAACGGAACAGTTCATATAACTTTTTAAGAAAGATTTTGAGAAGTTGTTTACAGAAATTAAGACGAGAGCTAACATAGCACAAACCTATGATTGGGTTCAAAAATTAGCGATTGGAGGATTTTCTATGTTACTAAATACTATAACTGCAACGACTTGAGTATCTGCGTACTGAATATTCAGGAATTCAACGGGGACGGTAAGTACGAATGTTGGGAAAGAAACTGGAAAAGCTCCCACAGTGACGCCGTCAATGCCGACAGCAATAGTACAGCAGGCGGCGAATATCATGTCGCCACAAACATCGGCAGAAACGTCCGGACCGGTAGGCGACAGCCAAAATCCTGACGGGAAAAAGGCAAAGAAACTTATAATCAAGAAAGCATCTGTGAAAACTAAAACGATAAAATGTCTTAAGAAAAATAAGAAATACTATATCCGGATCCGCGCTTATACGAAAAAAGGAAGAGGTGACTGGAGTACCATATCAAAGCGGACAAAATCATAAAGCCCGGTAACATAAAGAGTAAAAAATCACTGTTGCTGGGCACACATACGCAGATATCTATTGGAAGCCATACCAAAAGGGATGGAAAAAGATTATACCAATCCTGCGATTCAGGGATTTCTTTACTGTGAGAAACTATTTGCTTAGAAAAGCATTCCGGGATGTGTTTATAAGATAAAGAAAAACTGAGAATTCGCTGAGAGTTGAAAAATTGACAGAAATCAATCTTAATGTATATAATAGTAAAGAAACTATTGTAAATCACGTTTGCGGAATGGGGAATATTATGAAAATTACAAAAGCGAAGCAGATAGCTATCCTTTTAATTTTGTCACTTTTAAGTATGCTTATTTTTCCACAGTTTGCCAGGGCAGAAGAAGACGAAGATGAGAATGATTGGAAGTGTCTTTGTAACTGGGTAGAGTGGGATGGGGAGAAATTAGTGAATGACAGTTCGGAAATGTATCAGATGCGATCTTATGACGAACTTGAAATTACACCTATGGCGTTGCAGCGTATCAACGGTGTCACCAGAATGAAACTGAAAGTGGTTAATCGTTCAAAAAAAGATTATGAAGATTTGAGAATTTCACTTGGTGTTATGAATGGATATAATGATAAATTTTACTCCTGTTTCATAGCTGAAATCGGGGAATTGCCAAGCGGAGGTTCCTGGGTGTCCGACAATCTGCAAGTGAATTCAACAGTGAGTGAGTACGATGAAGATGCTGCTATATTTGCTAAAACATGGTTTGTAGAATACATTTCAGAAAAGGGAAAGAAAGAATATAAAACCGAAGATTTGCCATGTGCATATCAGGATTATCAAAGACGAGCAGATTGGGTAGAACAGATTTCGGAGGATACATGGCTGAATTGTTCGCCAAATGTAGTCCGTCCTCGGATTATGGGCGGATACAAATTTGAAAATATGTTGATTACTTATGTTAAAAACCAATCTACTTTGATTAAAGCTGATGTTACCAATGTGACCGATAAGGAACTGCCCATGGTTATATTTGACTTTTATTTTTTTGACAAAAGCGGAGAGGAAATCATAAATTATGGCGGGGTATTAAATAAGACAGAGCCCGGGCAAACAGTACAACTAATTGCCAGTGCATCACTCGACCATGCACTGTATGCATACGATTGGTGTGCGAAAAATTGGGCGAAAAAAGATCCGGAAGATAAAAAAACTTATTTTAGTGATGAAATATGGCAGAATGACAGTCCTCTTCCTACAACAGATCCATCGTCTGTACGAAAAGATTTCTTGCAAAAACATAAATGGTTTTCGGGAGAAGATGTGCATAATCTGTCTAATAATTCCATTGAAATGAATAGAAGTTTTGTAGAAAATGGCAGATGGTGGGCGTTTGATAAGGTGACAATTGATCTAATATGTGGTAATCTGTCAGCGTCGATACGAATAAAAAATGAGTCAAATCACCAGATGCGCCCGGTAAAACCACTTGTTGCTTTTTATGATAAGGATGGTAGAATGCTCGGAAAGGGGTATGGCAGGTGGATTCCTAAGTTAAAACCAGGCCAGCAAGATACTTATCTTTGCAGTTGGTCGAATAAAGATATTGTGCAGGCATATTCTTACCGGGTTCTGAAATGGGAAGAAAAAGTGGATCCACGGGAGAGTTTTAGTGAAAATGGTGCAGCAGAAGAAACGGGGGCACCAACCAGCACGCCAACGGCAGAGCCGACCCAGCCACCAACGGTAGAGCCGACCCAGCCACCAACGGTAGAGCCGACCCAGCCACCAACGGTAAAACCGACTCAGCCGCCAACAGCAGAGCCAACCCAGCTGCCAACGGTAGAACCGACTCAGCCGCCAACAGCAGAGCCAACCCAGCTGCCAACGACCGTACCGTTAAATACACCGACTGGGAAATCAACATTTGAGCCGACAAGTGTACCGGCAAAGACGCCGTTACTTACGGAAAAACATCAGGGAAATAGTCAGGGAAATATGGAAGTGACTAATATTTTGTATGAGAAAAAAAGCGTAGAAAATATAAAGGTGAATTGCACTAGTAATAATAAAATAAAACTAGTGTGGAAAAGTCTTGATGGGGCGAAAAAATATGAGGTGCTTCGAAGTAGTAGAGTACAGGGATCATATAAAAGAGTAGGAGAAGTTTCTGCAGAAAAACATGATTATTTGGATTCTTCTGTAAAGAAAAATACTTTGTACTACTACAAGATTTTACCGGTATTTAGCCAGGGAAAGGAGAAAAAAGATCATGCCAAGGTGGTTTCGGTAAAAACATTTGCCTATAGACAGCCACAGATTTCTGTGAAAAAAAAGAAAACAACGACAGGAAAACGGTATTTAGAAATTAAATTTTTGAAGTATGAAGGAAAGTATGCCGACATTTATATGGGTGAGTATAGAAAGTATAGAAAATTGAAATTTAAGAAGAAAATGATAAAGAGGAATCATGGGCGATATCGTTTTCGATATATAAGTTCCGGACATATTATCTATATGAAAATAAGAACTTATTCCGAAAAGAATAAAAAAAGCCCGTGGTCTAAGGCATATAGAATTAAATTGTAAAAGGTGAATTCATATAATGCATGAGTATGAAGGATATTGGTTGAAAAAAGATACGATTTTAAACAAAAAATATATCATTTTAGATGTAATCGAAGAGGGAGGAATGGGGATCGTTTATCTGGGGTACGATAAGGTGCTTCAACAACAGGTATCGATTAAGGAATTTTTTCCACGTCGTTTTGCAATGCGGATGAATAGAGAGCGAAAGATTACTGTGTACAAAGGTGATTCCGGCAAACTGTTTTTTCAGGGACTTGAGAAATTTGTAAACGAGGCAAGAATATTAGCTCGTTTTGAATCTCTTGACAGTATTGTTATGGTGAAGGACTTTTTTTATGAGAATCAAACGGCTTATATGGTGATGGAGCGAATAAAAGGGGAAAATGTAAAACAGTTTGTGGAAAGACAGGGCCCAATGAAACCGGAGAACGTGTTAGCAGTGATGGAGCCTATTCTTCGTTCGTTAGGGGAAATTCACAAAGAAGGTTTACTACATAGAGACATTTCACCAGATAATATTATATTGACAAAAGATAATAGGGGAGTACTGATTGATTTTGGTGCAGCCCGATTTTCGGAAATGCAGGATAGTAAAACAATGACAGTCTTTTTTAAGAGAGGCTATTCGGCAGAGGAACAGTACATGGAAAAGTCTGAGAAAGGTGCGTATACGGATGTTTATGGGGCCTGTACAACGATGTATTTTATGCTTACCGGTATAAGACCGGATGAGTCGGTGAAACGGCTGATTCGCGATCGGGTTGTACCGCTATGGCAGTTTAAGCACATTGGCATGGAGCGTTATAAAGAACAGGCAATTATGAAAGGAATGGCCATAGATGCGAAGAGAAGATATCCCTCTATGGATGAATTGTGTACTGCCTTGTATTGCAGACAGAAACCTATAAATAAAAGGAGACGATATGGTGGTGTAGTCTGCCTGATCATCGGAGGAGCTTTTGCTGTTATGGTACAACAATATAGCGTTTCGAAGAAAGAAGCCGTAAAAGTGGTGAAACCGGTGGCAACAAAAGTAATTAGCACAAAACGTCCTATTATAAATTCCCCATCACCAGTTTCAACGCCTGTTATACAAACGTATGAAATGTGCGATGTTGTGGGTATGAAACAAAACAAAGCAATCAAGAAGCTGCGTACGCTTAATAAAAAATTGAAAATAACGGTTCGATGGAAAATAAGCTCCAAAAAGAATAAAGGAAAGGTAGTTTCCCAAAAAATATACAGCAAAAAGGTTTTATATTGTAACCGGAGTTACATGCAGGTGCTTACAATAGGAAAAGGACCGGAGCGTAAAGTGATTGCGAAAACAACAGCGAGGCCAACGATAAAACCATCAAAAAAGAAAAGACAGGATAAATTTGATGGAAATCTTCCCTGGTAGCAGTTGCAAAATTAGGGATTTGTTTACTCAAAGCTAAAGTAATGTAACCTGTTTGCAAGATGAGAGGATTTAGAAAATGATTAGAGGAAAATTAAGAACGGAAAAACATATATTAAAAGTATCTTTTATTGGAAGTGTTTTATTTGTTCTGGCAGAGGGGATTATGGCGTGGGTCACACATTCACATTCTCTTTTAACAGATTGTTTGTTTGACGCAGCAGATCTGGCTATGATAGGTCCTTTTCTGGTTCTGATTCCACTGCTTTATAAACCAGTAACAGAAAAACATCCGTATGGATATTCACAAGTAGAATCGTTATTTCTGCTTGTAAAATATAGTGTATTATTAGCCTTGACATGTAGTTTATTGGTTGAAAATGTAAAGTTGTTATTTCAGGGTGGGCATAATGTGGATGCTGGAATTATTGCCTTATTTGAATTTCTTGTATGTCTGGGATGCGCTTGTATTTATTTGATATTACGTCATTACAGCAAAAAATATGCTTCGGATACGATTAAAGCAGAGCTTTATATGTGGAAACTGGATATTGTAAGTAGTATGGGGGTTGCGCTGGCTTTTGCTATCCAGACAATGTTAATTCATACAAGATTAAATTTTATAGTTCCTTTTATCGATCCGTCTGTTGCTGTCATAATGGCAATTTTTCTGATTAGGGAACCGGTAAAAGTTATTTTTCGAAGTATACGAAATCTGGTTTTATTTGCTCCCGACGAGGAAGTGTTTGACCAGATTCATGGAATCGTAGATAAGCATATGAGGGATTATCCCTATGAAGTTACATTTTTAGATGTAATTCAGACTGGCCGGAAACTTTGGGTGGAAGTATACATAGGAAATCAGACAGATGTAATACATGTTAGTGTATTACATTGTGTGAGAAATGAGATCAGGCAGGAGCTGCAGCATAAATATGATCAGGTTTATATAGAAATCATTCCGGACTAGTCAATTTTTAATGTGGAGGAAAATCATATATGGCAAAACAATTGTTTTCAATAGGATGTATAAGTGGTTAGTCATTGCATTTATTCTGTATCGTGGTAAAATAAATTAGGGTCCCTTGTTCGAGGAGAGTACATAATATTTGTTATGTATAGCCGGCATCTCTGTTTTATTTACAATAGACCCGAGCAGGAGGAATGCACGGCTGCAGGGGGCTTATTTTATTGATTGGAGGACTATCATGATACTTACAAACGAACAGTTAAAACAGATTTATTATGGTGCACTAAATTTTGACGAGACAGAGGACGGCTATCTTCAAGCATTTCAGTATACAAAGAAACAGATGGATTATTTTGAGAAAACTTCTGATTTTTGGTTTGAGCGTTGTTCGGCCTCTACAGCAAAGACGCTTGAGTTTTGCACGAAAGGCAGATCAGTTTCTTTTGAATATAAAATAATATGGGAAGGTTCAGAAGACACGGTTGAAGTGGCAGTGAATGGACTTATTACAAAAATATGGTATGTTAAGGATATTGCAAAAGAAGGAAAACTTACCTGTTGTCTGGATGCGGGAGAAAAGTCAGTAGTGATTTATCTTCCGGCAGATGCTACTATGGTGATCCGAAAATTCGAGACAGACGCTGAGGTGCGTCCGGTTGCAAAGAATGGAACCGTTCTGTGGCTGGGAGACTCTATAACACAGGGGTATGGACCACTTCGTTCGGCACATACGTATGTCAGTGTTGCTAACCGGCTTTTGAACTATGATATTTTAAATCAGGGAATTGGTGGATATGTATATGACAAAAATGCATTGATTGATATGGATGGTTATCGTCCGGATAAGATCATTGTGTCAATGGGAACCAATCAGTATGGAACGGAGAGCATGAAAGATATTGAGGAATATTATGTGCGGTTGCGTGAGATTTATGGGGACACCCCGGTATTATGCATCACACCACTCTGGCGCGGGGATAATCCGGAAGGGATACCTACACTTGTTAAATTCTGTGAGAAACTTAAGAAAATCTGTGAACAGTATACAAATATTACGATTGTGGAAGGATTTAAACTGGTACCGCATTTGTCGGAATATTATCTGGATAATTTACATCCGAATGCATTGGGGATGGAGATTTATGGAAGAAATCTGGTTCTTGCTATAGAAAAAACAGGGTTTTGATAAGTTGAGAATTTGAGTTTAGTAATAATTGTGAATAGATAAAAGGCACACTTAGTAGTACTTGTGTGCCTTTATTTTTGTGAATTCTATAATTTCTATACGATCATCATCGGATAATTTTTCGAAATAATATAGTAGTTCTTTTTCAAAACGGTTTAACAGATGAAATTTTTTACGGTTGTATGGGTTGTTCAGATAATTCAGGTAATCTGAAAGATTATTGTCAGATGGCGTTTGTGTCATATTGTATTCATCTAATTCATCTGGTACAGTCGTCAGATTAATCATATCATCGATGGAAATATTGTATAATCTTGCAAGCTTATAAAGAATGTCATAGGCAGGGGTTCGTTTTCCTGTCTCATAATGAGAATAGGTCTGACGGACAATTCCTAAAAAAGATGCTACATAATCTTGCGTGTAACCATTTGCTTTTCGCAATTCTTTAAGTTTTTCTGGAATAATCGTATTTTTCACAATAGTGACCACCTTTCTATTGTTTATTATATGAGGATAAAATAATTAAAATGTTATTAAGTGTAGCAAAAATAATATAATTATGTTAAAATAAGCGTAGCAAATGGGAGATTTGTTAAAAATTAGGAAAAAGCTATGAATGGTTGTAGTGTATAATTTCTAAGTAAAGTATTTTAATAATTCATTAATAAATAATTGTGAATTATTAGTCAGATGAAAGGAGAAAGAATATGGCACTTTTTGATGAAATTGGAAAAAAAATTTCTCGTACAGGACAGGAGGCAGTGAAGCAGACCAAAGTTATGGCAAATGTAGCAAAGTATAATGGAAACATAGGCACTCTTGAAAAGAAAATTCAGGAGATATTTCTTGAACTTGGTAGACAGTACTATCAGGAACATCAACAAGACTTGGAAACAGAATTTTTGACACAAATTACAGAAATAAACGAATGTCTGGATGAAATTCAAGAACTGCGAGAAAAAATTCAGCAGGAAAAAGGAGTTACAATCTGTTCAAAGTGTGGAGCAGAAGTAAATAGCAATTCGCTGTTTTGTAGTTCTTGTGGAACAAAGGTTGAGACAAGTCAAATGAAGCCAAAAGATGAAAATAAGACCATTTGTCCTCATTGTAGAAATGTTGTCAATTCAGAAGTTTCTTTTTGTACATTTTGCGGTGGCAAGATAACAAATGATGAAAGTAAAGAGAATGAATTAGAGCAGAAAATGAGCATTTCACAAAAGGCTTGTCCACAGTGTGGTCAGGTAATAGAAGAGGAAGCTATGTTTTGTGAAAATTGTGGTTATAAAATATCTGAATAAGGAAGGAGTAGATGAAAATGAAAAAAACAAAATTAGGAATTAGTGTTGCAATGTTAGGAATGTTGGTTTGTCTTTTAGCTGGGTTTGGAGGCTATGTGATTCTAGGGATTACATTAGGTTATGTTTTATTAGTTGAGGACAACTTGTGGTTGAGACGAAATACATTAAAAATTTGTTTACTAGTTCTATTAGCAGGCTTTTTACGTGCAATGGTTGGAATAGTACCTGATATTATTTCATTTATAAATGAGGTACTTAATATTTTTAAAGGTTATCTTCATTTTTCGAAGTTAAATGAAGTTATTAGTGTATTACAGTCAGGAATAAGTCTTTTGGAAAAGATCATCGTAGTATTAATGGCCGTAAAATCAATTAATCAGGGAACTGTAAGAATTAAATTTATTGATAATATGTTAGATAAACATATTACTAACGAATAAATAGAGGAGTAAACAAGTATGTTTTGTAAAAAATGTGGAACTAAATTGAGTGAAACGGCAAAGTTTTGTAAAGTGTGTGGAGCTAAGGTGGCAAATGTTTCGCATCCACAAGAATCAAGCTTATCACATGATATTACAACAGGGACAGAATTTTCTGGTGGAAAAAAGAAACGAAGAGGAAGAAAAATAATAGTATTCATATTCTGTATAATTATACTTACTGGTGCGACACTTTGTATATATATAAAATATTTTTCTAATAAACGATTAATTACGAATCTAAACAAAACATATCCGACGTCGCCAGCGGTACAAACGGGAAGCGCAGAACAAGTAACTTCATCTGCTGCAACTGTTTCAGCAGAGACACCATCGCCTACAGAAGACTCTGATGAGATGCTGGGAATGATTACGGATATCGTAATTCAAAGCAAATTGGATAAAAGTATTTCTTTTGATGTTTCCTGGAATGAGGTTAAGGAAGCAGACAGTTATGAAATTAACACTTATATAAAACCTTATGAAACCAGTCAAGATTATGAATTTTATAACGTGTATCGTGTACGTAACAACTTTTTTAGCTTTGATACTTGCAGAAATGTTGTTTATGGCGTTAAGGTTTGTATAAAGTCCTTACAGACGGATGAAAATGGAAAAGAGAGTTACGGAATTGAGGGACAAAGCAGTATTACCAATGTATTTTCTTCTGTTGAGGAAAATGTAAAAAATGAAAAATATAATCAAGAACAAGACGATTTGACGGAGGAAGAGGAAGAAGGGGATTCTGAGTATATTTTTCAAAACAGTGATAAGGAATATCTTACTCAAAAAGATATAAAAGGAATGACCCGTAAGAAAATAAATTTGGCAAAAAATGAGTTGTATGCAAGACATGGATATATATTTAAAAAAGGAGGGGATGTAAGAAAATATTTTGAGTCTAAGTCTTGGTATCATCCATCAGTAAGTGGTGTAGAATTTGAAAAAAATGGAGATGGTTATTATTTTAATAAATATGAAATTGCTAACCGGAATATGCTGGTCAAATATGATAAAAAATTAAAAAAATAAAAGGGAGGATGACGATGATGTTTTGTGGAAAATGTGGGAAGAAATTGGACGATAATATGGTGTTTTGCCCTGATTGTGGAGAAAATATAAAAAAATCAGCTAGTGTGGAACCTATTAAATTAGATACTTCGTTAGAAAGACAGGGTAAAATAATAGGAAATGTTTTACGTATTGTGGTTGCTATTGTGGTAATTGTATTGATTATTATAGGAGTTAAAAAACTATTTTTTCGAGATACCTATGAAGATCTTGTAAAAAAGTATTGTAATGCAATTGAAGAAAAAAATGCAGAAAAGATAATTTCGTTAATTCCAAACGAATGCATGGAGGCTGCAGTGCAGTCAGGAGAAGATAAAGAGGAAATTGTTAGAAAATTGGTGAACCACCTTAATAGCATGTGGATAAATGCGAAAAACAAATATGGCGATGAACTCGATTTTTCCTATGATATTATTAAAATAAAAAAATGTGATGAAGACAGAATAAAGAAACTAAACATGGAATTTAAAGATGAATATGATATCAAGGGGGAAATTTCAGAATGTTATAATTTGGAACTAAAAATAGAATTAAAAGGAGATAAAGGGTCGATTAGCAAAACTCCTGACATTAATGTAATAAAGATAGATGGGAACTGGTACTTGGATCCGGGGAGTATATAATTATGAATGTATTGATACAGATTGGACTAGGAATATTCATGACTTTTATTACCTTTCTTGTAATATGTCTGATGCACAAAAAAAATAAAAGGGTCATTTTAGAATTAATATGTTTTATGTTTATTATGGGGGTGGGATGCATTGTAGGAGGAGTCTATTTTGTAAAAAATGATTATGTTACGGACCTCTCCCAAAGGTCTAAACGGGTGGAATCCCAGTGTGTATCTGAAATGGCTCTTCATATGGCAAAAAAAGGGGAGTATGAGGCTGCAAAAAAAATGTTACAAGATGCAAGTGAAGGTGCTTTATATAGCATGGATTATCCTCTTTGTCTTGCTAAGATAGAGGCAATGCAAGGAAATAACAGAAGTGCATTAGCATTATATCAAAAGGTGTTGCAAGCGGGTGAAAAAGTTAGCGATTCTCAAGAAAATATGAAGAAAGCAATCGAAAAATTAAGCCTGGTAGCACAATCAGAACAAAACGATACAGCTTTATTGAACTCAGGAGTTTTTGAAAATGAGTTTACTGTAAGAGATAAATCTGGACAGAACAAAACTTTAAATACTGCTGATGAGCTGAATAAAATCCAACAGAAAAAAGAAAAAGAAAATGAGGTGAAAAAATATTTTATAACACAAAACCATACCAATAAGACTGATAATAATTCGAAATCATATGAAAAGATGGCGGAGTTAGTGTTGTCAATAGAAGAATGTTATGAAAAAAAGCTCTTTGATCAAATACAAAACAGTGAATTATCCAAGATAGAAAAACAATATCAGCAATTGCTAGAACAGTGTCCGGAAATGCAGAGTATTGATATAGTAAGATATACAAGGATAAAGATGGCTGTTCTACAAAATGATTACAATAAGCTGGTAAAAAATATTAATGAATATACAGATTATAAGGAATATATGGTAATTGCTAACCTTTTTTTGAATGGTTATATTTCAAAAGAGGCATTTGGAAAAAAAATTGGAGATAACCTGGCAGATATGTATGAAAAAGTTGCAGATCAACTAGAGAGTGTTTTTCAAAATAATAAGAAAAATTTGAGCAAGACTGCTCAAAAGGATATAGGTCAATACGTTAGGACACTCAGAAATTCGGCTAAGAATCCAGTGATGGGACAGATCAATAATCAGTTGACAGACTATGTGGCAAGTGGCGTGAAAGACAGTACAAAGATTTATCTACTTCAGGCGCAAATTGCACAGAAGGATGGAAATCAAAGTGCTTCGGAGAATTATTTGTCACGAGCTATGAATACTGTGGGCAACTGTGAAGATAGTTTGTATACGGAGCCTATGGGTAAGTTGATTAGTCTTATTACAAACAAAGAAAATAGCAATGATGTAAAAAATATACCTACTTACGTGGATGAGGTGTTAAAAAACCAATATATAATTGATATCAGCGAAAATGATTTGAATAAAAAGTCAAAGTCTTCATTTGATTCATATTTTACCGATTATGTGAGTCAAAAAAGGGTTTCTATACATATTACAGATGTAGATTATTCTCAATTTGAAAATTTGAAAGTAAAGTTTAATGTAGACGATCAAATTGTTTATTCTGAGCAGGATTTGAAAGAAATGCTAGGAGTACAGGATTGTGGAATTGATATTACAGATTTTAAAATTAAAAAAGTCAATTATGATCATTTTTATACATTATTATGTTGTGATACTTCTGGCAGCATGGAGGGAGAGGCAATAGAAAATTTGAAATCAGCAGTTTCATTATTTGCTGAAAATAAAGAGAAAAAAGATGTGCTGGGATTGGTGGAGTTTAATGATGCACCGACGAAAATTTTGAAACTGGGAAGCTCGGTTGAACAGATTAAGAAAGAATCTAGAAGTATCTCTGCATCTGGTGGAACTAATATGTACGATACGGCAATTTCTTCAATAAATATGATTAATGGTGGAGATAATTCATTGAAGACAATTATATTGATGTCTGATGGAGCAGATAATAATAAACGTACGGTAGACGAAATTAACAAAAATATAGGAGAGTGTGCAAAAGAAAAAAATGTGGTCATTTATACAATTGGTCTGGGACAAGAGGTAGATTCAGATTACTTGAGTAGTATTGCAGAATGTACAGGGGGGAGTTATATATATGTGAATGATTCACATTCATTGTATGAGTTTTATAGAAGGCTGAATAATCAGAATAAAAATCAGTATGTTCTTACATATAAAGCACAGGATACATTTACAAATACTGATCGGGAATGTAGATTAAATTTAAATCAGGATGAATTAACATATGCTTCTTATGTATATAACTTAACTGACGGTGAAAATGGTGAGACAGAAATGTTGGATGGAAAGATGATTTCGGGGTTAGAAAGTCGTCTTATATTTAAGAGTGATACGGAGCAAACAAACGAACTACTTGGAACCGGGTTTAATAAAGGAGAACTTATACGGGTAAAAATGATGGGGAATGCAGAGTATGATCTAAAGGCACAATATGTAAGTGAAACAGAGTATGCACTGAGAATACCGGCAAATGTTGCCTGTGGCACGTACGATATCCTTGTTCAGATAAACGGGAAAAAGGCGTATTTAAAAAATGAACTGACTATTGCTGTGCAAGGAAGTCAGAAGACAACCATATTTGGACAATATCAATTTACATCATTTTCAAAGGTAGAGACAACGGATTGTATCAAGTTGTCAGGTTATGTGCGAATGAATAACTGGTTCAATTTTAATGGTGATGTAGTATTGAAGGGCAATATTAGCGGGGAGAATGTTATACTTTCGGATGCTTCTGGTGGTTATGTGAAATATAATAAAGATAATAGTTACTGGCTTGGACGCTATATGGCAAATAATAATATAAGCATGCCCATTATGCCTTTAGGTGACGTAACTTTGTATAATGATGCTGGTTCAACATTTAATAAGGATTTTCGGGTTACAGCAGTTAATGTGGCAACAACATCTATTTCAAAACTAATTGAATTGAATGAACCAGTGCTGAGATTATATCCAGATCGCATCGAGCTGGATGTAAACCAGTTTGCGACAAAACTAGATGAACAATATAACTTATTTGATGGAGATAAAAATAAAATTTCGTCTGTGTTTACTTTTCAACATTCAGAAAAAGTGGTTGTTACAGGACAAAATTTAGGAGTGAATTTTCGTGTAACAGGAGGCGATGAGGAGGCTGCTTATCGGGAACTATATATTGGAAATATTCCGTTGCACTTCAATAATAAAAATATTGAATTTACATTGAATTCTGCAGCGGGGGTAATAGATTTTAAGTATATAGCAAAATTGGCTTATTTAAATATGGATGGAGCTGGTTTTTCAATCAAAATGAAGACAACAGACAATGAGATTAAATTGAATGAAGTTGGATTTTATTTGGACCAAAGAATCAATTTCAACATCCAGGGGATTCAATGTTCTTTAGCAGACTTTAAGTTGGTGCTTGGAGATTTAGATAAGGGAGGACCTACTAAATGGATTTGGAAAGGGGGAACAGACATTAATGCGGGAGATATTTCCAGTGTTCTTCCTAAATTAGAAAAATATTTTGGCAATGTAACAGTTTTTTCGATGGATGATGCACAGATTGAAGGAAGAATTTGTGATCCTTACTTGAAATTTACAACTACGTTTAAAATATTTGATTCCTTTACTTTGGGAAACTTGCGAATGACATTTGGAAATTTTACGTACGCTAATGAGTTGCTGGCTATGAATAACCAAGAGGTTAAAGGGTTTGAAGGAACGTTGTCAAATGAATTGAAATGGGAAAGCAAACATTGTGATATTAAACTAAATGGTAAATCGCAGATTTCTGCACATGATAAATTTATTGGAATTCAGGAGAGTGGTAGTGGAGAAATTGATGTAAACTGGTGGATTAAAAGGAAATTTTCATCACAAGGGGAAATTTTGATTGGAATTTACAGAGATCATTCAGATCGTATTAATTTTGGTATAATAGCTCAAGGAAAAATGTCCAAAGGGAAAACAAATAATGTATCTGTAATTTGGAATCAAGATTCAGGAATAAAATATGAGAATAAAACGTTTTAAAAATGAAAGGAGTAGAATTTGGAAAACAAACGAAAAAAAAAGAACGTCGTCTGCATGATACGTGCTTGCTCTGTGATACTTTTTATATTATTGCTTATGGCGGTGTCTGGAAAGTGGGTAGAGGCGAAAAACAAAAAAGAAACATTGATGACGTTGAAGGAGATAAGCAATGTTGCTGTAAATATCCAATTTGATGTTGAAGAACCGTTGGCATATTTTGTGGCACCAGATGGGACAAAGTATACCAAACGAAATGCCAAGCAGTACAGGATGACATTCGAAAGTGGAAAGAATTTTATTTGTTATTATATTAGGGATGCACAACCAGGGAAATGGAGCATCGTATACGATAAAAAGAAAAATAAAAAATTAGATATTCATTTTTCGGATTTTGTAGATACTCTAAAAATTGATTCATTGTCTTTTGAAAAGCAAAAAAATGAACTTCTTCCGGTAAATTTTAAGTGCAGTTATCCTTCTAATGAAAATTTTCAATATGAAATTTATGCGGTTACCTTAATGAAGGGTAAAGAGTGTGGGAGTAAGTTGCTAGGGAGCGGAAGTGCTGAAACAAACGAAAAATGTCAAGAAACACTTGATCTTACTTCATTAAACACTTTTAATAAATATTATATTAAATTGGAAGTGTATATGGATGTGTATGGACTTGAAACACAGGATCAAAAGATTACAGATATGAGTTTTTCTTATAAACAGAAGGACTCAATGCCGCCTATGTCGGAATGTAAGTTTTGTGTGGATGTTTTTGGTAAACAGTTGAATGTGGATTGGAGTGATTGCAATGTTACAGCAGACAAATATATTGTAGCAATATTTGATAAAGAGAACACACAAGACCCCCTTTTTTACCAAACGTTAAATTCGGAAAGCTGTTCAACAATGTTTCAGATTGATACAGAAGTTGACCAGTTAAGGGCGCAAATCAGTTACCAAAATAATGGACTTACTTCAGAAATTTTTGAGACTTATATACCTTTAAAAAAAAATAAGTATTATGTACAATTTGACACAGAGGAAATTACAAACTCTAAACAACTGAAAATTTCTTATAAAGTTCCTAAAAGAACAGAAATGCGTTTTTTCATAAATGAAATAGAACAGAAAAAGACGGTAGAAGGAGAGAGTATTATTTCATTAAATTTGCAGGAAAATCAAAATGACTGCTATTTGTATTATAACACAAATACAAATATTACCTATATGTTACATAGAATTGTTTCAGTAGATTCAATTGCACCCAATTTTACGTTCCTTGAAAAATATTCTGGAATAAAGACTTATGATAAAACATTTAAGATTGTTGGTAATACAGAAACAGATGCTACTCTTTATATAAATGATAAAGAATTTCCTATAGATTCTGCAGGATACTTTTCTGTTGGTTTGGATCTTGGGTATGGAAATAATATTTTTGAAGTTAAAGTAAGGGATGTAGCAGGCAATATTGCGAAACAGTCTATTTCTATTACAAGATTAACTGATTCTTCATTGCTACAAAAAATTAATTTTCAAGGTTTTTCAAAATTGTGGATAACAATTGGAGTGTTTTTAGGAACTTTATTTATAGGAATATTTTTACTTATTCTTTATGATAAAAAAATGAAAAAAAATCCAAAACAACCAAGAAGAAATCTTTGTATTGTACACTGTTCAATGCTACTGATTGCATTAATTGGTAGTATTATTATGGAAGTTTTTGTTGTACGTAAATCAATCTTGTATGGGAAAATGATATATACGAGAGCGTATTATAGTTTGGTTAAGGAATCCGTAGAAAAAGCATATGAGGCAACCCAATATTTCCGATTTTGCATTATTTTATCAATGATTTTGTTGGTTTTTGCATTGTTAATTTTTCTTGGGATAAAGCGTTGTATACGAAAAATAAAAAATAGTAAGATTGTATATTGTAAGTTTTGTGGTTCAGAACGAAACGTAACAGATCAATTTTGTGGTTTTTGTGGTAAAAAAGAATGACATTTTGAAAAGTTACATAGATGTACAATATTTGAGGGTACACACTTAATAATAGATAAGCAAGGATAGAAAAATTGTGTGGGGTGATAAGCTATATGAAGAAAAAGATGAAACGAATAAAAATAGTTGGAACAATTGTTTTTTCATGTGTAATGTTAACTGTATTTTTGGGTACAATAGTATGTAATATGTATATAAGTTTCGCAGACACTTCATTTCTACTGCCAGCTATTTTGAAGGGGCGTACAATAAATGGAGTCGAAATGATTGATTATGTGTCAAAGAATAGTAAAAACGTTGATGCTCTATTAGGTGATGTAGATAATAATGGCGAGATTACATCGAAAGATTTGATTTGTATGAGAAAGTATATGACAAACCATTTAATAGAGATAAATAGAACAAATGCAGATATAAATGCAGATGGTAGAATAGATTCCCTTGATTTGATTTGTTTGAGAAAAATCATCCTAAAAAATAATGATAGTATACACAGAACAGTTCTTACATATGGAAAAAGTGTTTTGGGGAGAGACCTGGTGTGTTATAGTATAGCGCCAAAAGAATATTCACGAACGATACTTTTGAATTTTGAAATTCATGGATGGGAGGATGAATATTCAAAAGATGGGCAGCAGTTAGTGGATTTGGGAAATTATCTTGTGGAATATTATGCTACCAATAAAAATTTAAACCAATGTCGCTTGCTTATTATTCCAAGCGCTAATCCCGATGGAGTGCAGGAGGGAATCACCAACAATGGTTTTGGAAGGTGTAATGCAGAAGGAATCGATTTGAATCGGGACTTTGATGCTGATTATCAAAAATATTTATCCGAAAGAAATTATACTCAATTTCCATTCTCGGCTTGTGAGAGCAGAGCTTTAAGAGATTTAGTTCTAAAAGCAAATCCTGAAATAGTAATTGATTTTCATGGATGGGAGAATTGTACAATTGGTTCACCACAGTTGGCAGAAGTATTCTCTATGTATGTTGGGATTAATCACAAAACTAGATTGACAGCATCAGCACATGGTTATTTTTCCTATTGGGCACAAAAACAGGGAGCGGAAGCCTTGTTAGTAGAGTTTAAAAATTCTGCTAGTCTTGATAAGGGAAAAGTTGTAAGAGCTATTAATAAATTGATTGAAAATGATTACGGCTTAAAGGAACATACAAAAGAAACTGACAAAGAGTATGGGAAGTTTTGTCCAATTTCTACATATACATTGTCAGGTGGTAAAGTTTATACACAAATGAAATGCGGAGAAAAAGAAACAGGGTATGGTTACATCAATGGTGAAACGGATTTGTGTACAATCACACAAGTTTATAATAATGGTTGGTGTAAAGTCAATTATCCGGCTTCTAATAACTTCACAAAGACAGGGTATTGCGAGTTATCCAATTTTATAGATGCAACAAAAACAGTAGAATCATATTCTGAAAATGTTAAAAGAAATACAACTGTATATCGAACAAAGAATAGAAAAGAAAAAATCGGCACAGTGTGGGAAACTGATGAAATAAAGGTTATAGCACAGGAGCATGAAAACGTTCAAATTATATATCCGCTAGATAATGGCGGTTATAAGATGGGCTGGATTTTAAAAAAAGAGATTGAGGAGTGATTAGTGTGAAGAGAATTAAAAGAATTGTAGCTTTTGTATTAGTGACAACACTTTTTCTTTCGAATTTAAACGTAACTAAAGTGGAGTCTGCCACGATATCTTCTGTCAAACAATGGATGAATGCACAAATAGGAAAGGCAATTGATTATGATGGTTCTTATGGTGTTCAATGTGTGGACTTTTTTAATTATTATTTAAATAATTATTGGGGAGTTTCGAACCCGATAGGGAAATATCCTGTATCATATGCGTATCAGATATTTAATTATGCAGCTCCATCTGGGTGGAAAAAGATAAGTGGAAATTCTTCATTTCAAGTGGGGGACATAGTTATATGGAGTTCTGCAATAGGACGTGGATGTGGGCATGTTGCTGTGGTATATTCTAATGACAGCAGTGGTGTGAAAGTGATACAAGAGAATTGGGGAGCAAAATACACGACAGTAAATAGCATTCAGAGCGTACAAAATATATTAGGGGTATTCAGACCCCCATTAGATGCAGCTCCAAGTACGTCACTTACTGTTGACTCGCGTTTTGCCGGATATACTCCATTCAGTGCTTATCCTATTTCAACAGGAAATATAAATGTTTGTGATCAGAACGGAGCAAACTTGAAGGGGAGATATATTACAGGAAGTACAGATTTATGTGTTGTTGAACAATTATATACTAATGGGTTATGTAAAGTGAAGTATCCTTCTTCTGCATCTTCATCTGGTTATTATACGGCGTTTACACAAACATCAAATTTTATATCCAATCTCTCAATAAGTGCGTGGCAAGCTGACAGGGCATATCAGGCTTATAGAAGAGGTGACATGTCACAGCTTATAGGGAGTGTTGCCACAGGAGATGCATGCTTGAAGGTTAATCAGTTAGGAAGTAATATGCAGGTGATTTATCCATACCCATCAGGTCATAAGATGGGATGGATCAGAAATGAGGCGACTCCGCCTGCAAATCCTGATTGGAAGACTCCGGTAAAAGCGTATACAAGAAGTAAAGGGCATGTGGCTGTTTATGCGTCTCCTGGAGGAAATCCTGAAGGAGGAAGATATATAGATGGAACTACTGATTTGTGTACAATAGAGGAGGTGTATCGCAATGGTTGGTGTAGAGTATCTTATCCGATCAGCAGTGGCTCAAGAACAGCCTACGTACCTGTGTCAGAATTTACACCCGGATCTTCGATTCAAAAATGGACTGCTGTGGGATCAGCAACTGCTTATCGACGTTCAAGTGGCGGAGAAACAATAGGAAGTGTCGCTACTGGTGATAACTGTGTAAAGGTGGCAGAAGAAAATGGACGTACACAAGTTGAATATCCAGTAAGTGGAACAAATTATTATAAATTGGGGTGGATTGACACGCCTTCAAATAGCCCAATATATGCATGGGATTCAATAACAGCCAGAGCTAATTATATTGAACTTTCTGGTTGGACATTTGACAAAGATCAAATGAACACTGCACTAAAAGTGTATGTATATATTGATGGTATGTATGTTGGTTCTATGATAGCAGATAAAACAAGAAAAGATGTAAATAACGTATATGGATGCGGAGATAATCATGGCTTTTATGGCAAATTTAATGTTTCCAGTTCGGGTAAGAAAAAAGTAAAATTAGTTGCGCAAAATGTAGATGGTGGCGCAGATGTTGACATGGGGATTAGAGAGATAAATGTCAAATTAGATACCACGCCACCGGTGATTTCGGATATAAAAGTTACTAATGTTACTTCAGATGGTTACATGGTAACATGCAAGGTTACCGATGAAACTGAAGTAGAACGAGTTCAATTTCCAACATGGACTGTATTTAATGATCAGGATGACTTGTTTGATAATTGGTCAGAGAATAGTGCTGCTAGTGGTGAAAAAAAGGGAGATTATTATACATATCGGGTAGAGGCCTCTGCCCACAATGATGAGACAGGAAAATACACAACACATATATATGCATATGATACAGCTGGAAATTTTGGCAGTGCAGAGATAACGGTGGATTTGCCGGATAAAGTGCCGATCAGTACGGCAAGACCAACTGTAAGTCCAACCATGAAGCCAACCATGAAGCCAACCATGAAGCCAACCATGAAGCCAACCATGAAGCCAACAGTAACTACAACACCAACAATGAATCCTGTTGTAATTAAAAAAGAAGGGCAATTAAGAATATATTATTCCGGTGAAGAACGGAAGCCGGGTGATATATTTGAGGTAAAATTAGGAATTAAATCAAATCCAGGATTTTCAACATTAAAGGCTTTTTTATATTATGACAAAGATGTTTTTGAATTAATGGATATAACAAACTTGGAGCATTTGGAAAGCATGAGTTATTTTCCGTCAACTGAAGATAAATATACAATTTTTTGGGATAATGGTTCCGATTTTGTAAATGATGAGACTTTAGCAACAGTAAAGTTTAAGGTGAAAAATAGTGCGAAAACGTGTAAAGCAACAATCAGCTTTCTGTTTGGAAACGATTCCTATAATTGGAATGAAGAACCAGTTTATTGGTTAAATGCGGAACAGTTGAGTATTAATATTAATAAGATAGAGGTTGCACCAACCTCTTTACCTATAACAACCCCTGAGGTGATTAACACGCCAGAGCCAAAGCCAACTATGACGGTAACGCCGACGGTGGAACCGACGTTTAGACCGACAGTATCCCCAACTCTTGAACCAACACTAGTGCCAAAACCAACTTTGACAGTAACGGAGACACCAACTGTTGCACCGACTCCGATGGCAACACCGACAATTATACCGACATCTACTCCGGCAGTTGTACCTACGTTTGCACCAAAATCGTATACGATGGAGTCACTAACCGGAGAACAGGAGAAAGCATTTGCAAGAAATTCGGTGGAAACTGCGGTGAAAAAGCAAGAGACGTCAATAACTATACCGGGATCCGTTAAGTTTAAGTCGCTGAAGTGCAAAAAATCAAAGATATTAATA
Organism: uncultured Eubacterium sp.; assembly: GCA_934338065.1. Classification (GTDB taxonomy): domain Bacteria; phylum Bacillota; class Clostridia; order Lachnospirales; family Lachnospiraceae; genus Eubacterium_F. The sequence goes on along the minus strand of CAKRGX010000003.1, from coordinate 137,625 downwards.
AGTTGGAAAAAACAAAAAGGTGCGAGTTATTATGAAGTGAACTGCGCTACAGATTTGAAATTTAAAAAGTTAAAAAAATACATTATAAGAAAAAAAGTCAGGGTTACAATAGGAAAGATTAAGAGGAAAAAGAAATACTATTTAAAAATAAGAGCTTGTTTTAAGAAAAATGGAAACACGATTCACGGAAAATGGTCTAAAGTTAAGTGTTTGAAAGTTCGCTAAAGTATTTTTAATACATATTGATTTATCTCCTGATATATGACAATATTTAGGAGATAAATCAATTTTAGAGGAGGAGTAAATAGTACATGAGAAATACAGTAAGAAAAGCAGTTGTGGTTGCATTTTTTTGTCTGTTAAGTGTTTCCTTTTGCCGTTTTGAGGGACAGGCGAAAGAACGTAATTTTGAAATTTACAATGGAATCGGGGCTTCTGATCTGCAAAGCTACTTTAGTGAAAATACGGATTATATAAAGGAGGATGCTTTATACATCCCAGGGGATATGGGGAGAATATCACCCAAACAGTATGATTATGCAGGAGAGATAACAAAGATTGAGTTCTCCTCCACGGATCCCAATATTATTTCGGTGGATGCAGAAGGCAGGTATCAGGCAAAAAACAGTGGGTATGCAGTGGTTTATGTGACAGGGTGGAATAAAAAAGGAGATATTATTTTTCGGGGCAGCCATTCATTTGTTGTTGGGGGTGATGTGTCCAGGACCAGATTGAGCAAGGAGTACATACAAGCGTATTCGTTTGGTCAGGACCGGGATGAGGATGAAAATGATGAAATGGTAATCCAACTTGTAAATGCGCCGGATCTGACCTATTGCAGTTTTGAATTAGACAGGGATTCCATGAAGGATGTGTTGGATTACCGTTTGGATAAAGAGAAAAAAGCCATTGTTGTTACGTTGTTAGAGGATGGAAAAACAACATTGACATTCAGGGTTAATGGTAAAGAATTTCATGTAACAGTCTGTGTGACATATGTAACCATTAATAAGAGTTCTGCCCTCTTAACCTATAAGGGAAAGTTAGCTCTAAAAATAAAACAATATCCTGGTAGTGTCCGCTGGGTCTCAACAAATAAAAAGGTAGCAACTGTGTCTAAAACAGGGATGGTACGTGCCAGAAAAAGAAAAGGTAATACGGTGATTTACGCGCAGATAGGTGATCATCGAATGGGATGTGCGGTTTCTGTTGTTTCACCTAAGATGAAAAAGGTAGTAAACTGTGCAAAGAAAATATTTAAAACATGTCGCTATAGTCAGCCAATGAGAATGAGCCGTAAATACTATGATTGCAGCTCACTTGTCTGGAAGTCGTTCCGGCAGGCTGGTAAAACATTAGGAAATAAAAATTATGCACCGGTTGCGGCAGATGTGGCAAAATGGTGTGTTAAAAAGAAAAAAATGATAAAAGGGGGAGTTAGTGAAAAAAATATGAAAAAAATGAAACTGTATCCGGGTGATCTGGTTTTTTTGACCGGAGTTAAAAACGGACGGTATAAGGGAATTTATCATGTAGAGATGTTTGTTGGATACCGTTGTTATGGTTTCGATAAAGGTATTCCGGTGCTTTCCCCATGTTGGGCAACACGATTTGATGGATATGCCTATGGGGAAAAAATGGTGGGGCGGCCTTAAGAAACAGATAGGAAAAGGGTAGAAAGATGAGACAGAATTATTTTAAATTTGATCAGTATATAATTTGTAAAATGTTGAATATTGAGTGGGAGACGGCTATGGTGCGCGATTTTCCCCAGGAAGAGCGCTATGATGCATATCGTATTTGCTTAAAGAAAATCAATAGGAACAAAGTAGTTGCTACGCAAACTTTGAAAAAATGGTTCGGGTTTCGGGGGTTGAGTCAGCCAAATCGAGAAAATATTATTGAACTCGGATTTGCTTTGCAATATTCGGATTCAGAGGTTAGGGAAATGCTTGTGAAAGGAGCGCATGAGCCTGACATTCAGGTAAATGATTACCGTGAAATGATATTTCTTTATGGTTTGAAGCATGGTATTAGCTATACGGAATGTCTCGACATGATAGAACAGTTTGAACAGGAACTGCCAAGCAATCTGGTATTGCGGCAACATAACAGGACAAGTGAAATGTGGAAAAACTATGATCAGAATTGTCGGCTGAATAAAGACGACTTTCTGCAATGGATGCTGTCGCAGGCGGATTATTTTAAGGGATACAGTCTTACGATTCTGGAATATTTTGAAGAATTGAAACGTGAAATATTGATCGAAGCCAGAGAAGATGCGGCTATACGGCTGGAAGAACTACTGGCCGAGAGTGGTTTCCTGCGGTGGGAGAAGAAGAGGCATTTGGAGAAGAAAAAAAGAGAGGAAACGATTCCTCTCTGGCTGAAAAAGACAAAAGACATTTCTGACAATCTGGCCAATACAATACGTGAATTATTAAAAATGTCACTAATATCAGAAGCTTCTAATGCCCAGTTACTATCAGAACTTTATGGAGGGGCGGGCAAGACTTATTGGCGGCCCAATACAAGACGTTCCAGGGGAGAGATTTATCTAATGGATGGCAAGTATCTGTCGGATCTGTTGAATGTAAGCATGAATAAAGAAAAATTGATGAAGCAGATTCTGGAGTCAAAACAACAAGGCGAGAATATGAAACAGCAAATGACGGTGTCGATACGTGATCAAAAGCGTCGTTGTCACCTTCTGGGACGTTCCGATCTACTTCCATTGATTTTATGTGTATCCCAAAGAAGGTATATGAGACGTCTTGAGGCAGAGGAATATGATTGTAGATTAGCAAAAAATATGTTTACTAATCTGGCAGACCACATTTTAGCATCTTGCCAGATGGTTCTGTTAGATGAAGAGCGGTATGAACTGGATGCTTTGTTGTGCAGTTGTTATGCAGAGGAAGAAATGTATTCTTACGCAGATATATTGGAATGCTTTTTTGCGGAGAAATAAATGAAACGACAATATGAGGGGGTATTGGTTAGCGAAAGGATGGATACAGTGCTTGTGCTACTATGTATTTTATGCTAACGGGGATTAAGCCAAAAGAGTCTGTGAAGCGGCTTATTCGGGACACGGTTGTTCCGCCGACAAAGTTTCCGGGTTAGCTATGGTGCTGATAGTGGTTGGAAGTGTTTTGGAGAACTTCCTTTTTTAAATTGTTGTAAATCCTCGCATTATCTTATATAATTAAAGATAATGCGAGGATTTTAAAAAAGGGGCAAATACAATTGGAATACAAGGACATATGGGAACAAGAGGTTATAATAGGATATCGTGAAGGGTTAGTAACGAAGGAAGTATTGGCAGACTGGAATTGTCATGCGACTACGGACAACACGAAAATAGTATTTCGTTATCTGGAGATATTTTGCGAAAGTGGTGAAAGGTATTATGTATATGAAGATGAGAAAGGGTATCAGGTTTTCGAAAAGAATTTCATGAGTAACCGCTTTACATCGTATCATGAATTTTGGACCACAGACGAGAAAGCGGTCGAAGATAGGGGGGCATTGCAGTTAACCTATTTTATTCGTCATACAGAAGAAAGTTATCGGCTGACGCCGCTTACAGAAGCCAGACAGATGCTGCAGCAATATACGCTTTTGCCACCAAGAGTTACTGTTTTGGGACAATATGATACGGAGTATAAAGAACGCTAGATTTTACCAATAAGGAGATGGAAAAATGAGCCGATTGACGATGATGACTGCGAGTGAAGCGCAGAAGGTTGTTGAGGAACTATATCATGTGCTGGAAAGAAGGATTGTAGCAAGTCCGCCGGGAATCTGTCCAATAGATGTATCAGCAGCATTTCTAAAAATGTGTCATGCTCAAAGCTGTGGAAAATGTACACCATGCCGCATTGGGTTGGGACAGCTTGGAAACCTATTGGAAAGTGTTCTGGATGGCGAGGCGGATGACAATACATTGACTTTGTTGGAAAGAACGGCACGCGTAGTTGAAAATACGGCAGATTGTGCTATTGGCAGGGAGGCTGCCAAGATTGTGCTGGCAGGATTAAAGGGATTCCGAGATGACTATCTGGAACACATTCATCACAACCGCTGTTTGTGTCATATTACACAGCCGGTTCCTTGTGTGGCAATGTGTCCGGCCAATGTTGACATTCCGGGGTACATAGCACTGGTTGCAGAGGGGCGTTATGCAGATGCTGTTCGGCTGATCCGTAAAGACAATCCATTTCCAACGGCGTGTGCTCTTGTATGTGAGCACCCGTGCGAAGCAAGATGCCGTCGTAACATGGTTGATGATGCAATCAATATCAGAGGAATTAAACGGGTTGCTGTGGACCGGGCAGGAGAGGTCCCGGTACCGGAATGTGCGCCGTTGACAGGAAAGAGAATTGCTGTTATTGGTGGTGGACCATCTGGTCTGAGTGCAGCCTATTATCTGCAGTTGATGGGACATCAGGTTACGGTTTATGAGAAGCGTAAGCGTCTGGGTGGAATGTTATTATATGGCATTCCTAGTTATCGTCTGCCACGTGAGCGTCTGCAGGAGGATGTTAATGCCATATTGTCTACAGGTGTGGAAGTTAAGATGGATACAACGATTGGTGGAGAAAATGGGGAGATTAGTATGCAGGATCTGCGGGAAAACTATGATGCCGTATATATTTCTATCGGAGCACATACCGATAAGAAAATGGAAATTGAAGGAGAAGACAGCATGGGAGTTATCTCTGCCGTTGAAATGTTGCGTGAAGTAGGGCGCAACCGTATGCCTGACTTTAAAGGAAAACGTGTCGTGGTTATAGGTGGAGGAAACGTTGCCATGGACTGTACCCGCTCTGCTGTAAGATTAGGGGCAGAAAAAGTGACTTGTGTATACCGCCGCCGTAAGGTGGATATGACTGCTCTGGCAGATGAGGTGGAAGGTGCTATCGCAGAAGGTGCAGAGATACTGGAACTTCATGCACCGGAGAGAATAGTGGCAGACGAAGAAGGCCATGTAACGGCGTTGATCGCATCCAAGAAAATGCCTGGACTGATTGATTCTGCCGGGCGTCCTCGTCCGGCAGAATCTGGTGAGGGTGAAGTTGCTATTCCTTGTGACGTTGTTATTGTAGCAATCGGACAGGGAATTGAGACAAGGCATTTTGAAGATGTGGGAATTCCGATCAAAAGAGGAGTCATTGAGGCAGAAAATTGGGCAGAAGTATCTCATGCACCGGGTGTATTTGCAGGAGGAGATTGTGTGACCGGACCGGCTACTGTTATTCGGGCGATTGCAGCAGGAAAAGTGGCAGCAGCTAATATTGATGAATATTTGGGATATTCACATGTTATCCGTGTTGATGTTGATATTCCTGAGCCAAAGCTGGAGGCTATGTCGCCGTGTGGCCGTGTAAATCTTAAAGAGCGCGATGCGAATGAAAGAAAATGCGATTTTAACTTGATGGAAATCGGCATGAATGACAAAGAAGCGGCGCAGGAATCGAACCGGTGTTTACGATGTGATTATTACGGCTATGGGATATTCAAAGGAGGTCGAGAGAATCAATGGTAGAAGTGACGATAGATAAGAAAAAAGTACTTGTTGAGGAAGGAACGACAATCTTAGAGGCGGCAAAGCTGGCAGGAAGGGATATCCCTAATCTGTGCTTTTTGAAGGACATTAATGAGATTGGCGCCTGTCGTGTGTGTGTTGTTGATGTGGAAGGGTGTGACAGGCTTGTCCCATCATGTAATACACCGGTACGAGATGGAATGGTAGTGAACACCAATACGCCACGTGCCAGAGAAGCACGAAGAACAAATATTGAGTTGATCATGTCACAACATAAAGGGCATTGTATCTCTTGTTCCCGCAGTGGAAATTGCAAATTGCAAACCTATACGAACAACGAATATTTTGAAAAGAACAGTTATGAGAAAGAAATACCAAAGCAGGATTGGTCAAAGACCTTTCCACTGATTCGTGATGACACAAAATGTATTAAGTGTATGAGATGTGTCCAAATATGTGATAAAGTTCAGGATCTGCATATCTGGGATGTGGTAAATACCGGGGGGCGTACTACCGTGTCAGTTTCCGGACTCCGTCAGATTGAGGAGGCAGATTGTTCCTTATGTGGTCAGTGTATTACACATTGTCCGACGGGCGCTCTACATGCAAGAAATGATTCCATCCAGGATTTTTCTGTGTATGGACCGGCCTCTCAGGAAGATAAGATAAAGGTGATTCAGATTGCACCGGCTGTCCGTACGGCATGGGGTGAGGCATTTGGCGAAGATCCATCCTTTGCCAATGAAAAAAGATTAGTTGGTGTGCTGAAACAGATTGGTTTTGACTATGTATTTGACACCAATTTTAGTGCGGATCTGACTATCATGGAGGAAAGTGCGGAAGTTCTTGAAAGGCTGACAGATGGTAAGAAACATCCCTATCCGCTGTTTACTTCCTGCTGTCCGGGATGGGTACGTTTTGTAAAATCACAGTATCCGGATATGGTAGGATGTCTGTCAACTTCAAAGTCACCACAGCAGATGTTTGGAACGATAGCTAAGACGTATTTTGCAGAGAAGCTTGGTGTGCCGGCAGAACGCATCTATAGTGTGTCGGTAATGCCTTGTCTGGCGAAAAAAGCAGAACATGATATTCCTTCGATTAATGATGCCGGGGCAGGAAGAGATGTTGACCTTGTTATTACGACACGGGAACTCTGTCGCCTGATCAAACGTGAAAACATTAATCTTCATAAGGTAGAAGAAACAGAATTTGATTCGCCGCTTGGATGCAGCAGTGGGGCAGGTGTAATCTTTGGTACAACAGGTGGCGTAATGGAAGCTGCATTGCGCACTGCTTATTATAAATTAACAGGAGAGAATCCACGGCCGGACACATTCAAAGAGATACGATCCGGACAGGCGTGGCGTGAAGCATCTTTTAGCGTGGCAGGAACTACTGTAAAAATAGCGGTTGTAAGTGGACTGGGTAATACACGAAAGTTGATCCGTGCTATCCGCAAGGGTGAGGCATCGTATGATTTTGTAGAGGTAATGGCTTGTCCGGGCGGTTGTGTTGGTGGAGGCGGTCAGCCAATCCACGATGGAGAAGAATGGGCAGAAAGACGTGCACAGGTTCTTTATGACCTGGACGAAGCTAATACGATCCGGTTTTCGCATGACAATCCGGAAATTCAGGCTTTATACAAAGAGTATCTGGGGCAGCCGCTTTCTGAAAAGGCGTATACTCTGCTGCATACGCATCATCAGGATTGGGAAATGCCGCTGAGTCAGCACCCGGATAAAGATGTAGTGGTTAAATAACGTAAGGCGTCATTACATTGGAATGGAGGTTAAGTATGCAAAAAGCCAGGAAAGTGGTAGCTGCTGGTTTAGTATGTGCGTTGATTGGAAGTTGTCTGCCTGTTTCAGGATAATGTTTGAATCAAAGTATGTGCAGAATGGAGATTAGTATGACGAAAAGACGGATGAAAGAAAAGGAAGCTATTGTTTTGTCGGGGGTGCTTGGGCTTGTTGTGTTATTGTTAGCAAGCCCTCTGTGGGCACCTATGATATGGAAGTCAATGGCACCACAAGATACACAGGTGGTTTCTGAACCTGCACTCAAAGTATCGGAGAAAAGTGAAAAGAAAGTAACAGAGCCTCCCTTACCTGTGGTTGATGAGACAGGAGTAACGCTTGATACCCGTATCAATCCACCGGATGGTTATAAACGTACACAGGTGAGTGCAGGAAGTCTGGGTGAATTCTTGAGAAATTATAAGATAAAGAAAACATCTGATATTGTAAAGTTATGGGATGGTACGACAAAGGAAGATGCTGATACCGTACAGGCGGTGCTGAAACTGCCGATGGAAAAGGAAAATCTTCAGCAGTCAGCAGGCTCTGTGATCCGGGTATTTGCTGAGTACTATTATGCACAAAAAGCGTATGACAAGATCAAATTCCAATTTGCGAATGGTTTCAAGGCTGAATACCAAAAATGGCAGGAAGGCTTTCGGATACGTACAGATGCAACGGGCTCTATATGGGTGAATGGTGGTGAGTATGATACATCGAAAAAGAATTTTCAGGATTATATTCACGTTGTGATGACGTATACGTCTGCTAATACAATAAAAAATGAGAGCAGGAAAATAAAGAAAACGGATATTCAGATCGGTGATATATTTTTACAGACAGGTAATACCAGCGATACAGCAATGGTCGTTGATATATGCGAAAATGAAAAAGGACAGAAAGCCTTTTTGTTAGCAAAAGGTGGAAAACCAGCCCAGCAGTTTCATCTGTTGAAAAATCCGGCACATAAAGAGGATCCCTGGTACTATGTCGATGAGATCAGTTATCCTCTGAATGTGGGGGAAGCTTCCTTTGAAAAGGGTACACTGTGCCGTTTAAATTATTGATTGCAGATGTTCTACGAACTGGTCATAGTCTTTGATAAAGGATACCAGATGAGAATTAATGTAGTCTGTATCGTTGTCACGCGAAGCATATTCTAACTTTTTGGCATCTTCGCCTAATGATTCATAACCGATATTTAATAACTGCCCCTTTAGCGAGTGAATCTGAATTGTAAAATTGTCTTGATCACCGCTTTGGTGCAGTTGTTTTAACTGCTGCAATTGTGAAGGAGACTCGGTTATGATCATCTCAAGAACTTCTTTGTAGACGTCTTCCATTCCACCACAATTTTCTTTGCCTTTTTCTACATTTAACTCAGGCAGCAGTTCTTCCAAAGAGAGCGTGCTTGTGGATAATTCTGTTTTCATAGTTTCGTCCTCCGTCTCAATATCAATATAAGTTGTTAAAACGCGCTCAAGTTCGGAAAAGTTAATTGGTTTAACCAGATAATCGTCAAATCCAAACGTTAAAAGCTGTTTTCGCACACCGTGAATTGCATTGGCAGTCAGGGCAACAATTTTTCCTGAACTTCCCAGTGAATAGTGATCTGATAGGGCGCGAATATGTTTCATTGCCTCAATGCCATCCATCTGAGGCATCATCTGGTCCATGAACACGATATCATACTGGTTATTTTTGCACAGATAGATTGCCTCCGGACCGCTGGCAGCTGTGTCAACGGTAAAATCATATTGTTCCAGATTTGCTTTTATTACTTTGATGTTAATAGCGTTATCATCGACAACCAGAACGGTGTGTCCTTCCATAGAAAGTTCATTTTCATTTAAATTTGTTGAGTCACCGGTAAGGGGAGAAACAATTTGTTTCATTGGAGAACTGTCTATGACCTTCTGAGGAATAATTATTGTGAAAGTCGTTCCCTCTCCGTACACACTATCAACCGAGATGGTTCCTTCCATCATATCAGTAAATCCTTTGGCAATAGCTAGTCCCAGTCCGGTTCCCTCGATATTTTTGTTCCTCTGCCTGTCAAACTGTGAGAAGGTATCAAACAGATGTGCCTGCACAGATTTTCTTATGCCGATACCTGTATCAATTACCTGAAACTGCAAGGCAAAGTTTTCTCCGTGAATTGGTTCAATCTCAAAATCCACACTGCCGAATTCTGTATATTTTACGGCATTATTAAGAATATTGATCAACACACCACGGATGCGGTCCTTGTCACCATATAATTCATTTGGCAGATCCGGATCTACGTTCATGTGGAAAGAAAGTCCCTTTTGCTTAGCCTGAACATCAATCACATGAAAGACATTTTGCAACAGTGAGCTGAGAAAATAGTTTTGGCATGAAAGCTCCATTTTTCCTGCTTCAAGCTTGGAAATATCTAGTATGTCATTGATAAGGGATAACAGATTCAGCGCTGATGTTTTAATATCTGACATATAATCCCGCACGGTAGGAGTTACTGGCTCCTTGAGTATGAGTTCTGTAAAACCTATGATGGCGTTCATAGGTGTCCGTATTTCATGTGACATATTCGCCAAAAAAGTACTTTTTGCGTGATTGGCAGCTTCTGCTTCTTTTTGAGCCTCTGTCATATGAAGCATTGCCTTATGACGATCTGTCTGGTCAGTAATGACAATGATGTACCCAATGACATCTTTATACGGGTTATATATCTTATTAATGGACAGATCACAATAAGCCTGATTTAGGGAACAGACAGATTCGAGTGTTTTTTTCTGACCATCAAAAAGAAACAGTTCTTCCTTATTCAGTGGGAAAAAGTCATAGAGCAGAATATTTTCCTTGTTTGTGTTTGACGGGTCATACTGAAAAAAATCAGCGGCCGCTTTGTTTGAAATCTGTAACGCCCCCTTCGCATCGTAAACAAGAACCGGCGTCGATAACGAAGAATAGATAAACTCTGACATATTGGCAATATTTATCTTATAATGATTATTGGTACGGGCAGCAAACAAGATGATCACAAGTCCCCAGAATTGGGTAAGGGTACTTCCGGGTATCGCTGCAATGCCAAGAACCGGGAAGATTGTATCAAGTATCATACCAAGCAGCACAAGGATGCCCACCAGAAGAAAATGAATTCCATAATGATGCAGCCGCCTGCTTTTGGAAAATGCGATCATATGTATAATATATAGAAATACATTGATTGCAACAAGGATAGTAAAAAGAGTATAAAGCACGTTGGGAAGTCCCGGCTTAAAATAATATGACATACCCAGATTCTCATGTTGCATAAATAAGACTTCTCCCGGGAGAATACTCATGATAAAGGCAGGAATTCCCAGGACAAGAGTAATGATATTCAGACATTTTGCCCAGACAGCATTGATTTCCGACATATGGTAGACAAGAAACTGGACAGAGATTAAAAATAAAAATACGCCAACCATACCAATGGAACGGAAATAATAGGCGTTGCCGGTATCTGCCTGTATATATAGGACACAAAAACCGAGACTCCAGATGCCGCTTCCGATACTTGCAAGTGCCAGAAGCCGGTTTTCTGTATATCGACGAACTTTTGAAGCAATATTTTGAACGGCGAAGGATAGTGCCAGTATTCCACAGGTAAAGAGAATAACAAAAAACAGATATCTAACTTGAAACATATGTATCACACTCCTCAGGTATCTGGGAGAAAAAACTCCCTCTTATCATTATATAGATGTTTTGGGAAAAAAGAAAGAGTTAATGTTGTCAAAATGCACAAAAAACAAGTATTTGTTCACTTTTTTTTGACAAACGTATAAAATCGACAAAATTTATAAAAAAAGGTTGAAGTATTTTCAATGAGCCTATATAATGGGATTTGTGATTATTTGAAATGCGAAAGGAGTTTATTATGAGCGAAAATACTTGTCTTGAAAAACAGCCATTGTGCGATGAGATGCTTGAGAAGATGAATACATATTGGCGTGCTGCAAACTATTTGTCAGCCGGACAGTTGTATCTGTTGGATAATCCATTGCTTCGTGAAGAACTGACAATGGATCATGTAAAGAAAAAAATCGTAGGTCACTGGGGAACTGTTCCTGGACAGAACTTTGTATGGACACATTGTAACCGTGTTATCAAACGTTATGATCTTGATATGATTTACATTTCCGGTCCAGGACATGGTGGAAACTTCCAGATTGCTAATACTTACATTGACGGTACTTATAGTGAAATATATCCAAATATTTCTCAGGATATCGAGGGTATGAAGAAGATGTTCAAACAGTTCTCATTCCCATGCGGAGTACCAAGCCACTGTGCACCGGAGACTCCGGGTTCTATTAATGAGGGTGGTGAGCTTGGTTATTCTGTAGCGCATGCTTTTGGTGCTGTATTCGATAACCCTGATCTGATTGCTGTACCTGTAGTTGGTGATGGTGAGGCTGAGACCGGACCACTTGCTACATCCTGGCAGTCAAACAAATTCCTTAATCCGATCAATGATGGTGCGGTTCTTCCAATCCTTCATATGAATGGCTATAAGATCAGCAATCCTACATTATTTGCACGTCTTTCTCATGAGGAAGTTGAGAGCTTCTTTAAGGGATGCGGATGGGAGCCACACTTTGTAGAAGGTGATGACCCAATGACGATGCATAAGCTGATGGCTGAAGCTATGGATACATGTATTGAAAAGATTAAAGAAATTCAGAAAAATGCCCGTGAGAATAACGATGCTACAAGACCAAAATGGCCGATGATTGTTCTTCGTACACCAAAGGGCTGGACAGGTCCTAAAGTAGTAGACGGACTTCAGATTGAAGGTTCTTTCCGTGCACATCAGGTGCCGATGTCAATGGAGAAGCCAGAGCATCTGGAGCAGTTAAAAGAGTGGTTATTAAGCTACAAACCGGAAGAACTTTTCAACGAAGATGGAAGTGTTAAGGCTGAGATCGTTGAGATGGCTCCTAAAGGCAATTCCCGTATGGGTGCTAACCCACATGCGAATGGCGGATTGTTGTTGAAAGACCTTCGTCTTCCTGATTTCCGTGATTATGGTGTTAAAGAAGTTGTTCCTGGTAAGACGCAGGCGCAGGATATGATTGAGTTAGGTGCTTACGTTCGTGATATCTTCAAATTAAATGAGGAAAGCAAGAACTTCCGTATCTTTGGACCGGATGAATCCATGTCAAACCGTTTGTATCATGCATTTGAGGCAGAAAATCGTTCTTGGAATGCAGAGATGTTAGATACCGATGATTGCCTTGCACAGGATGGACGTATTATGGATGGTATGCTTTCCGAGCATATGTGTGAAGCTTGGTTAGAGGCTTATCTGCTTACAGGACGTCATGGTTTCTTCGCTTCTTATGAAGCATTTATCCGTGTCGTTGACTCTATGGCAGCTCAGCATGCAAAATGGTTGAAAGTTACAAATCAGCTTTCTTGGAGACAGCCAATTGCTTCCTTGAACTTTATCCTGACATCCAATGTATGGCAGCAGGATCATAACGGATTTACACATCAGGATCCTGGATTCCTGGATCATTTGGCAAACAAAAAGGCAGACGTGGTTCGTATGTACTTGCCACCAGATGCTAACTGCTTGTTGTCATGCTTCGATCACTGTGTAAAGAGCAAGAACTATGTAAATGCTATCGTTGCTTCTAAGCATCCAAGCAAACAGTGGCTGACAATGGAGCAGGCTGTTAAACATTGTACACAGGGTATCAGTGTCTGGGAGTGGGCTTCCAATGATCAGAACGAAGAACCAGATCTTGTTATGGCTTGCTGTGGTGATACTCCTACACTTGAGACTTTGGCAGCAGTTACCATCCTTCGTGATGCTATGCCGGAACTTAAGATCCGTGTTATCAACGTTGTGGACTTGTTCAAATTAGAGTCTGACAGCAAGCATCCACATGGTCTTTCCGATCGTGAATACGATGCATTGTTTACTAAGGATACACCAGTTATCTTTGCATTCCATGGTTATCCTACATTGATCCATGAGTTGACTTATGAGCGTGCAAACAAGAATGTTTCCGTTCATGGTTACTTAGAAGAGGGTACGATTACAACACCATTTGATATGCGTGTTCAGAACCAGATTGACCGTTTTGATCTGGTTAAGGATGCTATCATGCATTTGCCACAGCTTGGCAATAAAGGTTCTTTCCTCATCCAGCAGATGAATGACAAGCTGGTTGAGCATAAGCAGTATATTGCTGAATATGGTCAGGATCTTCCAGAGATTCGTGATTGGGAGTGGCACACAAACTAGGTATTTCGCTCAAAATGAAATAAATCGATTAAGGGGGACTTCACAATGAGGTCCCCCTAATCTGTTATCAAAAGCGTTTGATGCGGAGGAGGAGAGAGAATGGAGATCATTGCACATATTCATACAGATTTTAAGGAAAAATTTGGAATTCCTCGGCAGAGCGGTTTGGTGGAGGGACTAATGGGAACCATTGTTTTTGAACCGGAATACCGTAATAAAGATGCTCTGCGTGGAATTGAGGAATTTTCTCATTTATGGATTTTGTGGCAATTTTCAGAAAATATCGGTAAGAACTGGTCCCCGACAGTGCGTCCTCCGAGACTGGGAGGAAATGAGAGAGTTGGCGTGTTTGCCACGCGGTCACCTTTTCGGCCGAATCCTATTGGGCTTTCTTCTGTGCGTTTGACGGGTGTGGAAAAACATCCTGAATGGGGCTGGGTGATGCGTGTGGTAGGTGTGGATATGATGGATGGTACACCGATATATGATATTAAGCCGTATTTACCGCACATTGACAGTCATCCAGATGCTTTGGGAAGCTATTCTGCTGCTGTGAGCGGGTATCGTCTGACTGTAAAGGGGGATTTGTGTTTTCCTGATAAGCTTTCCCGTGATAAGAAAAATACACTATTAGAGATTTTGGCAAATGATCCACGGCCTGCTTATCATAATGATCCGGACAGAATCTATGGAATGAACTTTGCCGGATATGAGGTACGGTTTGTGGTGGCTGATGGGGTGCTGACTGTTGTGGATATCAAGGAAGACGAAACTTGACATTGTATATAAACTTGCTATAATAATACATGAATAAAATCCTATCAAAAAACTAGGGTTTATGGCAACTGATATAGAAAGCGAGGAAGCTCTATGAGTGAATTGATATATTTAGATAATGCTGCCACGACAGCAGTGAAACAAGAAGTTTTTGACGCGATGAAACCATACTTTATGGAAGTGTATAGTAATCCATCAAGTGTGTACAGCTTTGCGGGAAAGGCTAAAAAAGAAGTAGAAAACGCCCGTGATACGATTGCAAAGGCATTGAATGCTAAACAGTCTTCGGAAATATATTTTACCGGTGGTGGAAGTGAAGCGGATAACTGGGCCATCAAGGTGGCTGCCGAGATGTGCCAGGAAAAAGGCAGACATATTATAACGACAAAGATTGAACATCATGCAGTTCTCCATACGACAGACTGGTTAGAAAAAAGAGGCTATGAGATCACATATCTGGATGTTGATAAAGACGGACTTATATCTCCGGACGAACTGGAGAAAGCAATCCGCCCTGATACAATATTGATTTCCGTTATGTTTGCCAATAACGAGATTGGAACGATTGAACCAATCAAAGAAATTGGTGCTATTGCAAAAAAACATGGTGTTTTATTCCACACGGATGCTGTGCAGGCATTTGGACATGTTCCAATTGATGTGCAGGATATGAATATTGATATGCTGAGTGCCAGCGGACATAAATTTCATGGTCCGAAGGGGATTGGTTTTATGTATTTGAGGAACGGAGTTAAATTCGGCCCGTTCATTCATGGTGGTGCACAAGAACGCTCACGCCGTGCGGGAACTCATAATGTTCCGGGAATTATAGGAATGGGCGAGGCTGCCCGGCTGGCGGTAGAAAACATGGAAGAAAATATGGAAAAAGAGTCAGCGGTGAGAGATCATCTGATATCCAGAATTGAAAAGGAAATCCCATACGTAAAAGTGAATGGTCATCGCCAGAAACGTCTGCCAAATAATGTGAATGTATGTTTCCGTTTTATTGAGGGAGAATCCCTGCTCATTATGCTGGATCAGAAGGGAGTCTGTGCATCAAGTGGTTCTGCGTGCACATCAGGATCACTTGACCCATCACATGTATTGTTGGCAATCGGACTTCCACATGAGATCGCACATGGTTCGCTGCGTCTTACTTTGTCAGAAGACACAACGATAGAAGATGTTGATTATGTGGTAGATAATTTGAAAATAATCGTTGAGAGATTGCGTAGTATGTCACCATTATATGATGACTTTACGAAGAAAGAAAGCGAGGGAAAGTAGATGTATAGTGAAAAAGTAATGGATCACTTTTCGAACCCGAGAAATGTAGGAGAAATTGAAAATGCCAGTGGCGTTGGCACAGTGGGCAATGCTAAGTGCGGCGATATTATGAGAATGTATCTTGATATTGATGAAGATACAAAAATTATAAAAGAGTGTAAATTTAAGACGTTTGGCTGTGGAGCTGCTGTAGCGACAAGCAGTATGGCGACAGAACTTGTAAAAGGAAAGACCATATATGAGGCACTGGAGGTCACAAACAAAGCAGTAATGGAGGCTTTGGATGGATTGCCACCGGTAAAGGTTCACTGTTCGCTGCTTGCAGAGGAAGCCATTCATGCGGCTCTCTGGGATTATGCAGAAAAGAATGGTATTAAGATTGAGGGATTGGAGAAGCCAAAGGCAGACATAAACGATGAGGAGTAATAAAACTGTAGTGGTAGGCATGTCAGGAGGAGTTGATTCTTCCGTGGCAGCCTGCCTTTTAAAAAAGCAGGGGTATCAGGTAATCGGTGTAACGATGCAGATCTGGCAGGAAGAGGACAACTGCACATTGGAGCGAGAGGGTGGCTGTTGTGGTTTGTCGGCAGTAGAAGATGCAAGACGTGTGGCAGGTCAATTGGATATCCCATATTATGTTATGAACTTTCGCAGAGAATTCCAAAAGAATGTGATCGACTATTTTGTGAGGGAATACCGTGAGGGAAGAACGCCAAATCCATGTATTGCCTGCAATCGTTATGTCAAATGGGAGTCACTCTTGCAAAAGAGTCTTGCGATAGGTGCGGATTATATAGCGACCGGACATTATGCCAAGATAAAACAGCTTGCTAATGGACGATATACGTTGCTCCGTTCTGATGCACAAGGAAAAGATCAGACTTATGCACTTTATAATCTTACACAGGAACAGCTTTCGCACACAATGTTTCCACTTGGCGAGTATGACAAGCATCATGTTCGTGAAATAGCGGAAGAGGCTGGCTTACAGGTGGCGCATAAACCGGATAGTCAGGAAATCTGCTTTGTGCCGGATAATGATTATGCGGGATTTATTGAGCAGGAAACGGGACAGAAAGAGGAACCAGGGAATTTTGTCAGTGTATCAGGAGAAGTTCTAGGGAGACATAAAGGTATCGGACATTATACGATCGGGCAGAGAAAGGGACTGGGGATTGCTTTCGGAGAGCCGATGTTTGTTGTACAGATATGTCCTCAGACAAATGAGGTCGTGCTGGGAAAAGGACAAGACGTTTTTGCCGATTCTCTTACTGCTCATTTGGTTAATTATATGGCGGTTGATCATTTGGATACCGGTCAGGAAGTGACGGCAAAGATCCGTTATAATGACCGTGGGGCAAGGGCTATCGTGTCTGACGTTGGTGAAGACTGGTTTTCATTAACATTTCCAGATCCTGTCCGTGCTGTCACCCCGGGACAGGCAGTTGTATTATATGATAAAGATTATGTACTGGGCGGTGGGACGATTGTTGGCTAGAAGCAGTAATCAACACCATCCGCCATCAATCGTTACGATCTGTCCTGTGAGATAAACGGGAGCTTGTAATAGGAGTATGGCTGCTTCGGCAACTTCGGCAGGTGTTCCCATCCGGCCCGCAGGTATTTCGTCACAGATATCACGAATTTCATCTGCTGTGAAGCAGTGGTTCATTTTTGTGTCGATCATACCACAGGAAAGGACGTTGACCGCAATATTACTAGGTGCCAGTTCCTTGGCCAGACTTTTTGTCAGGCTGTGGATGGCACCTTTTGTTGCTGAGTAGGCTGCTTCGCAGGAGGCACCAACAGAACCCCAGACAGAGGAGATGTTGAGGATGCGTCCTGACTTTTTATGAACCATCGGAGGAATCACAGAACGACAACAGTAAAATACTGAAGAAAGGTTGGTTTGTAAGATAGTATTCCATTCCGTATTGGTCATATCCGTGAGAAGACCTATATAAGATATTCCTGCGCAATTCACCAAAATGTCTACGTGACCTAAAAAGGAGATTGCTTTTGTAAAAATCTTTGCGACGGTCTCGGGATTTCCTAAATCACCAGAAAGCGATAGTATCGTCTGCTCAGATTGAACGGGTATTGTCAGACATTCTTTAGTTAGTTCCTCTAAACGATCGGTAGAGCGATTGCCAATCAGAACCAGACGGTATCCTTCTATACACAGGCGTCTGGTAATGGCACCACCGATATCTCCGGATGCCCCGGTAACAATTGCTGTCTTTGCTGTCATTTCCTTCCTCCTTTAATTCTCATATGGGGGGAGCAGTTCTCAGCCGCCCCTTTTTATATAAGGACATTTTATAATAAGTGTGATGGCTTTTCAACAAGCAAAATGAAATCATTGTATATTCTTTCCATTTCTGATATAATATTTGATATCTATGTGTTATATTATGTTCCATAGTGTGAAAAATGAATGATGTGGCAGGTCGCTGCGGAATGGGGATAAGTATGAAAAATCGAAGTGTTGCACAGATTATTCTGATCAATTTTTTTAAAACAATAGGAATCATCCTGCTATTGCTTGGTGTGGGTGTGCTGAGTTATTATCTGACCATGCTGTTTTTAAAACAGACGGCAAGAACTGAGAGAAGTACACAATATGAACATGTAGTTGATATCAATACCGGAAATGAGTCAAGCAACCTGATCTACAGCTATAATGAGAAGAATGGCAAAGTAGAAGCTATGGTGCTTGAACTATTTGACAGCAATACAAAGAACATGACGTATGTTACGATTCCGGCTGATACACAGATTACGATATCAGCATCAAAATATAAAGAATTATTGCAGACGGCGGGAAAACTACCACAGGTAATAAAGATGTCCGATCTGTATAAATATTTTTCGGGCGATGTAAAATATGAATATGGTATCATGATCCTGCAGGAAGAGCTCAAAGCGGATATTGGCTATTTTACTGCGATGAAGGCTGCCGATTTTAATCAATATTTTGAAAAAGAAAAGGCGAAAAAATTAATCTATTGCCCGGCGAAAAAATTATTGGATGCAGCTTCACAATGTAAAGATGAAGAGGATATGAATGATTTTATTGATGAAAAATGGGATACACTAATAAGTAATATCACATTATCACAAAAACAGCATTATGCAAAGGATCTCGTTCATGTGGAACGGAGTTTGATTCGCACATACCGGATTCGTGGTTCAAAAGGTTCGGAAGCCTTTAAAATTGATAAAGAAAAAAGTTCTGATTTTATAAATGGAATATGGGAAAAACGAGCTTACAAGGTGCCGCAGGTGAAGGAAACAGCAAGCGCTTCTTTGGCAGCCGGTGCTGCAAAGAAAACCGTATTTATCTATAATGGAAGTAAGATAACAGGACTGGCTGCAAAATATCAGCAAAAAATGCAGGAGGCAGGGTATACGGTAAAAGGCGTTGGAAATGCTGCGGGTGATGTGCGGACGACAACGGTGATATACGTACAGAAGAAAAATGATGGAACTGCTTTTCAAAAATTTTTTAACGATGCCAGAATCGAGACTACATCGGATCTGAGCAGCGGAGCAGATGTTGAGATTGTGTTAGGAACGAAAGACAGTTTGTAAGGAATGGATGATTGGTAATTTAGGTAGCTAAGATGATCCGGAATGGAGTTGGATATGGGAACCAGAGTAAAAATCATGGATATAGAGGTAGATCTTCTGACCCAGGAAACCTGTCTAAAAGAATTGCAGGAATTTCTGAATAATGATTATCTGAATATTGTACATATGATATCCTTAGATTATGTTGACGAGTATGATAAAAATGAACTGGTACAGACCACACTGAAACAGGCAGATCTTGTGCTGCCGGGAGAAAAGGCAATACTCACGGCTCATCATGTAGATGTACTGGAAACAGGAGGAATGGTTGTTGATTACCATGCGTTACGGGAAATACTTCCCTCTCTGCAGCTGGAAGAAAAAACGTTTTATGTAGTGGCGCGTAATGCGAAAGAGGTAAAAGTGTTATATCAATATCTGACCAGACATTTTCCGAAGAAGCAGATTTTGGGCGTATATGCAGCGGATGGTGATGTGACAGAAGAAGCACTGATTAATGATATCAATACGAATGTTCCGGATGTAATCTTGTTATCAATGGCGAGTACGGAACAGGAGGAATGGCTTGAACATAACCGGACAAAAATCAATGCCAGGATTTGTCTGGTGATAGGAAGCATTATGCCTCTTATTATGAAAGAAAACATTCATGTACCATCCTGGGTAAGAAAAGCACATCTGGCAAAGGTTTATCAGTGGTTTGTCAGAATCCCTTATTCACATTCGTTTAGAAAACGTATATTTAACAGAAAAATGGACGATTATAATACAAAAAAGAAGTTTAGAAAGTAACGGGCGTTTTCCTTTGTATTTTATGAGTTGACCGGTTACAATCGCTTCGGAACGGAGATTGTAATGTCCATCATATGGAAGAAACTAGTGTGTTCCTATGGTGTTATCACAATAGGAACTTTTCTTATGGCATTGGGAACTAATTTTATTTATGAGCCGCTGTCAATGGTAACGGGAGGGTTTTCTGGTGTAGGGATTATCCTGCATGCTATGTTTGGAATACCAATATGGAGCGTCATGCTTATTCTTAATGTACCGCTTTTCCTTTTGGCAAAAAAAAGGCATGGACGTGTTTTCCTTGTTCAATCACTTTATGCCATGCTCTCCTTTTCCCTGTGGCTGGCAGTACTGCCGGTTATTTCCGTGGCAGATAAAGATTATGTGATGGCTGCCCTGCTTGGCGGGGCACTGCAGGGGACAGGGCTGGGACTTGTTTTTAGTACGGGAAGTACAACGGGAGGAACCGATCTGCTGAGTAACCTGCTTCATCCATTGTTTCCGATTGTAAGAATTCCTAATCTGCTGGGAATTATAGATGGTATCATTGTTGTGGCAGGGATGGTTCTTTTCGGTATCCGGACAGCACTTTATGCGATGGTTGCGGTTTTTGTTACTTCCAAGATCATGGATGGTGTAACGGCTGGTATGAGATATGCGAAAGTATTGTATGTTATTTCCGATAAATCACAGCAGATCGCCCAGCTTGTAATGGAAAAACTTCAGCGGGGGGTAACTGCCCTGAAAGGCAGTGGCATGTATTCCGGAAAAGAAAAACAAGTTCTGATGTGTGTCATTTCACGCAGGGAAGCAGTTGCTCTGGTCAAACTGATAAAAGAAGTGGATGAAAGGGCTTTTGTTATTATTGCGGATGCCAGAGAGGTCATGGGAGAGGGTTTTGGGGAGAACCAAATGTAAAAAAATGTTAAGTTCTATGTGCAAATTATACGAAAACATGTAAAATGATTTGTGTATTTTGAATATGGTGTTTTTGCGAAAATTGGTGTATAGTATCAAATAGATATTTGAGACACTAAATATGAAATCCCAGGAGGAATAAGAAAAATGGCAAGTTTATCATTAAAAAACATCAATAAAATCTATCCAAACGGTTTCCATGCCGTAAAGGATTTTAACTTAGAGATTGAAGATAAAGAGTTTATCATCTTTGTAGGACCATCCGGTTGTGGTAAATCTACAACACTTCGTATGATTGCCGGTTTGGAAGAGATTTCCAGTGGTGAGTTATGGATCGGAGACAAGTTGGTAAATGATGTGGAGCCAAAAGACCGTGATATTGCGATGGTATTCCAGAACTATGCGTTGTATCCACATATGTCTGTATATGACAATATGGCATTCGGTTTGAAATTAAGAAAAGTACCAAAAGATCAGATTGATCGACTTGTACATGAGGCAGCAAAGATTCTTGACATTGAGCATTTGCTTGATCGTAAGCCAAAGGCTTTGTCTGGTGGTCAGAGACAGCGTGTTGCCATGGGTCGTGCAATCGTTCGTGATCCTAAGGTATTCCTGATGGATGAGCCTCTTTCCAACCTGGATGCAAAACTTCGTGTTCAGATGCGTATCGAGATTTCTAAATTACATCAGAGACTGGAAAGTACGATTATCTATGTAACACATGACCAGACAGAGGCGTTGACTCTTGGTACTCGTATCGTTGTTATGAAAGATGGTGTTGTACAGCAGGTTGATTCTCCATTGGATTTGTATATGAAGCCAAACAATCTGTTTGTAGCAGGATTTATTGGTTCTCCTCAGATGAACTTCATCGATGCCAAAGTTGTTGTATCTGGTTCTGATGTTCTTCTGATGTTCGGTTCGAATTCTATTAAAGTACCGGAAAACAAAGCTAAGAAGCTGATTGATGGTGGATATGAAGATAAGACAGTTACTTTTGGTATCCGTCCGGAAGATATCAAAGATGAAGAGATGTTCATCAGCAATTCTCCTGACACTGCTTTTGAGGCAACTGTTAAAGTATATGAGATGCTTGGTGCTGAAGTGTTCTTGTACTTTACGGTAGAGACATTTGATATTACAGTACGTGTAAATCCTCGTACAACAGCTCGTCCTGGTGATACGATCAAATTGGCTATTGATGGTTCTAAGCTTCATTTGTTTGATAAAGAGACACAGGAAACAATTACAAACTAGATTTCATATAAAAAGTACGATGAGACTCAGGTGTTTTATGCATCTGAGTCTTTTTCTATATTAAGTTCACCAAATATAGTACACTTCTAAGAAACTTTACTTTTACATGAAAAAATGTTACAATGAGGAGAAAATGGGAGAACGAATGGAGGTGCACGGATGATATCAAATCAGATTTTGCAGAATACGATTGATGGTGTGAAAGGGATTACAAAGATAGATCTTAGTGTTGCGGATACAGAGGGAAATATTCTGGCAGAAACAGCAAATGATAATAATGATTATAGTATGCTGGTGAAATCTTTTGTTGAATCGCCGGCGGATAGCCAGGTTTTACAGGGGTATCAATTTTTTAAGGCTTATGATGAAAGTCAGTTGGAGTATGTGGTCATTGCTAAGGGCGATGCCGAAGAAGTATATACGATTGGTAAGATTGTTGTCTTTCAGATACAAAATCTTTTGATTGCTTATAAGGAACGTTATGATAAAGATAATTTTATTAAAAATCTTCTTTTGGATAATCTGTTGTTAGTAGATATTTTTAATCGTGCCAAGAAACTTCACATAGAGATGAACGCACGGCGTGTTGTTTATATTATAGAGACAAGTAAAGAAAAAGACAATGGTGCACTGGAAACAGTAAGAGGTTTATTTGCTGGAGGAAACAAAGATTTTATTACGGCAGTTGATGAGAAAAACATCATTCTTGTGAAAGAATTGACAGAAAGAGAAAACTATGACAGTCTGGAGAAAACAGCTCAGATTATTGTAGATATGTTGAACACCGAAGCTATGGCGCGTGTACATGTGGCATATGGTACGATCGTTAAGGACATAAAAGAAGTTTCCCGCTCTTATAAAGAGGCAAAGATGGCTCTTGATGTCGGCAGGATTTTCTATAGTGATAAGAAAGTGATTGCTTATAGTAATTTGGGAATTGGGCGTCTGATCTATCAGCTTCCTCTTCCTTTGTGCAAAATGTTTATTAAAGAAATATTTGAGGATAAAACACCCGATGAATTTGATGAAGAAACATTGACAACCATCAATAAGTTTTTTGAGAATAATCTGAATGTTTCGGAAACTTCTCGTCAATTATATATTCATAGAAATACTCTTGTTTATCGACTGGACAAACTTCAAAAGAGTACGGGGCTGGATCTTCGTGTTTTTGAAGATGCGATTACATTCCGTATTGCTTTAATGGTTGTAAAATATATGAATTATTTAGAAACAATAGATTATTAAACTTTGGAATGGAGATTGGCATGATGGAAAGCAGCAGGAAAGAGATACCGACCATTGCAATGGAACATATTTCAAAAAAATATGCAGAGGGGGTAGATGCTCTGCACGATATATCCGTTCGGATAAATAAGGGCGAGTTTGTTTTCGTCGTAGGTAAAAGTGGATCTGGAAAATCCACTTTTATTAAATTGCTTTTAAAAGAACTGGAACCAACGGAAGGAACACTATATGTAGGTGGAAGATCCGTGGCTCATCTGAAAAGAAAGCAGATTTCGATCTACCGCCGAAAGTTTGGAATTGTTTTTCAGGACTTTCGTCTTTTGAAAAATAAAACGGTGTATGAGAATATTGCATTTGCGCAACAGATTATTGGTGTGCCTAAAAGGCAGATTGCCATCAATGTACCAATCATGCTGGAAATGGTAGGGTTGAAGGATAAGGCTGAAGCTTATCCGCATCAATTGTCGGGTGGAGAGCAGCAACGGGTGGCGATTGCGCGTGCATTAGTTAATCAGCCGGCAATCTTGCTTGCAGATGAACCAACGGGAAATTTGGATCCTCAGACAGCATGGGACATTATGATGCTGCTTAAAGAGGTGAACAAGATGGGAACAACGGTAGTTGTTGTGACACATAATAATGATGTCGTTGATGTTATGCAAAAACGAGTGATCACATTGAATGAAGGATGTTTGGTTCGTGACGAGAAAAAAGGTGGTTATGAATATGAAAGGAATTAATCTGTTTTTATATAATATTAAGCAGGGAATCATCAATCTAAAGAAAAATCGTATGTTCACGTTGGCATCGGTGGGAACGGTGGCAGCGTGTTTGTTTCTCTTTGGACTGTTTTACTTTGTGTTTGGTAATTTCCAAAATATTATCCGGTCGGCAGAGAGTTCCGTAGGATTAACCGTTTTCTTTGATGAAAATATAGATGAGAATGGTATCAAGCTGATTGGCGATGCGATTCGTGAGCGTAAGGAAGTAAGACAGGTTCGTTTTGTTTCGGCAGAAGAAGCGTGGGAACGTTTTAAAAAAGAGAATTTTTCAGATTCCCCAGAGTTAGTGGAAAGCTTTGGCGATGAAAATCCATTGGCGGATTCGGATTCATATGAAATTTTCTTAAAGGATATAAGTCAACAGGATATGCTTGCAGAATACCTGAAAAACGTTAAAGGGATTCGAACCATCAAGAAGTCAGATGAAGTAGCCGGGGGTTTATCAGATGTGAATCGTCTGGTGGGAATGGTTTCCGTCATTCTCAGTATGATTTTATTGCTGGTGTCGGTTTTTCTTATTCATTCCACGATTGCTATCGGAATTACCGTGAGACGTCCGGAGATTGCTATTATGCGTTTGATGGGGGCAGATGATTCACTGATCTGGGCACCCTTTATTATAGAGGGAATTGTTATCGGACTTGTGGGTGCTGCTTTGCCGTTACTTGTTCTTGCCCTGCTCTATGGCAGAGTGATTCGTTTTGTTACCAGTCATTTCTCACTTTTTTCTCAAGGTGTTTCTTTTATGACAACAGGTGATATCTTTTCTTTTTTGGTGCCGGTATTGTTTGGGATGGGAATAGGAGTGGGGTTTATAGGCAGTTTTATTACTGTAAGACGCAACTTAAACATTTAGGAAGAAGGTCTGTAAATGGTCAAAAAAGGAATCCGTTTTATTATTTTTCTGGTAGTTCTTATGTTTCTTATGGCAGGGGATTATTCTTATGCCGTGAATTATGATCAGCAGATTGAAAGTGTCCGGAAGGAACAAAAAGATTTCGAAAAGAAAGCGGCTGATGTGCAGAAAGAGATACAGGAACTGGATCAAGTCAGGGGGGATGCTCTGAAATATGTGGAGAAAATGGATAAGAAAACGATGCAGTTGGAAGAGTCACTGGCTGATCTGGCGCAGAATATCAGGGACAAACAGGAAGAGCTGGAGCGGGTGAAAAGGGAACTGCTGTCAGCACAGGAGGAAGAGAAGCAACAGTATATCATGATGAAAAAGCGCATAAAGTATATGTATGAAAATGGTACTCAGGAATACTGGCAGATCCTTTTTGGTGCATCTGGTATAACAGATCTTTTGAACCGTTCAGAATATGTGGAAAAGATCAGCCGGTATGACAAAGATGCTTTTGATAGGTATAAGAAAATAAAAAATACGGTACAGGAAAAAGAAACAAAAGTAAAACAGGCAGTTGACCGGCTGACGGAGTTAAAACGTGAGACACAGATAGAAAAACAGGCAGTCAGGGAACTGAAAGAAAAGAAGAAAAAACAATTAAAAAAATATAATAAAAAATTGAAAACTT
The DNA here is from genome assembly GCA_934338065.1 of uncultured Eubacterium sp. Lineage (GTDB taxonomy): Bacteria > Bacillota > Clostridia > Lachnospirales > Lachnospiraceae > Eubacterium_F. Next base: position 111,802 of record CAKRGX010000003.1, on the reverse strand, counting down.
CGCAGAAAAAAGCGGAAGATTATACGAAAAAGGCGATACAGGCTGAGCATCAGGTGGAGGAACTTCTTCAGAAGAAACAAGAAGAGATTGATCGTGAACAGGCCACAGGACAGGGAAATTCAGAAGAAGGAAATAGCGGGGCAGGATTCATATGGCCGCTCAGTAGGGGCGTAGGGAGGATATCATCCCGATTTGGACATCGTGAGAGTCCAACTGCCGGGGCAAGCAGCTATCATAAAGGAATTGATCTTGCAGCCCCATCAGGAACATCGATTGTGGCAGCAGGCAGTGGAAAAGTTGTTACGGCACTGTATAGTTCAAGTGCAGGAAATTATATTATGATATCCCACGGTAACCGCCTGTATACGGTTTATATGCATTGTTCCCACCTGGCTGTCAAGGTAGGAGATTTGGTAAAGAAGGGTCAGGTTATCGCATATGTTGGATCTACAGGTATATCAACAGGATCCCATCTGCATTTCGGTGTATCTCATGCCGGGACATATGTTGATCCATTGAATTATGTATCGAGATAGAATATTGGAGGTTGAAAATGAGAGGACAAAACAGAATGACTTTTTTGAAAGGATTATTGACTGGAACATTAATGGTACTAATTCTTTTGACGATATTACGATTTCTGGGTGTCTATCACTGGATAGACGGTTCACTGGCTGATCAGGTATGGAACAAAGCCAGTGTTATTGAGTCGTATATTGACCGTTATTATTGGAAAGATGATGTGCCGGACCAGACAATATCGGAGTGTGCAGCGAAGGGAATGGTGGCAGCACTGGGTGATCCCTATTCATCCTATTTTACATCACAGGAGCTAAAGGAGAGCTTTGACAGCATAAACGGTGACTATCAGGGGATTGGTGCAACGGTTGCTGTGGATCAAAAGACCGGACAAAAGGTAATAAAAAATGTGCAAAAGGGTACCCCGGCGGAACGGGCGGGGCTTAAGATTGGTGACTGCATTATAAAGGTAGATGATAAGAATGTGGAAAAAATGGGATTATCTGAGACAGTCAGCCTGATCAAAGGAGAAAAAGGCAAGAAATCTGTTTTGACCATAAAGCGGAAACAGTCAGGAAAAACAGTAGAAAAGCAATTGACTGTTGTAACGGAAAAGATTGTTTCACAGAGCGTAACAAAGAAAATGCTGGAATCAGAGATTGGATATATTGGAATTTCACAGTTTGACAAAGAGACAGTTTCTCAATTTAGAAAGGCCATTGCAGATCTGGAGAAAAAGGATGAGAAGGGACTCATCATTGATTTAAGAAATAATGGTGGAGGATCATTGACCGCCGTTATCAGTATGCTGGATCGCATGCTTCCGGAAGGAAATCTTATTACAGAGAAAAACAAGGTAAAGGGAGATAAATTATATACGTCATCGGATAAGGAACATTTTGATAAGCCGGTTATCATATTGATCAATGGACAGAGTGCCAGTGCCTCAGAAGTGTTTGCCGGGTGCATGCAGGAGCGTAAAGCTGCTACCCTGATAGGAACAAAAAGTTTTGGCAAGGGAATCGTGCAGACGGTCTTTTCTCTGGAACAATCCTGTGGTGGAGGAATCAAGCTTACGACAGGGGAGTACCTTCTGCCAAGCAAGCGCTGCATACATGGGAAAGGATTGACACCGGATGTCGAGGTAGAATATTCCGGACATTCCAAAGTGTTGGGAAATGATGATGATAATCAGTTAAATAAGGCAGAAGAAGTTATGAAGATCAAGCTGGCAGGCTGACTGGCAGGTAAAAGAACACAGATTATTCACATTTTAATTCTGGTAATTATTGAACTTGGATGGTGTTAGTGTTAAAATTAAGAGCAGTTTACAATTGTTTATGCACACTTAGGAGGTTTTTGTGTTATCAAAGTTTAGTGTTAGAAGACCATTTACGGTTTTTGTTGCAGTAGTTATTACGATTATTTTGGGGTTCCTTTCTTTTCAGAATATGAGTACAGATTTTCTGCCTAGTATGGAATTTCCCTATGCACTTGTCATGACCACATATCCGGGAGCTAGTCCTGAGGAAGTGGAAAAAGCGGTTACAGAGCCGGTTGAACAGGCGATGGCCCGCATTAATAATGTCAAGAAGGTGGCATCGGTATCAGTTGGAAATATGTCGATTGTATTGATGGAGTTTAACGATGGAACTGATATGGGGTCTACAACTGTAGATATGAGAGAAAGTCTGGACATGGTGAAGTCTCAGGCAAAATGGGATGATACCATGGGAAGTCCTACTATTATGAAGATGAATCCGGATATGATGCCAATTATGGTAGCTGCGCTGGATTATGATAAGCTGGATAGTGCCGAAGTTACAAAGAAGGTAAAATCAGATATTATTCCGGAATTGGAAAGCGTAGAGGGAGTTGCATCTGTTAATCAATCCGGTGGAATTGAGAAAAAAATACAGGTTCTTATACAACAGGATAAGTTAGATAAGATGAATCAGCTTGTTCAGGATGCGCTTGATGGAAAACTTTCAGATGCCCAGAAGAAGATTGATAAGGGCAGGAAGAAACTAGAAGATGGAAAAGAAAAATTAAATGCCGGGAAAAATCAGGCAGCAAGCAAAATTGCTAAGGGAGAAACGAAATTAAATGCTGCTTCTGAACAGATTAAAGATGGATTAAAGGCAATCAATGAAAACATCGCTAAGATCAATGAACAGAAGAAAACTTTGGAAAAATCAGAAAAACAACTGAACTCCGGTCTGGCAACAGTGGCTACCAATAAGTCAAAATTAAAGGGGACGATTCAGACTTTGACAGCAACGAAGTCACAGTTAGAGACAACACAGACATCATTGAAACAACTGACAACGCAGGAAGCTTCTCTGAAGTTGCAGATTGAAACATTGGGTGATAAAGCTCCGCAGGAAGTAAGAACTTCTTTGGCTTCTGTACAGGCACAGTTACAGGTTGTCCGGGGAGAATTGGAAAAAAACGGTGTAAAAGAGAGTCAACTGCCAGCCAAACTGGAGGAGATCTCAAGCGGATTAACTTCTGCGCAGAATGGACTGACAGAGATTGAGAAGCAGGAACCTGTATTAAATGCCAATAAGAAAAAGATAACGACAGCAAAGGCAAAGATTAATGCAGGGTTAAAAAAATTAAATACAACAAAGGAAAAATTGCAAAAGGGTAAAGTTTCAACGACAGAAGCTTTAGAAAAACTTAATATGCAGAAGATTCTATCCGGTATTCAGTTAAGCGTGACAGAAGCGGGAATGAATCGAGGTGCTTCTGAGTTAAAACAGGCAGGTAAGCAGTTAAAGGATACGAAAAAGACAACCAAAGAAAATGCGGATCTGCATAAAGTGATCACGAAAGAAATGGTTGAAAATATTTTAAAAGCAGAAAACTTTGATATGCCATCCGGTTATATCACAGAAGATGATACTTCCTATCTGGTGCGTGTGGGGGATAAGATCCGCTCCGAGAAGGATATACGTAAGCTGGTTATCTGTGACATGGGGATTGATGGATTGGATCCGATTACGCTGGAAGATGTCGCTGATGTTGTTATAACGGATAATTCAGATGATGTATATACAGTTGTGAATGGAAATCCGGCAGTACTTGTTACATTGCAAAAACAGTCTGGATATTCTACGGGTGATGTTACGAAGGATCTGGAAAATCGTCTTACAGAATTAGAAAAGGAGAATAAAGGGTTACATACATCAATTATGATGAATCAGGGAGTTTATATTGATCTGGTTGTGGATGCCGTTGTGCAAAATCTGCTGTTTGGTGGATTGCTGGCAATTCTCGTTCTGCTCTTTTTCTTAAAGGATTTCAGACCAACATTTATCGTTGCCTGCTCGATACCATTGAGTGTTGTTGCAGCGATCGTGGCAATGTATTTTAGTGGTGTGACGCTGAATATTATTTCGCTTTCCGGACTGGCGCTGGGAGTTGGTATGCTTGTGGATAACTCTGTCGTGGTAATTGAGAATATATTCCGCCTGAAGCAGGAGGGGTATTCTACACGTAAAGCGGCGGTAGAAGGTGCCAAGCAGGTGGCAGGAGCAATTGTTGCCTCTACTCTGACAACGGTATGTGTGTTTGCACCAATCATTTTTACCGAGGGTATCACGAAGCAGCTTTTTGTCGATCTGGCATTAACGCTTGCTTATACATTAGGAGCCAGCCTGCTTGTTGCCCTGACATTAGTGCCGGCTATGGCGGCAGGTTTGATCAAACGAACCAACACCAGACAATTCCGCATTGTAGAGGCAATGCAGAATGTATATGGCAAATTGATCCGGATTGTGCTTCGGTTTAAACCAATCGTTTTAATTGGCTCGGTTGTTCTGCTTGTTCTGTTTGCAGTGCTTTCCTTCCAGCGTGGATCTTCTATGATCCCTGAAATGGAAAGTACACAAATGACGGTTACGTTAAAAATGGATAAAGGAACGAAACTGGCAGATACGAAGAAAATTTCTGATGAGGCAATCAAACGGATCCGTGAGGTATCGGATGTGGATTCGGTAGGAGCATATGCAGGAAGTGGTTCTTCTTTGTCGATGCTGACTGGGGACAGTGGCAGTGAGTCAGTCACTATGTATGTTATTCTGAAAGAGAAACGTGAACTGAATAATCAGGAGATAACAGATCAGATTACGGAAAAAACGAAAAACCTCGATTGTGAAGTAGATGTCAATGCATCGGCAATGGATATGAGTGCTCTGATGGGACAGGGCGTTGTGATCAATATTAAAGGAAAAGATCTCGATAAATTGCAGAGTATTTCAGAAGACATTATGAAACGAATACAAAAGGTAGACGGTCTTGAAGAGATTACAAACGGTTTGGAGGAATCCGGAGAAGAATATCGTGTTACGGTAGATAAAGCGAAGGCTATGAAATATTCGCTGACGGTTGCCCAGGTGTATCAGCAGATATATGGAAAATTAAAAGAGGCATCCTCTGTTTCTACGGTATCAACAGATACGGATGATCTGGGTATGTATGTAGATTCGTCAGCAGATGAATCACTGACAAGGGATGATATCAAGGCTATGTCAGTTGAGTATACAGATCCGGCAACGAAGAAAACAAAGAGAGTCAAATTAAGTAAGATAGCAGAGTTTAAAACGGCAGATTCACCAAATACGATCAACCATGATGGACAGATGAGGGTGGTATCGGTAAAAGCCAATATTAAAGATGGTTATATTGTAAGTGATGTGGCTGGTAATGTTGAGAAAGCACTGAAAGATTATCATGCTCCGGCAGGATATGACATTATCTATGATGGCGAGAATGAAGCGACGGCAGAGGCAATGGGGCAGGTTGTCTTGATGATGGCTCTTGGTATTGTACTGATGTACCTGATTATGGTTGCCCAGTTCCAGTCTCTATTATCACCGTTTATCATTTTATTTACAATACCGCTTGCGTTTACCGGAGGTTTTCTGGGATTGTGGATTTCGGGCAGTGATGTGAGTGTGATCGCTTTGATCGGATTTGTTATGTTAGCAGGTATTATTGTTAATAATGGTATTGTGCTTGTCGACTATATCAATCAGCTCCGACGTGCCGGAATGGAAAAGAAACAGGCGATCTGTGAAGCAGGTGTTACGCGACTGCGTCCGATTCTGATGACGGCGGTAACAACAGTACTTGGACTTGTACCAATGGTTGCTGGAAATAGTATGGGTACGGATATGACAAGACCAATGGCCATTGTAACGATAGGCGGGCTGATCTATGGTACACTTCTTACACTCTTTGTAGTACCATGTATTTACGATTTGTTTAATCGAAAGAAAGATATGAAAGAAAAAGCTATAGATGAGGAATAAGTTTTTATTGAGTAGAAAGGAGAATGAAAATGGAAGCACCCATTGGCGTTTTCGATTCCGGTGTAGGCGGACTTACGGTTGCTAAGGAGATTATGAGACAGCTTCCGGGGGAAAGTCTTGTGTACTTTGGTGATACGGCTCGTGTGCCTTACGGCACAAAATCTAAAGCAACCGTTTGCAAATATAGTAAACAGATTGCCAATTTTCTCATGACAAAACATGTGAAGGCTATTGTGATAGCATGTAATACGGCAAGTGCGCTGGCGCGGGAAGAACTGGAAGATATGGTGGATGTTCCGGTTATCGATGTTGTAAGGCCTGGAGCAAAGATGGCAGCGGAATCAACAAAGAACAATAAGATTGGTGTTCTGGGTACACAGAGTACGATCAAAAGTGGTATTTATGAAAAGTTTCTTCATAAGATCAATCCGGAGATTACTGTGGTAAGTAAGGCTTGTCCTCTCTTTGTTCCCCTGGTGGAGGAGGGACTTTTGGAGGACCGGATCACGGAAGATATTGTACAGCGCTATCTTCATGACATGAAGGAATATGAGATTGATTCTTTGGTGCTTGGATGTACGCATTATCCGTTATTAAGAGGTGTTATCGGCAGGGAGATAGGTGAGTCCGTCAAGCTGGTTAATCCTGCATATGAAACAGCGAAATCGCTAAAAGAAATGCTTCGGGAAAAGGAGCTTCTTGCACCGGCAGGTACGGAAGCGGACTACAGCTTTTATGTCAGTGATGCTGCGGATCAGTTTATTAGCTTTGCTAATTCAGTTCTTCCGCGACGGGTTGACAGCATATCAATGGTAGATATTGAGGCATATTAACAGCCAATCGTTTGTGTTAAAAGTATGCTCTCATTCATAGATTATAACGTGCGGATAGGAAAGGAGCATGGATCTATGAGGGGGAAAGGAAGATGGCTGGCTGCCTTTTTTTGCCTAAGTGTTCTATGTATGACGCCGTTACTTTCCGGTTTTGTTATCAATCTGGCAAAAATCCAGAAAAAACCGGTTTTGGCGGAAAATATGGAAAAATTCCGGCAGATGGAAGTGGCAGCAGAGAGATTGAAAGGATACCGTGAGTGGGGTGAAAAAGAGTATTTCCAGTTGGCCAGAGAGTATTTATATTATGATGGAAAGATAAAGAAGCATTGTAAGAAAGTATCCTCCTTTTCATGGTATTCTGTACTTATGCCGGATGGGATGATCAGGGATTATGCAAAAACATTTCAAGTGATCCTGTCGGATATCCGTTGTTTTCCAGTTGCTAAAGATCCGTATGGAAAAGAATCCGTTTATTATGAGGATTCCTGGGGAAATTCTCGGAATTATGGTGGCAGGCGCCTTCATGAGGGTACAGACATCATGACGTCAAATAATGTACCAGGCTATTTTCCGATAGTCAGTGTGTGTGATGGTGTTGTTGAGAAAAAAGGATGGCTCAGGCTGGGTGGTTACCGTCTGGGTATCAGAGCTTCCGGTGGAGCCTATTTTTATTATGCACATCTGGCAAGTTATGCAGATGGCATAGAGCAGGGAAGTGTTGTGAAAGCTGGTCAGGTCATCGGATATATGGGAAACACCGGATATGGCAAAGAGGGCACGGTTGGCAAATTTGATGTACATTTACATTTTGGAATTTATATAACAGCAGGGAAAAAGGAGGTCAGTGTCAATCCGTTTGAAGTATTACGGTTGACAGATAAAATCCGGATATGAGTTACAAAAAACGATATAGCTATTTTATTCTTGCGTTATTGTGGATGATTATTATCTTCCGCTTTTCGGCAGATCCTGCAAGTGATTCGTCAAAGAAGAGTTTAGGAATTGGATATGTTGTTGCAGATCTTTTTGTTGGTGGATTTGATACATGGACGCCGGAAGAGCAGGAGGTGTATGTGGAGGGAATAGAATATCCGATTCGTAAAACCGGACATGCTGTGGAATACAGCATTCTGGGGTTCTTGTGTATGGGACTGGCTGCTTCTTTTGCCGATAAAGGGAAATTGCCGTGGCTGGTCGGTGCAGCCTGGAGTGGATCGGCTTTGTATGCAGCAACAGATGAATTTCATCAGTTCTTTGTACCGGGGAGAAGCTGTCAGTTCACAGATGTGTGCCTGGACAGTGTCGGTGCGGCAGTGGGAATTATCGTCTTTTTTTTGCTAAGAAGACTTTTTTGTGGTAAACTGATAAAAAAACAATAGAAGAAAGGGAGTCATGTCAGATATGAAAGTTGAAAAAGGAAATCAGGGTTATATAGCAAGCCGGAAAAAGATCGATCTGATCTGGCTGCTTGTCTTTGTTATATTAGGAATTGCAATCTTTCTCGCTGGTTATTTTATTACGCATACGAGAGCAAATATTTTTACTGTGCTGGCAGTGCTTTTTGTCCTGCCGGGGGCCAAGCGCATCGTGGCATTATTTGTTATGCTTCCACGAAAAGGAGTAGACAGAGAGCGCTATGAACGTGTACGTGGTGCTGTTGGCGAGGGAAAACTGTATACAGATTTTGTGTTTACATCTACAGAGAAAATTATGCATCTGGATTTCCTTTTAATAAAAAATGGGAATGTGTTGTGTGTGATTGCATCTTCAAAGCAGGATGTTGGTTATATGAAAAAGTATCTGGAGGATAACATTCATAAAATATCCGAACACTATCATGTAAAATTTTTTAATGAGGATGAGAAGTTTTTGAAACAGGTACAGCGTCTGGCGAAGACGGAGACAGAAGAAAATAGGGAGAAGGCATTGATTGAATTTTTAAATGCCTCTATTGTATAGTTATGAAAGAGATTATAATTCAGAAAGATGATAGCGGGCAGCGTCTGGACAAGTTTCTGCAAAAGTATTTCAAGCAGGCATCCAAGAGTTTTTTGTATAAAATGCTACGCAAAAAGAATATTAAGTTAAATAATAAAAAGGCAGAAGGAAAAGAAATGCTTCAAATGGGAGATCAGGTATCAATTTATTTTTCTGACGAAACATTTGAAAAATTCCGGGGTGTGCAGCAGAAAAAAATTTTTTATCCTACGACAAAGTTATCAATTTTATATGAAGATAACAATGTGGTAATCTTAAATAAGCCGGCAGGCATGTTGTCACAAAAGGCTAAAAATTATGATGTTACTCTTGTAGAATATTTTTTGGGATATCTTCAGAAAAGTGGAAAGTGGAGTCCCGGGGGCTCGTTTACTCCCGGTGTGTGTAACAGGCTTGACCGCAATACCAGTGGCATAGTGATCGCGGGAAAAAGTCTGGCAGGATTACAGAAGATGTCAGAACTTTTGAAAGAACGCAGGATTGATAAATATTATAAAACAATTGTTCAGGGAGTGATGAGGGAAAGCTCTGTTATAAGAGGATATTTAGAGAAGGATGAAAAAACAAATAAAGTATCGATATATGAACAGGAGGGAGAAGGGCGTTCTTATATTGAAACAGGGTATGAACCACTGATGGATAATGGAGAATATACGCTGCTGAGAGTGAAACTGATCACAGGAAAGACACACCAGATCCGGAGTCATCTTAGCAGTATAGGACATCCGATTTTGGGAGATGTCAAATATGGTGGAAAGAAAATACAGGATGGGAAAGGCTTTTTCCTTCATGCAGAGTCTGTTTTTTTCCCTGAATTGGATCAGCCATTTGCTTGTTTAAGTGGACAGATCGTTCAGGCACCACTGCCAGAGAGGTTTGAACGTATGGTGTATCATTTGTTTGGAAAGAGAGGATGAGAAGAATGAAAAAAGCATTAATGTTATTTGCTGATGGTTTTGAGACGGTTGAGGCACTGATGGTTGTCGATCTTCTGCGCCGGGGAGGAGTAGAAGTTATGATGACTTCCATCAATGAAGATGAGATGGTGAGAAGCGCACAAGGAATTGTTGTTACTATGGACGCTACATTGGATGAGATCAATGCATTGGATTATGATGCGGTCATTCTGCCTGGTGGCATGCCGGGAACAATCCATCTGGGGGAAAGTGAAGCGGTGAAAAATATTCTGCTCTTAATGAATGAGAAAGAAAAAATTGTGTCTGCCATCTGTGCAGCACCGGGGGTGCTTGGAAAATGGGGATTGCTGCAAGGGAAAAACGCCTGCAGTTATCCGGATCATGAAAAAAATCTGACTGGTGCCAGAGTTTTGCGGGAGGCTGTCGTTGTAGATGGCAACATTGTGACGAGTCGTGGCCTGGGTACGGCAATGGAGTTTGGTTTTAAGCTGCTGGAACTGTTGGAAAGCAAAGATAAAGCGGATGTGGTTAAAACTGCTATTATCTATCAGGGGTAAGTCTGAATGGCAACTTGGAATTCAAGAGGACTGAGGGGATCCTTTTTAGAGGATATGATCAACCTGACAAATGAAAAATATAGAAATCAGAAGCTGGCACTGATCCAGAAGGTTCCGACGCCGATCAAACCGATCCGGATCGATCAGTCAACGAGACATATTACACTGGCATATTTTGAACAGAAAAGCACGGTTGATTATATCGGTGTTGTTCAGGGAATTCCGGTATGCTTTGATGCGAAAGAATGTGCAACAGATAATTTTCCACTTGCTAATGTACATGAGCATCAGGTTAAGTTTATGGAAGAATATGAGCAGCAGTCGGGCATTTCTTTTCTGCTGATTTATTTTAAGAGCCGGGACTGTTATATGTATCTGCCATTTGTTGATCTGAAACGATTCTGGCAGCGGATGCAGGAGGGCGGACCAAAGCATTTTAAATTTCATGAGTTGGATCCCAGCTTTGAGATATCGACGTATTCCGGCACATTTGTTCATTATCTGGAACAGATACAGATGGATATTGACCGGCGGTAACGGATGGAAGAAAAAATATAAAAGGTAATAGGAAAAGAGACTATCAGCAGTTTTGCTGATAGTCTCTTTTGTATCCCTGTCCTTGTATATCGTTATAACTAACGCATGGACTCTTCCTGTTTTTTGATCATCTGTCGTACCATTTCGCCGCCAATGCTTCCTGCTTCACGGGAAGTAAGATCACCATTGTAACCATCTTTCAGGTTTACACCGATCTCATTTGCTACTTCCATTTTGAAACGATTCATAGCCTCTTTTGCCTGTGGTACTTCCATCTTAGATGAAGTGTTGCTTGCCATAATGTTTCACCTCCGTTTTATTATTTATCGTAAAGACAAAGGAATGCTTACTGGCTGTCAGCATTCCTTTTCTGATGTTTTTCTAAGTAGACATGCTCCTAGAAATCCGTCGTATCGAAACACATGAGCCGTTTTTTGCACTCGTCTGTCTTGATACTATTGTTACCACCAAATCAAAAAATATAATGGAAATTTGTTCCACAGAAAACATATTTTAATGACAAAAAAGGAAAATCGTGCGATAATAAAAACAAGTCATGTGAAAGGGGGATTTCCATGCGGTTTCGTGATATGGGTGTGCAACTGCAGTATGACAGTAATTTTGCAATATATCGGGAAGATGGTGTCTCAGAGTATGGTGAGGCAGATTATCTGTTTGTTTATTTTCACAGCAGATGTTGTGTGGAACTAGAAGGAAAGGTTATTTCAGTGACGCCGCCTGCCGCCATTTTATTTGATATCCACAGCAGACAGCATTATTATGCTGTGGATGATTCATACAAAGATGATTATATCCATTTTTGGTTTGATGAAAGCCGCTCTTTCATAGATGAAATACATATTCCATTAGACACTGTGATTCCCCTGCCGGATAATGTTATTGTGCCAAATCTGCTTAGACAGATGTATGAAGAATTTGTCTCAATCAATGAGTATAAACAGCAATCGCTGGAATATATATTCCGCCTTGTCATGCTAAAGATAGCGGAGATGTCTGAGAGATGCAGGCAGGCAAAGGTTCCTGACCGGTACGATAAAGTGTTTCAGGATCTTCGCTCGGCCATTTATCTGGATCCCGCTAAGCCGTGGCATGTTTCTGAATGTTCAGAAAAGAATGGTCTGAGTACGCCATATTTTCAAAAGTTATATAAATCGTATTTTGGCAATACCTTTGTACAGGATGTTGTGAGAAGCCGTATGGAATATGCCAAACATTTTTTACTGATAAGCCACTATACAGTAAAGGAGATTGCAGCTATGTGTGGATATAATAATGAGACATTTTTTATGAAACAATTTAAGAAAAATATGGGAATGACACCGAGTCAATATAGACAAAAAAATGATTCCGGATTAAAAACAGAAAGAAATAAATGAATTTTACCATTTTTATGCCACATTTTATTGATACTGTGTACACAGTAGTTACATAGTTGACTACTACTCCCACCCTATTATACGATGAAAGGCATCTGATCTTTTGGTCAGGTGCCTTTCTGACGTATACAAAAATATAAAAAAATGAGGGATTTTTTATGATACATACATTGCCAGTGTAACGTTTGGTGGAAAGACAATTGTTCTGAGTTCTTCAAAAGATGCTGTAAACCGTGTGACAATAATAGGAAAGGTAGCCGATTGTTCCAAACTGTCAAAAAATGTAGATTAGTTTTAGCGTATATGGTATACTGTATAAAAATGAATTTAGGGAGGATCCTATTTTGAAAAATCAAGCAGTAAATCCATACTTACCTTCGTGGGAATATGTTCCGGATGGTGAACCGTATGTGTTTGATGGGCGTGTTTATATTTATGGCTCTCATGATTATTATAATGGTTACGTGTTTTGTATGGGAGACTATGTATGCTGGTCAGCACCTGTCGATGATCTGAGTGATTGGCGGTATGAGGGTGTTATTTATCCTAAAACGGCGGACCCATTGAATCCGGAGGGAAAGATGTGCCTGTATGCTCCGGATGTGACAGTTGGACCGGATGGACGTTATTATCTGTATTATGTACTGGATAAGGTATCTCTTGTGTCGGTAGCAGTATGTGATACACCAGCAGGAAAATATGAATTTTATGGCTATGTTCATGACAAAAATGGAGTCCGCCTGGGCGAACGACAAGGGGATGAACCACAGTTTGATCCGGGTGTGCTGACGGAGGGACAGAAGACATATTTGTACACCGGATTTTGCGGAAAAGGAGATAAATCGAGAACGGGAGCTTTTGTGACAGTCTTAGACAGTGACATGCTTACGATCATAGAAGAACCTGTACGTGTGGCACCCGGCTGTGAATACAGTGAGGGGACCGGCTTTGAGGGGCATGCTTTCTTTGAGGCATCTTCTATCCGAAAATATAAAGACAAGTATTATTTTATTTATTCGTCAGAGGTTATGCATGAATTGTGTTATGCGGTTAGTGACTGCCCGACGAGTGGTTTTATTTACCGTGGTGTATTGGTAAGTAATTGTGATATGCATATTGATACATACAAGCCGGCTGACATGCCGGCTGCCTATGGAGCGAATAACCATGGCAGTATGGTTCAGATTGGGGCAGACTGGTATATATTTTATCATCGTCACACCAATGGCTGCTGGTACAGCCGGCAGGGATGTGCGGAGCGCCTTCAGATTGATGATTCCGGATATATTTCACAGGTTGAGATTACTTCCTGCGGACTTAATGGCGGACCTCTGAGGGGCGAGGGTGAATATCCGGCGTATATAGCCTGTCATTTGTTTACAGAAAAACCATCGATGTACGTAGGTGGAGATGCATATCCGAAAATCATGCAGGATGGACGCGATGGTGATCAGGAGACCGGGTATATTGGAAACGTTCAAAATACAGCGACAGCCGGATTTAAATACTTTGACATGAAGAATGTTAGCAAGATTCGTATTACAACAAGAGGATATTTTGATGGTGTTGTTGAAGTACGGACAAAGTGGGATGGAGAAGTATTGGCAGAGATACCGGTTGTTTATACAAATGTATGGGAAACTTATGAGGCAGATGTTGAAATCCCGGATGGTGTGCAGTCTCTGTATTTTACTTTTGTGGGACAGGGAAATGCCGGCTTTAAAAGCTTTGAACTTATTGCCAGGTGATGATTCGACGTAAGTGGAATGGAGGATAATGTGAACTTTTTAGAAGAACGAATTTTGCAGGATGGTATTGTAAAAGAAGGAAATGTGCTGAAGGTTGACAGTTTTCTGAACCATCAGATGGATATCAGCCTTTTTGAAAAAATGGGTGAGGAATGGAAGAAGCGTTTTGAAGGAAAACCGATCAATAAGGTTCTGACGATTGAGGCATCTGGAATCGGTATTGCCTGTATTGTAGCAAAGTATTTTAATGCGCCGGTTATTTTTGCAAAAAAATCGAAAAGCATAAATATTGATGGTGACATGTATGTGGCGGAAGTAGAATCGTTTACACACAAATGTAAGAACCAGGTCATCGTGTCCAAAAAGTTCTTATCGGAACAGGATCATGTCCTGATCGTTGATGATTTTCTTGCCAATGGTTGTGCTTTGCAGGGGCTGATATCGATTGTCAACAATGCAGGTGCCACTGTGGAGGGAATTGGTGTGGCAATTGAAAAAGGGTTTCAGATTGGTGGCCAGATGATCCGCAATCTGGGCTATCAGTTGGAGTCGCTGGCTATTGTTGATGCTATGGACGCAAAGAATGGCATGCTTACTTTTAGAGAACAGTAGATGGAGATTATACGAGGATGAAGCATATGAATAAGAACAACGGATCGATGGATAATATTTATACATTGGATGGGAAAGTGCCTTTGGCGAAGGCAGTTCCTTTCGGAATACAGCATATACTGGCTATGTTTGTGGCAAATATTGCACCTATCATTATAGTGGCAAATGCTTGTGGGCTAACGGAAAAACAGAGGGCTATGTTGATCCAAAGTGCTATGCTGATCGCAGGTATTGGCACATTGATCCAGTTTTTTCCTGTTTGGCGTATTGGGTCCGGCCTTCCGGTTGTTATGGGAATCAGCTTTACTTTTGTTTCTATTATATGTTTTGTTGGTGCCACATACGGATATGGAGCTGTTATGGGAGCTGTTCTCATCGGTGGGCTGATTGAAGGCGTTTTGGGATTATTTGCCCGGTTTTGGATGAAACTGATTTCACCTATTGTAGCTGCCAGCGTTGTGACCGCAATTGGCTTTTCTCTGCTATCGGTAGGAGCGGCTTCTTTTGGCGGCGGAAATGGAAGTGAGAACTTTGGTTCGGTGCAGAATTGGATTTTAGGAACGGTTACGCTGCTTAGCTGTCTGTTGTTCAATTTGTTTGCTAAATCTTATTTCAAACAGTTGTCGGTTCTGTTTGGTCTTGGTGTTGGATATATTCTTGCTATCTGTATGGGGGTTGTGGATTTTTCCGGTTTATCAGGAACATCTGTGTTTGCACTGCCATATCTGATGCCGTTTAAAATGGAATTTGATGCTAATGCCATCTTGTCTGTTACGTTGATCTATTTGGTTTCTGCGACGGAAACACTGGGAGATATATCAGCGCTGGCGTCATGCGGACTGAATCGTGAAACAACGACAAGAGAAGCATCAGGAGCAATTGCGTGTGATGGATTTGTCAGTTCAGTATCATCGCTCTTTGGCTGTCTTCCTATAACTTCATACAGTCAAAATGTAGGTCTGGTAGCGATGACAAAGGTTGTGAATCGTCGTGCGATTGCCTCTGGCGCAGTAATCATGATACTGGCAGGACTTTTCCCAATATTTGGGGCTGTTCTGGCAACTCTTCCGGATGCTGTATTGGGAGGATGTACAATCATGATGTTTGGTACGATTGTTGTGAGCGGAATACAGATGATCACGAAGTGCGGTTTTTGTCAGAGAAATATTATGATCGCAGCACTGTCTCTTAGTATCGGACTTGGCTTTTCACAGGTTCCGGAAATATTTTCTGTTTTTCCTGTCATCATTCAGAATGTGTTTGCAAAAAACTGCGTTGCCGTTGTGTTTGTTGTATCAATCATTCTTAATCTGACACTGCCCCAGAATATGGATGTTCAGGATGACAGAAAGTAATTAATTTATCAACTTGTATCAAACAAATTTTCAAAAGAAGATTTTAAAAATATTACGTCTGTTTCCAGTATGCAGACAGAGCGTTACAAAGAACTGTAGAAGGAGCTATATGAGAGCATACAAGGCTTTGGATTGATATTCCGGAGCCTTTTTTGGAACACTGTTACTAGAAAATCGATACAATTTTCTACATTTTTATACTATTATGAAAAGTACAAAAGGCGTATACTTTAGATAATCAGATTTGAAGAAGGAGAAATTGCCAATGATTCGAATGGAGGCTGCATGTTTCCTGGTTATGGTATTAATATACCGATATCCCTCTCTGCGTTGTGAATATGATATTGACCCGGATCTGGGGGGGATGGAAGTACCGAATTTTATTTTGCAGCCACTGGTAGAAAATAGTCTGCTTCACGGATTGAAGAACAGGGGAAAATGAAGATTGCCATATGTGATAACGGCAGTGGATTTTCAGAAGGGAAAAATAAAGAACACGAACACAATTAAAATTCTGTTGCGGAGAAAGGAAAGAAAAATGGAAAATGGATCAGACATAATTAAAATCAATCGCCTGAATAAAAATTTTGGAAATGTAAAAGCGGTAAATGATTTGAGTTTTCAGGTGAAAAGAGGAGAGTTATTTGCTTTTCTAGGCGTGAATGGGGCAGGAAAAAGCACCACAATATCCATGATCTGCGGGCAGCTTGCAGCAGATAGTGGAGATATCATGGTAAATGGTTGGAATGTAGATACATCAGGCCGTAAGATTAAGAATATCATAGGCGTTGTATTTCAGGATAGTGTACTGGATAAACCACTTACGGCAAGAGAAAACTTAAAAAGCAGAGCTGCATTATATGGTATTATTGGCAAAAGTTTTGAGAAAAGACTGAGTGAACTCATTTCCTTATTTGAATTGCAGGAGTTTATTGATCGTCCGGTTGGTAAACTGTCAGGAGGTCAGAGAAGAAGAGTAGATATCGCAAGGGCGCTTATTCACGAACCACAGCTTTTGATTTTGGATGAGCCGACGACAGGACTTGATCCTCAGACAAGAAAAATGATCTGGAATATTATAGATACACTTCGGGAAAAGGAACACATAACCGTTCTTCTCACAACGCATTATATGGAAGAAGCAGCAAATGCCGGATATATTGTCATCATTGATCATGGATGTATTGTGGCAGAGGGAACGCCTTATGAATTAAAGTCGGAATATGTAAAGGATTATCTGCTGCTTTATGGTGTGACAAAAGAGGAGGCAGAATCTCTTAATTTACCTTGCGAAGAGATAAGGGATGGGTACAGGATTGCCCTAGATAGCCCTATGACGGCAACAAATCTGATCGCCACTCATACATCATTATTCAGAGACTATGAGATTGTAAAGGGCGGAATGGACGATGTATTTCTGTCTGTTACAGGTAAAACGTTGGGAGGAAAATTGGAATGAAAATAATAATGACGTTAGTAAACAGAAATCGAAAACTGTTTTTCAGAGATAAGGGAATGTTTATTTCTTCTATGATTACCCCTGTGATATTAATTGTATTATATGGTACATTTCTTGCTAATGTGTATAAGGATTCCTTTACATCAAATCTTCCGGAAACATTACATATTTCTGAAAAGCTGATAAATGGAACGGTAGCGGGACAGCTTGCGGCAGCATTGCTTGCGGTCAGCAGCGTAACTGTTACATTCTGCGTCAATCTTACTATGGTGCAGGATAAAGCCTTTGGCATGAGAAAAGATTTTGATGTGTCGCCACTTAGAAAGACAACGCTGTATCTGGGATATTTTGTTGCTACAGTACTGAATTCTCTTATGATCAATTCACTTGCCCTAATACTTTGTCTTATTTTCATAGTGAAAGTGGGATGGTATCTTACTGTACTGGATGTTGTTATGCTTATTGCTGACATGATTCTATTAGTGCTTTTTGGTGCGGTGCTTTCGTCTATTATCTGTTATCCGCTGAAAACTCAGGGGCAGATGTCCGCTGTAGGAACGATTGTCAGTGCCGGGTATGGATTTGTATGCGGAGCCTATATGCCAATTTCAAATTTTGGAAGCGGTTTGCAGAAGGTATTAAGTTTCCTTCCTGGAACTTATGGTACATCGTTACTTAAGAATCATATGCTTCGTGGAGCTTTTGAACAGATGAAGACGGAAGGCTTTTCTGATAAGATTGTAAAAGGTATAGCAGATTCGCTGGACTGTAATCCGGTATGGAATGGACATGTGATTGGAACAAACAGTATGTATCTGATTATGGCGGGGTCTGTGATTGTGCTTGCAGCAATTTACCTTTGCATTGCAGCAGTGTCGGAGCGTCACAAATAGCTTTGATTTTCCCGTCGCCATCGTGTAAATGCTTCCGTATTCGTTTTTGACATTTTTTACGCTGGCTGTATTCTATGGCATTTATTTCACAAAGGTTTTAACTCAGAAGCGGCATGGAATACAGACCAGGCAAATCGGGCGGAGAAAAGAGAAATCCATCCATACCGTAGAGGTGTTGACAGGATGATGCCGCTCGTAACGATGTATCTGAGATTATGGTGTGAACGTAAGCCGGAATTTTAGTAGTATCAGTAGTAAAAATAAAGGGATTGTGGTATATTGATAGAGAGAAAATGCGGTGAAGGGAGCTAAGTATCATGAGTGTGTTACAAGGATTACGGCCAGATAATGTATTTTCCTTTTTTGAAGAGATATGTTCGATCCCTCATGGGTCGGGAAATACAAAAGAAATTAGTGATTACTGTGTAAGATTTGCAAAGGAACGGTCACTGCGGTTTCGGCAGGATGATAGTAATAATGTAATTATATGGAAAGACGGAACAATAGGATATGAAAAATCTGCTCCCGTCATGCTGCAGGGGCATCTTGATATGGTATGCGTGCAGGATCCGGATTGCAGGATCGATATGGAGCGGGAAGGACTGCAGCTTCAGGTGCAGGGTACAGAGATCACGGCGAAGGGTACTTCATTAGGTGGGGATGATGGTATTGCGATAGCAATGGCATTAGCCATTCTGGATGCAGAGGATATTCCTCATCCGCCTCTTGAAGCAGTGTTTACGGTGGACGAGGAGATTGGTATGTTAGGGGCAAGCGCTCTGGATTGCGCCGATCTGCAATCCCGAATTATGTTGAATCTTGATTCGGAAGAAGAAGGATATCTTCTTGTAAGCTGCGCGGGTGGTGTGACAGCGCAGGCTCATATGCCGGTTCAATATGAAGAAGATTGTGGATGCAGGGGCGAGATTGTAGTGACAGGGCTTCTTGGCGGACACTCTGGTATGGAGATTGACAAAGGAAGAGGAAATGCCTGTCAGATACTGGGACGTGTGTTGTACCAGATTAGTACGATATGTGATGTGAGGCTGCAGAGGCTGGATGGCGGAGTGAAGGATAATGCGATACCGAGAGAAGCAAGAGCCTGCATCTGTCTGAAAGCACACCAGGTAGACAGATGTGTAGAAGAAATAGAAAAGATCAAAGAGGAATTGCGGCATGAATACGCACTGACCGATGCCGGTCTTGACCTTCAGATGTCATTTGCACCGGAGGAAGAGAACGTATCTGTTATGACCGGTCAGTCCGAGCAAAGAGTGGTGGCAGAGCTTATGAATCTGCCAGGTGGAATCCAGAAGATGAGTTTTTCGATGAAAGGGATTGTCCAGACTTCTCTGAATTTGGGAATTATGGAAACGAAAGATAATGAGGTGAGTTTTTCCCTTTCTGTCCGCAGCAGTGTTGAATCAGAGAAGCAGGCATTGGTGCAGCAGATCACATGTCTTACGAAGATACTGGGGGGAACTGTTTCCTGCCAGGGAGATTATCCGGCGTGGGAGTATCGTCAGAATTCGCCATTGCGGGAACTAATGGTTCAGATTTATAAAGAAAAATATGATAGGGAACCGGTTGTCCAATCAATGCACGCCGGAGTTGAGTGTGGTATATTTGCCGGACATCTTCCCGGGCTGGATTGTGTCTCATATGGCCCGGATATGAAAGATATCCATACGCCGAAAGAATCCATGAATGCACAAAGTGTAGAGCGGACATGGGAATATACCCTGGAAATATTGAAACGTCTACAGTAGTAGAAATAATTTAAAATAAGAAATATGTCAATTTGGACAACGTGTGAGATAAACAAGATTGAAGAATTTGGCATTATTTTTATCTAGTGGTCAGCAGCAATGGTTTTGTATTGCAGGAACCATTGCGCTGGAACTAGAGATTATTCTAATGGATGAAGCCGCGAGTGTATTTGATCCGATCTCAACAACAAAAGTGGGAGAACAGATGCTGCGTTAAAAGAAAACCAAGGCTTACATAAATGGTCAGTTTAGTTAATTTTATAATTCGGAATAACCGAAACCATTTACGATGGCATCAATTTTCTCTTTATTTTTACAATGCGGACATTCGGATGGAGTGAATGTCTGGTAGTCCGGCAGATCTTCTGCATGAAAGATACTATGAACCGGTTCGCCATATATTTCTGATGCAGCACTGAAGATAGCAGAGATGCCCTGAATAATGCCGCCGTAGTATTGGATACATTCTAAACTTCTGGCAATGGTCCGGCCGGTTGTAGCAGACGCCAAAAGCAGAAGAATATTTTTGCCCCGTACCATTGGCTGTAAATTGTCACGGAAGATCATCTGCCCATTACTGTCGAACTCTGGTGTGATCACATACATACTTTTATGTGTGTTCATGGACATGATACCATTTCTTGTTAATTCTTCTGCCAGACAGGAACCAATGATCTCACATCCGTCCATACAGATGATTGTATCGATCGGTTTGCTGTATTGATATTCACGAGCCATTTCTTTGGCAATCGCCATCGCCTCAGAATGACGTACTTTCAATGTAGTCATATCAAGATACAGATTGATATGAGAATGGGTAGTGGCAAAATGTCCAGATGCCACATGCAGATTAATCTTTGAATTCAGCTTGGATGGAATCTTATACTCTTTATCTAATAACATGATAAATCTCCTTTCTACACAAATTATTCTACGTTTACAATTTCTAATGTATGTATTTTATCACATTTTTCTTGTTACGGCTACTATTTTTCGTTATAATAATAAAGAGAAAATTTGTTTATCGTGAAAGGAAACCATTTATGATAGATTGGGATAAAGTAAGTGTGCAGTGCGGTAAAATAAAACATGCACTGACATTAGGAACGAGTAAGATAAATGAAAATGAGATACAGATCTATGTGTGGTGCAAAGAAGCCTCTTTGTGTGAACTGTGTTTGTATGAAGAAGGAAAGTGTAAAAAAATCTCCATGTATCCGTATCGTCAGGAGGAACGGGGAGGTTTGTTCTCCTTATGTGTTCGAGGGGAAAGAATCGCTTCCCTGTTGCAGGGGGTGGAGTATGATTTCAAAGCGGATGGAAAGTACTTTACCGATCCGTATGCAAGAGTTGTTTCCGGACGTGACCGATTTGGAAGAAAATCGCAAAGAGTAAGAGGCTGTTTTGATTTTGAAGAGTATGACTGGGAGGGGGAAGAGTGGACAACTATTCCAACAGATGAGATTGTGCTGTATCAGTGTCATGTCCGTGGTTTTACCAGACATGCCAGTTCCAAGGTGAAGCATCCGGGAACATTTTCTGCGCTGGCAGAGAAGATCCCTTATCTAAAAGAACTTGGTGTTACGGCTCTGCTTTGTCTTCCTGTCTATGATTTTGATGAAAGAATGAAAGATACGAATGGTGATGAGATAGATAAAATTAATTATTGGGGTTATGGTGGAGAGACTGCTTACTTTGCACCGAAGCGGTCGTATGCAGCAGACGTAGATAATTCGAACCGGGAGTTTCAACAGCTTGTCAAAGAACTTCACCGACAGGGAATGAATATTTATCTTGATATGTATTTTGAAAATAAGTCACCTGATTTTATTGTTCAATGTCTGAGATATTATGCCCTGCGCTTTCATATTGATGGGTTCCGGATCAATCAGGAGTGTATGGATACGGCATGGCTTGCTGATGATCCGGTATTGTCACATGTCAGACTGATCGGTCTTAATTGGGCAGACCGGGATGTGCCGGTGGGAGAAGAACGACTACTGCAGATGAATGACCGCTTTCTTATTGATGCAAGAAAATATCTGAAAAGTGATGAAGGGCAGACCGAGTGCTTTTATTATCATTTCAAAGAGCAGCGGCGGGGTGTTGCGAACGTTCATTATATTACACAGCATAATGGCTTTACGTTGCAGGATATGATTTCGTACGATGTGAAGCATAATGAAGTAAATGGAGAAAAAAATCTTGATGGAACAGAATACAATTATAGCTGGAATTGTGGAGTAGAAGGACCTTCAAGGAAAAAAGAAATTGTTATCCGGAGGAAGAAACAGGAAAAGAATGCCTTTGTTATGCTGTTGCTGGGAATGGCGGTGCCGATGCTGCTAGCCGGCGACGAGTTTGGAAACTCCCAAAAGGGAAATAATAATGCTTATTGTCAGGACAATGAGATAACCTGGCTCGACTGGCGGCTGCTAGAAAAGAATAAAGACACCTTTTTATTTGTAAAAAATCTGCTGCTGTTCCGAAAAGAACATCCTTTGTATCATAACAGACGATTGCTTACCGGAATGGATGGAAGTGGACTGGGTGTGCCGGATGTCTCCTGTCATGGACGTGAGCCGTGGCAGGTGCGGTTTACAAATTACAGCAGGGAAATGGCTGTGTTGTATTTTGGAAAATATTATGGCGGTAAAAGTTTGTATTTTGCTTTCAATCTTCATTGGGAAGCCCATGACTTTTATCTGCCGGATATAAAAGAAGGAAATGCGTGGAGAGTCTTTATTGATACGGCAGGTGGGAAGAAAGGAACTCTGGCGGATAAAAAATATTTAATGAAGCCAAGATCAATCACAGTATTTGAATGTGTGGAAGAACCGCTGGCAGCGAAAAAAAGGAAGGACGCCAGCGTATAGCATCCTTCCTTTTTTGAAACATTGTTAGAAGTTGTGATTTTCAACGATTGGGTCAAACAGGTCGAGCATACAATGTTTGTCATCTGAAAAATGTCTGCACGTTGTGCAGGATACTTCAGTATCACCGGATTTGTTTGAACATGAGCAGCAATCCTTGATTGCATAAGCACTGCAATTTTTTGCAACATTACGATACGTTTGTTCGTCAGCTCGCATGATAGAATCTCCCTTCTTCCGAAAAAACGGAATTTGTTTTGTTGATAGTAACGATAGTAGTATAAGCAGACAGAAAGGATAATATACGGATATGATCGTACTGCAGATAGAAAATGTTAAAGAATTTATGGAGCGGTTATTTGGAAAAGACATGTTTGACAGGTTTCATGTGAGAGAATGTGAAGTTACAACATTTACGACATTTTATACGGATGGCAGGAGACAGGATGACTGGTATGATACGGATGAGAAGGTTGAAGACAGTACCGGACTTGTTACATGGAAGCAATTAAAGCCATTTGTATATGAATGGATAAAAGGAAGAAAAATTCCTCATAAAATGAAGCTGGATTTTTGTCATTATATGGTAAATGGTGATGTTGGCTCCATGCGCATCCAGTTTGAAAGCGGGCAGCTTCACTTGTTTACCGGCTATATGCAGAAGGCGTTTACACTTGACAGAGCATGGCAGCAGCAGTGGGACGATAGTTGTATTCAGTTTATAAAAAAGAATGATATTGTTAGCACTCAATTAGAATGAGTGCTAAATTTTTCTTGACATTGTGTTTTTTTGGCGTTATAGTATCTAATAGAGAATGAATTTGTTAATAATTGGAGGTTGATACTATGACAAATGAACAAGGAAATTTAGCAATTAATTCGGAAAATATATTCCCTATTATTAAAAAATGGTTATACTCTGACCATGATATTTTTATTCGTGAGGTAGTCAGCAATGGCTGTGATGCAATCACCAAATTGAAAAAGCTTGAGCTTATGAGTGAAGCAGTTTTGCCGGAAGATTATAAAGCTAAAATTGATGTTGAGGTAAACCCGGAAGAAAAGACAATTACGTTTACCGATAACGGACTGGGCATGACAGCAGATGAGGTGAAAGAATACATTAATCAGATTGCGTTCTCGGGAGCTGCTGATTTTTTGGAGAAATATAAAGATAAGGCAAATGATGAGCAGATTATCGGACATTTTGGCCTTGGATTTTATTCAGTATTTATGGTGGCTGACTCCGCTGAGATCAATACTTTGTCATACAAAGAAGGGGCAGAAGCTGTTCACTGGGAGTCCGATGGCGGTCTGACTTTTGAGATGGGACCGAGTGATAAAGATACGGTAGGTACTCAGATCATACTTCACTTGAACGAGGACAGCTACGAATTTGCAAATGAGTACAGAGTTCGTGAGGTGCTGGAAAAATACTGTTCCTTTATGCCTGTTGAGATATTCCTTACGAAAGCGAATGCTGAAACAGAGTATGAAACAATCCCTAGCGAGGAAGTAACAGATGAAGATACGGTAGTAGAAGAGATTGTTGAAGAACCCAAAGAGGCAAAAGAGGGTGAAGATCAAAAAGAACCGGTCAAAAAGACAAAGATCGTGAAACGCCCGGTTTCCATCAGCGATATACATCCTTTATGGTCAAAACATCCAAACGAATGTACCGATGAAGAATATAAGGCCTTTTACCGTAAGGTATTTAATGATTATCGTGAGCCGTTATTCTGGATTCACCTGAATATGGATTATCCGTTTAATCTGAAGGGGATTTTATACTTCCCAAAGGTAAATCTGGAATATGAAAATATTGAGGGAATGATTAAATTATATAATAATCAGGTATTTATCGCAGATAATATCAAAGAAGTTATTCCTGAATTTCTGCTTTTGTTAAAAGGTGTTATTGATTGTCCGGATCTGCCATTGAATGTAAGCCGCAGCGCATTGCAGAATGATGGCTTTGTTAAAAAGATTTCTGATTATATTACAAAGAAAGTGGCAGATAAGTTATCTGGTATGTGCAAGGTGGATCGTGAAAATTATGAAAAATACTGGGATGATATCAGTCCGTTTATCAAATTTGGCTGTCTGAAAGACGAGAAATTCAAAGAAAAGATCAAAGACTATGTATTGTTTAAGGATCTGGATGATAAATACAGCACACTGAAGGAGTACCTTGATACAATTCCGGAACCGGAAGTAGAAGCCGAAGTTGTAAAAGAAGGTGAAGAAGATAAGGATGGCGTTGAGGAACCACCGAAAAAGACGGTTTATTATGTGACAGATCTACAGCAGCAGAGTCAGTATGTCAAGATGTTCCGTGAGCAGGATATGAATGCGGTTGTCCTTCTGCATAATATAGACCAGCCATTTGTATCGGCTCTGGAAGCTGGTGATGATAACGTAAAATTCCAGCGTATTGATGCAGACCTGACGGAGGCGTTCAAAGAAGCTGGTGATGAGGATAAATTGAAAGAAGATACGGAGACACTAGAGAAGTTGTTCCGCAAAGCAACTGGCAAGGAGCAGCTGGCTGTTAAGGTGGAGATGCTGAAAAATGACAAAGTATCTTCAATGATCACATTGTCAGAGGAATCCCGCCGTATGCAGGATATGATGAAAATGTATTCCGCTAATGGTATGGGCGGCATGGACATGAGTGACATGGGACAGACTCTTGTTTTGAATGCTAATAATGAACTGGTGAAATATCTGCTTGCTCATACAGAGGGCGAAAATACGGATATGTTCTGCAAGCAGTTGTATGATCTTGCTATGATCAGTCATCAGCCATTGGCTGCTGATAAGATGAGCGAATTTATCGAGAGAAGCAATGCAATTATGATGTTGCTGGCAAAATAAAATAGGTATTGTAAGAAAAGGATAGAGTGACAACTTGGTGTAAAGAGATGGATCTATACAACAGATCGCACCTTTGCACCAAGTTTTCAAAATTTTATGGTTGACATAGTAAAGAGGTTTATAGTATTATATTACTGTTGATTTTTATAGCGCTTCGATAGCTCAGTCGGTAGAGCACTTCACTCGTAATGAAGGGGTCGAGGGTTCAAGTCCCTTTCGAAGCTGTAAATTATAGGTTGGACAGAGTATTCTGTCTGACCTTTTTTTATAGAAAAGTTCGTTTGTCCTTTTTTAATGAAAGAGGAAGTTTTGAAACGAATTGTGTTTGTATGGATCGGAAACAATGAAACAAACCTATTTGTATTTTCCCGCCAGATATGATACAATAGCACTATGAATTTGTGAAAGGTAGCGAGAGTTGATGGATGGAAAAGAATTAAGTGCAATTATTGAATTTGCAAGAGATCTTGAGGATGTGAATAAGGCATTTTGGAAAGCGCTGAATATGTTGGAAAGTTTACAGAATGATGCTTATTATATGCGTCTGAAAGAGAAAAAGTTATATGAAGATGAGAAGGCAATTCTTGCTGAATGGCTTAGAGCCAATCATTCGAATCCTGATGTGGCGCCTATGATTCTACGCGAGCATGATATGCGTGAGTTCAGTACTGCAGTAGCAGATTTTTATAAGTAAGTGGACAGGCACATAACTTATTTTTATCGCATATTTTTATCGGATGGAGCCACAATCTTGACAAAAAGTATATTTTAGGATAGAATACATTGTGTTTCAAAGTGTTTTGAATATAAAAAAGATTATAGTAAAAAGGAGAAATAGTATTATGTTAGAAAAAATGCAGGAACTTATCGCTGATCAGTTAAGCGTGGATGCAGACAGCATCACAGAAGCTTCTTCTTTCAAAGATGATTTAGGAGCAGATTCTCTCGACCTTTACGAGTTGATCATGGCCCTCGAAGAAGAGTATGATGTTGAGATTCCTACAGATGATCTTGAGAGCATCAACACTGTAGGTGACGTAATTAATTTCTTGAAGAGTAAAGGTGTAGAGTAAACAAATTGCACATAATCCCGTAAATAGGATAGCATTGACACCAAGAGGGTAGTTTTGCCTTACTTGGTGTTTCTGCTAGTATGGGAAAGAATGACCATAGGTCAAATTTAAAACGAACATCAATACGTCAGATCATATGGATGTTGGCAGTGGAGGTAAATATGAGTAAGATAGCATTTGTTTTCCCTGGACAGGGAGCACAGACCGTAGGAATGGGTAAAGATGTATATGACAATTCATCTGTAGCAAAGGAGGTTTTTGACAAAGCAAGTGAAGCTGTTGGGCTGGATCTAAAGGCATTATGTTTTGAAGAAAATAATGATATTAATATAACGGAATTTACACAGGTATGTCTATTAACAACAAGCGTGGCAATCATGGAGGAATTAAAGACCCGCGGAATAAAAGCAGATGTAGCAGCAGGTTTGAGCCTTGGTGAGTATTGCGCGCTGGTTGCAGCAGGATCCATGAACTATATAGACGCTGCAAAAGCAGTACGTAAGAGAGGTATCTATATGCAGGAGGAAGTTCCGGCTGGTGAAGGAGGAATGGCTGCGATACTTGGAATGGATGCTGAGACGATTGATAAGAATATTGAAGAGTTTGATCAGGTACAGGTGGCAAACTATAATTGCCCGGGTCAGATTGTAATATCCGGAGAGACAGAACAGGTAAAAAAAGCAGCAGATAAGTTAAAAGAGGCAGGTGCCAGGAGAGCTGTTTTACTTAATGTCAGTGGCCCGTTTCATTCCAGTCTTCTCACTGGAGCAGGAGAGAAACTGCAGAAAGTGTTAGATGAACTTACGATTGAAAAACCACAGATTCCTTATGTGGCAAATGTAAATGCTTCTTACATAACAGGGAAAGAAGATATCAAACCACTTCTTGTAAAACAGGTAAGCAACTCCGTACGCTGGCAGCAGTCGGTTGAGGCTATGGTTGCTGATGGAGTAGATACTTTTATTGAAATCGGACCGGGAAGAACTCTTGCCGGATTTAATAAAAAAATTGCAAAAGCAATTGGCAAAGAGTTGACGACGTATAATGTAGCAACGATGGAAGATATAGATAAAGTCGTGGAGACCTTACAAGCATAAGGCGTTGTGTGATTGGAGGAAAATATGTTATTGGAAGACAAGATTGCAGTGGTAACAGGAGCCAGCCGTGGCATTGGCAGAGGAGTAGCTTTGGCACTGGCGCGTGAAGGTGCTAAGGTAGTCGTAAATTACAATGGTTCAAAAGAAAGAGCAGACCAGGTGGTTGCTGAGATAGAGCAAAACGGAGGAAAAGCCGTTGCGATTCAATGCAATGTGAGCGATTTTGAACAGGCGAAAGAGTTTTTTGCCGGTGTTGTAAAAGAATATGGCCGTATTGATATTTTAGTAAATAATGCCGGCATTACAAGGGACAACCTTATCATGAAAATGTCAGAGGAAGAGTTTCAGGATGTGATTCAGACGAATCTGGCAGGAGTGTTTAATGGTATAAAATTTGTTACGCGTCCAATGATGAAACAACGTCAGGGGCGTATTATCAACATGGCGTCGGTATCCGGTATTGTTGGCAATATGGGGCAGGCGAATTATTCTGCATCAAAGGCAGGTGTTATTGGACTTACAAAAGCTGTTGCGAAAGAATTGTCCTCGCGTGGAATAACGGTAAATGCAATCGCTCCAGGCTTCATTGCAACGGAGATGACAGATAAATTATCAGAAACAGTAAAAGAAGAGGCTTGCAAGACAATTCCGTTAGGTCACTTTGGTGAAGTAGAGGATATCGCAGAGACAGTAGTATTTCTGGCATCGGATAAAGCGAAATATATTACGGGACAGGTGTTATGTGTAGATGGCGGCTTAGCTATGTAGGTTCGGCAGAGATTGAACAGAAAATAAAATAAGGGAGGATTATGAGCATGAGTAGAAGAGTAGTTGTTACCGGTATGGGAGCTATTACCCCGATTGGTAACAGTGTAGAGGAGTTTTGGGAAAACGTAAAGAAGAAGACCGTAGGAATTGGACCGATTACGAAATTTGATACAACGGGATATAAAGCTCATCTGGCAGCAGAAGTAAAAAATTTTGACATTACAGCGTATGGTATTGATAAAAAATCAGCACGCCGCATGGAGGATTTTTCTAAATACGCGGTAGCTGCTGCAAAGGAAGCGTTAGAGGACAGCGGACTAGATATGGAAAAAGAGGATCCTTATATGACAGGCTGCAGTGTGGGTTGTGGTATTGGAAGTCTTCAGTGTGTTCAGACTAATTATATGAAACTTGTTGAAAAAGGTCCTAACCGTGTAGCACCATTGATGATCCCTATGCTGATTTCTAATATGGCGGCAGGTAATATTTCGATTCAATTTGGCTTAAAAGGAAAGAATATTAATGTTGTAACAGCGTGTGCAACGGGTACACACTGTATTGGTGAGGGATTCCGTTCCATTCAGTATGGTGAGGCAGATGTGATGGTAGCAGGAGGTGCAGAAGGTGCTATTACAGAGATTGGCGTAGCTGGATTTACGGGACTGAATGCATTGAATACAACGGATGATCCCAAACGTGCTTCTATTCCGTTTGATGTTGACCGTGGTGGATTTGTTATGGGCGAGGGGGCCGGTATTCTTGTGTTGGAAGAACTGGAACATGCCAAGGCCCGTGGAGCTAAAATTTACGCTGAAGTAATAGGATACGGTGCAAGTGCAGATGCTCATCATGTGACAGCTCCGATTGAGGATGGAAGTGGTGACGCAAAGGCAATTGAGTTTGCAATCAAAGATGCCGGAATTGATCCGGAAGATATTGATTATATTAATGCACATGGAACAAGTACGCATATGAATGATGCTTTTGAGACAAAAGCAATCAAACTGGCAATGGGCGATGCGGCATATAACTGCAAAGTCAATTCGACCAAATCAATGGTGGGACATCTTCTTGGTGCAGCAGGAGGTGTGGAAGCTATTACTTGTGTGAAAGCAATTAATGAGAATTATGTACATGCGAATGTCGGACTTGTTAATCAGGATCCGGAATGTGATCTGGACTGCCCGAAAGAAGCTGTTGAGACAGAAGTAAACGTTGCCATGAGTAACTCACTTGGTTTTGGTGGACATAACGCAGTATTGATTTTCAAAGCTTACGCAGATAAATAGTGTTGGTTCATTGAGAAAATGGTCGGGAATGGAGAATTCTTATGTTAGATATAAATGAGATAAAAAAAATAATACCTCACCGATATCCCTTTCTGCTGGTAGATCGTATTGAGGAAATGGAGCCGGGAGTTAAAGCTGTTGGATATAAAAATGTTACAGCTAATGAACCGTTTTTTCAGGGACATTTTCCTGAATATCCGGTTATGCCGGGGGTGCTTTTGATAGAAGCATTGGCACAGGTTGGTGCAGTAGCTATCTTGTCTTTGGAGGGAAATAAGGGGAAACTTGCCTTTTTTGGCGGGATAAAAAATGCAAAATTCCGCAAGCAGGTAGTACCGGGTGATGTGGTCCGTCTGGAAACAGAGATCATCAAATGTAAAGGACCTATGGGTGTCGGCAAGGCAGTTGCCACAGTTGATGGCAAATTAGCGGCTGAAGCTGAAATCTCTTTCATGATAGGTGCGTAAAGAAAAATATACCCAATACATTCAAATATTCAAACTTTTTCAAAAAGTCTTACGAAAAATGGAAAAAAGTGGTATACTATTATTATGTAGTACACATGGCGTTATTTTAGAGTCGTAGCGCAGGCGACAGAAAGGATGGATTGGCTTGTTTGAAGTAGGAGACTATGTTGTGCATGGTAATAGTGGTGTCTGCAGAGTGGAATCGATAGAAATTATGGATATGGGAGGTAAGCAGAGAACGTATTATACATTAGTTCCCATCTACACCTCAGGCAGCAAATTATTTGTACCAACCGATAGCAAGAAAGTGGTAACCCGTTCTGTTATGACGAGAAAAGAGGCAGAAATGCTTCTTAAGGAATGGGATGAGATTGAGACTCTTTGGGTAGAGAATGATAAGAAAAGGGAGGAAGTGTATAAGGAAGCACTTCGTTCCTGTGACAGCCGGCAGTGGATTCGTCTCATAAAAACATCATATCAGAGAAATCAGGAACGAATCAAAATTGGAAAAAAGGCAACGACAAGTGATGAGCGTTATCTGCATATGGCAGAGGACAACCTATTTGGCGAACTTGCAATTCCTCTTGAGATGACACGTGGGGAAGCGGAAAGTTATTTTATCGCACATGTACGTGGTGAATAGCTGGTTTTATAACGGCATAATAGAGCAGCCGATTTAACGAAGAAAACGATAGTTAAATCGGCTGCTTTTCTTTTTCCAGTTTTGATATTAACGGAATACAAATGGGCGTCACCTTCCTGGTTGTACCACTGAACATAAGCGGTATTACCTTTCACTGCTGCCATACGTTTTCATTACGTTCTAACTGGGTCCATGTGTTCATTTTTGCCTGACAGGTAACGGCATTGCTACCGGCAGTTGCCAGAATACAAGCGGTAATTAGGAGAAGCACTCCGTTTTTTTTAATGATTGTTTTCGTTATACGTTATCCATCTCTTTCATCATTGTAGTTATGAGATCTTTTACTGTTACGATTACCTGATCAAGTGGTATTTTATCCTGAATAGACTTATCACGGCTGGAAAGTTCTACTACGGATTCTTTCATGTTACGTGGACTTACAACAAGACGAATCGGTACTCCAAGCAGATCAGCATCTGAGAACATAACACCAGGACGGACATTTCGATCATCATAGATTACTTCAATATGCTCTTTGTTTAATTCTTCGTATAGCTTATCTGCGAATTTTTTGGCTTCTACATCATCTGCACGCAGGCAGCACAGATGTACCTGCCATGGAGCAATTGAAATCGGCCAGATCGGACCGTAGTCATCATGATGTACTTCACATACAGAAGCAGCCAGACGGCCGACGCCAATACCGTAACAGCCCATGATCGGATAGTGGGATTCTCCATCCGCATCCAGATATTGCATATTCATAGATTTTGTATACTTAGTGCCGAGCTGGAATATATTACCAACTTCAATACCACGGGAGATGCCAATTGTCTTTTTGCCACATTTCGGGCAGATGCCGCCATCCAGAATTTTGGCAACGTCAATATACCTGGCATTCGGAATATCGCGCTCCATGCACAGACCGGTATAGTGATATTCTTCTTCATTGGCGCCACAGGATAAATTGTTGGTCCCCTGAAGGGATCTGTCGTAAACAACTGTGTAGCTGCCAGCGGCGGTGAGATTGACCGGACCGATATAACCGGCATTTAACCCACATTCTTTTGTAATGACAGCGGGATGAATTTCTTCGCCCAGGAAGTTTGTCAGCTTTGTTTCATTTACATCCAGATCACCACGGATAAATACAACAACATAGTCATCGGTCAGGTTTTTCTGGTATACAACGGCTTTGCAGGATTTTTCCAACGGAGTGTGGAGAAATTCACAAATTTCTTCAATTGTATGGATGTTCGGTGTGTGTACTTTTGTTAATGTTTCATCAATGGCATCCTTCTCATTTTGAACAATGCTCTCTGCTGCTTCCATATTAGCGCGGTAATCACATTCGCTGCAGATTGCGATGGAATCTTCTCCAATCGGTGTAAGAAGCATATACTCATGAGAAAGATTACCTCCCATCATACCGGAGTCGGAAGCAACGGTTACTACTTCAGGGATACCGGCACGGGCAAAGATACGATTATAAGCTTCGTAGCAGATCTGATAATAGTTTTCCAGATCTTCCTGTGAAGTGTGGAAAGAGTAAGCATCTTTCATTGTAAACTCACGTACACGAATCAGTCCGGCACGAGGTCTTGCCTCATCACGGAACTTAGTCTGAATCTGATATATCATAAAAGGATAACTATTGTAACTTTTAGCATAATCGCGCACTAATTGTACGGCAGCTTCTTCGTGAGTCATACCAAGCACCATCTTAGAACCATTGCGGTCAATGAAACGTAAAAGCTCACTTCCGACGCTTTCGTAGCGGCCGGATTCGTCCCAAAGAGAAGCGGGGAGAGCAACGGGAAACAGTACTTCCTGACCATCAATGGCATCCATCTCCTCACGTATAATATTCTCAATTTTCCGGCAAATTCGTTTCAAAGGCATATATTGGGAATAAATTCCCTTGGCAACATCTTTCATATACCCGCCGCGCATCATCAGAGCGTGACTCTCAATGACACAATCGCTTGGTTTTTCTTTGAAACGTTCACCAACTAGTTTGTCAAGTTTCATTGTTTTCCTCCTAATAATTTCAATATGTATATTCGCATAAAGCAACATTTTCATGTTAGCATTTTCGTGGGAAAATGTCAATCCGAATGGTATGCGAGTTTGTTATACTGCTATATTTTTGACACAGGAATGACGATATTTTGTCATTCGCATCCGATATGCTAAGAAGCATACAAAGATAATGTGAGGGAGGAATGACAATGATCAATAATAAAAAAAGCAGCAAGGCGGTGGTTATAGCTGTGGCAGGTGTTGCGCTTTGTCTTTTGGCGGTTGTTTCCTTTGGTGTTTTTCAAAGTGTACAGGCAAATGATGTGGTTAGGCAAAAAAGGAATGGTAATATCTGCCGGGAGATTCCGATAAAGGTTAATACGATCGCGCATGAGGAAAAGGATATTTATATTGACCAATATCAGAAAGAATCTGGGAAAATGCTCTCTGAATGGAAGAAACAGAGAACTTATTCTACAGACAGCCCGTTGATTGTTGAAAATGCGTATGGAACTTATTCAACAGCTCTTTATTATTATGCAAAGACAAGTACTCCATCGTATGTCGTTTGCACATTGGAATCGGAGGGTGCCTCTACACTTCGTCATACTTTGGTGTCAGAGGGAAATGAAAAACTGGTGACAGAACACGAGTATAATATTATTGGTCTGGTGCCGGGAAAGGAAAACAATATCCGACTGGAGTTTTTTGACGGGAAGGAACAGAAGATCGATGATGTAATGTTTTCTTATGTGCCTAAGGAAGATAAGACGATACCGGATGTTATAGAGGTTCATAATGGAGAAAATCAGTTGGAGATGAGCGACGGCCTTTATGCTTTGCTGGGACATGACAAATCAGAGGCTGCTAATGTGTATCTGTTTGATAATGAAGGAAAAGCCAGAGGCCGCATACCTTTGAATGGATATCGTACCGATCGTCTGCTGTTTGACGGGGATCAGATGATCTATTCTTATGACACGAATAAAATTGCTTTCCAGAACCGCCTGGGAAAGATTGTAAAAACAATGGAAATGACAGGATATACATTTCATCATGATTTTGTTTATGATGCTAACAAGGATGCCCTGGTCATTCTTGCTAATAAAGAAGGCGCAGATACGATTGAAGACCGTATTGTGTCGGTGGATTGTAAGACAGGGGATGTGAAGGAACTGGTTGATTTTGAAAAACTCATGCCGGAATTTCGCAAGAGTGCTATTCAGCGTACGGATGGAAAAAACACATATGGAGGGACGGAGTTAGACTGGATTCACTTTAACTCATTGAATTTTGTGCGGGATGATCAACTGATCCTGAGCAGCAGGGAACATAGTTCTCTGATCAAGATCAAAGATTTATATAAAAAGCCATCGATTGATTATATCATTCATTCTGGTTCTCTGTATAAAGGAACACAATATGAAAAATATCAGTTACAGAAGAAAGGTGACTTTGTTGGACAGGCAGGTCAGCATACGATCACTGTGGAAAGGGATGATTCTTTACCAGAGTATCAATATTATCTCTATATGTTTAACAATAATTTTGGAAATGCAGCTACGATTCCATCTTTTGACTGGACTCTTTATCCGGGAGTTGGACAGTTTGCAAAAGGTGATCATTCATCTTATTATAAATATCTGGTTGATGAAAAACAAGGAACCTATGAGCTTGTAAACAGTTTTGACCTGCCATATTCGAGTATTGTCAGCAGTGTGCAGCAGATGGGGGATTGTGTATCCTTTAGCAGTGGTATGAGTAAGTGCTTTGGGGAATATGATAAAAACGGCAAAATGATACGTACATTTTATTATGATGCCGATAAGTATTCTTACCGCGTTATGAAGTATGATTTTAAAGGATTTTATTATTGTTAGGGAAAGGGAACGAGCAAATGAAAAGACGAGTGTGGATTGGTGTTTTGGTTGTTTTTGCGGTAGTGGCGGCTTTCGTAGCTGCTTATGTAGTTACGGTACGGCAAAAAAAAGAAACAACGCCCCGGCAGGGGATTGCCCGGGCAGATTATGCAATAAAGGAAATTGATCACAAGGAAACGGCAATTTACTCAGAACAGTTTCAGAAAGAGGCAGATGACCAAATCAGTCAATGGAAGCAAAAAAATGATTATTCGGTAGAATCCCCTCTTTTGGTATGGAATCCTTATGGAACCAATACCGGTTCTGTATATTATTACGGCCAAAGCAGCAAAGAGAGTTATGTGCGCTGCAAAATCATAACAGAACAGGGAAGTATCATAGAAAACCGCCTAAAAAATAGTGGTGATAATGGCCTTACCCGTCAACATGAATATCTCATTACAGGGCTTGCACCGGGACAGTTAAATCAAATTGTGTTATCATTTTTTGATCGTTCAGATCAACTGCTATGGACAGGTAAATATCAGATAGGATTAGAAAAAGATTCAGAAATACCTGATATTACAAGTGTAGAAAAAGGGAATAGCAAGGAAGCATTAAGCGAAGGTTTGTTTGCTGTTTTAGGACATGATAAATCGAAGGCTGCTAACATTTATTATTTTGATAATGCTGGAATCAGTCGTGGAAAAACTCCACTTGAGGATTATCGTACTGATCGAATTTTAACAATTGAAGGAAATCTGGTGTATTCTTACAGCCTTTCTGATATTGCGGTCGTTAACCGGCTAGGACGCGTTGAAAAAACAGTGAATCTCGGAAAATACGAACTGCACCATGATTTTATGTATGATAAAGACAAAAAAGTGGTTCTTTGCCTGGTGAACGATGAAAATAAAGATACTATTGAAGATGTGCTTATATCGGTGAGTCTGGAGACGGGAAAAGTTCGTAAGCTGGTAGATTTTGAAACCCTGCTGCAGGATATGCGTAATCGTTCTGTACAGAGAAAAGGCGGGAAAAATACGTATGGAGGTACCGAACTTGACTGGCTTCATCTTAACTCAATGGATCTGCTCAATGATAAGGATGCAGTTTTTAGCAGCCGTGAGGAGAGCGTGATTATTAAGGTAAAAAATATTTATGACAAACCGTCAATCGATTATATGATCCATAAAGGTTCTTTGTATCAGGGAACACAATATGAGAAATATCTGCTAAAGCCAAAAGGAGATACCGTGGGACCCGCAGGACAGCATACGATAACTGTAGAACGCGGTAAAAACTTGAAAAATCATCAGTACTACTTGTTCTTTTACGATAATAATTTTGGGAGTGCCAAGACCCTTCCTTCTTTTGATTGGAGCCTATATCCGGGAGTAGGAAGTTACAGAAAAGGAACTGCTTCGTACTTTACAAAATTTTTAGTAGATGAGAAGAAGCGTACGTATCAGATGGTACAGCATTTTTCTGTTCCATATTCCAGTGTGGTCAGTGGCGTGAACTATTATAAGGGAAATATTACCTTTAGCAGCGGTATGGCTCATTCATACGGCGAATATGATCGCGAAGGAAATAT
Source organism: uncultured Eubacterium sp. (assembly GCA_934338065.1). Lineage (GTDB taxonomy): Bacteria > Bacillota > Clostridia > Lachnospirales > Lachnospiraceae > Eubacterium_F. The sequence goes on along the minus strand of CAKRGX010000003.1, from coordinate 75,325 downwards.
GATCTGTACTTATAAATATGAAGCAAAGCGTTATGCTTATCGTGTCATCAAGTATGATTTTAAGGATGTTTTTTACAATTAGTGGAGGAGTATGCGAATGGAAGAAGGAAGAGTAAAAGAAAAGATACGGTTGTTTATCATCTGTATATGTCTGGCAGGAATCATTGGCTGTTCAGGAAAAGCTGATGCTGCTGTACGGTCAATCAATCATAAATATAAAAATATTTATTCACGGCAATACCAAAAGCAGGTAACGAACCTACTCAATAAATGGAAAAAGACAAAAAGGACGATAACCTCACCACTGCTTGTCAGAAACCCATATGGTACAATGAGTACTTCTTTGTATTTTTATGCTATTTCGGAACAGCCGTACCGGGTTATATGCACGATAAAAGCGAAAGGGGCTGAGACGATATCCCGCCAGTTGGTAAATGGAAGTACAAATTCTATGACGACAAGACATGAATATCTTATTACAGGCTTGGCTTCAGGAAAGACAAATCACATAAAATTACTTTTTTATGATCAGGAAAATGAGATTCGAAAAGAATTGAACTATACAATCGGGATAAAGAAAGACCATGTGATACCAAAGATAACAAAAGTGAAAAAAGGAACTGGCAGTGCTAAAGTGAGTCAGGGTTTGTATGCCATGTTTGGACATGATAAATCATATGCGGAAAATATTTATTATTACGATAATAATGGTGTAAGCAGGGGAAGGACGCCACTGAATGGTTATCGCACGGACAGAATATTAACAGTTGATGGAAAGTGGATTATTTCTTATGATCTGGATAAATTAGCTATTATCAACCGACTGGGGAGAGTGGAAAAAACAATAACGTTAAAGGGGTATCAGTTACATCATGATTTTATGTATGATGCCGCCCATAAGAAACTTATTTGTCTGGTTAACGATAAAAAGAAGAATACGATTGAAGATGTGGTCATCTCCGTAGATATAAAAAACGCAAAGATAAAAAAACTGATTGATTTTGCCTCGCTTATGTCAGCATCCAGAAAGAAACATGTGCAGAGAAAAGGAGGAAAAAACACGTATGGGGGAACGGAATTAGACTGGCTGCATTTAAACTCTCTTGATCTGATCAAGGATGGTGAGCTGATCGTAAGCAGCAGGGAAGAAAGTTCTCTTATTAAAATAAAAAATATTTACTCCAAGCCAAAAATAGATTATATTATACATAGCGGTTCTTTATATAAGAAGACAAAACTTGCACGCTATCTGTTAAAAAGAACAGGAACCGGCTTTGTGGGACATGCCGGTCAGCACACGATAACAGTAGAAAAGGATGGCCGTCTGCCATCCGGGCAATACTACTTGTATATGTATAATAATAATTTTGGAAGTGCCAAGACGTTACCGAAATTCAATTGGAAATCATACAAGGGGGTAGGAAGTTACCGCAAAGGAAAGGCGTCTTATTATTATAAATATCTTGTGGATGAAAACAAAGATACGTATCAGTTAGTAAAGAAATTTGAAGTGCCTTATTCAAGTGTAGTAAGTGGTGTTCAACATTATAAGGGGAACATTACTTTTAGCAGTGGGATGGATCATACCTATGGAGAATATGACGCAAATGGAAAACTGATAGTCAAATATACGTATCAGGCAAAACGCTATGCTTATCGTGTGATGAAATATAATTTTGATATTTTTTATAGTAAATAATAAAAAAAGGAATTGAGTGATGAGCATGAGTTATAAGACAATCGTTTTTGATCTGGATGGAACATTATTGAACACGTTAGAAGATTTGACGGATGCGGTAAATTATTCATTAAGGGAACATAACAAACCGGAAAGGACGATAGAAGAAGTGTGCCGGTTTGTCGGAAATGGAATTGCCAAACTGGTTGAGCGGGCTGTGCCGGAGAATACAAGCAGGCAGGAGTGTGAACGGATTTTACAGACCTTTCGTAAGTATTATGGAGAACATTGCCGGGATAAGACGGCACCATATGATGGTATCTGTGATGTGCTGCATGATCTGCGGCAAAAGGGGATAAAACTTGCTGTTGTATCAAATAAAGCAGAGTTTGCCGTACAGGAGCTGATCCCTTATTATTTTGGTAATCTTATCGAGGTTGCCAAAGGCGAAAATGAGCAGCAGGGGATCCGTAAGAAACCTGCACCGGATATGGTTGATGCGGCGCTGAGAGAGCTGGGCAGTGATAAGAGCGGGGCGGTTTATGTTGGAGATTCCGACGTCGATCTGATGACTGCGAAAAATGCGGGTATTTCATGTATTGGCGTCAGCTGGGGATTTCGTGGAAGAAAATTTTTGGAAAAAAATGGTGCAGAAATGATTGCGGATGAACCAAAAGAACTTTTAAAATTTGTATATTAATCTAAAATTGGGTCACACTAGCAGTGTAAGATATTTTCTTGAAGAAAGTGAGGCCCAGGATGAAAAAAATTATTGCAATTGGATTGCTTACCGTATGTCTATCTGCTATGCTTGCAGGCTGCGGTGACAAGAACAACAGTGCAACAGCTCCATCGAATTCACCAGAGGCATCGGCTTCGCCAGAGGCAACATCAGATCATACACCGGATGCAACGAATACAACGGCTCCTTCTGCCACAGATCAGCAAAAAGATGATAACAATGATGCAGATGGAAATGATTTATCCGATGATGTAAAGAAAGGTGTAGATGATGCAGCAGATGGCGTTAATGATGTGATTGATGGTGTTGATGATGCTGTAGATGATGCGACAGAAAGCAGATAAGAAGAAAAGAAGCTTTTGTACCGGCAGTCAGTGTTGGTACAAAAGTTTCTTTTCGTTTCCATTCCTTCATAAAAAATGAAAAAGGTGTTGAAAAAAAAAGACGATTTTTGTAGAATAGTAAACATAGTAGTGCTTGTGAAAAGTTTTGTGTTGTACTGTAAAGGAGGAGAGAAAAGTGGAAACAAAATTAAAAGAAAAGCAGAATCAGATAGCCTTGACCGGGTGGGGAGTTACAATGGTAATATTGTCTCTCGCCTATGTACTTGAGGTAGTGAAAGGACTAAGGACCATTCCATATATTGTGGCTGTTTTAGGAATTGGGGATATTCCTGTGTTGATCGCAATAGGGATGTTTTGCAAGAGAAAAGACCATCCGGCGGTATGCGTTCTTATGGCGGCGTCGTATACGGTGTTTTATCTCATCAATCTAATCGGAAGTCCTTATGCAATTACGGCGATCTACATTGTGCCTATCTTAGGGACTCTTGCTGTATATGGCAGTTGTCGTCTGATCGGATCAATGTGTGGAGCATCTACAATAGCAATTATTATTAGAATCATTTATAACTACATAAATGGACAGACTGATGCATCTTCAATCACACAGTATGAGATCCAGTTTTTTGGGATTATTCTGACAGGAATCTTTTTTACGATGTCAGTGCGCCACATCCAGTATGCTAACGAGATGCGTCAGAGCCTTTTGACTGAGCATACACAGAAGAATAAAAATGTGACAGATGGCATTTTGGCGGCGAGTGAAAAGGTAGCGGAGCGTATTGATAAGATAAATGTCAATATGGCAGAACAGCTTCAGTCTGCGAACGATATGTCTATGGCTATGGCTGAGATTGCAGCAGCCGTTAATCAGGTTTCTGATAAATTGAATAATCAGAGTGATGTGACAAAGGAAATTCAAGGCAGGGTAGGAACAATAGCAGGAGCAGCAAAACAGATGGCCGATACCTCTCTGAAAACACGTCAGCTTATGGATGAGAGCAGCGAGAAGATATCTGCTTCAAAAACCGGAGCTTCCGTGATGCAGAGCACATCGCAGCAGATTGTTGAAAAGCTGTCAGAGTTAAAAAAGGAAGCCATTGATATGCAGGAAATTGTCACTGTGATTCAGTCGATTACAGAAAATACCAATCTGTTGTCGTTAAATGCATCCATAGAGGCTGCACGTGCCGGCGAAGCGGGCAGGGGATTTGCTGTTGTTGCAGATGAAATACGTACGTTAGCTGAAGATACGCAGAATTCTGCCGTAGAGATCACAGATCTTTTGGTAAATTTCCAGCAGATATCAGATGCTGTTGAATATAGTATTGAGGGAATGCTGGATGAAATCAAAAAGCAGACGGTCTATATAGAAGAAGCCTATACCAAATTCGATGGTATGCAGCAGTCGCTGAGTGAACTGGATGGACAAGCAGTAGAAATCAGAGATCAAATGCAGCAGTTAAAGCAGGCTAATCAGGTTATTGTGGATGCTATATCTGAAATGTCAGCAGTTTCGGAAGAAATGGCGGCTAATACAAAGAACGTGGAAGAGCTTAGTGTCAACAACCGTGAAGCAGGAGAAAAGACAGGACATCAAATCAGAAGAATAGCTTTTGAAATTCGTAGTTTGTCAAACAAAACGGAAAAAACAGAATAGACAGAAATATAAAAGACTGCGACAGGATGGTATTCTACAGCAGTCTTTTTTTCTTTTCCCTTTTTTCTTTAAAGGGGATTTCAGCTTGCATCATCTTATAAATTGTTGTATAATTTTTTCAGTGCTTTTGGGTGAAAATTATTATGAAAGAAATGGAAGGAAGAGACTAAGATGTTAGATATCAAATTTTTACGTGAAAATCCAGATATAGTAAAGCAAAATATCAAAAATAAATTTCAAGAACACAAATTACCTATGGTTGATGAAGTAATCCAATACGATAAGGAAAGACGTGAGACGCAACAGAAGGCAGATGATCTTCGTGCCATCCGCAAGAAAAATTCGAAAATGATCGGTGCGTTGATGGGACAGGGGAAGAAAGAAGAAGCAGAAGCAATGAAAGCTGAAGTTGCCAAAAATGCAGATGAATTGGCTGCTCTTGAGAAGTTAGAAGCAGAACTGGCAGATAAGGTTAATGAGAGAATGTTAGTTATTCCCAATATTATTGATCCGAGTGTCCCGATAGGAAAAGATGATACAGAAAATGTGGAAATTGAAAAATTTGGTGAGCCGGTTGTTCCTGATTTTGATATTCCATATCATACGCAAATTATGGAGAAATTTGATGGAATTGACTTAGATGCTGCCAGAGATGTGGCGGGAAATGGATTTTATTATTTGATGGGCGATATTGCAAGATTACATTCTGCTGTCATTTCTTATGCTCGTGATTTTATGATTGATAGAGGCTTTACCTACTGTGTACCTCCATTTATGATTCGTTCTAACGTTGTTACCGGTGTTATGTCTTTTGATGAGATGGATGCAATGATGTACAAGATTGAGGGGGAAGATTTATATCTGATTGGTACAAGTGAACATTCTATGATTGGAAAATTTATAAATAAAATTGTTCCAGAGACAGAACTTCCTAAGACATTAACAAGTTATTCCCCATGCTTTCGCAAGGAGAAGGGAGCTCATGGTATTGAAGAACGTGGTGTGTATCGAATCCACCAGTTTGAAAAGCAGGAAATGATTGTTGTCTGTAAGCCGGAAGAAAGTCCAATGTGGTTTGAGAAATTATGGCAGAATACGGTTGATCTGTTCCGTTCGCTGGATATTCCCGTTCGTACGTTAGAGTGCTGTTCCGGAGATCTGGCAGATCTGAAAGTGAAATCAATCGATGTTGAAGCATGGTCACCTCGACAGAAGAAATATTTTGAGGTGGGAAGCTGCTCCAATCTGGGGGATGCTCAGGCTAGAAGATTAAAGATCCGTGTTGTCGGTGAAGGTGGAAAATACTTTGCACACACATTGAATAATACCGTAGTGGCACCGCCACGTATGTTGATTGCATTTCTGGAAAATAATCTTAATGAAGACGGTTCCGTGAATATCCCGGCTGCTTTACAGCCATATATGGGGGGGATGAAAAAGATTGAAGTCAAATGAAACAGAATAGCATAAGTTTGACACAGGGGAATGTTACAGTATATATGGTAACATTTCCTCTTCTTTATGTAAGGAAAAATTTGATGGTATAATAAACAAAGGAAAGGTGAACGCACATGTGTGTGAAAAAAACAAAATTAGGATTACTGTTTTTGATTTTTATTCTGTTCTATTCCGTATTGGGAATGGCAACGAAAAGTGAAGCAAAAGACCTATATACTACAGTGGTAGATCAAAGAAAACAAATGGATATTAAACTTTATCTGGGACAAAGCATCACCCTATCCGATATCCCGGAAGGGGAACTGATCATTGAACATGACGAACTGATATCTGTCACAAAACGTACGACTATAAAAGCTGAAAAAAAAGGAACAACACAGATATGGGTTAAGACAAAAGAGGCTACGGTTCTGGTGGCAAGGATTGACGTGGTTGAGAATGAGAGATTGTCAGGACTTACTTTTGATGAACATTCATTTCCCGCAAAGATAGTTGGCACAGGTGTGTTCTCATTACCAGTCGATGCCTTTACTGGTATGGATTGCGAATGGAGTACCGATACGCCGCAGTGTATTTCTGTTAATCAGGATGGTACGATCCTTCCACTCCATGCAGGAGACGCCAGAGTACACGTAAAGGTTGTGGATCAATATGGTGGTAAATATGAGTTCACTATTCCACTTACCATCTTAGAGCCGCATTTTGAATCATCTAAGATTAATCTGGCAAAAGGATGCCAGACCCGTCTGGCACTGGTCGACCAATCTGGAAATCCGGTACAGTATAAGACAATGAATGAAAGCGTTGTTTCGCTTGTTTCATTTGATTCTACAGGAGTAGTTATATTAGCAAAGGCGAAAGGACAGACAACGATAACAGCCAGTGTGGATGGTGTCCAATTTGAATGTCAAATTTCGGTTACAAATCCGGTTTTAAAGACGGTGTATGGGTTTTATCAAAAGAAAAAAGGTTTTTCTCTACATTTGTCCGGTCTGAATGATGCCAGTGTTCCTGTATGGTCATCCAGTGATGATAAAGTCGCCAGGGTCAGTCAGAAGGGGCGTGTGTCTACCCGTTCCTATGGAAGCAGTACTATCCGGTGTCAGGTAGATGGAAAGACCATAGAGTATTATGTTGCTGTGAGTAAGAAAACTGCCGTAAGGGCAATGCGTATTGGGTATAAGAAGATTGGGAAAAAAAAATACAGCCAGGCAAGACGTATGAGTAAGAATTATTATGATTGTTCTTCATTTGTGTATAGAACTTATCGTTCGGCAGGAAAATATCTTGTAGAAAAGACAGGGTGGGCTCCGGTTGCTGCAGATATAGCAAAATATTATGTGCGTAAAAAGAAATATGTAAAAGCGTCTGGCGTCTATAATGAGAAAAAACTTCGTCCGGGGGATCTGGTCTGTTTTGGTGGTTCACGGGCATCGCGAAATGGGCGTTACAAACGAATTTATCATATTGCGATGTACATAGGAAATGGGAAGACGATGGAGAGCAGTTCGACGTATAATAACGTGGTTATTCGTGATCGTGGTACGCTGAAAAAGAAAGATATTCCAGTCGTAGTACGCCCGTGCTAAAATCCTTAAAAAATAGTATTGACAGAGACTTTTTGCCTGTGCTAAACTAAGGTTCCTTTCGAAAGGGACCACAAGATGCAGTATCTGATTGACGTGGTCGGATACTGCATCTTGTGTTTTGGTGACTTTTTTAATGGCGCAACAATTTGTGCTGAAGCGTCACAGATTGCATTTATGTATAAAGCAAAACTGCTTTATCACATGCGTCTTATCTTACGTTTCAGAATGGAGATTAGTATGGGAGATAGGATGAAAAGAATAGTGGGCCTGATTATGATCGCTGCGATGGTGATCGGTATTGCCCCGATACCTGTATCAGAAGCCGTATCACAGGAAGATTGTGATATTGTGTATACGATACCAAACAGAGGAAAGTTTTATACTCAGAATATTGATGAAGCTTTTGAAGCAAGTTATAAGTATTCAGGTGTTCATATTTTTGTTATGAAAGACAGAGAGATTGATCTGCCACAATACCTAAGTTATGCTGCTTTGAATGAAAATACTATTTTAACGGTAAATTATGGTGCCGTTTTGACGGTCAACCGGTATAATTTTCAGGTGGATGGACGGTTGATCATCAATGGTACAGTAGATATTGAACATTCAGATGGAATCATGTATGGAAAAGGGAGGGTTGACGTTGTAGGAAATGCTAAACTGTATAAAAAGACTTATGATGTGGCTCAAAAGGGAGATGTTTGTCTGCAGGCAAAAGATATCACTTATGGACAGCGTCTGGCAGATGCCACGATCACAACAGATCAGGTGAACTGGATTCCATCCATTGAGGGGGAATGGAGTTTTGTGGATGAAAATTATATTCCTCAGGCAGGAACAAGATGTCATGATGTGATGTTTACGCCGAAGTATCCGATGTCATATGAAAAGAAAGTGTTCCCTAAGAGTGGGCAGGTTGTTACAAAACAGGCAGAACCAAAGCTGGATCATTATCAGAAACTGCAGATACATGTAGGTGAAAAACTGATGAATTATTATCCCGAATTTTCTTTTGTGGATGAACTCACATCCAGGGAAGTGGAAGGAAAGTTTACTTTTGATCATGGAGACGAGGAAATGTACCAGACAGGGGAGCAGGAGATTATGGGAGAGTTTGCACCGGCCGATGATAACTATAAGAAGGTCAGAAAATGCTATAAAGTGGATGTTCTTGATACAGAGCCGGTTGTCGCTGAGACTCCATCAATACGGAACCAGGGGACTTATGGACAGTCTCTGGGAGACATTAATTATCTGCCGGGAGAATGTAAAAATCCTTATACAGGAAAGAGTGTAGAAGGAATCTGGGAATGGTGCGATGCGAAGGAACGTCTCAGTCTTGGAAAAAAAGATTACAAAATGATCTTTCTGCCCAGAGAAAAAGGTTATAAGAGAGTTGAAATAGAGTTATCGGTCGATACACTGCCGAAGGTGATGGAATCAATTAACTGGCCAACATGCAGTGATATAACGTATGGTCAGGCTTTGGCAGATTCTTCTTTATCTTTTTCGAAAAATGAATATGGAACTTTTTCATGGAAGAATGAAAATATACACCCTGGGGTAAAAAATACGGGGGCATGCATTGTTTTCACCCCGGCGAGCACGGACACTTACGACTGGAGCCGGCTGGCAGGATATGATCCACGTACAAAGACCGTAACATTCATGATTCCGATTCAGGTTCATGCACTGAAAGGAGAGATGCCAACAGTCCAGGCAGCGGAGATAAAGGAGGGTAGCTGTTTGTCTGGGTCCGCTTTAACAATTATCGGGATGGAAGGAAAGGCTGAGTGGAAAGATCCTGAGCAGGTGGTTAAAAAATCAGAATGGTATGATGCCTATTATATACCAGATGATGCAGATAATTATGATTGGAGTTCCTACTTGCCGGAAGAAGATGGCAGGATTGGTGTATCGGTATATGTTCCAGTTCAAATAATGCCGAAAGATATTGATTCTACTAAAGTAGATAAAATAGAATCTTTACAGCCTTCTGAAGAAAAAAATACTACGATTCAGCAAAATTCTCAGACAAATCCCCGTACGGATTCATCTTATGTTATTACTCAGCTGGTATCTCGAATGTCAACGATTACGAGTCGTGCTCCGGTTAAAAAAGTGACAATAAAAAAAGTCAGGAGAACCGGGGAAAAAGCAGTTGTTTCGTGGAAAAAGATCGCAGGCATGCGATATATCTTACAATATTCCCAGAACAAAAAAATGAAAAAATGTAAAACTATAACGACACGGAAAAACACCATTACACTGCATGGATTAACGAAGAATAAAACCTATTATGTAAGGGTTCGTGCGTGGAAATGCAAGAATACGAAAAAAGTGTATGGTAAGTGGTCCAAACAAAAGAAGTTATCTGCGTAGATAGCGGAAGATCTTGAAAGAAAAAAGTCACAGATCAATGTTTTTTGCTACGCTGATCTGTGACTCTTTCATTAGTTTATTTTGCAGTGACAAGATCAATATTTCATATCTTTTAAAATATCACAGAAATCAAAGGTTGCAAAATAATCTTTTGGTGTTTCACCACGGCGGATCATCTGTACACTTCCGTCTTCTTTGAGAAGAAGTTCCGGGGATTTTAATTTTCCATTATAGTTGTAACCCATTGCGTAGCCGTGTGCGCCAGTGTCATGGATGACTAAATAGTCGCCAATGTCGATCTTAGGCAGCATGCGGTCAACAGCAAATTTGTCATTGTTTTCACAAAGAGAACCAGTTACATCGTATTTGTGATCGCAAGGTTCATGCTCTTTACCAAGAACAGTGATGTGATGATATGCCCCATAGATAGCCGGACGCATAAGATCGCAGGCACATGTGTTGACACCGATATATTCTTTATAGATGTGTTTCTGATGGATGCATTTGGTTACCAGATTACCATATGGTCCCAACATGAAGCGGCCTAATTCAGTAAAGATTGCAACATCACCCATTCCGGCAGGAACAAGAATCTTTTCGAATTGCTTGCGTACGCCCTCCCCGATAACTGCGATATCATTTGGTTCCTTATCTGGCGTATAAGGAATGCCGATACCTCCGGAAAGATTGATAAAGGTAATGTTTGCTCCTGTTTTTTCTTTTAACTCTACCGCTAATTCAAATAGAATACCGGCGAGAGTTGGATAGTATTCATTACTTACTGTGTTGCTTGCAATAAAAGCATGGATGCCAAAATTTTTAGCTCCAAGTTTCATCAACTTTTTATAGCCATCAATCATCTGCTCTTTTGTGAAGCCATATTTGGCGTCACCCGGGTTGTCCATAATATCTGTGCCTAATTCAAAAACACCGCCCGGATTGTAACGACAGCAGATTGTTTCAGGAATTCCGACTCCCTGAGCAAGAAAATCAATATGAGTATAATCATCCAGATTGATATAAGCATTTAATTCTTTTGCTTTTTTGTATTCTTCCATCGGAGTAACGTTAGAAGAAAACATAATATCGTTTTCACCAAATCCAAGTGCCTCGGATAACATAAGTTCTGTCAGAGAGGAACAGTCTACACCGCATCCCTCTTCTTGAAGTATTTTAAGAATAAAAGGATTTGGAGTGGCTTTTACGGCAAAATATTCACGATAGCCTTTGTTCCATGAAAAAGCAGCTTTTAATGCGCGGGCGTTCTTACGGATTGCAGCTTCGTCATAAATGTGAAATGGTGTCGGGAAAGTTTTTTCTATTTCTTTAACCTGTTCTAGTGTCAGGATTGGTTTCTTTTCCATGATTTTTTCCTCCAAGTGTTATGAGTACTCAGGTATTGACCGGCTTCAGGCAAGAGTGCTGCCGGTCAGTAACTCATAAGCCTCTAAATATTTATCAATTGTTTTCTGAGCGATATCAGCAGGTAATTCCCAATCATGTCTGCCTTCGTTATTTTTCAGCCAGTCTCTGGCAAACTGCTTATCAAAAGAAGGTTGTCCGTGACCCGGTTCGTAACCGTCAGCAGGCCAGAAACGTGAACTATCTGGTGTAAGCATTTCATCGCCAACAACAATATTACCATTTTCATCAAGCCCAAATTCAAATTTGGTGTCAGCAATAATAATCCCTCGTTCGCGTGCATAATCAGCACACTTATTGTAAAGGGCAATCGTATAGTCACGAAGCTTTTCTGCGTATTCTTTTCCTTTTCCCGGGAATTCCTTTTCCAGAACATCGATACTCTTTTCAAAAGAAATGTTCTCGTCGTGATCACCGATTTCGGCTTTGGTAGAAGGAGTATAGATTGGTTCAGGAAGCTTATCAGATTCTTTCAGACCTTCCGGTAACTTTATTCCACAGACTGTCCCATCCTTTTTATAGTTTGCCCAGCCACTACCGGTAATGTACCCACGAACAATACATTCAATAGGAAGCATAGTCAGCTTTTTGCACATCATGCTGTTACCGTCAAATCTTTCCTGTTGAAAAAACTCCGGCATATCCTTTACATCAGCAGACAACATGTGATTTGGAACAATATCTGTAGTCATATCAAACCAGAATTTAGACATCTGGGTCAATACGGTTCCCTTTTTGGAAATAACATTTTTTAAAATGACGTCAAAGCAACTGATACGGTCGGTTGCGACCATGATCAGACTGTCGCCGTTATCGTAGATTTCGCGTACTTTACCTTCTTTGATTGGTTTTAATTCGCTCATAGTAACCTCCTAATATATTCTGATAATTCAATAGTATAAAATCTTTTGTATGTGATGTCAATATCTTAAAATCCTCAAGAAAGCCTAAAATCGACAGGAAGTTGACTCTTGCGAAAAACAAACATTTGTTTTATACTAAATAATGCATTTTTGTATATACACGACTATTTAATTAAGAAAGCGGAGGACTATATGAGCGATTACAGTGGAAGTGACATTGTTATATTAGAGGGATTAGAAGCTGTGCGGAAGCGCCCTGGTATGTATATTGGAAGCACTGGGACAAGGGGGCTGCATCACATGATCTGGGAAATCCTTGATAATGGTATAGATGAGCATCTTGCGGGCTTTTGTAATGAACTCCATCTTACCTTGTTAAAGGATGGGGGCGTTGAAGTAGAAGATAATGGTCGTGGTGTGCCGGTGGACATTCATCCGACGAAGAAAATTCCGACTGCCCGTGTAGTTTATACCGTGCTGCATGCAGGTGGTAAATTCAATAGTGATGTATATAAAGTATCCGGCGGTCTGCATGGTGTAGGTGCATCGGTTGTAAATGCACTTTCTAAAAAAATGAAAGTTGAGATACGAAGAGATGGTAAGGTTTATCAGGATGAATATGTGGATGGCGGTAAGCCAATAACAAAATTGGAAAACGGCTTACTTCCTGTGGTAGGAAGCTGTATGAAAAACAATACCGGAACAAAGGTCACATTCTATCCGGATGATACTATTTTTGAAACGGTAGAATTTAAACCAGAGACAATTCGCAAGAAATTAAAGGAAATTGCTTATCTGAATAAAAATCTTAAAATTGTTTTTCGTGATGAGCATACGGGAGAAGAACAGACTTATCTGGAAGAGTATGGTATTCAGAGTTATGTGAAATATATCAATCGTGATGCTGCAACACTTCACGATGATGTTATCTATATAGAAGGGAAAAGCGGAGATATTGAAGTTGAAGTCGCATTTCAATACACACAGAATTACAGTGAACAGATCAATGCTTACTGCAACCGTATCAATGTTGCCGATGGCGGTACACTGGTAACAGGTTTTAAGATGGCACTTACAAGAATTATGAATCAGTATGCAAGAGAATTAAATTTTCTCAAAAACAATGAGGATAATTTTGATGGTAAAGATATTCGAAATGGTTTGGTGGCAATCGTATCGATCAAACATCCGGATCCCCAGTTTGAAAGCCAGACAAAGAATAAATTAGGAAATACAGATGCCAAAAATGCTGTTGATGAAGTTTTCAGCCTTGAAGCACAGCGTTATTTTGATAAAAATGTTGAAGTGCTGAAGAGAATTCTTGAAAATGTACATAAATCATTTAAAGCGCGTACGGCAAGTGATAAAGCGCGGAAAACGGTTATGAAGCAGCTACTTGATGTGGATACGAAGAGCAAACTTGCCGCTTGTTCTTCCAAAAAATCACAAGAATGTGAAATCTATATCGTAGAGGGTGACTCTGCCGGTGGAACGGTAAAAACAGCGAGAAACCGCCGGACGCAGGCTGTCCTTCCACTAAGAGGAAAGATATTGAATGTTGAGAAAGCACCGCTCGAAAAAATATTGGTAAACAATGAAATTAAGACAATGATCGCAGCCTTTGGCTGTGGAGTTGGAGAAAATTTTGATATAAAGAAACTCAGATATGATAAGATCATTATTTTGACGGATGCCGATGTTGATGGGGCACATATCAGTACGCTGTTATTGACATTTTTCTATCGGTTCATGCCGGAACTGATTTATCAGGGAAAAGTATACCGCGGTCTGCCACCACTGTACCGGGTATCTTATGAGGAAACCAAAGGAAGAAAAAAACAAAAGGTATCGGAATATTTATTTAATGATTTTGAATTGGAAAAGTTCAGAAAAAAAGGAAAGAAAATCGTAGAATTACAACGTTATAAAGGTCTTGGTGAGATGGATGATACACAGCTCTGGGAGACAACTTTGGATCCGGACACCCGTGTTCTGGCACAGGTGTCAATCAGCGATACAGTAGAAGCAGATGAAGTTACGGATATTCTGATGGGAAGTAATGTACCACCACGCAGACAGTTTATTATGGATGAAGCGAAGTACGCTAATTTGGATTTTTGAGGGGAGGAGGTATTGCTATGAGTCAGGAAAATATTATTCAATTGGACTTTTCCGAGGAAATGAAGACATCTTATAGGGATTATGCTATGAGTGTTATCGTAGCACGCGCCTTGCCGGATGTCAGAGACGGATTGAAACCGGTACAACGCCGCATTTTGTACTCTATGAAGGAGTTAGGGTTATCACCGGACAAGCCGCACCGTAAGAGTGCTCGTATTGTTGGTGATACGATGGGTAAATATCATCCACATGGGGATAGTTCTATTTATGACGCTCTGGTACATATGACAGAAGACTACTCACTCAATGCGCCATTAGTCGACGGGCATGGTAACTTTGGGTCAATCGATGGAGATGGGGCGGCAGCCATGCGATACACAGAAGCGCGTTTGTCGCCGGCAGCTATGACACTGCTTGATAATCTGGACAAAGGTCTGGTTGATTTTATGCCAAACTTTGATGACAGTGAGCAGGAGCCGGTCGTGCTTCCGGCAACCTTGCCTAATTTGCTGATTAACGGGACTACAGGGATTGCAGTAGGCATGGCAACCAATATTCCGCCACATAATCCAATTGAAGTAATCAATGCAGTTATTGCTTATATGGATCGTCCGGGAATATCGATTGATAAATTGATGGATTATATTCCTGCTCCTGATTTCCCTACCGGGGGAATTATCATCAATGCTTCTGATATGCAGGAAATATATGAAAAGGGAGAGGGCAGGATACGTCTTCGCGCCAAAACAATGATAGAAAAAGGGGACGCAGGACGGACTAATATTGTTATAACTGAAATTCCTTATACTATTTCCGGTAATAAAATGAAACTTGTTGAAAATCTGGCAGCTTTGGCAAAGGATAAGGTGTTTGATGAGATATATGATGTCCGTGATGAATCTTCAAAGGAAGGTATCCGTATTGTTGTCGAAGTAAAGAAGGGGCGGGATGTAGAAAATCTGCTCAATGGTCTTTATAAGAAGACACAGATGGAAGATACTTATGGTGTGAATCTCCTGGCAATCAAGCCAAGTGAAACAGGAAATGGACAACCGAAGGTGTTTAACCTTAAGTCGTTGATAGAAGAATTTGTCCTTTTTCAGGAAGATCTGTATACAAAGGAATACCGTTTTTTGCTAAAAAAAGCAAAAAAACGACTGGAGATTGTAGAAGGTCTTATGAAGGCAACCGATGTGATTGATCTCATTATCGAAATTCTGCGGGGGTCCACATCCGTGAAACAGGCGAAGACATGTCTGACTGAAGGAGTGACAGAGGGAATTAAATTTAAAAACAAGGGTTCGGAAAAAGAGGCGGCTGCATTAAATTTCACAGAAAATCAGGCGGATGCGATACTGGCAATGCAGTTAAGCAAGCTGATTGGCTTGGAAATACTAAAGCTTCATGAAGAAAACGATACTTTGTTGAAAAATATAGCAGAATATGAAAAGGTATTATCCGATGTAAATGAATTGTATAAAGTGATAAAAGGAAGACTTCGTCAATTTAAAAAACAGTTTACGGCTCCAAGACGTACAGAGCTTATGGATGCGGTAGCTAAGGCATATGTTGAGAAAGTTGTTGTAGAAGATATTTATATCTGTATCGACCGTTTTGGGTATACAAAAGCAATTGATGTGGCTGCTTTCGGAAGGGCGGCAGAAGAAACCAAAAAAGAGTTTTCCCATATAATTAAGATAAAAAATACGGATAAGCTTTGTATTTTTACGGATAAAGGAAACATGCATCAGATCAAGGTGGATAAGATACCACGATGTAAAATGAAAGATAAGGGAACCTTAGTACATTCGCTTTCAAAAATGCAGAACGAGGAAGAAGGTTTATTGTATGTCAGCTTTGAAGATTTGTTTGAATCCGTGCTGATGTTTACGACAAAAAGCGGTTATATCAAGCTTGTATCCGGTGTAGAATATGAGACAGGGCGCCAGATGATAGCGGCAACGAAACTGGATGCAGAAGATCGTGTAGTAGGCGTATCGCTGCTCACGGCAGGAGATGTATTGACAGGGACGAAGAAGGTTATTCTGATCACAGAGCAGGGATTATCTTTAGGCTTTCCTGTGGCAGAAGTAAGCGAGTTAAAAAAGACAAGCCGCGGAGTAAAGGCAATCACGCTGGAAAAAGGTGATTCGCTTGCGTTTTCGACGTTAGTGCATCCGGCAGCTGAAACCTTTGAATACAATGGCAAGGTGCTGAATGCGCGTCGTGTGCGAAATAGAAAAAGGGCAGCCAAAGGGCAGAAAGCCAATCTCCGGCAAAACACACTCCCTTTATAAAAAAGAGGTTAAGGTTTTGGTGATAACGTCCGATACATATAGTAAGAAACATGAGTGAATGTTTCAAAGCTGCAAGAATGGAGGCGTTGTATTATGAGAATTGATGCGTATAGGCAGGTAAGCCAGCTTTATAATTCCAATAAAACACAGAACGCTCCGAAGGCAAACAAGGCAAACAGCAGAGATTCTTTAGAAATTTCCAGCGTGGGCAATGCATATCAGATTGCCAAGCAGGCGACAGCAAACGGATCCGACGTTCGTGCTGATCGTGTAAAGGAGATACAGGCGCAGATGGCGGCTGGCACATACAAAGTATCGATAGAAGATGTTGCAGATAAGATGGCAGATGCACTGCTGGCTTAGTTTGTATTAGGAGGGTGTTTGGTTGGCTAGTTTGATGGAAGAACTGATCGACACATTAAACGCTGAAGAGGCTCTTTATGGACAGTTGATTCCTGTTGAAGAGGAGAAGACACGGGCGATCATTAAAAATGATCTGGATGCTCTTCAGGACATAGCTGTCCGGGAACATGAGCTGGTAGACCGGACGTCGGCTCTGGAAAGCAAGCGGGAACAGGTAGCAAGTGATATTGCTACCGTTCTTGGCAAAGATCCGAAGACTATAACGTTAGAACAGATTATTGAGGTCTTGAAAAATCAGCCGGAAGATCAGAAAAAATTGCAAAACGTACATGACCGTCTGCGAAAAACGATATCGCAGTTACAGCATGTGAATAATCAGAATAAAGAACTTCTAAAAGAAGCGATGGATATGGTAGAATATAATATGAATGTAATCAGAAGTACACGGATGTCTTCGGGCAGCAGCAATTATTCCAGTAATGCTTCGGAGGTGGCAGGGATGGCACCACAGCATGGAATGTTTGATGCAAAGCAATAACAGGCGCATAAATGTGGTTATGGCGCCTGGCTTGGTTTTGAATGACAGCGTGTATTTTTTATGGAGAAGATAAGTAAGGGGAGATGTGACAATGTCAAATTTAATGACTAGTTTTAATGCGGGGGTATCCGGGCTGCATTCGGCACAAACATCACTTAATGTGACGGCACATAATCTGGCAAATGCCCAGACAAAAGGGTACACGCGGCAGCAGGTGTTGGTGACGGATTCCTTTTACCAGACTTCTTACGGTGCACATGATAATAAACTGCAGATTGGTACCGGAACGACGATCTCACTGACCAGACAGGTTAGAAATACTTTTCTGGATTCACAGTACCGGCTTCAGGTAGGACGTCAGCAATTTTATGAAGCGAACAGTAAGGCAACGATGGAAATCGAAGACATGCTGGGTGAACTTCATGGAAGTCAGTTTCAGACGAGTATTACGGATCTATGGGGAGCACTTAACGAGATAGCAGCAGATCCAAGTGATATTGTAAAGAAAGACCAGCTTGTTATGGTGGCAACGCAGTTTGCTGAACGAGCAAAAGTGTTACAGGATCAACTTTCCACCTATCAGACAAGCTTAAATACGGAAGTAAAAAAACAGGTTGATTCAATCAATGATATTGTATCGCAGGTTCGTGAGCTGAATATGCAGATTCAAAAATACGAGGCAACGGGAGAGTCTGCCAATGATTACCGGGATAAAAGAAATGACCTGTTAGACGAGTTAGGAAAATATATCCGCTTTGAAACAAGCGAGCAAAGTGATGGAACGGTGATGATCTACTCGGAAGGGACTTTTCTGTTAGATGCCGTCAACCAGTATTTTCTTACCACAGAATATGAAAGTAAGACATCCAAACTGCTGAAACCGATCTGGGCAACAGGAGAAGATTTCTTCCTTACAGACAGCTTGGAATATAGCAGCAGTAATAATACAGATGTTGGCGGGCTTCGTGGTCTTATGGTTGCAAGAGGCAATCATGCAGCGACGTATCTGGACATACCGCAGAAGCCTGAGAGAGAAGATTTTGCAGATGACGATTCTTATAACAGAGCGATGTCTCAGTATAAGGATGATGTAGAAGTATATAATAAAACGATCGGGTCATCGATCGTTATGTCTGTACAGAGCCAGATCGATACATTGATCCATGGAATCGTGACGGCAGTAAATGATGCTCTTTGCCCAAATAAAGAGGTTGAGATACAAAATGAAGATGGCTCAATCAGCACAATAAAAGTATTAGATGATGAAAAAGCGCTGGTTGGTGATGATGTTAATAAAAGCGTAGGTGTTGAACTATTTTCCAGGCGAGGGATGGAACGTTATACGAAAGAAGATGTTACACTTGTTAATCCTGACGGCACAACGACTACGAAAACCGTTTATCGTTATAATGACGAACAACCGGATAATCCGTCTTCAATGTATACGATAAACCAGATTATGGTTAATCCGGTAGTGGCAAAAGACTCTTCGACACTGCCGACAAAATACAATGAGGCTACCGGTAATAAAAAGGGGTATGCGTATAACGAATGGGGAGCGATGGCGTTAGCATTTGACAATGACATTGGTACATTGAATCCTAATTCTATGACAACCTACACAGCGAAGAATTTTTATACGGGAATCATTACCGAACTCAGTACGCAGGGAAGCGTATGGAATGGAATTATAGAAAACCAGAATATGGCTGTTACGACATTAGATAATGAACGCCAGGATGTTATGGGCGTTTCTTCGGAGGAAGAGCTATCGAACCTGATCAAGTATCAACGTTGCTACGATGCTTCTTCCCGCTATATTACGACGGTATCGCAGATGTTAGAATATTTGATCGAACGGTTAGGAAGCTGATAACAGATCAGAATGGAGGAAACATATGGCATCAACATTTGGATCATTAGAGATTGCAAAATCAGGAATGATGACTTATAATGCGGCATTACAAACAACGGCGCATAATGTTGCCAATATTGAGACAAAGGGGTATTCGCGTCAGACTACAAATATGTCATCCCTGGTAGGAAATAAAACGTCCATTACTGTTCAGGGATATGGTGTAACGGTGGATAGCATTACCCGGGACCGCAATGAATATTATGACACGAAATATCAAAAGACGCAGTCACTTTTGAATTATTATAAAACAGACTCATATTATCTGAAAGCGCTGCAGGATC
Source organism: uncultured Eubacterium sp. (assembly GCA_934338065.1). Classification (GTDB taxonomy): domain Bacteria; phylum Bacillota; class Clostridia; order Lachnospirales; family Lachnospiraceae; genus Eubacterium_F. Next base: position 55,672 of record CAKRGX010000003.1, on the reverse strand, counting down.
ATATCTGCGGCAATGTCGTTGGAGACGATAAATCTCGTCTGACAGATACTTTTGACGACTTTTTTTCGGCTCTTAGTAATTTGAAAGGAAATCCGGCTAACAGTACGATACGCAGACAGGTTGTGACTTTGGCTGAGACCTTTACCGGATATGTAAATAACGTGGCAGTTAACTTGCAGAAACTGCAGGAAGAAGCTAATGCACAGATTAAAACATCGGTAGAACAGATCAATGCTTATGCAGAAAGGATTGTATCGTTAAATAAACAGATTGACACTGTCGAGGCATATGGGTCAATAGCGAATGATCTGCGTGACCAGCGCTCGCTGCTTGTTGATGAGCTTTCACAGTACTGTGATGTTAAGGTTAATGAAATACCGGCGAGCAATGGTGTAGGGGAAAATCAGTATTATGTGTTCGTAAATGGTGGAACGCTTGTTGACACGTATACAGTAAATCCACTTGTTGTAACGCAAAAAGGGACCTATAGTTCAATGAACGATATCAGTGGTCTGTATGATGTGGGATGGCAGGACGGAAGTTCGTTTAATGTACACAGTAAAGTGTTAGGGGGACAGCTTCAGTCATTGTTTGAAATGCGGGATGGTAATAATTCAACAAATCTTAATGGAACAGTTACAAATCTTGAAAATAATACGGAAGGAAATCTTGTTTTAACTGTACAGAAAACGAATTGCAATGATGTCAGAACACTGAATATTCCTTCCCATGATGGTGAGATTACGATCAATAACCGGACTTATACTTATAAAAATTTTGAAGTCAAAGTCGATGATGCCGGTGAATTTACCTATGAATTTACGATGGAGGACACGATGCCGGCATCCCAGGCAACGGCGTTGAATATAGCGGTGCAAAATGGTTATTCAGCAGATGTGGGAACCAGCGTCGACGGAAGAGGAATTCCGTTCTATATGGCACAGTTAAATGAATTCGTAAGGACGTTTGCACAGGAGTTTAACCGGGTGCATAAAGAAGGGTACGATCTTGATGATGAACAGGGAATTGACTTCTTTAACGCAACGGTAGAGACAACCGGGGAGAATTATAAGTTCCAGGAATCGGAAGATGGTAAAGATAAGACATTTACCTCAGAACCGGTGAAAAATGCGGATGGTACTTATACCGGCTCATATTATTACATGACGGCGTTGAATCTGAATATCACAAAGGAAATGAAAGATGATCCGGGCAAGCTGGCATGTAAGCTGAAGAAAAATGAGGCAGACAATGTAGGAAATGATAATGGCGATAATCTGCAGCGCCTAACGGAGTTAAAAGATGCTTCCAAAATGTTTGTTCATGGTGCGCCGGACTCATACCTGCAGTCATTAACGGCATTACTTGCTGTAGATGCTAAGAAAGCAGATACGATGGAAAAAAGCCAGAGTAATCTTTTGTATGCAATTGACACCAACCGAAAGTCGGTCTCGGGGGTTGATGAAGATGAGGAAGGGGCTAATATGATTCTGTTCCAGAATATGCTGCTGAATCAGTATAAGGTTCTCTCTGTTCTGAATGAGGTGCTTGATAAATTGATTAACGGAACGGCTGTATAGTGTCGATAAATAAGATATAAAAATGGGAGGTGCGCAGTATGCGGGTGACCAACACGATGATGAGAAATAATTCATTATTAAATATGCAGAAAAACAAGACGGCGTATAATAAATATTTAAGTCAGTATAATACACAGAAAAAAATACAGAGACCATCGGATGATCCGACGATAGCTGTCCGTGCCTTGAAATATCGTACGACACTGGTAGAAGTTGATCAGTATCTGGTCAATATTAAAGATGCTACTTCGTGGATGGATGCGACAGAGACGTGCTTAAAAGAGGTTAACCAGCGGTTGAAGGATATGTCGGATTACTGCACGCAGGCAGCAAACGGAACGTATAATGAAAAAAACCGTAAAGATATCGTGACACAGTTGAAGCAGTATGCGGGGTATATTTATGAACAGAATGCGAATGCAGACTATGCCGGGAGGTATCTGTTTACCGGTTTCCGTACCGATGAGCCAATGCTTTTTAAAGAGCCGCAGACGGACACTACTTACACAATCAATGAGTCAATTGATATCAATACGATCAATAAATACCAATATGTGTATGGGCAGGCCGAGTATGATGCGTCCAGCACAGCGGCAGATTATGCAAAACAGGCCTCACAATTTGATACAACACATCGGGTATTGGTTTCTTATAAAAATTGTGATATAGCTCAGAATGTGACAGTGAGTTATACCGATGCAAATGGTATATCGCAGACTGTTACAGCGGTTACGAAAAGCATATCCGCAGATACTGTATATAATGAACATCTTCATCCCGGAGCCAATGAGGTGTATTTTGTTCCGGAAACAGGTGAGCTGGTATTTGGAGACAATGTTTACAATAGTGTACGTGCAGGAAAAGATCTTAACGTGCAGTACAAGAAGACAGACTTTGAAAAAAATGATGTAAAACCGGAACATTATTTTACTTGTACATCGGTTAATAATGCTACGGGAGAGACTTCTAATTATAATTCAGCGGGGAATCAGGATATCCAGTACCAGATCAACTTCAGCCAGATATTGACGGTTAATACCGAAGGCGTTGATTCGATTGGGTTAGCGGTCGGACGAACCATCAATGATATAGAAAATCTGTGTAATGATCTGGACGTCATGGAGAACAAACTAAAAACAGTAAAAAAATATATTCAGGATTGTGATCCGAATGATTCAGATAAGCTGGCAAATCTGGAAGAATTGAAGAATCAGATCACAACAGAGATATCACTGCAGAAAACAGTTTTGAAAAATTCTCTTGGCTCTGCGATTACAACGTGTCAGGGAGCAATGGATAAGTTAAATGTTGCATTAGCAGATCATGGTTCCCGTTATAAACGTATTTCTCTGACCAAGACGAAACTGGAACAGCAGAAAAATGATACGAATGAAGCAAAATCGGATAATGAGAACGCAGACCTGGGAGAAGCCTATATTAATTTTTCAGAGGCAGATTTGTTATATCAGGCGACATTGAATGCGACGAATAAGATATTAGGACAGTCGCTTCTTAACTTTATCTAAGAGTAATGGGAGTGTAAGAAGATGCGCTCCGGAATGGAGGAAATTATGTTAGTTAAGACGAAGTTTTTTGGCGAAGTTGAGCTTCCGGAAGAGAAGATCATTACATTGGAACGTGGACTGATCGGGCTGGAACAATATAAAAAATTTACGATCCTTTATGATTGCGAAAAAGAACAGACAAACATTTCCTGGTTTCAGAGTCTGGAGGAGCCGGCATTGGCAATTCCGGTCATAAAGCCGTGGCTGATCAAAGAGGATTACAATCCGATCGTGGAAGACGAACTTCTCACTGGTCTGGGAGATCTGACAGAGGAGAATCTGGTGATTCTTTTGACCGTAACAGTTCCGGAAAACATTGAGGACATGTCAGTGAATTTAAAGGCACCGGTCATTATCAATGCTGATACAAGGAATGGTGCGCAGATTGCGGTGGAAAACAAGGATTATCAGGTGAAATATAAGATCTACGACATCCTGCAGAAGGAGAAGGAGGCGTAACCATGTTAGCATTAGCGAGAAAAGTAAATGAATCTATCATAATAAATGATAATGTTGAGATAACGGTGTTGGAGATTAAGGGCGATCAGATCAAGTTGGGAATTGATGCGCCGAAATCTGTTCCTATCTATCGTAAAGAGTTATATGCGCAGATCCAGCAATCGAATGCGGAAGCTGCCAACGTGTCAAATCCAAAAGCATTAGCTGATTTGCTCAATAAGAAAAAATAATAGCTAAAATATCTTGCAGGGGTTAATTTAACCCCTGTCTTTGTCGATACATATAACAGATTACTAGAATTACCATTCACATGGAGGTGTTTGTTATGGAAATAGAAAAAATTGCGCCAGCGGGTACCGGCGTGAAAACAGTTGAGCCAATCCGGGTGTCTTCAGAGATAAATCCGGACATGCTGGATACAAGTCATGTAAAGGCGGCTACAGAGACGGCTGTTACCGCAGCAAATGAGTCAGGGATGACAGGAAAAGAAGAGGGAAAAAATAAACAACAGGATCAAAAGAAACGCGAGGTCAGCGAAAGCAGTATGGATGATGCTGTGCGCAATGCAAATCGACGGATGGAGAGGACCCGTTGTGAGTATTCTTATCATAAAGAGACAAACCGCGTTTCTATTCGTGTAATTGACAAAGATACGGATAAGGTGATTCGTGAGATCCCGCCGGAGAAATCACTGGATATGCTTCAGAAGATGTGGGAAATGGCGGGGATCCTTGTAGACGAGAGACGCTAATCTGATATTTGATTTTTAAGGAGGAATAACTATGGGAATCCGAATGTCCGGGTTAAATTCGGGTCTGGATACAGAGGCCATTGTTGGTGCGCTGATGTCTGCACAAAGTCTGAAAAAAACGAAAGTAGAAAGAGCCAAGACAAAACTTGAGTGGAAACAGACGAAATGGCAGGATCTGAATACAAAATTAACCAATCTTTATAATAAATATGTATCGAAAATGCGTTTGCAATCCACCTATATGGTGAAAAAGGCTACGTTATCCGATTCATCCAAAGCCAATATTACGGCCAGTAATAATGCCATTAATGGTTCCTATACGATGGAAGTGAAAGGTGTTGCATCCGCACAGTATCTGACTAGTGCTAAGATTGACGCAACCTCTGTAAATACAAAATTGACAGAGATTGATCCGTCTCTTTTGAATAAGGAGATAGAGATTAACGCCAATGGTAAAACAAGTAAATTTGCTATTGGTGAAAACACAACAATCAATGATTTTACGAGTGCGTTAAAAAATGCAGGATTATATGCCAGTTATGATACAACACAGAAACGATTTTTCATCAGCAGCAAGAATACAGGTATAGAAAATTCGTTCTCTATCACAAGTTCGGCAATATCTGCTGCTGAACTGTCGGGGCAGAGTGATGTTCGAAATGCAGTTGGATATGATAAGATGAATACAACAAATCGTGCGCTGGTAGACAATGCTATGAAGTCATTGCGAAGTTCCGGCGTCGATACAGACGCATATTCGGCAGCGTTAGACAAGATGGCAAAAGCATCTTATGAGACGAAGAAGAGCATTATTGATTCCGGGGCAGCTACGTATGTTAAGGCTTCTCTATATGACAGCAAGTATAGTGAAAATCTGGCTGCAGCGCAGGCGGACGAAGATTTGAAAAAAGAGTTTTACGAGGGAGATGACCTTACTACCCTCAAAGAGGGAAAAACGGCTGAGGATTATGAAGCTGCTGTTAAGAAAAAAGCAGATGAAGATACAACAAAGTATGTGAATGAAACGATTACTTCAGAAACTGCGAAGACCGATATGGATGCGGCTGCCTTTACCGGGAAAACGGCGAGTGACATTGAAAATCTGTCACAGGAGGCGAAAGATAAGTATTATAGTGCGGGCATAGAAGGGTTTGATTCTAATAGTGGACTGACACAGGAATCGGTTAAGACTTCCCTTGATTCCGTCACACGTTCCTATGCTTCTATTACCAGCCGTAACGATGCGTTATCCAGCTCGGCGCTTGCGTCACTTGGTTTATCGGATATCAGTGTTGCCAGCGATGGCAGCGTTCTGGTGAATGGAGGAGCAAATGATACTACTAACTCCAGCATACCATCTGGCATGGCGTTGATTGAGGCGTGTGATAGTAAGGTTATTTTAAATGGTGCAGAACTGACATCGTCCTCGACAACGGTATCAGCAAACGGTTTAAATATTGCTTTGACAGCTACGACCGCACCGGGTGAGCAGATCAGCTTTACCGTGTCCGATGATGTAGATAATGTATACAATCAGATTAAGGATTTCCTCAAAGAATATAATTCTGTGCTTAGTGAAATGTATAAGATGTATAATGCAGACTCTGCTAAGGACTATGAGCCACTGACAAGTGAGCAGAAGCAAGCTATGTCAGATAAAGAAGTAGAGGAATGGGAGACGAAAATTAAGGACTCCCTGCTTCGCAATGATAACAAGGTAAACAGTATCATGCAGGGAATGCGTGATGCAATGATGTCTACAGTGACGGTGAATGGTCAAAAATATGCATTATCTAGTTTTGGTATTATGACGTCCACAAACTATACGGAAGGCGGACAGCTTCATATCTATGGTGATCCGGATGACAGTGTATATTCCGGTGAGAGTGATAAATTAAAAAAGGCATTAGCGGATGATCCGGATGGAACAACCAAAGCACTTGCAGATATTTTTGAAAATCTCCGCGCTAATATGTATGATATGATGAGGAAAACAGAATACAGTAGTGCGTTGACGTTCTATGATGATGTAAAAATGGGCGATGACCTGAAAGCTTACAAAAAAGATATTGAATCATGGGAAGATAAGCTGGCTGAGATGGAAGAACGTTACTACAAGAAATTCACGGCGATGGAGACGGCTATGGCAAAACTGCAGTCACAGCAGAACAGTATGTCGGGGCTTTTTGGCAATTGATAATAAATAAAGGATGGATGATGAAATATGCAACAGAGGGGAATTGATAGTTATCAAAGAAATGCAGTGTTGACGGCTTCACCGGCAGAACTTACCCTGATGCTTTATAATGGAGCTATTAAATTCTGTAATATTGCGATCATGGCAATGGAAAAGAAAGACATCATGGGTGCCCATGAAAATCTGATGAAGGCAGAAGCAATTATTACGGAACTGCAGTCAACACTTGATCACAAATATCCGGTCTGGGAGGACTTTAATCGTGTATATGAGTTAATCTATCAGAAACTTGTAGATGCCAATATGACGAAGGACCCGGCAAGAGTTGAAGATGCACTGAAATATATCCGGGAGATGCGCGACACTTGGAAGGAAGTTATGCGCCGCGCGCCGGGAGCAAAGAAATAGAAATGAGGGTTAAGTGTGCAGGAACAGAATCCAAATCATGTGTATGTTGATATGATGGTAGATGTATTGCGGCATAAGCGGTCGATTTTAAAACAACTCTTGCAAATGACGAAGAAACAGGAGAGTCTTTTGAAAGAAGACGATCTGGATCAGGAAGTATTTAATATGCTGGTAGATGAAAAAGGATTGCAGATTGATGAACTGAATGATATTGATGAGGGATTCGATTCTTTATTCCGACGGGTAAAAAGTGAAATTATCCCGAACCGGGAGAAGTACCGTGACCAGATCAGACAAATGCAGGAGTTGATCGCAGAGGTTTCTGATCTGGGTGTCAGCGTTCAGGCGTTGGAGCAGCAGAACAGTGAACGATTTAAAGCGTATCTCGTAAGAGAACGACAGAAGATACATGATTTTCATGTAAACAGGAAGTCAGCATCTACTTATTATCAGAACATGTCCAATACACATAGGAGTCATCAGTCTTATTTTTTTAATGAAACAAAATAAATTTTTTGAAAAAGGGTTAAGGTTATAAAAATAAATCCGATATATATAGTGTCAGAGGGAAATACAATAATGACTAAGGTATTATCGCTTCTGATACAATTCAATCGTATAGTACTAAAGCAAGTGGCGAGTCTATATGCAAGGGCCCGCGATGGATTCGCTGCTTTCTTTAGATATTATAAAACAAAATAATAATCGGCAAGGATGCCGAGTTAAATTCAAGGAGGAATGCATTATGATAGTACAACATAATATTACATCTATGAATGCCAACAGACAGTTGGGTTTGGTAGGAAAAAACTTAGCAAAAGCTACAGAGAAATTATCCAGTGGTTATAAAATTAACCGTGCAGCAGATGATGCAGCAGGACTTTCCATTTCTGAGAAAATGAGATCCCAGATTCGTGGTTTGAAACGTGCTTCTTCTAATGCACAGGATGGTATTTCTTTGATTCAGACAGCTGAAGGTGCTATGGAGCAGCAGCATGCAATCTTACAGAGAGCACGTGAATTGGTAGTTCAGGCTTCCAATACTGCTACCTTGCATAGTAGTTCAGGAGACTTCCAGAAGATCCAGGATGAGTTGAATCAGTTGAAGGATGAGTTTAATTCTATCACATCAACGACTCAGTTCAACAAGAAGACATTGTTGGATGGTACATTCAGCAAGCAGTATCTGCAGGTTGGTGCTAACTCTAGCCAGGGTATCACAATCTCCATTTCCATTGCTACATGGGGTGGTGTCAGCGTAACTGCAAGTACAACTGGTAGTGTTAACTCCCAGTTGATCGGAAGCATCGACAAAGTGATCCAGCAGGTATCTACAGAGAGATCTAATCTGGGCGCTATCCAGAACCGTCTTGAGTACAGAATCAAAGTAGATGACAATGCTGCTGAGAACTTACAGTCCGCAGAAAGTCTGCTTCGTGATACTGATATGGCAGATGAAATGACAAGATTCTCCAAGGAGAACATCTTGCAGCAGGCTGCTACATCAATGCTTGCTCAGGCAAATCAGGCAAATCAGGGTGTACTTTCACTTCTCGGCTAATTGCTGTAGTGGAAGATGTGCAAAACAATTTAAGATTGAGTTGTTTAAGGAGAGCCGGCATAGCCGGTTCTCTTTTTTTGAAAAAACTTCTTGGGAAAAAGAAAAATAGGGGTTAAGAATCTGCCAGATGTTCCGATATATATAATGTCAGAGGGAAAGAGTAAAAATAAAACATCTTTTCCAAATTGATAGAAATGATCATTCAAATCAAGTAAATAAGAAGAAAAATATTTAAGGAAAAATATGTATATTCAAGGAGGAAATTATTATGATATTACAGCACAACATTACATCTATGAATGCAAACAGACAGTTAGGTATTGTAGGAAAGAATCTGGCAAAGGCAACTGAAAAGTTGTCCAGTGGTTATAAGATTAACCGTGCAGCAGATGATGCAGCAGGGCTTTCTATCTCGGAGAAAATGAGATCTCAGATCCGTGGTCTGAAGAGAGCTTCTGCCAATGCACAGGATGGTATCTCGTTGATCCAGACAGCAGAAGGTGCGATGGAACAGCAGCATGCAGTACTTCAAAGAGCTCGTGAGTTGGTTGTACAGGCTTCCAACACAGCAACATTACATAGCAGTTCAGGAGACTTCAAGAAAATCCAGGATGAGTTGGATCAGTTGAAAGAAGAGTTTAACTCTATCCGTTCTACTACACAGTTCAACAAGAAGACATTGTTGGATGGTACATTCAGCAAGCAGTATCTGCAGGTTGGTGCTAACTCTAGTCAGGGTATTACCTTTACAATATCCGTTGCTGTTTGGAATGGTGTCAGCGTAACCGCTAATATGACAGGTAGTGCTAATTCATTGCTTCTTGGCTCTATCGATAAGATCATTCAGGAAGTGTCTACACAGAGATCTAATCTGGGTGCTATCCAGAACCGTCTTGAGTACAGAATCAAGGTAGATGATAATGCTGCTGAGAACTTGCAGTCCGCAGAGAGTCTGCTTCGTGATACTGATATGGCTGATGAAATGACGAAATTCTCCAAAGAGAATATTCTGCAGCAGGCTGCTACATCGATGCTCGCTCAGGCAAATCAGGCAAATCAGGGTGTTACTTCTTTACTTGGTTAAGAATAATAGATATAGAATACGATTTTTACAGTGGTATAGTCAAAGGTGCTCTGGGAATACTGGAGCACCTTTTGTGCAATGGAGGTATCCGATATGGAGTTTGCAGATTCCTATTTTGAAGATGAAGTTCGTGACGGTTATTATATTCCCAGCGTTATGAAGAAAGCCTGGGCGGCTGAACTGGAGGTATTGGCAGCCTTTCAGGAAGTATGTGAAAAACATAATATTAACTATTATGCAGAGTGGGGGACCTTACTGGGCATCATACGGCATGGAGGGATGATTCCGTGGGATGATGATCTGGATGTCTGTATGAAAAGCGCAGATTTTAAAAAGTTCATGGCCGTGGCAGATGAGCTGCCGGATGAGTGTTATGCCATGGACTATCATGTTGATGATGGCACAGGCAACATGGTAGCAAAAGTATCGAATTCGAAAGTTATCACGATTCCACAGCATGTTTTGGAAAAATATCATGGGTTTCCCTATGTGGCAGGCATTGATATTTTCTGTCTTGACTTTCTTCCTCCAGATAAAGAAGAAGAGCAGGCGTACCGGGATCTGGTCAGCCACCTGTGTGGGGTGATCAACGAAGTTACGAAAGAACGTGATGGAATTCAGGTCGACTGGGATGTGATTAATGAGTATCTTCGGGGAATCGAGGACTTCTTTCATATAAAGTTTGACCGGGATAAGTCAATTGAGATTCAGTTGTATGATGTGCTGATGGATCGTCTGCCATCTTTGTATACCGAGCAGGAAGCCAAAGAACTGACTAATCTTGCGTTATGGAGTTCGCATGAGGATTATCGTCTGCCTAAATCATGCTTTGTGGAAAGTGTTATGGTTCCTTTCGAAAATATGAAGATCCGTGTTCCTATTGGATATGAGGAACTTGTGCAGAAAAAATATGGAACGGATTATATGAATCCGGTGCGATCGGGGGGATCACACGATTATCCTTATTTTGAAAAGATAGAGAAAATGCTTAAGGAAAAAACGAGTGTAGAGATATTTGAATATAAGTTTTCGAGCGAGGAGATCGAGCAGGTAGAGAGGGAACGAGAGGAAGAACGGCAAAATAAGAAAGAGAGTCTGCAGGAGAAGACAAAAGCTTTTTTGCCATTATTTAAGGAAGCGCATGAGAGCCTGATTGGTTTACTTTTGGAGGGGCAATTTCAGACGGCCGTTGAATTGATGGGGGACTGCCAGAATGCCGCTATCGAACTTGGTACCATGATTGAACAGGAATGTGGGGAGGGACATGTTACCGTTTCTCTTCTTGAGAACTATTGCGAATTGTTGTTTGAAATAAATCAAAGGATTCTTCAGACTGTAGAGGAAGAGAAGCCATTTTCTATTGATGAAGTTCAGCAGGGGCTTGTCTCTTTCGAAGGACAGTTGACCACCAGTATAGAACAAAATCTCAGGGAAAAACGAGAGGTAGTATTTGTACCGTACAAACCGGAACAGTGGGTGACGATGATGCCGTCATGGAAGAAAGCTATGGAAGCAGAGAATACAGATGTGTATGTGATCCCGGCACCCTATTATTATAAAGATGGTTTTGGCGAGATTAAGTTAGATGAGATGCAGTATGAGTGCGAAGGGTATCCGGAAGAGGTTATGCTCACTTCTTATGAAGAGTATAATTTTCAGGTACATCATCCGGATACGATCGTAGTACAGTGTCCGTATGATGATTTTAACTATGCGTTGTCCATACATCCGTTCTTTTATGTAAGCAATCTCAAAAAATATACAGAGCAGCTTGTTTATATTCCAGGCCTTTTGATGGATGAGGTTAGTGCTGGTGATGAGCGCATGAGGAAGATGCTCCGTTATTATTGCAATATGCCGGGGGTTGTCCATGCTGACAAGGTCATTGTCCAGTCTGACCAGATGCGGGATGTGTATATCGAACTTCTCACTGCATTTGCTGGGGAAGATACAAAACTAGTGTGGGAACAAAAGATAGAGAGTTCAGATGTTCTGCTTCAGGATGATCCTCTTGTAAGGGAACGCAGAAAACGTGAGAAACTTGAGGTGCCACAGGAGTGGCAGTCTGTACTGAAAACGGCGGATGGAGAGTGGAAGAAAATCATTTTGTACACAACAAGCGGTGGGGTTATTCGGATGTCCGGGAAAAAGACAGTAGAGAAAATGAGAAATGTCATGAAAACATTTGAAGAAAATAAAGATCAGGTGGCAGTAATCTGGCGTCCGGATCCCAATGTGAAGAATATGATTCGTAAAAGTGATCCGGGACTCTGGCAGGAATACAGGGATTTTCTGCAGGAATATCGGCAAAGTGGTGTGGGCATTCTGGATGATACCGTCACACCACAGATGGCAATTACCCTGTGTGATGCCTGCTATGGCGATGGGGGAAGTATCATGAATACCTGTCGTGAACGCAAAAAACCTGTGATGATACAAAATGTAGAATGTTAAGATGGGGGAGACTCTGATGGAATTTCCAAATTCGTATTTTGAGGATGAGGTAAGAGAGGGTTTTTATATTCCAAGTATAATGAAAAAGAACTGGTCAGCACAATTGGAAGTGCTTGAAGTAGTGAAGAGGATTTGTGAGAAGCATGACATTACCTATTTTGCAGAGTGGGGGACCATGCTTGGAGCAGTGCGTCATGGAGGAATCATTCCGTGGGATGATGATATTGATATCTGTATGAAACGAAACGATTATGAAAAATTTCTTCAGGCAGCAGAGCAAGAGCTGCCTGAGGATTTTTGTGTTTTAAGTTCTCAGAACTCAGAATCAATGAACATGGTGACAAGAGTGCAAAATTCCAGATTCCCTATTATATCGGCGGAGCAGATGATGTATTTTCATGGGTTTCCCTATAGCATGGGGATTGATATTTTTGTATTGGATTATCTGCCCAAAGATGAGAAAATAAGGACACAATTACATGAATTGTCATATTCCATCGCTCAGGTGAATACCAGACTAATGAACGGTTCCCTGCCAGAGGGTGAGCTTCAGAAGTATTTGTGCGATATCGAGAGATCGTGTCAGGTTTCTATTGACCGGACCAAACCGATCGGACCCCAGTTGATCCGGACGGTAGAAGGGCTGTTTCGTTATTTTGATGAACGCACATCGTCAGAAGTGACGGCAATTTCTATTTGGCTGGAAAATGAAGCCTATCATTTTCCAAAAGAATACTATCAGGATGTGATGCAGCTTCCTTTTGAAAACACGAAAATATCTGTATCGACAGAATATGAGGCTCTTTTAAACCACAAGTTTGCGGGATATATGAACCCTGTGCGCATATGGGATTCACACGATTATCCGGGGTATCAAAGTCAGATCAATATAGCGAGGGAGTCTGGAATTGAACTTTTGGAATACTCCTATGATGGTACCATGTCAGAAAAAAGAGAACGATTGACAAAGGATACATTAAAAGGGAAAATCCGGCAATTTATTCCCTTGTTTCGTGAGGCACATCAGGAGTTGCTGCGTATGGCAGGTGAATGTGAGAGTCAGAGTATGACAGAGCTACTAGGTGAATGCCAGAATGTGGCGGTGCAATTGGGAACGATGATTGAGGAAGAGGCAGGAGAGGGGACGACTGCTGTCTCTATTCTGGAACAGTATTGTGAGCAGGTATTTGGTATTCATGAGTGTGTCCGGAAAGGGAATTATCCGGAAATATCTTTGCTGGATCAATGTGTAGATTCCCTGATTCGGATAGTCGAGAGTGAGATGAAAGAGAAAAAAGAAGTTGTGTTTATTCCCTATCAGGCAAAGCAGTGGGAGCGGATGCACCATCTCTGGCTTGCGGCAATGGCAGATGAAGATACCGATGTGTATGTGATTCCGGCACCGTATTATTATAAAGACGTATTTGGAAATGCCGATAAAGAGCAGCAGTATGACCTGACAGGGTATCCGGAGGAAGTTACGCTGACCTCATATGAGGAGTATAATTTTGAAATTCATCATCCGGATCAGATATTTATTCAATGCCCCTATGATGAATACAATTTTGCTATGACAATCCATCCGTTTTTCTATGCCGCAAATCTGTGGCAGTATACAGAACAGCTTATCTATGTACCCGGACTTGCGGTTGGAGAGATTACGGCCGGAGATGAGAGGGCAAAAAAGATGCTGAAATATTATTGCAATATGCCGGGAGTCATTCTGTCGGATAAGGTATTGGTATCGTCTGAAAATATGAAAGAAATCTATCTTGAATTGCTTACCGATTTTGCAGGAGAAGATACAGAGCAGATATGGCAGGAAAGGATCGTTGTGGATGTATCGCCGGAAAACGGCCGGTCAAAGAACTTAGCGGTTGACATTCCGGCTCAATGGGAACAATATATAAGAAAGAAGAATGGTCAGAGAAAAAAGGTGATCTTATATACTACAAGTGCAAGTGCGCTTCTGGCTGATGGAGAAAAGATGATAGAAAAAATGAAATATGTCCTGCAGACCTTTTATGATAACCGTGAGGAGATTACCTTGATCTGGCGGAGTGACCAGGCAGTACGGGGGCTTTTGAGAAAGAAAAATCCGAAGCTATGGAGGTTATATAGTGAACTGGTCCAGCAGTACCGGCAGGAAGACTGGGGAATCTTTGATGATCAGCCGGACGATGCGAGCGCAAGGAATTTGTGCGATGCCTGTTATGGCGATGGAGGAAGGACTATGAATGGCTGCCGGGTGGATGGAAAGCCGGTAATGATACAAAATGTTGATGTGGTATATTGACAGGCAGATCAGAAGACACAAGGCAAGGTGACAGATAACGGAGGCAAATATGAAATTTCCAGATTCTTATTTTGAAGATGAAGTTAGAGAGGGATTCTACATTCCGGATATGATGAAGCGTGCCTGGGCAGCACAGGCCGAGGTGCTGCGGATTATTCAAGATATTTGTAAGAAACATGATATCCGTTATTTTGCGGAATGGGGGACCTTACTTGGAGCAATCCGTCACGGTGGAAGAATACCGTGGGATGATGATATTGATGTTTGTATGCTTCGGGAAGACTATAATAAATTCCGTAAAGCGGCAAAGATAGATTTGCCGGAAGAGTGTTGGTTTATGGATAATCAGGTGGCAGAAGGGTTTGAAAACACGGTCAGTCTGCTGATCAATTCCCGTTATCATGTAGTTCAGGATAAGTATCTTGAGAAATATCATGGCTGTCCCTATGTGGAAAGCGTGGATGTTTTTTGCCTGGACTACGTTCCAACGGACGAGACAGAGGCGGCGGAGCACCGGCATCGTCTGCGTGTATTATATGCGCTATTGGATCGGTTAAAACAGACTATAGTGTCCGCTGAAGAACTGGAATTCTATCTGAAAAAGACGGAAGAAGAACATCATATGAAGTTTAATCGCAATAAGCCAATACGGCCTCAATTGTATGACCTGATTGAGCGGGTGTGTATGAAATATAACAGGAGCAATGCAACAGAGGTTTCTAATATACCCGTGTGGCTGGAAGATCCCAACTATCATATGGCGGCCAGACTTTTCTCAGAGGGTGTTGTTGTGCCTTATGATACGATTGATATCGTAGTACCGTGTGCATATGATGAATTACTTTCTAAAAAGTATGGATCGGGCTGGATGACGCCGATCCGCTCAGGTGGTTCTCATGTGTATCCGGTGTATTCAAAGCAGGAGCGTTTTCTCAGGGAGAATCAGGCAGCGGACTTTTTTGAATTTTCATTTTCTCAAAAAGAATATGATGAAGTAGAAGCATCCCGGCAGCCGAAAGAAACTTTGAGAAGCCGTGTTGAAGAACTTCTGCCACTTTTTCCAGAGGCACATGCAGAAATCCAAAAGTTATTATACGATGGTGCCTGGGAGGATGCGCTCACGATGCTGGGCGAGTGTCAGGAAGTTGCTGTACAGTTGGGAACGATGGTTGAAGAGAACCTGGGAGAGAAACATGATATTGTCAAACAACTGGAGCAGTATTGTGAGGTGTTATTCCAGATCAATCAAAGCCTGATGTCGGCAGATGAACAAAATGTTGAAACGGTATTAAAACACATTTCACGGGAACTGCAGGATGCGGAAGTTAGAATTTCTACAAGTGTGGAACGAGGAATTAATGGGAAAAATGAAGTAGTCTTTGTCCCATATAAAGCATGTTTTTGGCGTACTATGCACCAGACATGGCAGAAGGCAATGGACGATCCGGATACCGATGTGTATGTGATTCCGGCACCGTATTATTATAAAGACGAATATGGTAAGATAAAATCAGAAGAACCTCACTGTGAGAAAAACGGGTATCCGGAGGAGGTAGTCATTACCTCATATGAGGACTATAACTTTGAAGTACATCACCCGGATTGTATCATCATTCAGTCTCCATATGATGAATACAATTATACGTTATCGCTTCATCCGTTTTTCTATGCCAAAAATCTAAAAAAATATACAGAAAAACTGCTCTATATCCCGGCTCATCAGATGGATGAAGTGGGACCGGAGGAAGAACGGCTGAGGAAGACAGTGAAATCTTATGTCGATATGCCGGGCGTTGTCTATGCTGATCAGATCATCGTCCAGTCGGAGCAGATGCGGGACTGCTATATTGAGCTGCTGACTGAATTTGCAGGAGAAGATACCAAAACGATATGGGAAAGCAAGATTGTGTGGGATGAAGATATCTATAAAGAAGAAACACCAGTTATGGCAGAATCAGAATTGCCGGATGAATGGCAGCCTTATCTGAGGAGAAAGGATGGCAGCAGGAAGAAAGTGATTCTATATGGTACAAGTGCGGGGGTACTTTACCGGTACGGTATGAAGGTGGTGGACAAGATGAAATCGGTCTTCGAAACGTTTCAAAAATACCGGGAAGATGTTGTCGTTCTGTGGCGTCCGGATGCCTGGTCTGAGACGATTCTACAAAAGTCGAAAAGAGATGTGGGGAAAGCCTATTGTGAGTTGAAAGATACATTTCAACAAGAGAGGTGGGGAATACTGGATCGAGGACAAGATGTGCAAAAAGCAATCCAACTGTGCGATGCGTATTATGGTGATGGCAGTCCGGTTGGAAATGCCTGCCGGGCAATGGGGAAGGCAGTGATGATTCAGAATATGGATGTGATGTGAAAATCGCATTCGAGATATTGTCAAAAGAATCAAGCTGGGATATAATATTTGTAATGGAAAGAACATCATGGTAGTCTGAAAGGTGGTTGCCAGAGACAAGAGCAGATAGTTATGAAGAAATGATAAGAGTTTTTACCCCATTTCCATTGGATGGAGAAAATTATCAAGACTTTTATGTTGATACAAGTCCGGAGAGAAGCGTAAAAAATGCAAGCAAATCGATTGTTAATTACTTTCATATAAAAATAAATCCTTATATGAAAGTGCTTTTTATGGGACACAAGGGATGTGGTAAGAGTACAGAGATTCAAAACATATCTCAACAACTACAGGATGAGTATTAACTGGAAAATATTGGTGAGTATAATGTTAAGCGCCGCTTGAGAATAATGTACAACGAAAAAATTTGTTTAGAAAGTATGAAAAAGAATACGGACCAATATGATGAGCGTTGGAAACAATTAGGAAAAGATATCCTTTGTGAAGAGGAAACGGATAGTCTGTTGTATTGTCAATATATGTTGATGGATAGCTGGTTGCATTTTCGCAGGGGAGATTTAGTCCGGGCAAGTAAAAATATAGAAAAAACAAAACGAATAGGAGAAAAGATTTTTTCAGAAAACGAAAAGATTTTGAAAAATATATATTGTGTAGAGAGAATGATACAGTTACAGTTAGGGAAAGGTTGAGAGAAGTTTTATTCCAGATGGTAAATGCAAATTTTTCGGAAAGGATTGGCTATATTTACAGCAGGCTCTTGAAAATATCGAAAAGATGCTACAGACAACATTTCACGAAATTATTGAAAAGTATATGGAGATGAACATTGATCATCCGTTTCGGGAATGAAATGGGGGGAGTAGGGGAAAAAGAAAACTTAATAAAGTTAGCTTAACTGCCGATATATAATATGATTTTAAACATGTATTTAGGAAATGCATTTTACGATGTGAAAGGATTCACAAGAATAAGAAGGAACTGTGCAAAACTTTACATTGTAAAATGTGAAGTTTTTGTTAGTTATAGGAGAAGATATGAAGACAGTTGCACTAATCCCAATTAAATTAGATAGCAAAAGAATTCCTGGTAAAAATACGAAACCTTTTTTCGATGGAACACCACTAATGCACTTTATTCAGAAGACTTGTTTGAAAACAAAAAATATTGACGAAGTTTATATTTATTGTTCGGATGAGACTGTAAAGGAATTTATTTTACCAGGAGTAAAATTTATAAAGCGCCCAAAGTATTTGGATGGAGATGACATAAATGCCAATGATTTTATTAAGGAATTTATGAAGATGGTTGATGCAGATGTTTATGTAAATGCTCATACAACATCGCCATTTGCAAAAGTTGCAACAATTGAAGAATGTGTTGAGAAAGTTTTGTCTGGAAAGTATGACTCGGCTTTTTGTGCAGAGGCGATAAAAACCTTTATGTGGAAAGATGGAAAGCCAATTAATTTTGACCCGAATCATTTTCCACGAACACAAGATTTACCTTTGATTTATGGCGAAACATCAATAGCCTACGTGTTTACGAAAAAGTCCTTTTTAATGCATAATAGAAGATTAGGATCACGACCTTATATAAAAGAAGTTGGTAAGATTGAAGCTATGGATATAGATTATCCAGAGGATTTTGAAATTTGTAATGCCATTTATAAGGAGATGATAAAAAATGAGCGTACAGATAACAGATTGTACTATTAGAGATGGTGGGTATCTATTTAACAAGAATCCTAAGCCAGAATATATTAAGGGTATAATGAATGGACTTACTGAGGCGGGAATTGATTTTGTGGAGACAGGATTTTTACAAACAAATGTCACGGGAGAAAGTTTAGTATATTCTAATTCCAAAGATGTAAGGAAATATCTTCCTATGGGAAATAATAGTACACAATTTCTTGGTTTTTGTGATAATAGTAGATATTCAATAGAAAATTTAGATGATTGTGATGGACAATCTTTTAGGTGGTTACGGATTTCATTTGCAAAACATGAAATAGACCAATCTATAGAATTCTGTCAGGAAGCTAAGAAAAAAGGATATTTAATACAATTTAATCCGATGGATTCAATTGGTTATACGGATGAGGAAAGAGAAAATCTTATTCGAAAAGTGAATAGAGCAAAACCAGCTTCGTTTTCTATCGTAGATACCTTTGGTTCTATGGATATGATTGATCTTGTACATATTTTCAAGCAATGTGATTATTTCCTTGATAAAGAAATTAAAATAGGCTTACATTCACATAATAATTTGGGACTATCGTGTGCACTTGCTGAAAGAATGATTGAATTAGCAGATGAGAAAGCACGAGATGTAATTGTTGATGGTTCTTTGTTTGGTATGGGACGTGGAGCGGGAAATGCAAAAACAGAACTGTTAGCGGACTATATTAATAAACATTATGGGGAAAGGTACAATATTAAAAAATTGTTAGATACCATTGACAAATACATTAATCCAGAGCTGAGTGAACTACATTGGGGATATGATTTACCAATGTATATATGTGGAACAAAACATTCTCATGTGGATAATGTAAATCATTTAATAGAGAAATATAACTGTACCTCAAATGAAATATTTGATATTATGGATTCTTTGTCTGATCAACAAAAAACACGATATGGGGAAGGTTATTGTAAGACTGATTTTTCTCAATTAGATAAGGCGTATAAGTTGGCTAAAAAGATTTAAGATATATATAATTTTTGATAGTGAATGGATATGGAAAAATGAATTGTTCTGAGTATTTAGTTGATTTTTTGATAAAAAAAGGTATTACAGATGTTTTTGGCTTTTCGGGTGGATATATAGTTCCTTTTATGGATGCTCTATATGCCAGAAGAAGAGAAATTAAAGCACATGTTTGTTACAACGAGCAAGCATGTGCGTATGCTGCTTGTGGTTATGCAAGAACAAGTGGAATGATGGGTGTTTATTTTACAACATCAGGCCCCGGGGCTGTTAATGCAATAGGAGGAATAGCGGATGCTTGGTTTGATGGTGTACCGCTTATGGGCATTAGTGGAAATGTACCAACCAATGAGCAGTGTGGCTATTCGGGTGTTAGGCAGGTTGGCTTTCAAGAGATGGACATAATATCTATGGTGAAACATATAACCAAATATGCTGTTTCACCCAATAATGCAGATGTTTTTCCGGAAATTGTTTTACGCGCTTATAATTTGGCAACCACTGGAAGAAAGGGAGGGGTAGTGATTGATTTTCCATATGACATCCAAAAAACCAGTATTAATAGTAGGTAATGGTGCTCGTTCAGCCGGAGCATCTGAATTAGTGTATGAGTTTATAGAAAAAACACATATTCCGGTTTTGACAACGATGAACACTGTGGATATGATACAGGATAAATATAAAATTGGCTTTATTGGTACTTATGGAAATAGGATTGCAAATATGATTTTGAATGAATGTGATCTTGTTCTATCAGTTGGAGCTAGATTGGGGCTTCGCCAGATTGGACATATACCAGATTTGTTTGCTCCAAAGGCAAAACTTATAAGATGTGATGTTGATCAGTATGAGCTTGGCAGGCAGATAAAAGCAGAAAGAAGAGAAGAAAAATATAATTTTGATGCTAAGTATTTTATGGAAATACTTTTGAATGAAGATATTCCTGACTATACGGAGTGGTGGAATAAGTGCCAGAGAGCAAAAAATATGCTTGAGGGTTATGATGATACAGAGGGGAATAAAGTTATTCATAAGATTAGTGACATATTACCGGAAAATCCGGTTGTTACTGTTGATATAGGACAAACTGTTTGCTGGGCGGCTCAATCATTAACACTAAAAGGAACAAAGGGTAGAATTATCATTGGTGGAAGTTATGGCGCTATGGGAATTGGTTTGCCATATGCTATTGGGGCGTCTGTCAGTAGGAATAATGCACAGACTTTCTGTATCACCGGTGATGGGGGATTGCAAATGAATATTCAGGAATTACAGACTATAAAACGTGAGCACTTGCCGATAAAAATCCTTGTTATTAATAATAGAGAACTTGGGAAAATTAGTGAGATACAACATGGCTCATATGAAAATAGATATTTTATAACTACACCTCAAAGTGGTTACACAGTTCCGGATTTTGTGGATATAGCGGATGCTTATGGAATTAAGTCTGCAAAACTTGAAAATTATCATGAACTAGAACACTACAGAATGTGGTTAGAGGATGAGGAACCTTGTTTACTGGATATTTCGCTTACTCCGGGTACTTTACTTAAACCTAAGATTAAATGGGAAACATGTACGATACAGCCTGATTTGGACAAGAATATACTGATAAAGGTGAATGAATTATTACAGTTCTAGAAACAAAAAGTGGTTTTATTTTTATAAGAAATATTGAAAAAAGTGTAAAGAAAGGAAGAAAAACATGACATTGACACCAAACGCATTATGTATTATAGATAACAAAATTTATTTTTCAGATCGGTATGTCCATGGATTGTTTGTATATGATATAAAGGACAAAAAAACCAGTCTGGTTAGTGTTTTTGAGAAAGAAATGGGAGAACTAGATGCCTTACATTACTGTGTTGTAGAAAAAGATAACAAGTTGTATTTTCTTCCTTTTAATGCTGAAAATATAGCTATTTATAATATAGACAATAAAACGCTTGAATACGTTTCGCTTCCGGTTCAATATGAAAATACAAGAGGAAAATTCTTTACGGGAGCTATCGTTAACGAAAAGATATATATGTTTGGATATGATGTTTCAGGAGTCCTGGTTTATAATATAAAAAGTCAAAGTTTTAAATGTATTTATCAGCCGTTAGTTGAGAAATCTGAAGAATTGAAAAAAAGAGACTTATGGGAAATATCAAAGGTGATAAATGTTAATGATGTTCTTTACGCTGTTTCTCCTTTGTTAAATATATTAGTAAAGATAGATACGTCAAATGATGATTGCGAAGTGATTTTAACAGGGAAAGATGCTGGGGGCTATTCTGATCTGGTACAGGAGGGAAACCATCTATTATTAGTTCCATATCAAGATCAATCATTAAAAAAATATGATATAGAAAAGAATGAATTGGTTACGTTGGATTTTGAAATGAAGGCTAATCAGCAATTTTACTTTTGCTCTTTTTGTTTGAGTGAAAAAAAGCATATATTAGTTCCATATGATAATATTTCAAATGCTATGCTATATGATTTTGAAAATGATAGTTTACAAGATTATCAATTAGATGATGTTATCGTGGGAAAAGGAATTACAAGTTGTTTTAATCTTTACGATGAAGTTATCATTAATGATATATATGAGTCATGCTTGTATTTCTTGGATAAGAAAAGAAATAAAGCATACAAAATTGATCTAACATGCAGTGTTCCTATTAAAAATTTGTCTAATAAAAGATTACTTAGGGAAAGATACTTATTTGGTATAAAAGAATTAATCGAATGTTTAAATGGAGAGTAAATATGTGCAAGGCGACAGAATTTTTTGAAGATAATATTATACTATACATAAAAAATTTTTCTACAGATAATAACATAATTTTGAATTTGATAAAAAATGAAAATAAACAATTAAATAATAAAATTTATGTAATTACACAGGTATGTTCATCAGTGGATTATGATTATTTACTAAAAAAAAATATCACTGTTTTTAACATCAAGAATTGGTGGGGAGAAAAGGAATTAAAAAATTTACTATCAAAATTTTCAAAAGCATATATATATACATTTCAGATTAATGACTTCCTGCGTTTGCTTAAATTAAAAAGTGTGGACAGTAGGGTTTTATTCTATGTAAATAATGTTCAGGATGTTAAGCTGGTAAAGGAAATCAATAAAAATCATATCAATTATACTTTGCTAAAAATGTTTATAGCAAAGGCTTTTAAAGCTAATGCAATATATTTAAATTCAAAAAATAAAAAAGAACTTGCGGAGTACTTTCTACTGCATATACCAGACACATGTATCAATCAGGATATATATAATCAAGAGGTGTTTGAAAATATTGATAATCAAGTTGTTGAGTCTAATGCATTTAGATTATTATATTTCTATAGAAAAAGTATGCACTATATTCAGAGAGTTGGCTTCCATCTAAAATCACCTTATGGAAGTGTTTCTAATTTTGTTTTTTTCCCCTTATACAAGATTTTGAAAAAAATTTTTAAGGGAAGAAATGAAAGAAAGATAAAAAGCATGAAGGGTAAATTTAGAGGAAAGAAAATATTTGTAGTAGCAACAGGCCCAAGTTTGTGTGAAAAAGATGTCAGACTATTAAAAGACGAATATACGATTGGTGTAAATATATCATGGAAATTATTTAAAAAAGCAGGGTATAGACCTACGTTCTTCATGATAACGGATCCTGAAGTGTTTAAAAGAGAAAGTCAGAATCCAGAGTTTGTATTAGATAGTTTATCTGATGAAATGAATTTTTTTAATTCTTTAAATAGAAAGATGATTCATGGAGAGAAAAGTGTTTACCTTAAGACATGTTTTTTGGATCATATGTACAATTATGGCAGTAATAAATATTTGAAAATTTGCGATGAAATTGATACAGGTTATTATGATTTGTATTCTGTAACGGAGGATGCAATTAATTTAGCTTTGTATTTAGGCTTTTCAGAAATTATATTGATTGGTGCGGACAACAATTATCTTGGGAAAAAACAGTATTTTGATGAAACCTATGTACCATATCTTACGGATTATTTTTATTCAAAAAAATGTCAGGAAATTAATAATGAGACGTACAGATATATCTATGAAGAATCATTAAAGAGGGGAGTTGAGATTAAGAATGCAACTCGCGGAGGGTATGTGGAGGCTTTTGAAAGAATAGAACTTGAGGATGCCATATAAAGTAAAGGCAGATGAGAAAGGTGAGTGGATCAGATGGATGTGGTTATTTATGGGAGAGGAGCGTTTTACGAAGAGAATAAGGAAAGAATACAATTAAATAATAATGTTGTTGCGATTGTGGATAAAAATGCATGTATAAGTGAAGAAGATAAAGGCGTTTATAAGAATATTGAATTGGTTAAGCAAACATATGATATGGTCATTGTAATGATTTCGCGTATAGATTTTTTATTCGAAGTTGTTCATATGCTCGTTAACAAAGTAAACTATAAACGAATCAAACTAGGGATTGCTTTATATGGACAATATAATTTATGTGATGATATTTCGGTGGGAAATAAAGGTCAAATTTGCATAACAAGTAAGAGTTATGTTGAAGCGTGGAATGAGTCAGAGTTTTACCAATATATGAAAGAATTGCTGCTTCCAAGAATAAAAGAACAAAATAGTATTTTGGAAGAGAAATTGATACAAAATTATGAAAATATGCTAGCTATTACGTGGAATGGAGAGCAACCACTGTCACATAACCATGATGTGGACCTTTATTCGAGATTCCCTAAATTCGGCATCTTTGATTGGGGAGAAATTGCAACTTTTAATTTAAGGGCAATTTACCAGTTTAAAAAAAAATATATTTTAGATTTGGGATGCGCAGATGGATTTTATTATAAAAGATTTTATTCATTTATAAAAGATGTGAAATACGTAGGAGTGGATTCTGATGCAAAAAATATTGAAAATGCGAAGGTTTATGATAGTACAACTTGTAAGTTTATTTGCAGTGATTTTATAAAAGAATATCCTTTTGCAGATTTACCAGAATATTATACGAATGTTATATGTAATTCAACAATGCAGATGTTTAATGATGATGAGCTTACGTTATTGCTTTATAATATAAAGAATTCACTAACTGACGAAGGAATTTTTTCTGGTACAGCTTCATTAAAGACAGAAATAGAGGGATGGAAGTATTGTATTAATCCTTTTAATAGTGTTGAGGAATTAAGTCAATTGTTACATAAATTCTTTACTAATGTATTTGTGTATAATGATGATGGAATGCCAGGAAGAATCATGTTTATGGCAAGTGATAAACAATTACCATTTATAGGTATACGAGAGGGGTTCTGACTATGATGATTTCATTATGTATTCCCACAAATGGAATTTGTGAGTGGGTATTTCCTTGTTTAGACAGTATTTACCAACAGAATATAAATGAAAATAAATTTGAGGTTATTGTAACAGATAATGGGAATAATAAAGAATTTCAAGATCGAATGGAGAGTTATTGCAGATTGCATTCTAATATTGTTTATTCTAAAACAAATGCATATATGTTTGATAACCAGTTAGAGGCATTGAAGTTGGCAAAGGGAGATTATATAAAATTTGTAAATCATAGGGCAATTTGGATGCCGGGAAGATTAAGGGATATGTTAGCTTTTTTAGAGAAATACGAAAAAGAAAAACCAGTGATATATTTTTCAAATGGAGTAATGGGATGGGGACCAAGGTTTGAGGAGTATGGATCATTTGATGAATTTGTGAAAAATTTGGGAATCTATGCAACGTGGACGACAGGAGTTGGAATATGGAAGGAGGATTATGATAAAATTCCTCATGACTTAGTGTATGACAAGATATCTCCGCATTCGTCCATTCTTTTTTCGGATCGGGGAAAAAACAAATATATAATTAATGATAAATATTGGATGCAGGAAATTGAAAATGATCATAGAAAAAAGGGTAAATATGATTTGTATAAAGCATTTTCATTAGATGAGTTTATTATAACAATTAATTTATATCGTGATGGAGATATATCTATTGAAACTTTAAAAACTGTAAAAAAAAGTTTTGAACAATTTTTGATCGAATTATATTGTGATTTTAATTTGTTTAATAAACCATGTTCATATGATCTGGATGGATTTGATAAATATGTAGATATTTTCTTTGACAAAGAAGAAATTTTGAAAAAAGCAAAGCAAAGATTCAGAAAATTAAAACAATAGGATTGTCAAGTCTGGTTTGGAGGTATTGGACTATGGAATTAATACATTTTAATGTACCACCTTTTATGGGTACAGAATTTAAATATATGGAAGAAGCTGTTAAGAGTCACAAAATATGTGGTGATGGAAGATTCACAAAAAAATGTGATGAATGGATGGAAAATAGATTTAATGCTCAAAAAGTTTTGCTTACGACAAGTGGAACAGCTGCATTAGATATGGCTGCGTTGATGTGTGACATCAACCCTGGTGATGAGGTTATACTACCAAGTTATACCTTTTCAAGTACAGCAAATGCCTTTGTTCTTGCTGGTGCAAAATTAGTATTTGTAGATATAAGAGCAGATACTATGAATATTGATGAGAAAAAAATCGAGAAAGCTATAACGGATAAAACCAAAGTAATCTGTGTTGTTCATTATGCTGGAGTTGCATGCGAAATGGATACTATTATGAATATTGCGTCAGAATATAATCTTCTTGTGGTTGAGGATGCTGCGCAGGCAGTAATGAGTACATACAAGGGAAAGCAATTGGGAACGATAGGAGATTTTGGATGTTTTTCATTTCATGAGACAAAAAATTATTCTATGGGAGAGGGTGGAGCCCTAGTTATAAATAAAGCTTCTTACATAGATAAAGCAGAAATATTACGGGAGAAGGGAACCAATAGATCAAAATTTTATCGAGGTGAAATTGCTAAGTACAATTGGGTTGATTTTGGAGATAGTTATTTGCCAAGTGATTTAAATGCTGCGTATCTGTGGGGGCAGTTAGAGAAAGCAGATATTATTAATGAAAATAGACTTAGAACATGGAATGAGTATTATAAAGCGTTTCAGAAGTTATTAGATATGGATGTTAAATTGGCAACTATACCAGAAAACTGTGAACATAATGCACATATGTTTTATCTTATATGTAAAGATTTTGAAACACGTCAAGAATATATCAATTACATGCGTGATAATAAAGTGCTATGTGTTTTTCATTATGTTCCGCTGCATAATTCACCGGCAGGATTAAAATTTGGCCGTTTTGATGGAATAGATGAAAATACAACTAATATAAGTGATCGATTAGTTCGTCTGCCTATGTATTATAACTTGTCAGATACCGATCGCAACTATATTATAAATAAAACAATAAATTTTTTTGAAATTATTCAAAAAAGTTTTCTTTGATTTTTTCGTGAGGTTTTTATATGTGTATGAGTGAAGAGTATTTTGTTAAGATATGTGAAAAAAAATTAAATTCCATCATTTTCTCTGCAAAAAAACGTAGAATATGGATTTATGGAGCAGGTAAGGGTGGCAGAATATTAAACAATGTGTTAAGGAATAATGGGATTCATATTGAGGGATTTATAGATAAAAGAGCTTTAGAAATAAAAGAATATGATGGGTATAGGGTGGAGTTGATCAATTCTCTTAATCCAGACAATGACTATATTGTTATTGGAATTTGGAGTGTTGACTATAGTATTTTGGCAACGATGGAGAGGTTTGGTTTTTCCAATCTGGATTTTTATTATGTTATTGCAGGAGAGGGTATTCAAGATGGAGCATTTGTTTTTTCTAAAGAAAATACAGTTTATAAAGGGTGCTCTATTGGAAGATATACTTACGGATATAAACAGTTGATGGAATTTTACCCATTAGCAGAAAAGATTGGGAGTTTTTGCTCAATAAATATTACGGCTCGTATATGGAATAATCACCCGGCAGAATTTGTGACAACAAGTCCTATTTTAGATCATCTTATATTTTATGGTTGGGAAAAATATTCGGACAGGCAATATTTAATAAAAAAATATGGAAAGTATTTAAATAATAGTTCATTTGAAAATAGTTCTCTGAGAAAAAATGGAGTTGTAACAATTGGCAATGATGTATGGATTGGAGCTAATGTCATTATCTTACCAGGTGTTAAGATAGGAAATGGTGCCATTATAGCAGCGGGGGCGGTTGTGACAAAAGATGTTCCTGATTATGCTGTGGTTGGGGGCGTTCCTGCGTCTGTGTTAAAGTATAGATTTAGTCCTCATGTCATAAAACAATTGTTGGAAATAAAATGGTGGGATTGGTCTATAGACAAAATTGAAGAAAATATTGAATTTTTATTTGATCCAGAACGATTTGTGGATATGTTCTCAAAATTGTCACAGAAGGGGGGGATATAACATGATTACTGTTATAAAAAATATACATAATACATTCTTAAATTTACAAGCTCAGTATACGAACTGGGCGATCTACGGCACAGGTGAAGGTGCTGAAAAACTATGGAAAGAATTAGAGAAACTTAATTTACTAGAAAACATTAAATGTGTAATGGACAATGAAGAAAAAATATGCAATGGACTGACATTTCATGGAAATAAAGTAAAAGGGTTATCTGAGTTACCTTCCTACATTGATGTAATATTTATTGGCGCAGAGATAAATCATATTATTGTAGAACAGAAAATTAAAGACTTTTTGCAAATGGTAAAAAATGATAAGATACTTGTAGTCAATCCATTTTGGACAGATGTTACGTTTGAGGGAAGATTAGATTATTTAAAATATATAGAATCTCCTAAAAATCAAGATAATTTTGTGCCAATGTGTGACGATAATTATCAATATATGCCAGGGGATTCAAAAGTAATTGCATGGTTTCTTCCGCAATTCCATCAAATAGAATTGAATAATAAATATCATGGCATGGGATTTACTGAATGGACGAACACAAGCCAGACTCTTCCTCAATTTAAAGGACATTATCAACCACATATACCATACGATGTGGGGTATTATGATTTGATGAATCCTCAAACGTTAAAAAGACAAGGATTATTAGCTAAGAAATATGGTATATACGGCTTTGGTTTTTTTTATTATTGGTTTTCAGGAAAACGTATTATGGAAAAACCTTTGCAAATGTTGTTGGATCATAAAGAAATTGATATTAATTTTTGTGTACACTGGGCAACGGATGATTGGTCGATGTCATGGTATGGTGGGGAAAATAAGGTTGTTTTAAAGCAAACTATTCCAGTAGCTGTAGATTTTTGGAAGGATATAGCCCCTCTTTTTGAGGACAAAAGATATATAAAAATTGATGGGAAACCGCTATTGGTTATATATAAATGTAATGTTTTTAACAGAAGCGATTTTATTGAATTTATAAGGCAGTTTCGGAAACTGGTTAGACAGGCAGGATATCCGGATGTTTATGTTATGCTGTCTACAGGAGACGGAACATTTGAAAATGTGGATCATTGGGCAGGTGATGCATTGGTTGAATATCAGCCATGGAAATTGTTTCAGTCAGAATTGATTGAAAAGGTATTGCCAGAGGGGTATATTAATCCGAACTTCAGAGGGAATATTATTAGTTTACAAAAGGTATTACGTAATAAGGCTTATTTATCTGATTACAAGTGCAAAAAGTTTTTTAGATCGGCAATGGTTTCCTGGGATAATTCAGCTAGAAAGAGGGAATCGAATGCAATTGTTATGCTGGATAACGCACCGGAAAATATGAAACAGTGGTTAATTGATATAATGTTGGAAAGTAGAAAAATTCATAGTCCGGAAGAGAATTTTGTTTTCCTAAGTTCATGGAATGAATGGGCAGAGGGGTCACATTTAGAACCTGATTATAAATACGGATATGCATGGCTCCAGGCAGTTAAGGAGGCTCATGAATTATGCAGAGAAAAATAAGAATTTTTGAAATGTTATATGGATAACAGGAGGATGTAGTGTGAAGATATTTATATGGGGGACCGGAAAAATTGCAGAAAGAACTTGCAGAGAGTGTGAAACTTTATCATCTTATGAGGTTCTGGGATTTATTGATAATGATAGTAAGAAGGCTGGAAACAAATTTTTTGGTTATGAGATATACACACCGGAAGTGCTTAATGATATAACGCCAGATGTTATAGTTGTTTTATCTGATGCGTTTGACGTTATCAAAAGGCAGATAAGAAAAGAATTTAATCATTATACAGGAAGCATTCAAAATAAAAAGTATTTCTATAAAGAAGCTTTGCTTAAAAGATATATGAATACGCAGGAAGAAGAAATAAAAGATGTAATAAAGTATATAAAAAGGTACGATCTACATATATTTAATTACGATTTTGCTAAAAAGTATAAGAATTTTAAATGTGAAGTTTTTTTTGATGATCGAAAGAAAATGTTTTATGTGATGCATGTTGGAAAGAAAATGTTTTTCCCAAGAAGATTTAAAACGGAGCAAGAGGTGGAACGTTATTATCGTTCTATCATGTTAGAACAAGATAAAGATTCACCTCATAACTATTTTTCTGATAGTTGTAGAGTTAAAAATGGTGATGTTGTAGTAGATGCCGGTGTAGCGGAGGGAAATTTCTCTTTAGAAATTGTGGATCGTGCATCTAAAATTTACTTGATTGAAGCAGATGAACAGTGGGTGGAAGCACTTCAGTATACTTTTGAAGACTATAAAGATAAAATAAAGATAATATGTGGATATTTATCTTCATATAGTGATGGAAATCATATTGCATTAGACGATGTCATTGATCAACCGGTAAATTTTATTAAAATGGATATTGAAGGAAATGAATGGGATGCACTTAATGGAGCCATAGAACTTGTAAGAAGATCTCAGAATTTAAGGTTATCCATTTGTTCGTATCATCGAGATGTTGATCAAGAGTTAATTGAAAGTTTTATGAGGAAGAATGAAATTCAGTATGAGCATAGTAAAGGCTATATGTGGTTTCCCTACACACTAGGGAGAGGATATGTAACTACTAAGTTAACTAGAGGAGTTATAAGAGGTAAAAAAGAATAGTTGTATCAGATGTTGTTTTTTTTGGAGGTTATATGAATAGAAATGTTAAGGTGTCAGTCGTTATACCATTGTTTAATGCAGAAAAATTTGTGAAAAGTACATTGGAATGTATTTTGAATCAAACATATAAAGATATAGAGGTAATCGTTATAGATGACGGCTCAACGGACTCTAGTCTGTCAATTGTTGAAAAATTTAGGGATAACAGATTAAAAATACTAAAAAATAAAAAGAATCAAGGTATTGCGTATACAAGAAACAGGGCAATATCTGTAGCATCGGGGGAGTATATTGCATTGATGGATGATGACGATCTTGCTCCTAAAGACCGAATTGAAAAAGAAGTAAAATTTATGGAGCAACACTCAGACGTGGATATTGTATTGGGACACATGTTGGAAATTGACGAGAAAGATGAAGTGAGTTCACATGTTATGTATTCATTTTTAAACCCTTTGTACTTGAAAGCCAGACAATTGCTGGGGAATTGTATACCTAATGGCAGCACACTAATACGGAAATGCTTTTTGGACTCAAAAGAAATTACATACAGAGACAACATGTACGGGGCAGAGGATTATAGATTTTGGGTAGAGTGTCTTGTTAACGGTGCCAATTTTGGTATCATTGATGACGTTCTATTATATCATAGAATTCATGCCAATAATGCATGTTCTTTAGCAATGGAATATCATTCGGAAGAACGTAGAAAAGTAATAAGTGAGACACAGAGGATTGCGCTTTCAAAAAGTGGATTTATGCTGTCAGAAGAACAGTATGCGGTTTTATTTGAAGCGTATAAAGAAGGAAAAGCAGAGTTGAAAAGTAGAGAGGAAATAAAGAATCTGTATAAAATATTAAAAGAGATATCAATACAAGCGGTTACTTTGAAAAAAGACAATGCAACGGAAATAGGAATTATGTGCAGGAAAAGTTTTGGAGATAAAGTAGGACAGGCATTTTTTTTATGGCAATGATGACAATGTTGTGATATGAGGAAATAGTATGAAATTTGAAGATAAAAAGGTTACAGTGGTTGTCCCAATTTACAATGGAGAGAATTGTATTGATAAATGTGTTAGTAGTCTTTTAAAACAGACATATTCTCATGTGGAAATTATTCTTGTAAATGATGGATCGGATGATCAAACTCCTATAAAATGTTTAGAATATCAAAAAAAATACAAAAACATCAGATATATTGATAAGAAGAACGAGGGAACAGCTATAGCCAGGCTGGAAGGGGTGAAAAAAGCTTCTGCTGATTATATATCGTTTGTTGACGCCGATGACTGGGTTGAGGAGGATTATATTACCAGGATGATGGACGAAATGGGGGATGCAGATATCATAGCGGCAGGAATCAGTAAAATTTACGCAGATGAGGATTATAGAGTTTTTGAGGAAAAAAATAATGTATTACCTGGAATATATTCAGGTAATGATGAGTTGAGAAAACTATTTTGCAAAATGCTATGCTATGCGATACCGTTTAAGTTAGGAATATTACCATATGCTTGTAATAAGATTTACAAAAAAGAACAACTGGTTCCATTGATGCTGGCTGTAGATAAACGTATCTATGATGGTGAGGATGTTGCCATATTGTTCCCTTATTTAATTCAATGTAAAAAGATTGTAGTCAGTGATTATTGCGGGTATCAATATATGATTCATAAAGGATCAATATGTACACAAAAACGCGACGACGCATATTGCAACGCATCATGGTTGTATACATGGCTTTATGATTTTTTTTCAAAAACAAAATATAAAAAAATAATGTTACCACAGCTAAGGGATTATTTTTTGACGATGGTATGGAAACGAGACCCTCTAAATTATATCCAGTCAAATCAATTTGTTTTTCCATTTAAACAGGTTGAAAAAGGTTCTAAAATTATATTATATGGAGCGGGAAATGTTGGAAAGGCCTATTATATGCAAATTAAACAGTCTGGATATTGTGAAATCGTTGCATGGGTAGATAAAAATATTGATTATGTAGAGGGGATAGATTGTTGTATTTTGCGCCCACATAAAGTTGTTAATAAAAATTGTGATTATATAATCATTGCTATTGAAAGCCAATATGTATGTAATAAAGTTTATGAGGATTATATTAAACTTGGCATAAGTGCGGACAAAATTATATTGTACAATGAACGGGGGAAAACCACATGAGTGAAATTAATGATCATATAAAAAAAATATGCGCCGCATCATCGGTAACTATTTATGGGGCTGGTATGATGGGACGTTCTCTGCTAAAATGTCTTTCACAAGAACCATTTAATAAGAAAATAGATTCATTTGTTGTAAACGATCTATCAGGTAATCCATCATCAATAAATGGGGTACCGGTAGTTGATTTAAAACATGTTAAATATATGAAAGATGAATTGTTTCTGGTTGCTTTACACGAAAAATACATTAGCAAAGCTATAAATGATTTAGTTAAGGCTGGAGTCACAAATATTATTCCGATTTCTTTTGATTGTGATTTATGGTGTCAAATTAGAGAAGATTGGATGAGGGTGCATGAAATTACAGAGGGAATATCATTAGAACCATTAAATAAAGCTGAAAAAAAGAAATTCTCTTTATATGTTGTTCATAGTTTTGCTGACAGAGAATTAAAAGAAAAAGTAATAGATAAAGAATATGAAATTTCAATTCAAGTTGGCGCTGCGCTATGCGATATACATCCGTATAAAGTAAGAGACGATTATGGTGATAATATTTCCAGAAAAAATAAACAGTATTGTGAATTGACTGCATTGTATTGGATATGGAAGAATGACACATCAGATTTTGTCGGATTGAGTCATTATCGTAGAAGATTTGAGTTGACGGAAATGGAAGTAGAAAAAATAACCTCTGCAACCGTTGATGTAGTGGTTACTATACCGGTTGTGAACTTTAATACCGTAAGAAAGCAATATGAACTTGATCATGATATTAAGGATTGGGAAATTATGCTTGAAGCAATTGAGAACATATATCCTCAATATTTAGATGCTGCAAAGGCAGTACAAAATGGTATATGTTATTATGCATACAATATGTTTATTGCAAGAAAAGAAATTTTTGATAATTATTGTAAGTGGCTTTTTGATATTCTTGATTATTGTGAAGAGAGAATTGGCAAGAAAGATGATGTATATCAAAATCGATATGCAGGTTTTTTAGCAGAACGATTGTTGACAATCTTTTTGGTCCATAATAAACAATATAAGATTACTGTTGCAGAAAAGCATTTTATAGAGAGTATATAAAGATATACAAGAAATGTCTAGATTATACTATGAGGAGATGAACAAATGAACTTAACAATTTTTGGCGCTCAGAGTATTGCTCTTAGTACTTATGAGGCGATACATAACCTTTACCCGGAGAAGCAAATCACTTGCTTCCTTGTTTCCGAGCAGGGGATTAATCCCCCCGGTTTGCTGGGACTTCCGGTAATGGAATTAAAGCAATACGTAAAGGAGTTCACAGAACAGGAAAAGAATAATACGGAAATCCTTATTGCAACACCGGAAAACGTAATGCCGGAGATTGAAAGGAGTCTGGACCAATGTGGTCTGTGCAGTCATGTTCGCTTGACATCGACTCGATGGGCGCAGTTGATGAGTTATTATTATGCAGCAGAGGGAACGTTTATGCCACTGGCCTCGTTCCCTGTCGGATATCATTCTGCCGACATTCGCATGTATATGGCAAAGTTTTACCGGGATAAAGAACTGAACAGTTCCTATGAAATTCCATCGTGGATCTCACCGGTTCAGGTCGGTGCGGCTCTTTGCGAAGAACGAGTAGCAGATATTGTAGACTGCGAGGGCGATAACATTTCGCACAAAAATGTGAACTATTCAGAACTTACCGCATTATATTGGTTATGGAAAAATGGTTTGCAGGATTCTGCAAAGGAAAAGGAAGATGTTTATTACGGCTTAGTGCATTATCGAAGAATATTAGAATTGTCAGAAGATGATATTTTGCGATTGCCAGATAATGATATTGATGTGGTACTGCCATTTCCTATGCCTTATGAGCCGAACATTGAGGCGCATCACGAGCGGTATTTGAAAAGTGAAGATTGGGAGGCTGTAGGCAAAGCAATACAGCAGCTTCATCCGGAATATCAGGATGATTTGGCTGAGTTATTAAAGCAAAGATATTTTTATAATTATAATATTGTACTGGCAAAAGAAAAAGTACTCACTGAATATTGTGAGTGGCTTTTTCCTATTCTTGAGCGGGTGGAAGACCTTAGTGTTCCGAAGGGAGCTGATCGGGCCGATCGCTATATCGGGTATGTAGGTGAGACTTTATGCACGTTGTATTTTATGGCAAATAAGGATAAGCTGAACATAGCACATGCCGGATGCCGGTTTCTGACCTGATCTGTAAAGAATCTTGACAATAGAATTTTTCTGCGTTACTATATGAGAAAGTAAATAAATAGAGAGAATGATTCTGCTTTACATGTGTACAAAAAAACATTTCTAAATCGGAGAGATACTTATGAATTTTGAACTTACAGCATCAATGATGTGTGCCAATTATGGCAATTTAGAAAAAGAAGTACGGGACCTGGAAAGAGCGGGCATTGATTCCTTTCATATTGATATTATGGATGGACGCTATGTACCTAATTTTGCTATGTCCTTAAATGATATGTGTTACATAGCAAAAGCGACGGAGGTACCGTTGGATGTTCACTTGATGATTGAACATCCGAATACGCATATAGGTCTGTTTTTGCGGAATTTGAGAAAAGGAGATACGGTGTATATTCATCCTGAGGCAGAGTATCATCCGTCAACGACATTGCAGCAGATTATTGATGCAGATATGATTCCTGGCATTGCCATCAATCCGGGGACATCGATTGAGACGGTGATGGAGATGCTTCAGATTGTAAAAAAGGTTTTGGTTATGTCGGTTAATCCGGGGAATGCCGGGCAGATGTATCTGCCTTATGTGGGGAATAAGATCCTGCGGCTGCTTGAGTTGAAGGAAAAGATGGACTTTGAAATATACTGGGATGGTGCATGCGGAGCGGAACGTATTCTGGAATTTGCTCCGAAAGGGGTTCGTGGATTTGTGCTGGGAACGACATTGTTGTTTGGCAAAGACCAATCCTATGCCGATATTTTGCGGGATATCCGTTGCCTTGACATTTAGGAGTGTGATAGTGTGAACGTTGCGTTGATTTTGTCTGGCGGTGTAGGAACTCGTCTGGGGGCAGACATACCGAAGCAGTATCTGGAAGTCGGGGGAAGACCGATTATTTCCTTTTGTATTGAGACTTTGTCCCAGTCAGAGTGGATTGATGCGATACAGATTGTAGCTGAAGACGAGTGGCAGGCACAGATTGAAGAGTGGCTGCCTTTTTATGATAAAAAGAAAAAGTTTCAGGGCTTTTCGCTGCCAGGAGAGAACCGGCAGTTTTCTATCTTACATGGGTTAGAGGATATGCTTGCGTATACCGGCAGGGATGACATGGTTTTGATTCATGATGCAGCAAGACCACTGTTAAGTGGTACACAGATTCAGGCATGTTTTGAAGCTGCTAAGGGACATGATGGTGTTATGCCGGTTCTTCCGATGAAGGATACGGTTTATTATAGCAGGGATGGAGCTGTTGTCAGTAAATTGCTGGAACGGGAGAAGATATTTGCCGGACAGGCACCCGAATTATTTTCTGTTGAGAAGTATTATGAAGCCAATCAACTTTTGCCGGCAGACGTATTAAAACAAATATGCGGCTCGACGGAGCCGGCAATCATGGCTGGACTGGATATTGTTATGATACCGGGCGAGGAAACAAATTTTAAGATTACAACGAGGACAGATCTGGATAATTTTAAAAAGATTATGGATGACAGAGCGGAGGAGATAGGAGTATGAAGGCATGGGTGTTACATGGAGTGAATGATATCAGACTGCAGGAGGTCCAAAAACCTGTGCCGGGGTCAGCAGAAGTTTTGGTTCAGGTGAGGGCGGCTGGTATATGTGGATCGGATATTCCACGGATTTATCAGACAGGAGCGCATCGGCATCCGTTAATACCTGGACATGAGTTTTCCGGTGTAGTTGTTGGCTGCGGAGAGGACGTGGATCGCAGTTGGCTGGGCAAGCGGGTCGGTGTATTTCCGTTGATACCATGTGGCAGATGTCTGCCTTGCCAAAGGACTCAATACGAAATGTGTAGAGACTACAGTTATCTGGGCTCTAGAGAAGATGGAGCTTTTTCTGAGTATGTGACTGTGCCGGTGAATAATCTGATTGAATTGCCGTCGGAGGTTTCGTTTGAAGAAGCTGCTATGCTGGAGCCGATGGCAGTAGCTATTCATGCCAT
The DNA here is from genome assembly GCA_934338065.1 of uncultured Eubacterium sp. Lineage (GTDB taxonomy): Bacteria > Bacillota > Clostridia > Lachnospirales > Lachnospiraceae > Eubacterium_F. The sequence continues at coordinate 18,837 of CAKRGX010000003.1, read as the reverse complement.
GCGGCGGGGGTTACCGAACGGGAATCAGACGGTGTCGGTATGTGGACTTGGAACGATCGGACTTCTCCTTGTTATGTTCCTTATAGAAACAGGAGTACAGAATATATTAGTGATAGGAAACAAGGATTTTCAGAAAAAAATGGTTAATCAGATGGGAATTCCGGAAGAACATTATTGTGACAGCAGAACAGAGGATGTTACTCAATGGGTGATGGAACATACCGGCTTTGCGGGGGCGGATGTTTCATTTGAATGTGTGGGAAAAAATGAGACGGTTTCACAGATGATTGACACTACTGCACCGGGAGGACGGTTGTGTCTGCTGGGAAATCCTTATTCGGATATGAAGCTTGATAAGGCAGTGTATTGGAAGATTCTGCGCAATCAGCTCACGGTAACAGGAACGTGGAATTCTTCTTTTTTATGCGAGAAACAGGATGATTGGCATTATGTGCTGGATCGGCTAAAGGAAAAAAGAATTTCACCTGCGGAGTTGATCACACATCGTTTGACATTAATAGAGTTAGAAAAAGGATTTCATATCATGAGGGATAAAACGGATGACTATGTGAAAGTTATGATGTGTGATATTGGGTGCAACACAGAAGAGGGAAATTCCTGAGCAGGAATTCCCCTCTTCTGTGTTGTGATTTTTATTTTCCATTATTATGAGAACACAGTCTGCCCAGTCAGTCCCGGCCAGTTTTCATCCCGCTCGTTTATATTAAGCGGTGTTCCGTCGCTCATATGATAACCGGAGGAGTCTCCGTTTCCCGGATAGGTGCCGACAACATCTGGCCATTTGATGCCAATATCAGGGTCGTTCCATGTGAGACCACCGTCGTCCCCCGGATGATAGAAATCAGTACATTTGTAGCAGAATTCAGCCCATTCGCTTAAAACCAGATAGCCATGTGCGAATCCCTTTGGAATATAAAACTGTTTCTTGTTTTCTTCGGAAAGTATTATTCCATACCATTTTCCAAATGTTTTGCTTCCCTTACGAAGGTCAACAGCAACGTCGAATACGGAACCGCGGATGACGCGGACCAGTTTTCCCTGTGGATAATTTTTCTGATAATGAAGCCCGCGAAGAACGCCTTTGGATGAACTGGACTGGTTGTCCTGAACAAAAACAAGATCTAATCCGGCTTCTTTCATATCGCTTTCATTATATGTTTCCATGAAGTAACCGCGCTCATCACCATGTACAGTTGGTGTGATCACGCACAATCCTTCCATTTCACCTACATTTTTTTCTACTTTTATCTGTCCCATTGTTTTCCCCCTGATCTTTATATTTCTATTGTTTGCAGATAACGTGCCAGCGCATCCTTCCAATCCGGCAATGGAGTGAATCCCTGCTGCCTCAGCTTTTGCTTGTCAAGTCTGCTGTTAAATGGCCGGGCAGCCTTGGAAATACCATATTCAGCAGTAGATACCGGTTTTACTGTCAGGTTGCTGCTGTCATAACACGCGTGCCCTAATGCGGCAGCCTGACGGAAGATTTCACAGGCAAAATCGTACCAGCTGATATAGCCGCCTTCATTTGTTGCATGGTAGTAACCGTATTTTTTTGTCTCTATCATATCGACGAGGAGCCGTGCGAGATCGTACGTATAGGTCGGAGTACCGATCTGGTCATTAACAACTGTCAGTGTATCATGAGTGGCGCCTGCGTTGAGCATGGTTTTAATAAAATTATTGCCATGTACACCGAAAACCCAGGCAATGCGGACGATAAAGAACTTGTCCAGCAATTCGTTGATTGCCAGTTCACCGGCTAATTTTGTCTGCCCATAAATATTGAGGGGCGCATAGTCCTTCTGGTCTGGTTCCCACGGAGTTGTACCTTTTCCATCGAAGACGTAATCAGTGGAGATATACATGAGTGGAATGTCCAGATCTCTACATATGCCGGCAATCGTTTTTGTTCCGTCACTATTAACCCGTTTAACAAGTTCTCTGTTTGCTTCGTCTTCTGCAGCGTCTACGGCAGTCCAGGCAGCACAGTGGATGACGGCATCCGGATGACAGGAAGGAATCACATCCTGCACATTGTCCGGATCGGTTATATCCATTTCCTCAATGTCAACACCAACAGCCTCGTGACCGCGGGAGGTAAGTTCGTTGACAACATCATATCCCAATTGCCCTTTCACGCCAGTTACTAGTACTTTCATCAACAATATCCTTTCTCCGATAAGGATTATCGGTTTCCATACATTTTTTCATAATAATTCTGATATTCTCCGGAGATGATAGTTTCCCACCATTCTTTGTTATCTAAGTACCATTGGATCGTCTTTTTGATACCATCGGCAAATTTTGTTTCCGGAAGCCAGCCAAGTTCTGAGTGGATCTTAGTTGGATCAATGGCATAACGCATATCATGTCCTTTACGGTCGGTCACATAAGTGATCAGACTTTCCGGTTTACCTAGTTCACGGCATATGATCTTGACGATATCAATATTTTTCATTTCATTGTGTCCACCAATATTGTAAACTTCACCAACACGACCGTTATGGATGATCAGGTCGATGGCCTTACAGTGGTCTTCGACGTAGAGCCAGTCGCGGACGTTTTCACCCTTGCCGTACACGGGCAGCGGTTTGTCATTCAGCGCATTGGCAATCATAAGTGGAATCAGTTTTTCCGGGAAATGATAAGGCCCGTAGTTATTTGAACAACGGCTGATCGTTACAGGCAGATCGTAGGTTCTGTGATATGCCAGAACAAGCAGATCAGCGGCAGCCTTTGAAGAACTGTAGGGACTGCTTGTGTGGATTGGTGTTTCTTCTGTAAAGAAAAGATCCGGGCGGTCAAGAGGAAGATCTCCATATACCTCATCTGTCGATACCTGATGGTAGCGTGTGATACCGTATTTGCGGCAGGCATCCATGAGAACGGCAGTTCCTTTTATGTTTGTATCCAGGAAAACTTCCGGATTTTCAATGGAACGGTCAACATGGCTTTCTGCAGCAAAGTTTACAATAATGTCTGGTTTTTCTTCTTCAAATAAACGATAAACTGCTTTGCGGTCAGTAATACTTTCCTTTACAAAGCGAAAGTTAGGGTTGTCCATAACAGGGGCCAATGTGGAAAGATTGCCTGCATAGGTAAGACAATCCAGACAGATAATGCGGTAGTCAGGATACTTTTTAAGCATGTGAAAAATAAAATTACTTCCGATAAAACCGGCTCCGCCAGTAACAATAATAGTCATAATAGAATCCTCCCTTTAATGTAGTGTGTCCATATATTTCCCATCTAAAACATCTTTCAGATACTGTCCATACTGATTTTTCTTTAATATTTCATAAACGTTCATAACTTGCTCGCGGCTGATCCATCCGTTCAGATAAGCGATTTCTTCGAGACAGGCAATCTTGCGGTGCTGATGCGTTTCAACAGTTTTTACAAAATTGGTGGCATCAACAAGACTTTCATGCGTGCCGGTATCTAACCAGGTAAAGCCTTGTCCAAGAAGTTCTACGTTCAGTGCATCCTGTTCGAGATAGATCCGGTTAAGATCGGTGATCTCCAGTTCGCCACGGGCACTTGGCTTCAGGTCGCGGGCATAGTCTACGACATGGTTGTCATAAAAATATAATCCAGTTACACAGTAATTGCTTTTTGGTTTCGCCGGTTTTTCTTCAATTGACACGGCCTTTCCTTCTTTGTTGAATTCCACAATGCCGAAACGTTCCGGATCATCAACATAATAACCGAACACAGTTGCCCCATTGCCATTTTCAGCATTTTGAACCGCATTCTTCAGGCGTTTTTTTAAACCATGTCCAGAGAAAATGTTATCACCGAGTACCATAGCCACGGTGTCGTTTCCGATGAATTCCTTACCAATGATAAATGCCTGGGCCAGACCGTCCGGACTTGGCTGAATGGCGTAGGACAGATTTACCCCGAATTGATGGCCATCTTTCAGAAGTTCTTCAAACCGGGGGGTATCCTGCGGTGTGGAGATGATAAGAATGTCTCGTATTCCTGCATTCATAAGAACAGAAAGCGGATAATAGATCATCGGTTTGTCATAGATAGGTAACAATTGTTTACTGGTTACTGTTGTAAGTGGATACAGACGTGTGCCGGAGCCACCTGCTAAAATAATACCTTTCATAAAGATCCCTCCGTATTCATAGTCAGGGAAAGTATTTTGTCCCTGACATCATCTTAAAACATTATAAAAGGTTACGTAACGTTACCTGCAAGAGTTTTTTTGAATTTAAGAAAAAATTATTTTTTGCCTATAAAAATACCGGCATCTTTTGTTATGGAAAAGCCGTTTTTTACTTTCTTTTCAACAAAATTCCTAAATTCTGCGTAGCGGTTGAGAATATATTGGTTTTGATTGCCATGACAGGAAAGAATATAGGAGATCAGAGGTTCAGCCTGATCTACCAGCAGGGAATCTTCGTATTGTTTCCATTCAACAGAAGAAAAATAAGGTGTAAGAAGACCGGCCCCATTTTCTTTGCCAAAGCGATGATAAAGTTTATCTGCCGATAGGACAATGCGTGAGTCAAAGGCGGTAACTAGACGGTTGATCTCAACCATATGTCCTTCTCCGTAGGTGCTTGCGATGATATGACCTCCCGGTTTCAGGATACGCTTTATTTCTCTGCATACTATTGCCAGGTCGTTACAGTAAAATAAAACATGGTTAGCAATGACAAGATCGAACTGCTCATCAGTGTAGGGCAGTGAGGAGGCATCCGCCAGATCAAAGTGAAGATGTACGTCACCGGAATGTCTGGAGAAATTTCGTCTGGCATCACGCAGCATACCATCGGAGATGTCGGTCAGTGTCAGATCGAGTGAAGCTGGCAGTTTATTCTGATTGGCAGCCCAAAGTGTGCCATCACCGCAGCCAATCTCCAATATGTTTTGTCCGCTGCAGATATGGCATTGATCGTAAAGCCAGGGAAACCACCCTTCTTTATTCAATGAAAACTGTTCATGAAGCTGTATGCGGGCAGATATATTGGAGGCATTTTCGTACTGGTTTTTGAGACTGTTTTCCATTCCGGTCAGATGGATCAGATCCATCATCTGCTGCCAGTCAATCGTTTCTTTGGAACGTAACGTATCTGCTGTGTCTTCAATTGCCTGCTTAACCAGGTGCATCTGTTCAATGCGGTCCTGGACAAGCTTTTTCTGAATATCCAGAGAATGTAAGAGAAAGTGCCGGTCAAAGTTGTCTAACGTCATTTCCTTGATTTCTGCGAGAGAAAATCCAAGATATTTAAAAAGGAGTATCTGTTGAAGCTTTGCCAGATCCTCTTCACTGTAAAAGCGTGCTCCGGACTCATTTACATAGGAAGGCTTTAGAATATTCTGCTGGTCATAATAACGGATCGTGCGCAGAGTGACCTGTGCTATTTTTGCAAATTCACCGGATGAGTAATAGTTTTCCTTTTTCATGATGAACCCCTCCTGTTTCATGGGGTCAAAAATAGCCGTATGACCCCAATATCATTATATAAGATAGGACAGGAGTGTGCAAGATTTTAATTTAATTCTGCAATACGGCTGACACCGACGTAGATCTCGGACAGACGGTACCAGGTGCGGAAACCAACGATTCCATCCGGAGTCAGATTAAAGATCCGCTGGAACGTTTTTACTGCTTCTTCTGTAGCAGGACCAAAGACACCATCTTCGGCAATTTTGGGAATAAGCGGATATGCATTAGCTACAACATTGAGCTGTTTTTGAATCTGGCGTACTTTTTCGCCTGCGTCACCAACACGGAGTGGTGTGCCGGGATAAGAAGATGGTACACCGGATATTTCATCTGTTGAGTTAATAAAAATGGAATCTCCATAGTAGTTGCGCAGAATTTCAATGGCAGAATATCCCTGATCACCAAGAGATTTGGAACCCCACTGTGACATCCAGTTGGGACATGTTACATTTTTGCCGTCGCAATACTGTGTCAGAATGGGCTGTTCCACATTTGGCCTTGAGAGGTAGTTGCTGAAGATCTCTTCAACGACACGGGAGATGCTATCGAAAACATTTCGATTTGGGATCCATTTGTGGTCATAGGCAGTTGATGTGGTGATCGTAAATTCATATCCTTTATTCCGATACCATTCGGTATATACGCGATTTAATGTAAAAGATTGTATGGCAAGAATATTTGCCTGTAAGGTTGCTTCCGGCCAGGTTGAGTAGATCTCGCTGCTGGCAACATTTTTGATATAGTCCTTGTATTTGACATAATAATCTTTGGCACTTGAGTCTCCGGGCGGTCCGTTGTGGACAATTACATACTCAGGGATAACAACTTGGCTTAAGACTATCTCGCCGGTTTCTTCTACTGTCTTGATCTCGCTTTCAGGAATCTTTGGCGGGTAATCACCCCATAGAGTATGATCCGGGATAACAAATAATTCTGCACTGTCGGGTTCTCCGGTGGCTAAGGGAAGAAGAGATGTTTCCTGAAGAGCTGTCTGACCGGAGAATATTTCGGCACCGTTGACTTCTATGCTTTCGAAGCCGGGGGCGCGGACTGTGATCGTATACTCTGAATAAGGTTTATTGGCAGAAGGCTTCATGCTATAGTCGACCGGAGGAGCTTCCAGTTCAATATCATTAAGTTGTCCTTCCTCATTTGTAAGAGCTTCCTCAATGATGCGTTCCGGTTCATTTTCTGATGTAATACGCACGGTGGCGTCCGGAATCGGATAATTGGTGTTGTCAGAGACAACACGGATATTTAATTTTCCATATTCCATAGAAATCCTCTTTTAGGGCGTGGATTAGTATATTATATGAAATAAATGTGAAATGTTTCTTTTTGTACTTGACATTTCACAAAAAAATAATATAATTAACATGCTAATTATTTACATACTAATAATTAATTTGCTAAGTTTAGAAGATCAAACAGGCATTTGATTTTCCGGATTCAAAAGAAATAGAAAGGAGTGGCGGAATGGAGGATGAAGAAATTCTTACGCCCCGGGAGGTTACACATCATATGATTGTAACGAATCAGATGCACCGGCGTATGTTGGAGTGTAATCTTGAGGGAACAGGTATTCATCGGGCACAACACCGGCTGCTTATGACACTTGCAAAGAAATCTTTTTCTTCCCAGGTAGAGCTTGCAAGATATCTGGAAGTATCTCCGGCGACCATTGCTGTATCATTAAAAGCCCTGAAAAAGGCAGAACTTATAATAAAGACAGCAAAAGAAGAAGATAACCGCATAAATTTTGTGGAACTGACGGAGAAAGGCCGTAAGATAGTTGAAGATAGCTGCGGCTTTTTTGATGCGCTGGATGAGCAGATGTATCAGGGATTTGGGCAGGATGAGTTAGGCTTGTTGTGTAGTTATTTTGAACGCATCTATAATAATATGGAGCGGATGGCAAAAAAAAATCATGGAGGACAGATAAAAAATGAAACGATATAAGAAATATGTGACACCTTATATGTCCGCATTTATTCTGGGCCCGATTTTTATGATCGTGGAAGTTATTGGTGAGGTTATATTACCAAAACTTATGTCAATGATCATTAATTATGGCTGTGGTCAGGCGGAAAACGCAGCGGCAAGGGGAACAGGTTATATCATAGGTGTTGGTGCCGTTATGATCCTGACAGCATTGCTGATGATGTTAGGTGGTGTTTTGGGAGCGTATTTTGCTGTCAAAGCATCGGTGAATTTTTCGGCAGATCTGAGAAGAGATGTGTTTGGAAAAGTACAACGATTCTCGTTTGCTAATATTGAAAAATTTTCGACCGGGTCATTGGTTACCCGTCTGACAAATGATATTACAAATTTACAAAATGTAATAGAAATGTCACTGCGTATGATGCTGCGTGCCCCGGGTATGCTGATCGGAGGACTGATCATGGCGTTCATAATGAATTGGCGTCTTGCTTTAGTGTTTTGTGTTGTTATACCGGTTCTTCTGGTTTCTCTGGGACTTGTGATGCGCACAGCCTTTCCTCGGTTCGACATTATGCAGACCAAGATTGATGGACTGAACTCAAGAATTCAGGAAAATATAACAAATCAGCGTGTTGTGAAATCATTTGTAAGGGATGATTTTGAAAGACAGACATTTGATACGGCAAATGAAGATCTGAAAGATAAAACACTGAGTGCAATGAAAGTTGTTATACTGACGATGCCCATCATGACATTGGTGATGAATATTACTGTGATGGCTGTTGTATGGTTTGGCGGGCAGCAGATTCTTGTTGGAGATATGCCGGTTGGAGACCTGACAGCGTTTACGACATATGTAACACAGATCCTTATGTCTTTGATGATGATGTCCATGATCATGATCCAGGGGTCTCGTGCTATGGCCTCTTCAAGACGTGTTCTTGATGTACTGGGGACAAGGATCGATCTGAATGACGATGAGGCAGGCTGTAAAGATCTTGAAGTTAAAAAAGGAAAAATTGAGTTTCGAAATGTTGGTTTTCGTTATTATAAGAAACATAAGAAAAATGTATTGCAGGATATTTCATTTACTGCTAACCCGGGAGAGGTCATTGGAATTATCGGTTCGACCGGCTCAGGTAAAAGTTCTATGGTGCAGTTAATACCGCGTCTGTATGATTGCGATGAGGGCGAAGTCCTAGTTGATGGTGTAAATGTCAAAGAGTACTCGCTGGAACATTTAAGAAATGGCGTAGCGATGGTGCTTCAGAAAAATACTCTTTTCTCGGGAAGTATCCGTGATAATCTTCGCTGGGGGGATGAGAATGCTTCGGATGATGAGATATATCATGTGGCGGCTGCGGCTTGTGCGGATAGTTTTATTCAGGATTTCCAAGATGGTTATGATCATGAGTTAGGTCAGGGGGGGATTAACGTTTCTGGTGGACAGAAGCAGCGTTTATGTATTGCACGAGCGCTTCTTAAGAAACCGAAGATTCTCATTTTGGATGATAGTACAAGTGCAGTGGATACGGCAACTGAGGCGAAAATCAGGGAAAGCTTCTCTACTTCATTAAAAGATGCTACAAAGCTTATTATTGCACAGCGTATTTCTTCTGTGGAAAATGCAGACCGCATCCTTGTTATGGAAGAAGGACGTATTGTTGGTCAGGGAACACACGAAGAATTATTAAAGAACAATGAAACTTATCAGGAAATTTATTATTCTCAGAAAGATAAAGAGGAGGTGGCAGGATGAGTCAGCCAAAGAACAAACAGCAGGGCCGCCCGCAGATGGGGCCGGGGCATGGACACGGCCCTCGTGGAATGGCAGGAGGAAAGCCTAAAAATACGGGTGAGACAATCCGACGCCTGCTTGCCTATATGGGAAAAGATAAGATGTTAGTTGTATTAGCACTGGTATGCGTGATTGTTTTCAGTGCAGCAACACTTGCCGGCTCCTATCTGTTAAAACCGATTGTTGACAATATAGGAAATACGACAAAGACGGTGGCTTCGCTGCGTCATACAGGTGGTGACTGGCAGGCGGCTGTGGCAGTGGGAACACAGGATTTGTTGAAAGGCGTTTTGATCATGCTTGTTGTTTATGGCGTAGGTGTCATGGCCATTTATCTTCAGCAGCGTATTATGATTGGTGTATCGCAGCGTGCTTTGATCCGGATCCGTAAGGATTTATTTGATCATTTACAAGATATGCCGGTCCGGTATTTTGATACAAATGCGACTGGTGATATTATGAGCCGTTTCACAAACGATATTGACATGATCGGAGAACTCATGAATAATACGGTGATCCAGTTGATTTCGGGTACGATAAGCATTCTTGGTACAACCGTTATCATGATAAGCATTAATGTATGGCTGGCGCTGATAACTATTTTGATGGTGCCTTTTATGGTAAAAGCGGGAGGAAGTATTGCTAAACGAAGTTCGAAGTACTATCGTGAACAGCAAAATGCCCTTGGACGTCTGAATGGTTATATAGAAGAGACTGTTACCGGTCAGAAAGTAGTAAAAGTGTTCTGCCACGAAGACAAGGCAGTGGAGGAATTTGCAGAACTAAATGACGATCTGAGACAGAAACAGATCCGTGCAAGATTTTTTGGCGGTATTATGGGACCTGTCATGGGAAACATCGGACAGGTATGTTATGGTCTGACGGCAGCAATCGGAGGTGTGCTGTGTTTCCTGGGACATTTGTCCATTGGTGGATTAACGGTATTTGTTAATTATTCCCGACAGTTCAGCCGCCCGATCAACGAAATATCGATGCAGGTTAATACAATCTTTTCTGCTTTGGCAGGTGCCGAGCGTGTATTTGTTGTTATGGATACAGACTGTGAGCAGGAAGATCCGGCGGATGCAATTGAGATGAAAGATGTTAAGGGCGAAGTTATCATGGAACATGTGAACTTTGGTTATAACGAAGATAAGATGATCTTAAAAGATATCAACCTCTACGCTCATGCCGGGCAGAAAGTTGCTTTTGTCGGCTCTACCGGTGCCGGGAAAACAACGATAACGAATCTTTTGAATCGTTTTTATGATATTCAGGAAGGCTCCATAACAATTGATGGAATGGATATTAAAAAATATAAGAGACGGAGTCTTCGCGAGAACATTGCGATGGTTTTGCAGGACACACATCTTTTTAGTGGAACCGTGCGCGAAAATATTCGATACGGAAGACCTGACGCTACGGACGAAGAGGTTGAGCAGGCAGCCAGAACTGCCAGTGCACATTCGTTTATCATGCGTTTGGAAGATGGCTATGATACTGTGCTGGAAGGAGATGGAACTAATCTGAGCCAGGGACAGAGGCAGCTTTTAAATATTGCACGTGCAGCTATTTCACTTGCACCGATTCTTGTTCTTGACGAGGCAACCAGTTCGGTAGATACACGTACAGAAATGCACATCGATCATGGTATGGAACGACTGATGAAGAATCGTACAACATTTGTTATTGCTCATCGACTGTCTACGGTCCGCAATGCGGATTGCATTATGGTGCTTGAACAGGGGCAGATCATAGAACGTGGAACACATGAAGAACTTCTTGCGAAGAAGGGAAGATATTATCAGCTTTATACAGGTGCCGTAGAACTCGCATGATCAATCTTTGTAATATCTTTGACACAAACGTATAGTATCGTGTATTATTAAAGGAAGTATAAAGAATTAAGATTAGTATAAAAAGGAAAGGGATTGATACTATGAAAAAGAAAAAATATCAGGTAATAAGTACCATTTTGGCGTTGTCCCTGTTAGCAGGCACAACGTTTTCCGGTGGGAAAGAAGTCCGTGCCCAGAATGATACTGCAGATCTGCATCGGGTAACTATGGATGCAGATGGTAGGGAGGAGCAACCGGTCGCAACACCGACAGCGGCAATAGAGGGTTCTACTGCGGTAGAAGAAACGGCTGCTCCGACAGAGACACCTGTAACAACACCAACTTTGACTCCAGACGTGAGCCCTTCTCCGCAGCCGGTTGACGTTACACAGATTAAGATCAGTAAGAGTAAGGCAGTCATTATGGCAGGCAAGACCGTGACACCGGTCATCACAGGAACAAATTCACCTATCGTCTGGACAAGTGATAATGAAGCAGCAGCTACTGTAGATGAGACAGGTGTAATCAAGGGCGTGAAAAAGGGCAAAGCAACGATCACTGCCAGTATGGATGGTGTGACTCGTGTTTGTTATGTTACGGTAGTAGGTAAGGTATCACAAAAAGATTTCAGCAAGTTTAATTCAGAAAATTTTATTCATTTTTGCCGTCGATACCATTATGACAGCGGATTCGCCTGGAATGGACAATGGAAAGGTGGAAGCAAGAAAAAGAAAACATACCGCGGTATTACAATTGGAAGTTCAAAATCCAAGATTCATAGTGCTTATGGTGAACTGAAATGGAAAAAATGTACATCCAAAGATCCATTTGTAAAGATGAAGGGATTAAAGAAAAATAAGGTAAAGACATATGCAGATGTAACCTATGGAAAATATCGTATTCGATTTTATGTAAATAAAAAGAATAAAGTAGTAGCCATTATATTTGCATGTAATATCAATAAAATTAAAAAGACACATCTGAGAAGATATTTATAAGAATGGGCTGTTACATCAGGATAGTCTTAAAATAAAAAAGAAGTTCTTTCGTTTGGAGATAAGTTAAGTCTCCTGCGAATGGAACTTCTTTTTTTATTCCTCCTGTGTGTCCGTTTCTTCTGCTGTTGACATTTCTTCCTGTTTTAATTCGGAATCCTGAGCAGGCGCTTTTTTTGGCGGCTGACTCAGCAGAGTCAGGACAATCATAAGGATAGATAGTACGATCGGTAATGCGTAAACAATGATCTGACTGGTATAGGAAATGGTTCGGGATGCTGTGTTAAACCATATCAATACACCAAAGTAGATGGTAAATACGATCGTACCCAATACAGAAGCAAGAACTCTTGCCAGTGTTTTTTCTGCCCCGCCAAATTTTGAACGGGTAACAAAGAAAACAAGAAAGAATGCTATAACAGAATCTATAATACAGAAAAAAAGCATTCCGGGATTGATTGTCATAACGATCACTCCTCTGCTGCATGGTTTGTTTGCAATAAAAAAATGCAGGAAAAGGGACTTGAACCCTCATGGTATTGCTACCACACGGACCTGAACCGTGCGCGTCTGCCAATTCCGCCATTCCTGCATGCAAAAATTATATTACCATTTTTTTAAAAGAATGTCAACGTTTTTTTGGAAATCAATTGTTGTCAATTGTTGTGAAATGTTTGTGGTTCATATTGCGCAGTGAATTGATTTATGATACAATACAAAATGATTTTGGTTTTTTAAATAAGTAATGGAGGCTGAAAGAAAATGAACAATGCGAAAAAAATCATCAAAAATAATGGGGTTGGTTCAGAAAACACAACCAAAACCACAAAAAATGGATCATTGCTCGAAAGTAAGAATAAAGTGTTAATTATTATAGGAATTCTTGCTATTCTGGCAGGAGTTTTTGTCGTGTGCTATACACAGTTACGTCCGCGTGCAGTTCTCACGGTTAAAGGACCGGCAAAAGACGGCAAGGAAGTTTTGAACACGGTAAATATGACAGAAGCTATGTATGATATCTATCAGGCTGAGGCAATGCCTGCCATGTATGCTCAGTATGGCATGAGCTTTGACTGGACAGATACTGCACAGAATGGACAGACATATGCACAGATGTATAAAAAGAACATCATGGATGGTCTGAAGAAGAGAGAAATCTTATATATGTGTGCGCAAAAAGATAATGTTACTCTGACAGATGCAGAGAAGAAAGCAATTAAAGAACAGGTGAGCTCTGCCAGAAAAAATATGACGGACAAGCAGAAAAAAATGAAAGGCCTTGACGAGGCAACGATTACTTCTGTGCTGGAAAAGAGCAAGCTGGGGGATAAATACAAAGATTCCGTTATTAATGGCTTGAAGATTGATGAAGCAGCCTTGAAAAAATCAGTAAGTAAAAAAGATTACCGTCAATATACATTGCAGTATTACACGTTCGCTAAGACAGAGACAAATAGTAAAAACGAATCCAAAGAAAAGGATAAGGCTGTTTTGGAACAGGCTGCCAAAGATATGGCTGATCTTCAGAAGAAAGCACTTAAGGCAAAAGATTTTACGAAAGGTCTGATCAATGCAAAAGATAACAGCACGACAGACGAGAAGACAGGAATCTCTTATGCAACAAAAGATCTGATTGAAACAGATACGGATTTCCTTGATACCAATGCTTTGAAACAGGTTAAGAAAATGAAAAATGGTCAGATTTCCAATGTAATAGAGACAAAGGATGGCTATTTCGTAATTAAAATGGTTAATAACAATGACCCAAAAGCGTACAATAATCAGTGTAATACAGTAGTAGAACAAGAGAAAGAAACACAGTTTAATACTCAGTATGAAAATACGATTAAGGGACAGTACACAGCAGAGACACAGAGTTTCTGGAAAGGTCGTGTGACTTTAGGCGCGATTACTTCAGATGATAGTACACAACAGTAATAGTTTTGTTTGAATGAATGGAGGAAATCATGGCAAACGTTAGACGCATTTATGTGGAGAAAAAAACTCCTTATGCAGTACGTGCAAAGGAGTTGAAGCAGGAATTAAAGAAGTATTTGGATATTAAGACATTAGAAAATGTCCGGGTGTTGATTCGATATGATGTGGAGTCCATTACTGATGCCACTTATAAAAAAGCTTTAGTAACCGTTTTTTCAGAACCACCGGTGGATGATGTGTATGAGGGTACCTTTGAAAAAGCGGCAGCGGACAGAATTTTTTCTGTCGAGTACCTGCCGGGACAGTTTGACCAGCGTGCGGATTCTGCTGAGCAGTGTGTGAAACTTTTGAATGAAAAAGAGGAACCGATCATCCGTTCTGCAACCACCTATGTGTTATCCGGAGATATTTCTGATGCAGATTTTGAAAGAATTAAGGCTTATTGTATCAATCCCGTAGATTCACGAGAGACCGATGAAGTTATTCCGGATACGCTGGTTACGAAATTCGAAGAGCCGGCAGATGTTATGATCTTTGATGGCTTTAAAGATATGGCAGAAGATGAATTAAAGAAATTGTATGATTCGCTTGGACTGGCCATGACGTTTAAAGATTTCCTTCACATACAGAAATACTTTAAAAACGAGGAAGACAGAGATCCATCCATGACGGAAATACGTGTTTTGGATACGTATTGGTCCGATCACTGTCGTCATACAACATTCTTAACGGAATTAAAAAATGTTTCGTTTGCTGATGGTGATTATAAAGAGCCAATTGAGAAAACTTTTGAGGAATATAAGGCTGCTCATGACGAGATGTACAAGGGTCGTGATGATAAGTTTGTTTCCCTGATGGATATTGCTCTTCTTGGTATGAAGAAGCTTCGTGCTGAGGGAAAATTAGATGATATGGAAGTGTCTGATGAGATTAATGCCTGCTCAATCGTCGTGCCGGTAGAAATTGATTATGGAAACGGACCGGAGACAGAAGAATGGCTTGTGTTCTTTAAGAACGAGACTCATAACCATCCGACAGAAATTGAGCCATTTGGTGGTGCGGCAACTTGTCTTGGCGGTGCAATCCGTGATCCATTGTCAGGACGCGGCTATGTATATCAGGCAATGCGTGTCACTGGCGCTGCGGATCCGACGAAATCGTTAAAGGAGACGATGGAAGGTAAGCTGGCTCAGAGAAAGATTGTTACTGGTGCTGCGAAAGGGTATAGTTCATATGGAAACCAGATCGGTCTGGCAACAGGGCTGGTAGATGAAGTGTATCATCCTAATTATGTGGCAAAACGATTGGAGATTGGTGCTGTTATGGGGGCAGCTCCAAGAAAAAATGTAATTCGTGAAAATTCCGATCCGGGTGATATCATTATCCTGCTCGGTGGTCGTACAGGACGTGATGGCTGTGGTGGTGCAACCGGGTCTTCGAAAGCGCATAATACGGCTTCTATCGATACTTGTGGTGCTGAGGTGCAGAAAGGTAATGCGCCGACAGAACGTAAGATACAGCGTCTGTTCCGCCGTGAGGAAGTCAGCCGTCTTATTAAGAAATGTAATGACTTTGGTGCGGGTGGAGTATCCGTTGCGATCGGTGAACTGGCAGATGGTCTGACGGTTGATCTGGATAAAGTACCAAAGAAATATGCCGGATTGGATGGAACCGAATTAGCTATTTCAGAATCACAGGAGCGTATGGCTGTGGTGGTTGATCCGAAAGATGTAGATCAAATGCTTGCTTATGCGGAAGAAGAAAATCTTGAGGCTGTCTGTGTTGCGACAGTTACCGAATCCCCTCGTCTTGTTCTGCAGTGGAGAGGCAAGGAAATTGTTAATATTTCACGTGCATTCCTTGATACAAATGGTGCACATCAGGAGACAAATGTTGAGGTGGAAAGTCCGAATAAGGCAGAAAATTATCTGACAAAGACAGATAAAGTGGACAGCTTCAAAGATGCTTTTCTGAAGCAACTCGCCGATCTCAATGCCTGCTCTAAGAAAGGACTTGTTGAGATGTTTGACAGTTCTATTGGTGCATGTACGGTAAATATGCCTTATGGTGGTAAATATCAGTTAACACCAACGCAGACAATGATTGCTAAGCTGCCTGTATTGAAAGGAAAATGTGATACAGTAACCATGATGAGTTATGGCATGGATCCGTATCTGATGAGCTGGAGTCCATATCATGGTGCAGAATACGCTGTGCTGACTTCTGTGGCTAAGATAGTTGCTGCGGGCGGAGATTATAAGAAGATACGTTTTACATTCCAGGAATATTTCAAGCGTATGACAGAAGATCCGAAACGCTGGGGAGAGCCAATGGCTGCTCTTCTAGGTGCTTATGATGCGCAGATTAAATTGGGACTTCCGTCTATTGGTGGAAAAGATAGTATGTCAGGTACATTTAATGACATTGATGTACCGCCTACACTTTGTTCGTTTGCAGTAGATGTTGCTAAATTAAGTGATGTTGTGACAAATGAGTTGAAAGAAGCAGGAAATCGTCTTGTGAAATTTGTGATCAGGAAAGATGAATATGATCTGCCTGATTTTGCCTTTATCATGAACCAGTATGAAAAGATTACAAAGCTGATGCGAGATGGTGTGATTTTATCTGCACAGGCACTGGATGGGAATGGTGTTGCAGATGCTGTTGCTAAGATGGCATTTGGTAATAAGTTAGGTGTAAAATTCTGCAAACATTGTCCAAAAGAGTTCTTCTTTACACCGGCGTATGGTGAGATCGTTGCAGAAATCCATGAAGACGATCTGGCTGTTTTGGATGCAGCGGGAGTCGTTTATGAGAAGTTTGGCAAAGTCCTTGCTGAACCACAGTTTGTCTGCGATGAAGAAGTGATCTCTATGGAAGAGGCACTGGAAGCATGGACGGGAACTCTTGAAAAGGTATTCCCTACCCGTTCCGGAGTGGAAGACAGGACTATTGATACTGGTCTTTATGATACGAAGGATGTTTATATTTGCAAGAATAAGGTAGCAAAACCAAAAGTATTTATTCCGGTATTCCCTGGTACGAACTGTGAGTATGATACAACTGTTTCCTTCCAAGCGGCAGGGGCAGATACTAACAGTATTGTATTCAAAAATATGACAGAGCAAAACATTACAGATAGTGTGGAGGCCTTTGAAAAAGCTATTCGTGAGTCTCAGATACTGATGTTCTCCGGTGGATTCAGTGCAGGTGATGAACCAGATGGTTCTGCTAAATTCATCACTTCTGTATTTCGTAATCAGAAGATACAGGATGCGGTACATGAGCTTCTTGACGAAAGAGATGGCTTAGTACTTGGTATTTGTAATGGTTTCCAGGCCCTTGTGAAATTAGGTCTTGTACCATACGGTAAGATTACGACACAGGCAGTGGATTCTCCTACGTTAACAACGAATAGTATTGGCCGCCATATTTCAAAATCTGTTTATACTAAAGTAGTTACCAATAAATCTCCGTGGCTGCAGGGAGCAGAACTTGGCGGAGTATATTCTGTGCCGGCTTCTCATGGTGAGGGACGTTTTGTTGCCAGCGATGAATGGATTAGGAAATTGTTTGAAAATGGCCAGGTGGCTACGCAATATGTTGATCTCAATGGTAATCCGACGATGGATGAGGACTTCAATCCAAATGGTTCCTACTATGCGATTGAAGGTATTACAAGTCCGGACGGTCGTGTCCTTGGCAAGATGGCACATTCAGAGCGCCGCGGTGAAGGTGTTGCAATTAATATCTATGGAGAGCAGGATCAGAAGATTTTTGCCAGTGGAGTAAATTATTTTAAATAACAGAATTTATTAATGAAAAACAGACAGTCCACGGAAATATTTCGTGGGCTGTTTTTGAAGAAAGAGCTTGTTATGAAGAAAAAAATAAAATTGGTTCTGGCGTCTCAGTCGCCAAGAAGGAAAGAATTATTACAATTGCTGGGAATCCCTTTTGAGGTTATTGTTTCGGATGTAGAAGAAAAATGCAGCGGAACTGATCCGGAACAGATTAGTGAAAAATTATCAGAACAAAAAGCAGAAGCTGTGGTAGAACAGTTATCGGAGGGAATAGTTATTGGAGCAGATACTATTGTTTCAACCGATGGGGAAATTTTGGGAAAACCAAAGGACAGACAAAATGCCAAAAGGATGCTGCAGTTACTTCAGGGGCGCACCCATCTTGTTACAACGGGGGTGATGATTAAAGATGCCGGGAAAAACAAGACAATTGCGCATTTTCATGTGTCAACGAAAGTAAAAGTGGCCGCCCTAGAAGAATGGGAAATAGAAGCGTATCTAGATACAAGCGAGCCGTATGATAAGGCGGGAGGTTATGGAATACAAGGTATTTTTTCAAGGCATATAGAGCAGATTGAGGGAGATTATTTTAATGTAGTCGGGCTGCCGGTTCATATGGTGTATGAAAAGCTGAAAGAATATTTTGATGGAACATTTCCAGATTAGATTTTTTTGATTAGATTTTTTTTGAAAAAGTCTTGACAGAATAATATTTATTCAGTATAATATCACTTGTGTTTGATGCATGCGCGAGTGGCTCAGTTGGTAGAGCACGACCTTGCCAAGGTCGGGGCCGCGGGTTCGAGCCCCGTCTCGCGCTTAGTAAAAAAAAAGGATATCCAAATTGGGTATCTTTTTTTTATGGGAAAGTTCAGGTGTTTCTTTTTTTCGTAACAATATCTCAGGTTTTATGACTTCTTGTAAATTACCGCTGAAATCTAAATAAAATTTTAATAAAAACCTCAATTGTTAAATGAAACGCAGTTATTTCATTCATCTATCCTTTATTAAAATACCTATATTTGTAATAAGCACA
>CAKRGX010000002.1 GCA_934338065.1 uncultured Eubacterium sp. | reverse complement strand
TACCACCGTCAATGATTTTATGGCTGCATATAATTCGCGGATTGTGACAATCGTGTACGATGGAACAAATTCAGATGAGATTGAGAATACAGGGGGGAAAGTAAACGTCATTGTTAAGGATGGAGTGACGGAGATAGGATGGTATGCATTTGAAGGCTGCAGTGGCCTGACGAGTATTACGATACCAGACAGTGTGACGGAGATAGGAGGGTATGCATTTTATGGCTGCAGTGGTCTGACGAGTATCACGATACCAGACAGCGTGACGGAGATAGGAGAAAGTGCATTTGAAAACTGCAGTGGCCTGACGAGTATTACGATACCAGACAGCGTGACGGAGATAGGACAGTGTGCATTTTCTGGCTGCAGTGGCCTGGAAAGTATCAAAGTAGAGGAAAATAATAAAGTATATGACAGCAGAGAGAATTGTAATGCAATCATTGAAACATCCAGTAATACGTTGATTGCAGGTTGTAAAAATACAAAAGTACCGTCAGGGGTAACGGAGATAGGAGAGTATGCATTTTCTGGCTGCAGTGGTCTGACGAGTATCACGATACCGGACAGTGTGACGGAGATAGGAGAAAATGCATTTGAAAACTGCAGTGGCCTGACGAGTATCACGATACCAGACAGCGTGACGGAGATAGGAGGAAGTGCATTTGATGGTTGCAGTGGCTTGACCAGCATCACATGGAAGGGGAAAGTTTATGCCTCTGTCGATGATTTTCAGGATATCCTGAATTCGGATGTTTATTAAAATAACGGATACAGGTTGATTATGAAACCAGATAGTAAAAAATGGGGCTGTCGCACTAAGCAACTAGTGTTCAGCTCCTTTTTCTGTCTGTGTCAAGTAATCCTTCCAATCTTTTCGGTCTTCCCATGTAACACGGAACCGGAAAAAAGTGCCAACGATTACTTAACACAAACTCTTCCGCTGTTTCATTTGCCTTATCCCTATTCTTGTGATAGAATAAAACCAGTTTTGTTATATTACGGTGTCAGGCTGAACCCTTATTTTAGGCTGGCATCCTATTACTAGATTGTGAGGTGCCGACATGGATTACGGGAAGATCGAACAGGCGGTAAAGTTGTTTTTAGAGGGAATAGGTGAAGATGTTTCACGTGAAGGTCTACAGGAAACACCAAAGCGCATTGCAAAGATGTGTGGACAGATATTTGGTGGGTATGAACAAGATGCCGAGGAGCATTTATCGAGAACTTTTCATACTGATACAGGAAATATGGTGGTAGAGAAAAATATAACCTTTTATTCTGTATGTGAGCACCACTTTCTACCTTTTTATGGAAAAGTACACATAGGTTATATTCCGGATGGTAAAGTCGTTGGACTAAGCAAGTTAGCGCGTACGGTTGAAGTTTATGCGAGACGTGCACAGATACAGGAGCAGTTGACAGAACAGATTGCTGTAGCTGTGATGAACTATCTGCAGCCGAAAGGAGTTATGGTAATGATTGAGGCAGAGCACATGTGCATGACTATGCGTGGTGTGCAGAAGCCGCGGACCACGACGACTACTTATGTGGCAAAAGGCTCCTTTGAAGAAGATGCCAACTTGCAGCGTATGTTTATGAATATGACAATGCAAGGGTTAAAGGGTTAATATTCTTAGCAGAATGGAGAGAAAAATGCAGATAGGACAGAAGAATTTTCCAGAAGGAGAAAAAACATATGTCATGGGAATATTGAATGTGACACCAGACTCTTTCTCGGATGGAGGAAAATATAATACATTGGATCAGGCACTGCGCCAGGCTGAAAAGCTGATTGGTGAAGGGGCAGATATTATTGATGTAGGGGGAGAATCTACGAGACCGGGACATGTACAGATTGGTGATGAGGCAGAGATTTATCGTGTGGTTCCTGTGATCGAAGCTTTAAAAAAGCGATTTGACACTCCGATATCTATTGACACATATAAAGGAAATGTTGCAGAGGCAGCTTTGATGGCAGGGGCAGATCTGCTTAATGATATCTGGGGATTTCGCTATGATGAGCGTTGTGCCGAACTGGCAGCGCGTTATGATGTGGCGGTATGTCTTATGCATAATCGAGATAATACAGAATACACAGATTTTATGAAGAATGTGATAGAAGATCTTAAGATATCTTTGTCAATCGCTGAAAGGTATGGTGTGAACAAGGAGAAGATCATGTTGGATCCGGGGGTTGGATTTGGTAAGACTTTGGAACAGAACCGCCTGGTTATGAATCATCTGGAAGATATTGTTGCGATGGGATATCCGGTATTGCTGGGAACGTCAAGAAAGAGTATGATCGGTCTGACCTTAGATCTTCCGGTTGACCAGCGAGAAGAAGGTACGATTGCAACCAGTGTGATCGGTGCGATGAAGGGGTGCCGCTATGTCAGGGTTCATGATGTAGAAAAGAATGTAAGAGCGCTGAAGATGACGGATGCTATTTTGAACGAGGAATAGTGGGAGGAAATGATGGATTCTATACAGATAAAAGATTTGGAAGTGTATTGTCATCATGGTGTAATGAAAGAGGAAAATGTACTGGGACAGAAGTTTTTGGTATCCCTTATTCTCTATACGGATACATCCACTGCCGGTAAGCAGGATGATCTGGCATTATCGATCAATTATGCAGAAGTTTCTTATTTTGTCAAAGAGCAGATGGAGAAGCATAACTATCAACTGATAGAGGCTGTTGCAGAACATCTCGCGAGAGAACTTCTTCTCACCTTTTCTCTGGTCAGACGCGTTCAGGTTGAAATAAAAAAACCGTGGGCACCAATCCTGCTTCCGCTGGATACGGTCAGTGTAAAGATTGAGAGAGGCTGGGAGAAAGTGTATCTTTCAATTGGATCGAATATGGGAGACCGCGAAAAACATTTACAGGATGCAATCGGATTATTGAAGGAAGATCCTGCGATCCGGCATGTACGGGTGTCTGAATTCATTGAAACAGAACCTTATGGTTATACCGATCAGAATAAATTTATCAATGCAGCCGTTGAACTGGAGACGTTGGAAAGTCCGGAGGGGCTGTTATTGATCTTACAGAACATTGAGAGAGAAGGAAAGCGGGAGAGAACGATTCCCTGGGGGCCACGTACGATTGATCTGGATATTATTTTGTTTGGAGATACCGTTGTGCAGACGCCTGATCTGACGATTCCCCACTGTCAGATGCATCTGCGCGAATTTGTCCTGCAGCCACTATCACAGATCGCTCCGTGGGCAGTTCATCCGGTATACCATAAAACAGTACAGCAATTGCTTGAAAAGATACAGAAATAGCATGCGGTAGAAAGGAACAAGAGAAAATGGTTGATTTATCGATATCACGACAGCAGATCGACGAGATTGACAGTCAGATCGTAGAACTGTTTGAACGACGTATGAAGGTAGCCAATGAAGTGGCAAAATATAAAATAGAAACAGGGAAGGCTGTATATGATAAAGAACGCGAGGAGCAGAAACTGGACAAACTGGGGGCTATGTCACATGGGGAGTTTAACGAACATGCTGTGCGGGAACTGTTTAGTCAGATTATGTCTATCAGTCGTAAGTATCAGTACGGTATTCTGCCACATTCCGATGAAGTGACCGACTTTACAAAGGTTGCGGAGGCGGTCACTGTCAGAGATCGTACAGTTTACTATTTTGGCGTGCCGGGTACACATACCCAGCAGGCGATGGAAGAGGTGTTTGGAACAGCGGTTCATGGTGTGAGTTGTCAGAGCTTTCAGGGTGTGATGGAGGCTGTTGAAAAAGGGGACGCGGACTATGGAATATTGCCGATTGAAAATAGTTCTACCGGAGGCATTAGTGCGAATTATGATCTTTTGTTAAAGTATAAAAATGCCATCGTGGGGCAGTATGTTATGAAGATAGATCAGTGTCTGCTTGCTCTGCCTGGCACCAGATTAGATGAGATCCGGACGGTATTTTCACATCCGCAGGGATTGATGCAGAGCCGACGGTTTATGGAGGAACATCCGGAATATCGTGGAATTGAATATGGTTCCACCGCTGCTGCAGCAAAGAAGGTTGCGGAGGATAAGGATAGGACACAGGCTGCGATAGCCAGCCGGCGTGCGGCAAAAGAATATGGGTTAGAGGTGATTGCAGACAGTATCCAGCATGAAAAAAATAATTGTACGCGATTTATTATCATAGGGAAAAAAGAAGAATATACATCCCGTAGCAATAGGATTGCATTATGTATCGAGCTGCCTCATCAGAGCGGAGCCCTGTATCGTATTTTGTCGCATTTTTTATATAATGATCTGAATATGACACAGATTGAATCACGGCCGATTCCGGGAAGAAACTGGGAATATCGTTTCTTTATTGATGTAGAAGGAAATCTGGATGATGCTGCCGTACAAAATGCACTGCGTGGGGTAAAAGATGAAGCTGCCTATATGCGTGTGCTGGGAAACTTTGAGGCGTAAAACGACTGTGATTTTAAAATTTTCTATGATAAAGCAGGTGCAAAAAGCTCTTTGACAGAGTTTCTTGTACCTGCTTTATATTAACGGTTGTAGTTACTTTTTTCATACAGAATTTTTTGCAGGGGTGATAAATGATGAAGAAAACTGAGAAGGGATGTATTAAAAATCAAAAGGAGGGGGATTTTCGTTGAGTGATGCACAAAAAAAGAAAAAAAACATTTGTGTGGGAATGCTGGCCCACGTAGATGCCGGGAAGACGACACTGTCGGAGGGGCTTTTGTATAAGGCGGGAAAGATTCGTTCGGCTGGCAGGGTAGATAAAGGGGATGCGTATCTTGATACGTTTGATCTGGAAAAGGAGCGTGGTATCACAATTTTTTCTAAGCAGGCAGTTTTAGAAACCGCTGATATGAGACTTACGATACTGGATACGCCGGGACACGTTGATTTTTCGGCGGAGATGGAGCGCACTTTACAGGTATTGGATTATGCGGTTCTTGTGATCAGCGGAGCAGACGGGGTGCAGGGGCATACACAGACACTTTGGCGTCTGTTAAAGCAGTATGAGGTACCGGTGTTTCTCTTTGTAAATAAAATGGATCAGCCGGGAACCGATGTGGGATGTGTCACGAAGGAACTAAAAGAGCGGCTGTCGGATAATATTGTAGACTTTACCGATGTGAATAGTGAAGAATGGAAGGAACAGATCGCACTTTGTGATGAGAAGCTGCTGGACCGGTATTTGCAACAGGGGGATATTGGTCAAGAGCAATTACCAGGGCTTATCTTAAGAAGAAAAGTGTATCCCTGCTTTTTTGGCTCCGCTTTGAAAATGAATGGTGTGGATGAATTATTAGAGGCACTGGACCGGTATACATGTGAAAAGAATTATGCAGAAAAATTTGGGGCACGAGTTTTTAAGATTGCAAGGGATGCGCAGGGAAACCGGTTGACGCATCTGAAAATTACCGGTGGTGTTATGACGGCACGCATGGAATTATCTGCTGCGCCGGATAAAACAGAAAAAGTAAATCAGATCCGGATTTATTCCGGAGACCGTTTTGCAAGTGTCACGGAAGCAGGGGCTGGTACAATCTG
Organism: uncultured Eubacterium sp.; assembly: GCA_934338065.1. Lineage (GTDB taxonomy): Bacteria > Bacillota > Clostridia > Lachnospirales > Lachnospiraceae > Eubacterium_F. The sequence continues at coordinate 194,617 of CAKRGX010000002.1, read as the reverse complement.
TGCTGTTACGGGATTGTCAGAGACGTATCCGGGGCAGGGACTTGGATGGGAACAGGGAGTGGTAAAGCCGGTACTGGAGCCGGTTCTTACGTATCGGGTTGGCTTGCCGGAGGGATGTGATGTGGCAGCATTTCTTCCTAAACTACGTGAACTGGAGGAAGAACAGCCGGAACTACATGTGGTGTGGAATGAAAAGCTACAGGAGATCCAGGCACAGGTTATGGGAGAGGTGCAGATTGAAATTTTACAGAGAGTGATACGGGAACGATTTGGCTTGGATGTTTCTTTTGGAACAGGAAATATTGTTTATAAAGAGACAATCTGTCAGCCGGCAGAAGGAGTGGGACATTACGAACCATTGCGGCATTATGCAGAAGTTCATCTATGGATGGAACCGGGGGAGCCGGGGAGTGGTATTCAGATTGGAACGGAATGCAGCGAAGATCTGTTAGACAAGAACTGGCAGAGGCTGATCTTAACTCATTTGCTGGAACGTGAGCATAAAGGTGTGCTGACTGGTTCTGCACTTACCGATGTTAAAATTACGTTGATAGCAGGAAAAGCACATTTGAAGCATACCGAAGGAGGGGATTTCCGTCAGGCAACGTACCGTGCGGTGAGACAGGGATTGATGCAGACAGAATCCGTGTTGTTAGAACCGTATTATCGATATCGTCTGGAGGTGCCGGAGGCATCCATAGGGAGAGCAATGACAGATGTGGAGAGAATGGCGGGAAGTTTCTCTCTTGAACCGGCAGAGAGAGGGATGTCAATACTGACCGGGGAGGCTCCTGTCAGCACTATGCGGGATTATTCGAGGGAAGTTACGGCTTATACCAAAGGAGAAGGAAGACTTTTTTGCTCTCTGACGGGTTACCGGCCTTGTCATAATGCGGATGAAGTGATACAGAGCATGCGTTATGATCCGGAGAGTGATCTGGATCATCCGTCCGGGTCTGTATTCTGCTCTCATGGAGCGGGTTTTTATGTGCCGTGGAATGAGGTTCGTCATTATATGCATATAGAGGGAAAGAAAATCCGGAATTTGTCAGAACAGCCGGATGAAAACCGGGAAGATTCAGGAAAATCGTTACAGAAAGAGGAGTGGATCGACACAGAAGAAGTGGATCGTATTCTGGAGAGAACGTCTTATGCAAACCGAAGGAGTGGCGAAAAGCGTGTGCGGTCGGTACAAGCGAGACCAACCGGATTGTCAAAACCGGGAAAGAAACCGGTGACAGATAAAAAATACCTTCTTGTAGATGGCTATAATATCATTTTTGCCTGGGATGAATTACATTCTCTAGCGAAAGTGGATATTGCGGCAGCAAGGGATAAATTGATGGATATTCTGTGCAATTATCAGGGGTATAAAAAATACGAAGTGATTCTGGTGTTTGACGCATACCGTGTGCAGAATCATAGGGCAGAGATCCTTGACTATCATAATATTCATGTCGTCTACACAAAAGAAGCTGAGACAGCAGATCAGTATATAGAAAAATTTGCTCATGAAAACAGTAAAAAATATCAGATCACGGTGGCAACATCAGATGGATTAGAGCAGATTATCATTCGCGGAGCAGGGTGTCGGTTAATCTCGGCAAGAGAGTTTGAGCGGGAGATAAGCCGGGTGAGCGAAGAGATGCGGGAATGGCTTGAAGAGTGATCCGGTGAATATGGTCTGTATTTTTGTCAGGATGTGTGATATGATAAGGAAAAGAATAAAATCAGAGTTTTTTGTATAAAATAAGAATTGAAATGGAGGTTATTATTGATGGCAGTAATAGAGATTACAAAACAGAATTATGAAGCAGAGGTTATGCAGTCGGACAAGCCGGTTCTGATTGATTTCTGGGCATCCTGGTGTGGTCCGTGTCAGATGTTATCACCCGTTGTTGATGAGATTGGAGAGGAAAAGAGTGATATAAAAGTATGTAAGGTCAATGTGGATGAACAACAGGATCTGGCAATGCAGTTTCGTGTGATGTCTATTCCGATGCTGGTAGTCATGAAGAATGGTCAGGAGACAAATCGCTCAATCGGTGTCATTTCAAAAGAGGAGATTTTGGAGCTGTTATAATCAAGAGGTTTGAGATATGTATGATATTATTATTGTAGGTGCCGGTACGGCTGGGTTATCGGCAGCTATTTATGGCGTCCGCGCAGGAAAGTCAGTTCTTGTATTGGAACAAAAATCATATGGAGGGCAGATTGTCAATTCTCCGGAAGTGGAGAACTATCCCGGTATTGCAAAAATATCGGGATTTGCGTTTGCCCAAAATTTATATGATCAGGCAATCGGACTGGGCGCTGAGTATAAGCAGGAAAAAGTAATCCGGATTGAATCGTGTGATGGACAGATAAAAGCTGTCTTTGTAAAAAATCATGATGGAACAGAGAAACAATATGAAGCAAGATCGGTTATTCTTGCTACAGGTGCGAAGAACCGTCCACTTGGCGTAGAGAGGGAAGAAGCGTTGGTCGGGGCAGGTGTGTCGTATTGTGCAACCTGTGACGGGATGTTTTTCCGGGGACGAGAGGTGGCTGTTGTTGGTGGTGGTAACACAGCCCTGGAGGATGCTTTGTTCTTGTCCGGTTATTGCAGCAAGGTATATGTGATACATCGCAGAGAGGAATTCAGGGGTGAGGATAAGCTTGTAAGATCTCTTCAGGAGAAGGAAAATGTAGTGTTTGTCCTGAACTCTGTTGTTGCAGGACTGATCGGAACTACGATGCTTACCGCATTGAAGATCCGGAATGTAAAGACAAAGGAAGAAGAGGAATTTCCGGTTGCGGGAGTATTTGTTGCGATTGGTCAGATGCCGGATAATGAAGCATTTGCTGATTATGTTGCACTGGATGATAAAGGGTATATTAAAGCGTCTGAGGATTGTAAGACGAATACTCCCGGCATCTACACGGCAGGGGACTGCCGTACCAAAACAGTACGTCAATTGGCAACTGCGGCAGCCGATGGAGCAGTGGCTGCTCTGGCTGCCTGTGAATATATTGAAACATAGTGCATTTTTTGTTCAGAGAGTTTACAGAATGTGGGGGAGGATATGTCAAAGAGAAAAAAGTCTTTGTTATTATTTGTGGTGGGAGTTTGTCTGTGTGGTATTCTGTTTTTACTAATCAGTAGTCAGATTCAAAAGAGAGATAGAGAAGAATTCATAAAGCAATGTAAAGAATACGAAGGAGTCTGGAAGGACAGGGAGAATAAATTCGCTGTGGATATCTTTCGTGTTACGGATGGAAATATCGCCTTTTCCCTGCATAACAGGGAGTTCCGGTGCAACGCAGAGTTCATGACTGGTTATTCAGTAGGAAATGGTTATGAATTTACATATAATGCGGTCCGTCTTGGAGGAAATACCTATCGGGTGCACGCGGGCAGTAATGGCGTGGGACATATTTATCTAAAGGATGATAAAATATTGATCGACATTCCTCAGATTAAGGATAAACCTCATATTCTAGAGTTTCAGGGAGAGTTGATGAAAAGCCATTCTTTACCAGAGGAAGATACGGTTCGGTTGATGACTTATATGGGGACGAAGAAACAATTGCCGGATAAGCTTAAAAAGTTTTGCAGTCTGCTTTATGATGAAAAAGGAGAGGTATGGCGTATCCGGGCTGTATCTGACGAAGATCACTGTTATACGAGGACGGATGTGGATGGTATTTCCTTTTGTACCTTTCGATCGGAGTGTGAAAACAAGCTTGGCAAAGCTGGCAGGAACTGTGAGTTAAGTGGAGGTTTACAGAAGAGCGTATACGAAAAAGGAGATTATGTTTATTCTGTGATCCGCAATGAGTTTGGCATGGTGATTGAGATTGACTGTCAGAAAAGGAATCTGCCCGGTACGATAAGAGAGGGAGATTTTATATTGAAGGGAAGTACGCTTTTGAAATATACAGGGGATTATCGTCAGACCGGTGATGTCAATGATTACCTTGATCTGCCTGAAAATGTTGGACGTATTGCCAGTCATGCGTTTGAGCTGGGAGAGAACGGATTGGGTGGAGCGGATAGGGAAATTGGAAAAAGAATTTTGAACATTCCGGAAGATGTTGAAATAGAGGAAGATGCTTTTTATCATTGTGGACCACTGATCATCCAACTGGAAGAAGGGCGGAAGGTGATACCAAAACGCGCGTTTGCCCATATGACAGCACTTGAAAATAAAGAAGACAGGAAATCATGGGTTACTATTATCCTGCCGAATTCGTTAGAAAGAATAGAGGAAGAGGCATTTGCCCTTGATAATTCGACACAGGGGCTGCAGGATTACTGGGATTCCTTCCGGGGAGAGACAAATCCTTCACCACCGATTGCTTTGGAATTTGACCAGAGCAGGCTGAGTGTCCGTTATATAGGAGATAATGCCTTATGGGGTATACGGTTGATGGGGCTGCCAAACAAAGTACGGTATCTTGGAAAAAATATTACACTTTCAACAATGTTTACCATATCGATTCCACAGGGGGTAACAGAGCTTCATAAAGATACTTTTTTCTTATATGGTTCGGAAGGTGCTGAGGTGGAGATCGGACCCAATATGCGTAAGATAGATAAGGGCGCATTTCGTTCTGCTCATAAAGGAAACGGTATAATCAAAATAACAATCGATAAAGAAAATCAATATTTACATTCTTTTGACAAAATTAGTGATTAATATGTATTTATAAATAATGACATAATAATAAGGGAGGCCAATCATGAGAAAAAAAATGAGAGGATTATTGATCATTGCGATGGCAATGATCCTGATAGCAGGTGCAAAGGATGCTTCAGCAAAAGTAAAGGTCAAGAAAGTTACGGTAAAAAGCAACTATGGAACTTCGGTCCATGTGGCAGTGGGAAAGAAGATTAAGTTAAAAACAACAGTAAAAGCTTCCCCTAACAAATCGGCGAATAAAAAGGTTTCTTATAAATCATCGAATAAAAAGATTGCTACTGTTTCTTCGTCTGGCTATGTTAAAGGAGTGAAGACGGGCAAATGTAAGGTGACGGTGACGTCAAAGAAAAATAAGAAGAAAAAGGCAAAGATTACGATCAATGTTGTAAAAAAAGTTACTTCTATTAAGATTGCACAGCCTCAGAACCCATTATATGCAGGTAATAGTGTGACATTGAAGACAAAAGTTAATCCAACCGCTGGCAGCTACAAAAAAGTAACATGGTCTTCTTCGGATAAAACAGTTGCTACAGTAAGCAGTGCCGGAAAAGTAACAGGGCTTAAGGCGGGAACGGTAACGATCAAAGCTGTTTCGGTAGAAGGAAGCAAGAAAACCGGAAGTATCAAACTAACGGTGCTGGCAACGAATAGCGTGAGCATTGCATCGGTTGAAGTACTTAGTGAAAACGCATTACGTGTGGTACTGGATAAGGCGATGACATTGCAGAAAGACCAGTTTGTCGTTCAGGGTAAAAAATATGCATTCGGTGCGTATACACGTAATTTTAAGATAGCGCAGGTGCGCAATTATGAAGACAAAACATATGATCTGACATTAGATCCGGAGTATTCGGTGGATAAGGACTCTTTTGTCAGAGTTACGATATCATCACTTCCCGGTAATGGTGTAAAGAATATGGAGACACAGGCAATTTATGTTCGCAGTACGCAGCCACGGGATGAAAAATGGCTTGGTATCGTAGGAGAGAAGTGGGATAAAACGGTAGATCTCAGTGAATACTGCTGCGGAAATATTTCTTATCAGCTTATTGGAAACGTGCCTGGCATTACCGTGAAAGCAAAAAATAATCAGCTTTTGTTTAGCGGTGTGCTGACAACCGTTACGGTTGGAACGGATCTGACGGTAAAAGCAACGGATGAGATGGGAAGTGTGATCACTCAGACGATACATGTCTATGTTGGAAATGAATCTGTTATCGTAGCAAAAGCAGAAGATATGACAATGCTTGTGAATACGGATGTGAAAGAACAAGAATTTATAACGGCAGCAGGAGGAAGTGGAACGTATAGTTATGCGGCTATGAATCTTCCTTCCGGTGTCCGGATGGATGCGAAAACAGGACTGTTGTCAGGTAAGCCGGTCAGTGTAGGAGAGTATAAGGTCCGGTTGACAATTACCGATCAGAAAAATGCAAACAGAACATGCCAGAGTACAGCGGTCATTCGTGTAGTAGACCAAAAAAAGGTTGTAGGAAGCGTGTTGGATGAAACCGGCAAGCCGGTAGCGGGAGCAGACATTGTGGCAGAAAATTTATCGGATGGGATGTCTTATACGGCTGTAACAGATGAGAAAGGTGCTTATGTGATATATGTCAGTGATGGGTCTTATCATATTACTGCTGGCAAAGATGGGCAGAAAGATCGCGTTTATAATATTTCCATCGGATCCGGTGGAAGACAGATCAGCTTTACTCTTCACGAAGCAGATTAGTAATATGAAGAAGGCCCCATCCCTGCTGCTCGTGTGGCAGGTGAAGGTCCTGGCAGGAGTGTTTGAGACGGATCTTTACTTCGCGGGGAGAAAGTTCCGGATATTTGCTAAGTAAAAGGGCAATGGCACCGCTTACAATAGGTGTAGCCATTGAGGTTCCACTCTTCATAGAATAGGAAAAGGATTTTCCACGGGAGGGTGGACAGCAACTGATAATATGAGAACCAGGCGCAACGACGTCTGGTTTTTTTATGCAGGAAAGTGTCGGGCCAATACCGGAATGATTGGAATGAGTGTTTCGTCTATCGGGAACAGAGCCGACTGTGATGATCTTGCGTGAATTCCCGGGTGCGCTGATCGTCTGTGGCCCCGGTCCCTGATTACCGGCGGCGGCAACAACAACCAGTCCCATATCCCAGAGTTCGTTAACCTTTTGTACGAAAGAGCAGTTTTCGTCGAATATCTGCCGGTCGTTGGCGCCAATCGAGATATTGATGATGCGTATTCCGTAGCGTAAGTAGTTGTTCTGGATCCAGCGAAGTGCTTTCATGATATCCGAAACAGAGCCGTTGCCTTTATGGTCGAGCACTTTGATCCCGATCAGGTCAGATTGGGGGGCAATGCCGCAGAATTTGCCACGTGAGAGAAATCCGTCACCGGCGGCAATTCCGGCTACATGACTTCCGTGTCCACTATCATCATAGGGATAGGGGTGCCCTTGAAGGACATCGACCCAGCCGGTCATACGGCTCCGGTAATCCGGGTGGGGGGTCAGACCGGTATCGACAATGGCAATGCCAATTTTTTGTCCCTGAAAGGGATTTTTTTGCAGAGGGATTGCATGGATGATCTCATTTACATTTTTCATATTTGATAATTCATGTATTTGTCTGTTTTTTTATATCAATATTTTATGCAGCATAAAAAGAAAAGTGAAAAAGTATAAGAATAAAGGTTGACCGATGGTCATTTTTGTGATAAACTGCATACAGTGAAAGTGACCAGTGGTCATTTTAATAGAAAAAACAAAAAAGGAGGCATGCACGATGGTAATTAAATTTGGTAAATGGATTACAAAGCATAAATTACTCGTTATCATCCTGGCAGTGATACTCATGGTGCCGGCATTGATCGGGTATGTGTCAACGCGAATTAATTATGACGTGCTAAGTTATCTTCCGGATTCGTTGGAAACTGTTTCCGGGCAGGACACGATGGTCGACGAGTTTGGAACAGGGGCATTTTCCATGATTGTTGTGGAAAACATGAAGAACAAGGATGTTGTTGCATTAAAAGAAAAATTAAAAAAAGTAGAACATGTTGAAGATGTTCTTTGGTATGATGATGCTCTGGACATCACGGTTCCGAAAGAAATGCTGCCGGATAAGTTTAAGAAAGCTTTGTTTAATGGAAAAGCAACGATGATGATAGCATTATTTGACAATACAACGTCAGCCGATTCAACGATGGAAGCCATTGAGAACATGAGAAAGATTGTGAAAGATCAGGCTTTTATCAGTGGTATGTCTGGTGTCGTTACAGATATCAAGAATCTGGCTATGGCAGAGATGCCGGTCTATGTAGCGGTAGCGGCGGTGCTTGCGTTGATCGTTTTGCTTCTGACGATGAATTCTCTGGTAACACCGTTTATCTTCCTTATGGGAATAGGTCTGGCAATCATATATAATCTGGGAAGTAATATAATCTTCGGTGAGATTTCTTATATTACCCAGGCACTTACTGCTATCCTGCAGCTTGGTGTGACAATGGATTATTCTATATTTCTGCTGGAAAGCTATGAGGCGAATAAAGAACGGTTTGAGGGAGATAAAAACCGGGCTATGGCGCATGCGATTTCGAATACGTTTAAGTCCGTCACCAGTAGTTCTGTAACAACAATTGCAGGATTTGCTGCTCTGTGTTTTATGACATTTAAACTTGGTATGGATCTGGGACTGGTTATGGCAAAGGGTGTTATCCTGGGGGTGATTGTCTGTCTGACGGTTCTTCCGGCACTTATTCTCTGCTTTGATAAGGCAATTGATAAGACAACACATAAGGATCTGATCCCCAATTTAGATGGTGTATCGAATAAGATTGTTAAGTTCTGGCCGGTAGCCATCGTATTATTTGCTGTCCTGATCGGACCAGCTTATCATGGTAATAGCCACTATCAGATTTATTATGATATTGCAGGTGCTCTGCCACAGGATCTGCAGTCGGCAGTAGCCAATAAAAAACTCGATGAGAAATTCAATATGAACAATATGCATATTATGCTTCTGAAGAATGGTATGTCAGAAAAAGATAAGACATCCATGATTAACGAGGTTGAGGATGTGAAAGGTGTTAAGTGGGTATTGGGGCTGGATTCCTTTAAAGGAGCAAACTTCCCAGACAGCATGATACCGAAACAATATAAGTCGAAGATAAAGAGCGACCATTATGAGATTGCGTTTGTCTGTTCCGATTATAAAACGGCGACAAATGAGGTGAATGATCAGATTGCTTCGATCAACAAGATCGTTAAGCATTATAGCAAGGATTCCATGGTCATTGGTGAAGCTCCGTTGACAAAGGACTTACAGGATGTAACGGATGTTGATCTGGCAAGTGTAAACTATGTTTCTATTATTGCTATCTTCCTCATTATCATGATTACATTTAAGTCCATCCTGATACCGGTTATCCTTGTTGCTGTTATTGAATTTGCTATCTTCCTGAACATGTCAGTACCATATTATAGTGGTGAAACACTGCCGTTTGTAGCAGGAATTGTCATTGGAGCAGTTCAGCTTGGAGCAACCGTTGATTATGCGATTTTGATGACAAGCCGGTATTATAAAGAACGCGTGGAGCGTCGCATGAGCAAGAAAGAGGCGATAGCCATAGCTCATAAAACTTCGATCAAGTCGATCATTGTAAGTGGTATGTGTCTGTTTGCCTCGACCTTTGGAGTTACATTATCATCTAATATTGATATGATACAGTCAATCTGTACATTGTTGTCCAGAGGTGCTATTATAAGTACGATTGTAGTAATTGTTGTCTTGCCGGCAATGCTGACTGTGTTTGATAAGCTGATCTGTAAGACAACACTGGGTATGAGAAAAATAGATTATTAGAATAGGAGGACAAAACTATGAAGAGAAATATAAAACGTATTGGTGAATGTGCGCTGAGCAGTGCACTGATCCTTAGTCTTGTGTTGAGCAATGGTTCTTTTATTGAGGCAAAGAAAATAAGCAAACAGGAATCGGTCTATGTGAATGCTGCTGCGGATGGAACAACTTCCCAGGTGACAGTTGCTAACTGGTTGAAAGGTGCCGGACTGATCAATGGAAATATCACGGACAAAAGTAATTTGAAAAATATTAAAAATGTTAAGGGAAATGAGACATTTACACAAAGCGGAGACACGATTGACTGGACCGCCAGTGGCAAAGATATTTATTATCAGGGCGAGTCTTCCCAAGAACTTCCGGTTGATCTGAAGATTAGTTACAAACTGGATGGAAAAGAGATGGCTGCCAATGAAATGCTTGGAAAGAGTGGTAAAGTAGAAATTCATGTATCTTATACAAACAAGTCAAAGAAAACGAAGAAGGTGGATGGAAAAGATACAACGATTTATACGCCATTTGTCATGGTGACAGGAATGATCTTATCTTCGGATGTATTTGATCATATCGAAGTTGATCATGGTCGTGTGATCAATGACGGATCCAATAATATTGTTGTGGGACTTGGCGTTCCCGGAATGGCAGAGAGCCTTGATCTGGATGAAGATGCAGCGGATAAAGTTCCGGAAGAGTTCACTGTGACAGCAGATGCGAAAGATTTTTCCCTAGGTAACACATTTACGTATGCCAGTCCGAGTCTGCTGAATGAACTTGATCTGGATAAAACAGAGGATCTGGATGAATTGGAGGATAAGCTGGATGATCTGACAGATGCGGCAGGAAAACTGGTAGATGGTTCGGACAAATTGGCAGATAATATGAATTTATTTGCTGATAAGATGGGAGAACTGAAAAGCTCTGTTAAAAAATTTAAAAAAGATGGTGTAGATGAACTGGCAAAGGGGATTGGTAAACTGGCCAAAGGATCTCCGGAACTGGTGAAAGGTGTCAATGAATATACAACAGGTGTTATGAACTTTGCAAATGGAACATCTGCCTATGTGGATGGAGCAAAGAAGATAACGGATGGATGTTCACAACTGTATAGTAAAGTAAAAGATATGCCTGGCCAGATATCAGCCTTTGATACCGGATTAAAAGCTTATACCGGTAATATTGATAAAATGGGCAAGAAAGAAAATGTCCAGAAATTAAAAGCCGGAGCCAAAGCGGTTAGTGACGGTATTACTACATTAAATACCAGTCTTAGTGAGCTGGAGAAGTCTTATGAATCGACAGATCAGTTGCTGCAGGCAATGAAAGCCAGTGGTGTGGATGCTACGCTAACGGCAAAACTTGAGGCTGTACTCACGGCACAGAAAGAAGCTATTAAAAAATTAAAGGCAGGAACATCGTCAGAAAGTGAATTGAAGCAGGGTGCCAGTGCTATTTCGACAAATGTCAATACGATCATGGATGGTCTGAGTCAGTTGTCTGCTAAATCTTCAGAACTGACGGGAGCTTCGACAAAATTAAACAGCAGTGTACCGGAACTGGTTCAAGGAGCGAAAACATTGAATGAAGGCGGCGTTAAACTGGTAAAAAATAATGCAACCTTAAAAACTTCATCCGGTAAGCTGGTTAAAGCAAGCAAGAAGATGAAGAAGAGTGTAGCTACCGTTAATCAGGGGGTAAAGAAGTTAGATAAAGGCGGTAAATCTCTTAAGAAGGCAACAAATAAGCTTGTGAGCGGTGTTGATAAACTGGATACGGCAAGTGATAAACTGAAAGATGGAAGTAAGACTTTGTCAAAAGGTGTCAAGAAGTTCAATGACAAGGGTGTTACGAAGCTAAATGATGCTTACGAAGACAATGTGAAAGGATTGCTGGATCGTGTTAAGGCAGTTTGTCAGGTAGGCAAAGATTATAAGAGTTTTAGTGGTGCAGCAGCCGGAATGGATGGCGAAGTTAAATTTGTCATTGAGACAGAAGGCATCGAGAAAGATGATTGATCATAACGAAAGGTGGTTGTGAATATGGGCAAATTGTTGGAAAAGAAAAAACAAAAGAGAGATTCTCTTCTTGTGGCGGCGTTTGCCTTATTTACAGAAAAGGGAATTAATGATACTTCTATTTCCGATATAGCGAAAGAAGCTCATATGGCAAAAGGAACCTTCTATCTGTACTTCAAGGATAAGTTTGATATTCGTGACAAGCTGATCGCAGCAAAAGCGAAGGAGTTATTTGTAGCTGCAACAAAAGAGATGAATCAGCAAAATCTTATGACGTTAGAGGATAAAGTAATCTTTTTGGCAGATTCGATCATAAATCGTCTGGATGAAAATAAATTGTTGTTACGGTTTATTGCCAAAAACCTGAGCTGGGGTGTTTTCCGAAGTGCTCTGAGTTCGGAAGAGGAAAGTGATGGCTATAGTTTCTATGATGGCTATCAGGCTTTGCTCGAAGAATCGGGCAGACATTTTCGAAATCCGGAGTTAATGTTGTATATGATCGTTGAACTGGTTAATTCCACCTGTCATAGTGTTATATTGATGGGGGAGCCGGTTACTTTGGAAGAGTTAAAGAAGGAATTGTACGGGGCAATCCGTGATATGATCCATCGTCAGGAAGTACTGGCCTAGTACATTGGAAAGTTAAACGATAGTTTTTATATCTCATAAATGACAGACACCTGTCATTTATGAGATTTTTTTTCGTTATAAATAGACAACAGCATATATTTTGGTTATAATGAAAAGATATTGGATTAAGAAAAGGAAAGGGGAAACTGAAAGTGAAGAAAAATCAGTTACCAGACAGAGTTATGACGATGCTGCAGGGGTACGGCATCAAAAAAGATGATATTCTGGATGTGTGTCCGACGGACTTATCCTTTGATAGTGAATATATAAGTGGATATTTGTTTTTGACGGCAAAGGAACTGGGAGTAGTTACCAGTGAGTCGATAGGAAGCCAGACCAGATATTTTCGTGGAACCAAGACGCAGGATATGATATATAGCGAGGATACATTGGAGTATGCATTCCGGTTGCTGCCATTAGAAGATACTGCTCATATGCGGGTGGAACGCCAGATTGCTACTAACCTTGTTACCGTTGAACACAAGGGCAGCTCAGAGAGGTTGGCAGCATTGACAAATCTTTATTTAGAGCAGATGAATTTGTTTCGAAAAAGTTACAATCAGATCAAAAAATATCCGGATGAAGCAGAGGAGGTAGAATCATCTGCGGATATTCAGGATGAAAAAGCGGAGTATTGTCCTAAGTGTGGGACGATGTATCCGGATCCAAAAAGAAAGATATGTCCGAAGTGCATGAATAAACGCTCGATATTTTTTCGGACGATAAAGTACTTTTGGCGTTACCGGTGTCAGTTTATCGTACTCTTTTTGTGTTACTTTGCAGCCGCTGCACTCAATCTGATCTGGCCGTATTTAAGCGGTACGGTATTGTATGATCAGGTATTGGCAAAAGATCCGGTGTTTTATGAGCGTTTTGGTCTGGCTGGGCGGTACAGTCTTGCTCTGTTACTGCTTGTTATAGTTATGCTGTTGTCGAAGCTGGTACAGCAGGCGGTAGCCATTCTGCAGGGAACGTTCATGGCACGTATCGTTGCTTCGACAATTCGTGATATGAAACAGGATGTCTTTGCTTCTCTGGGGCGTTTGTCGATTGGTTTTTTTACAAGCAAACAGACAGGAAGCCTGATGACGCGTGTGCTGAGTGATGCAGAGCATGTAACGAACTTTTTTCTGGATGGATTTCCGTACATATTTGTTCATGGCTTTACCATCATTGCCTCGTTTACCGTTATGTTCCGCCTGAATTGGAAACTGGCATTGGCTGCCTGCATCCTGCTTCCGTTATTAGTTATTATGAGTGTGAAATTAAAACCGAAATTATGGAGTTTATTTGGAAGACGTCATCGTGCTGAGAGGAGTGTGAACAGCAAAGTAAACGATAATCTGACTGGTGCGCGGGTTGTCAAAGCATTTGGACAGCAGCAGCCGGAGAATGAACGGTTTACCACTCCGAACGAGCGTCTGCGTGATGCAGAGATCCGAATTGTTAAATATAATAACCGGTTTACCATATTGTATAATCTTGTACAGGAAATATCTAATATCTGGGTGTGGATACTGGGTGTTTTTCTCCTTATGACAACCGGAAGTGTGGAACTTGGTGTACTGATAACTTTTGTCGGGTACGTGGGGCAATTGAATGGACCAATGAACTTTTTTTCACGCGTGTTTCATTTGTGGTCGGACAGCATTAACTCGGCGCAGAGAATGTTTGAGATCATGGACGCCATTCCGGATATTCAGGAAGCAGAAGATCCGATTGCACTTAAGGAACCCAAAGGGGATATTTGCCTGGATCATGTGACGTTTGGTTATGATGTGAATAATCCGGTATTAAAGGATATTTCTCTTCATGTGAAAGCAGGAGAAGTATTAGGAATTGTAGGACGATCCGGTGCCGGTAAAACTACGCTGGTTAATTTGATCTCCCGTTTGTATGATGCAGATGAGGGCACGATATCAATCGATGGTATTGACGTTCGCAAACTTGCTTTCTACGATCTGCGCCGTAATGTGGCAATGGTGTCTCAGGATACCTACATTTTTATGGGGACGGTAGCGGATAACATTGCTTATGCCAATCCTGATGCAACGAGGGAGGACATTATACGGGCGGCTATTCTCGCAAGTGCGCATGAATTTATCTCTAATATGCCGGATGGTTATGACACCGTGATCGGTGCATCAGGAAAGGATCTGTCCGGTGGCGAAAAGCAGCGCATTTCAATAGCAAGAGCGATACTGGCAGATCCTAAGATTCTGATACTGGATGAAGCAACAGCCAGTGTTGATACGGAGACAGAAAAAGCAATACAACAGTCATTACAATATCTGGTCAAAGGAAGAACAACGTTATCGATCGCGCATCGTCTTTCTACGCTGCGTGACGCAGATCGTCTGGTTGTTATTGATGGTGGAAGAATTGTGGAAGAAGGAACACAACCGGAACTGGAATCCAGAAAAGGTATTTATTATAAACTAATGGAGCTGCAGACGAAGTCTCTGGCTTTAAAAGGAGGACTTGAGAATGAGTGATCATAGTACGATTCAGCAGATGTCTCAGGAAGTTGATGAAATGACATCGCTTCGTTATATAACAAAAGATAATGCAAAATTTTCCCGGACAGAGGGAGGCTTTGTACGTTTGGAATATGATGGCAGAGTATGGGAGAGGATACAGGTAATCCGGCTATTTCCTTTTACGGATCCGGATCGTTTTATCTCCCTCCGTACCGTGGAGGAGCGCTCTAAAGAAATCGGTGTTATTGCCAGTATGAAAGAGGTAGATAAGGATACCCGGAAGATGCTGGATGAACAACTGAATCTTCATTATTTTACTCCGGTGATTGAGAAAATTATAGATATTAAAGATGAATATGGATATGCCTATTTTCATGTTCTTACCGATCGGGGCGAATGTCGTTTTACAATCAATATGGGAGGAAATGCAGTTGTACGGTTGTCCGACAGCCGGCTGCTTATTACTGATCTTGATGAAAACCGTTTTGAGATCCGGGATGTGTTTGCGTTGACATCAAAAGAGCAGCGCAAGTTGGATTTGTTCTTATAAGAGGAGTACGAATTATGATATTGAAATATGATTTGCCGGAAACGATTGAACAGCAGATCGGTCTGGAAGAAAAAGAAAAGATATATTATGCTGTTCCGTATGATATTACGGAGGAAGGAAACTGGTTATCAAACTCTTATTTTGTCGTAACAACCAAACGGCTGCTTTTGTTTTATGAGGGACAGTTGATAAAAACATATGATGTTGCTAAGTGCCGGCATGTAAAGGCAGAGGCAAAAATAGGCGGTGGACTTCTGGTAATCGAATATGAAGGAGTTATGCAGCATGTGGTACATTATTCTGCCAGGCATTTGTCACGTTATGCCTATATTGCCAGAGGAATTCACATTCTGGCTTCCGGGAGAGATGAGGAAGTAGTTAGTTCCGAGTATGAAAAGATCTGTCCCGTTTGTGGCAGAGCAATTCCAGGGACAAAATACTGCCCACATTGCTCAAAGGAAGGTGGATTCTGGCGTACCTTCTTAAGAATGGCAAAGCCCTATCACAAACGGTTTTATGGCATTATTGCATTAATGATCCTGGCTGCAGTAGTGACTTTGTTAAATCCGGAGATACAGAAACATCTGGTTGATGATGTATTGACAAAGGGAAAAGGTGGTATGGGAGTTGCGTTTATCTGTTTGGGCATTATGTTTGCTTTAAGTGTTGGAATTGTAATCATTAATATATTAAAAAGTTATTATTGTACGGTGTTAGGGGCAACGATCGCCAAGGATCTGCGGGAACAGCTTTTTGCAAAAATACAGGTCCTTTCACTGGGGTTTATCAATGACCGGCGTCCGGGTGAATTGATGAACCGGATTGTATATGATACAGGGAAAATACGCGAATTTATGGAACGCACATTCTGTAATATGTTTACGGTATGTTTTATTTTTGCCTGCGATATTATATTTATGCTGGCACTCAATGTAAAGCTGGCTCTGCTTACTTTTATCTTTATTCCAATCGCTGTATTTGTTACCTATGGTTTTCGAAAAAATATTCATCGGCGTTTTCACTTACAGATGAAAAAGAGCGATGATGTTAATAGTAATCTTCAGGATGTGATTTCCGGCATGCGTGTTGTGAAGTCATATGGCAAAGAAGAAGCGGAGAGAAAGAAGTTCGATGAACTTTCAGAAGAATACTGCCGGGTGCAGACGAGAAATGAAGTTTTTTGGGCTGCTTTTTTCCCTATGATCAGTCTGCTGATGGGAGCTGGTGTTTTTCTTGTGATATATATTGGAGGTCTTGATGTGTTCGGTGGAACAATGACAACGGGAGAACTTCTCCAGTTTATTACCTATACACAACTATTGTATATGTACCTTAACTGGATGACCAATATGCCGAGAGAACTGATCAATCTGATCAGCAGTCTGGAACGCATTAATGATGTCATGGCGCAGGAACCATTTATTGAGGATGTCGACAACCCGGTAGATCTGGAACTGCAGGGTGAGATAGAATTTCGACATGCTACTTTTGGATATAAATCTTACCAGCCGGTTTTGGAGGATGTGAATCTGACGATAAACAAGGGTGAGATGATTGGCATTGTGGGGGCATCGGGAACGGGGAAATCTACATTGATCAATCTGATTATGCGCCTTTACGAGGTGGATGACGGGCAGCTCCTTATTGATGGCCATGACATCAAAGAGATACGCTCGGAGCGTTTTCACAGGCAGATTGGAGTTGTGCTGCAGGAGACCTTTTTATTTACCGGTACGATCTTGAATAACATCCGTTTTTCAAGACCTGATGCGACCCTGGAAGAGGTTATTCTGGCCGCTAAGATGGCAAATGCGCATGAGTTCATATCAAAGACCCCGGATGGGTATAATACGTACGTGGGAGAGAAAGGATATAGCCTATCCGGTGGAGAACGACAGCGTATTGCGATTGCCAGAGCAATCTTAAATAAACCACATCTTCTGATCCTGGATGAGGCGACGGCAAGCCTTGATACAGAGAGTGAGTTTATGATACAACAGGCATTGGACCGGTTAACAGATGGATGTACGACATTTGCGATTGCACACCGTCTGTCTACACTTCAGAATGCTGACCGGCTGATTGTTATTGATGGCCACCGGATTGCGGAGATTGGCTCGCACAAAGAACTTCTGGCGAAGAAAGGGATGTATTACCGTCTGGTAAAAGCCCAATTGGAAATGCAGAGTGGCGGGGCTGGTGTAGTATAATAATCGAGGGAGGAAAACATGAAGAAATTATTGCGTTTTTTAAAAGATTATCGGAAAGAATCGATATTAGCACCTCTTTTTAAGCTTTTAGAGGCTATGTTTGAATTATTTGTACCGCTTGTCATGGCAGCTATTATTGACCGGGGTATCCTGAATAAAGATTATGCATATATTGGAAAGATGGGTGGTGTACTGGTTCTGCTTGCTATGATAGGGTTATCGGCTGCTCTGACGGCCCAGTTTTTTGCTGCAAAAGCCGCTGTTGGCTTTTCTGCCAAATTAAAGTCTGAGTTGTTTGCGCATATGCAGAAACTGTCGTTTGGAGATATAGATGAAATCGGAACATCGACGATGATTACCCGGATGACAAGTGATGTGAATCAGGTACAGGCCGGTGTGAATCTTGTTTTACGATTGTTTTTGCGATCTCCGATTATCGTATTTGGTGCGATGATCATGGCATTTACCATTGATGTAAAAGCAGCGTTAGTTTTTGTAATAGCAATCCCATTGTTATCAATAGTTGTATTTGGTGTTATGTTGTTAAGTATACCTCTGTATAAAAAAGTTCAGGCATGTCTGGACCAACTGTTGGGGAGAACAAGAGAAAATCTGACAGGAGCCAGAGTCTTACGGGCGTTTAATAAGCAGCAGGAGGAACGGGAGAGTTTTCGTGATGAGAACAAACAACTCAATCGTGTACAGATGTCGGTTGGACGAATCGCGGCACTTATGAATCCAATTACGTATATTATTATAAATGGGTCGGTTATCTTCCTTCTTTGGATTGGTGCGGTCCATGTAGATGGAGGATGGATTACACAGGGAGAATTGGTTGCCCTGGTGAATTATATGTCACAGATACTGGTGGAACTTGTAAAACTGGCCAATCTGATCGTAAATGTAAATAAAGCGGTTGCATGTGGTAACCGTATTCAGGAGATATTTGAACGCCAGCCCGGGCTGGCAGAGGTTTCGGAACCGGAAGAGGCATTAACAGAGACTGGGACAGTCGTGGAATTTTCCCAGGTGGCGCTTGCTTATCCGGGGGTATCAGAAAACTCTCTGTCGGGAATTAATCTGACGGTGAAACGTGGAGAGACGATTGGTATTATTGGCGGTACAGGTTCCGGTAAAACATCACTGGTACATCTTTTGCCAAGATTTTATGACATAACCGAGGGAATCCTGAAGATTGATGGTGTGCCTGTTCAGCAATGGGATCTGAAGAAACTGCGAAAAAAGATAGGAATTGTTCTGCAGAAGTCGGTATTGTTTCATGGAACGATACGCAGTAATCTGCTTTGGGGAAAGAAAGATGCTACAGAAGATGAAATGTGGCAGGCACTGAGAATTGCACAGGCAGAAGAGGTTGTAAAAGGTAAGAAGAATGGTCTTGATGAACTGGTTGAACAGGAGGGAAGGAATTTCTCCGGCGGACAGCGGCAGCGTCTGGCGATTGCAAGGGCACTTGTGGGAAGACCGGAGATCCTTATTCTGGATGATAGTGCATCCGCTCTTGATTATGCGACAGATGCTAGACTGCGTCAGTCAATCCGGACAGAATTATCGGATATGACGTTATTTATCGTTTCTCAGCGTGCGGCATCCGTCCGTGGGGCAGATAAGATCGTTGTGCTGGATGATGGATTGATCGTGGGAATGGGAACGCATGAACAGTTAATCGACAACTGTGAAGTATACAAGGAGATCTATGAATCTCAATATGGAAAGGGGACTCGCTAAATGTCACAGAAAGAAACGATCCGTAAGGTTTTACGATATATTAAGCGATACTGGCTTTATCTTATTTTGTCTCTAGTGTTAGCCATGGTGACAGTAGCTCTTACGTTGTACATTCCTATTCTGACCGGATATGCGATTGATAACATTGTCGGGAAAGGACAGGTTGACTTTGATGCTGTTTTTACTATATGCAAAAAAATTGCTTTAGCAATCGGGTTTACGGTTGCAGCACAGTGGATCATGAATGTGTGTAATAATAAAATTACCTATTGTGTTGTCCGTGACATTCGTAATGATGCATTTCAACGGATTGAACGTCTCCCTCTCAGCTATATTGACAGTCATCCTTATGGTGAGATAGTGAGCCGGGTTATTGCTGATGCGGATCAATTTGCCGATGGTCTGCTTATGGGATTTACCCAGTTATTCACCGGTATTATTACTATACTGGGAACATTAGGATTTATGCTTTCCGTAAATGTACCGATCGCACTTATTGTTGTTGTAATCACACCGCTTTCTTTATTTGTGGCAAGTTTTATTGCCAAAAGGACTTATCAGATGTTCCGCTTACAGTCTGAGACAAGAGGAGAGCAGACCGCTTTGATCGAAGAGATGCTTGGTAATCAGAAAGTTGTGCAGGCGTTTGGGCGAGAAGAAGAAACACAGGAACAGTTTGACGAGATCAATGAGCGGCTGCGTGACTGCTCATTAAAAGGTATCTTTTTCTCTTCTATAACAAACCCATCGACTCGTTTTATCAATAGTCTGGTATACGCAAGTGTAGGTGTTTTTGGTGCTTTTTATGCCGTAAAAGGAGGAATTTCGGTTGGACAGCTTTCGTGTTTTCTGACATATGCTAACCAATATACGAAACCGTTTAATGAAATATCAGGAGTGGTGACTGAATTGCAGAATGCTGTTGCCTGTGCCGGGCGTGTTCTGGAATTGATCGAACAGCCGGTGGAAGAACCGGATGCAGACACTGCTGTGGAATTAAAGAAAGCGGATGGAACGGTGGAGATAGAAGATGTCTACTTTTCTTATGAGCCGGATCAGTCGCTGATCGAGCATTTTAATCTGAAAGTTCAGCCGGGACAGCGTGTGGCGGTTGTTGGACCGACCGGATGTGGCAAAACGACATTGATCAACCTGTTAATGCGTTTCTATGATGTGAAAAAAGGAAAGATATGTGTGAGTGGCCATGATATCCGTGAGATTACACGTAACTCACTTCGGGAAAATTATGGAATGGTTTTGCAGGAAACATGGTTGAAAAAGGGAACGGTCCGAGATAATATAGCAATGGGGCGCCCGGATGCAGACATGGAAGAAATTATTGAGGCTGCAAAAGCTAGTCATGCACACAGTTTTATCAAACGATTGCCACAAGGATATGATACAATCATAGGAGAAGATGGAGGAAATCTGTCAGCCGGACAGAAGCAACTGCTATGTATTACCCGTGTTATGCTGTGTCTGCCGCCTATGCTGATTCTCGATGAGGCGACATCTTCTATTGATACACGTACCGAGATAAAGATTCAACGCGCCTTTCATAAGATGATGCAGGGGCGAACCAGTTTTATCGTGGCACACCGGTTATCTACAATCCAGGAAGCAGATGTTATACTTGTCATGAGAGCTGGTAAGATCGTAGAGCAGGGTAACCACAAAGAATTATTGGAAAAAGGTGGATTCTATAAGAAACTATATGATGCTCAGTGGGCATAACAGAGTTCAAATAATAAGGGAAAGGATATGGTAAAAATGGTTTATGATAATGTTATTGATCTGATCGGGGACACACCCCTGATCAATCTGGAAGGAACAACAGGGCTTCATTTATTTGCCAAAGCGGAATTTCTTAATCCGGGAGGAAGCATTAAAGACCGTGTGGCAAAAAATATGATAGAACAGGCCGAAAAAAAAGGAACACTGCGTCCGGGGATGACAATTGTAGAGCCGACAAGCGGTAATACTGGCATTGGTCTGGCGTTTGTTGGTGTACGTAAAGGATACCGGGTTATTATTGTAATGCCTGAAAACATGAGTGAGGAGCGTAAGAAGATCATTCACTCTCTGGGAGCGGAACTTGTTCTGACTCCACCGGAACTGAGTATTGGAGGTTCAGTAAAAAAGGCAGAACAACTGGTAAAAGAAATCGGCAACTGTTTTTTACCTCAGCAGTTTGAAAATCCGGATAATCCGGATATACACTACTGTACTACTGCAGTTGAGTTATATGAACAGATGGATAAAAAGGTTGATGTTTTTGTTTCCGGGCTGGGCAGTGGCGGAACGCTGCAGGGGATAGGAAAGTATCTTAAAGAGAAAAATCCGGATCTGAAAGTAGTAGCTGTTGAGCCGAAGAATGTATCCGCATTACTTGGACATGAACCGGGACTTCACAGTATACAGGGGATTGGTGATGGATTTATTCCGGCAGTTCTGGATACGGCACTGATCGATGATGTAGTCGAAGTAACGGATGAAGATGCGATTGCGATGACGAGAGAATTGGCCAGAGTCCAGGGGCTTTTGTGTGGAACTTCTTCAGGGGCAAATGTGTGGGCAGCCAGAGAGATAACGAAGAAGTATGGAAAAGACATTCGCATCGCAACGATTCTGGCAGACCGAATGGAACGTTATTTTAGCACCGGATTGTTATAAAAGAGCAGACGATATTGTTTGCAGGAAGGAGAACAGGAGTGAAGCGTTTTATATGGATGATGACAGTTTTTACTCTGTTATGTATGAGTGGAATGAGTCAGGAAAAACAAGTACAGGCAGGGTCATTAGGGGTGAGAGGTGTCTGGGTTTCCTGTTTTGAGTTTGAGAAGTTTGGTTTAAAGGATAAGCCTGAAGGTGTATTTCGAGCAAATGCAGACCGGATTTTTGCTAATATTAAAGCAAATGGATGTAATACAGTATATTTTCATGTGCGTGCGTATGATGATGCTATTTATCCGTCTTCTGTTGTGGGATGGAGCAGATATATATCGGGTTCCGGCTCCGCACTGTCCTATAATCCGCTGAGTATATTAGTTTCTTCGGCACACAAGCATGGTCTGAAGTTTCATGCATGGATGAATCCTTATCGTGTCACAGCAAAAAAAGTACTTGATCCGGGACAGAACTCTACGACAGATCGTATTGTGCGTCAGGTGAAAGAAATCATCGAACATTATCCGGTAGATGGAATTCATTTTGATGATTATTTTTATCCTACCAATGAAAAAAAATATAAAAAAGTGGATAAAGCTACGCGTATGAAAAATGTGAATGGGATGGTTCAATCTGTTTATCATGCTGTTAAGCAGAAAAATAAGAGGCTTCTTTTTGGTATTAGTCCTGCCGGAGACATCAATTACTGTGAAAGAATCGGGGCAGATGTAAAGACATGGCTATCCTGCCGGGGCTATATTGATTACATTGTGCCACAGATATACTGGTCAGATCATTATCTTCTGGCAGGTAAAAAAACAAAGCTGTTTACAACAAGGTTGTCGGCGTGGAGGAAAATCAATTCGATCGATATTCCCATGTATGTGGGGCTGGCTTTGTATAAAACCGGGTATAAACTGACTGAGGATCCGGGATGGCAGAAATCCTCACGCAACATTGCCCGTCAGATAACGGAGATAAGCACTGGAAATACGGAAGGTTATGTTCTTTTTTCTTACAGTGATCTGTATCGTGCCAGTGCGTCAAAAGAGTTAAAGCATTATTTTGAATCAATAGGAAAGATCTATATGAGTAAAAGCAGGAAGACACTGAAAGCAGGAAAGAAATATCGTCTTCGTGCCTCGATTTCTATAGGCCGTCTTGCAGGAAAGCTGAAATGGCGATCTTCTAACAAGAAGATTGCAACGGTTACTAAGACTGGGCTTGTTAAGGCAAGAAAAAAAGGAAAAGTAAAGATTTATGCCTCTTATGGATCGTTGAAGAGGTATTGTCTCATTAAAGTCAAGAAGAAAAAATAGATGGAAGGGAGAAGGAATGACTGCCTGTTTTGACGAAACAATTTTAAATTGGTTTCAATGGATACATAATGACATAATAACAGTAATTTTTAAAGTTTTGACACTTCTTGGGGAAGGAGGGATCCTTTGGATCGCAATCGGACTTTTCCTTGTGATTAAAAAGAAGACCCGGATGATAGGAGTGACTGTACTGGCAGCCCTTGTTCTCTGTTTGATCGTAGGAAATATAACACTAAAGCCGTTGGTTGCAAGACCGCGTCCCTGCTGGAGACACCCGGAGATACCTTTGCTGATAGCAAATCCAACGGATTATTCTTTTCCATCCGGTCATGCGATGTCTTCTTTTGCTTCAGCTATGGCAATTGTCTTGTGGAACCGCCGTATGGGAGTGGCGGCATTGGTCGTTGCTGTTTTTATGTCGGCAACGAGATTATATTTTTATGTGCATTACCCAACCGATATTCTGGCTGGTATGCTGATCGGGATTGTTCTTGGAATTGTTTCATATCTGGTTGTTAAGAAAATAAAACAATCGAATATTTTACATTCACATAAAAATATGTTATGATGTTTTTTGTCTCATTTTGACATAAAATTAGGAGGATTAATATGGAAAAGAAAAAGAACAAGAAATTGGTTGTGCTGGTGATTGCCATTGTCGCCGCCATTGTGGGAATATCGTTTGGTGCTATGGCTGCTTTAGGGGTGTTTCAATCGAACAAAACAAAAGCGTTTGAATTGTTAAAGCAGACACCGGACAAGATTTGCGAAACATCGACAGGAGAATATTTTGGTACATCGGATATGGTAAAGGCCATGCTGGATAATGGTGTGGATACATCGGTAAAGATATATAACCTTAAGATGGATGCAGGACTGGAAAAAGAAGTTGCTGCTGTATTGAGCAAGCTTCAGATTGATATCGGATTTCAACTGGATATGAAAAATAAAAAGGGACGTATGAATCTGAGCACTGGTGTTGATGATAATAATATATCTTTACAAGCATATGCTTCTTTGGAAGATCAGAAAGCTGCTATAGCGGTTCCGGAGCTTATAGCGAATAAAGTATTTACTCTGGGGGCAGACGAGGACAGCAAGAAAGATAATTCTCAGAAAATGCAGGAGGCTGCCAAACAGTTTTCCCAATTAAAAGATGATCTTAGCAAATTCATTGATGAGCAGGGAGAGACGGTATACGATGGAATCACATGTGAGAAGATAGATAAAGGCTATCGTCTGACTGTTTCCAAAGAAGTTATCCAGCAGTTCTTTAACAGTTTGTCAGGATTTGCGGAGGGAGAGCAAGCTGTTCTTGATACAGTGGAAAATCTCTGTAAAGTACAAAAGGGAACGATTGCAAAGGCGGTGAAAGAAGCAGCTTCTGATCTGTCATCCGGTGCAGAAAATTTTTCTTTTGACGTTTTGGGTGAAGGAGATGAACTTACTGGTTTAAAGGCTGTCATCAAGGGAAAGAATGAATCGGAGATTTGTTGTGATATCAGTTTTTCGGAAGAAAGTGGTGAATTCCATAAAAACTTTACTGTTTCCGTGGCGCAGAAGGGTAAGACTGCTGTAAAAGCACAGATGCAGTATACCGGTACTTCTGGTGATAGCTGCAAGGAAACAGCTGCTTATCATGTTACAGATGCAGAAGGCAGCACACTGCTGAATATGAAGACAGTTACTGAACTGGAAAAGGCAACCAATAAACTGAATGTCAAGATAGATCAGGAACAGGATGGCATTAGGATGAATATGACAGCAGAGGGAAGTGTAAAGAACCTTGAAAAGGGTAAATGTGTTACTATGCAGTATGACCGTATGCATATAGTACAGGAGGCAGATGGCGAGAAGATGGAATATTCACTTTCGGCAGATGTGACAGAGGGTGTGTTAGATAGCGAAGTACTGCCATTGAAAGGCGAGGAAGTGCCGATCAATCAGGAGTTGACTCAGTCTTTCAGCCAGAAGTATGGTCAGGAGGCAGTGATGTCTCTCTTTACAATACTTTCCAAATGGGGCGTTGATCTGAGTGGATTATACAATCAGGGAATGCTCGGGGGTGCTATATGATAACGAACTGCGAGTTCTGTGCATTTTACGTATATGATGATGACGGATATGCAGAATGTGAAGTCAATCTTGATGAAGATGAGATGGCGCGTTTTTTGAGTTCCTCATATGAGTCCTGTCCGTTTTATCAGACAGATGATGAATATAAGATTGTAAGGAAACAAAATTGATCCATTGATAAGGAGGAAACCATATGGCAATTGTCTTGATAGCAATCGGGCTTTTCTTTACCGGAGTGGATTTTTATCTTGCTCCCGGCATTGTTTATCCTGCGTTTGTTGTTCCTAAGGGACCGGTTGGCGGGATTACGATACAGGGAAAGATTCAGGAGTATGTGACACAGAATATTCTTGGCGGACAATTTCAACTGGACATATTCCCGGATGTAATAGGATGCTTATGTATTGTTGTTGGTTGTTTCATGCTGTTAAAGCATAATAAACAATTTATAAGCGGCGTCTTTCTGGCAGTGATAAGCGGATGCCTTTCTACCGCTCTCCGGGTAATGCCTTTCTTTATTAATAGCGCAGCGCTTATAATAGCAACGTTGATCGTTTTCTTCTTTGCTTTTTTGTTCGAAATCTGGATGGAGTATAAAGTGATCTATATGACAGTTGCGGTATCGGATGATATGGCAAATGTATCAACTAACCGGCGCATGCAGTTTTGCTGGTGGATTACTGTGTTTTCACGCATGTTTATCTTCCTTCTGACATTTGCCGGTGTTACATCGGTGAGAAAATTTTATGAGGCAGCCGTGCTGGTATTTACAATTTTATATTTATACCAGATGCTTAGAGGAAGACGATATGTAGGAACCTATAAAGTGTATAAGGAGGGTTTTAACAGTGCCGTGCTTCCGGATTATATCAAAGAAAAGATCATGGGGGTTTCCTACCGGGAAAATCCTGACATTTCGCTTGATGATCTCCGGTATATACGTATTCTGCATTATGATTTTCATGGAATGGTGCAGGAGGGAGAGTTGATTGTCAATCAGAGGATTGCTTATCCGGTAATGAAAGTATTTTATCAGTTATATAAGTGGGAATATCCGATCGAGAGTGTACGCCTGGTAGATGATTATGAGGGCAGTGACGAACTTTCAATGGAAGCGAATAATTCTTCTGCTTTTAACTATCGTATGATAGAAGGGACCAATTGTTTATCAAAACATGCGCTTGGTTTGGCCATCGATATCAATCCTCGTGTCAATCCGTATGTCAGAAAAGACGGATATTTTCCAAAAAATTCAGAAGAATATTTGGAACGCGATCCGAAACATTGTACAGGGGAGCATGCCGATAAGATGATTCACAAAAAAGATATGGTATACAGGATATTCAAGAAAAATGGATTTTCCTGGGGTGGTGAATGGACAGATAGCAAAGATTATCAGCATTTTGAATATTAAAACAATAGCAGGGGGCGCAAAATGAAGCAGGATTTTTGAAAACAACAGGAAATTGTAAACACAAAAAAGAAGCTTGTGAGAGCTTCTTTTTTGGCTTGATTTGTTATTTTTTATGATAAATATTATTTAATAATTGTCCCCATTCGTTCTTTCATACCCTGATAAGCATTTTCAAGTTTTGTGATGATGGCAGTACGTCCCTCACCGGCGGAAACAAAAGAGACTCCCGCTTCTATCTTTGGTAAAGATGTTATTGCGTCAAAATGTCCCTTATCAATAAGTCCTACGGCATCGTTTACCGAGATATTTCCAATGGCTTCCTTTGTATCATCGGTAGTTAACTGCTCTTTTGAGGTAAGGATAAGCAGATGTGAAGCATCAATCATATCAGCCAGTTTTGCGGCAGTATAGTCCTTTTCGATTACGGCACTGGCACCCTTTAGTTTGGTCCCCTGTTCCATAACCGGGATGCCACCGCCTCCGGCGGCAATCACGATCTGACCTGCATCAAGCAGCGCAGTAATCGCATCAATCTCATAGATATCGATTGGATGAGGGGAAGCAATGATACGTCTGTAACCGTCACCTTCCGGTACTACAAAGTTTCCTTTTTCCTCCTCTTTATCTGCCTCTTCACGGGTCATGGTACGACCAATTACTTTTGTCGGATGATGAAAAGCCTTGTCAAATGGATCTACCCGGACCTGCGTGATTACTGTTGACACCGGTTTGAAAATACCACGGTCTAATAATTCACTTCGGATAGCATTTTGCAGATCATAACCGATATATCCCTGACTCATCGCCCCGCAGAGTGACATTGGTGCAACGGTATAACGCTCGTCTAATCGTGCAAACTCTGTCATAGCCGTCTGAATCATACCAACTTGTGGCCCATTACTATGAGTAATGACAATCTGATATTTTTGTTCGACAAGATCTGCTATGGATTCAGCAGCTTTTTTAACATTTTTTTTCTGCTCAGGGAACGTTTCTCCAAAGGCGTTTCTTCCAAGAGCAACAACAATTCTTTTTTCTTTCATGATAACCTCCATTCCAAAGGCGCTTTACGTCGACTTCTGTTCATATAATCGCTGTTTATTAAAATATAGTATAGCAAAAAAAATAGAGAGATTCAATCCTAACATTTTACCTGGCCTCGTATTGACGTAAGTTTGAAAATCCTTTATAATTATTAATATATGTGGGAAAGAAGGCGATAGCATGAAACTTGTGTTTATTGGGGCCGATCATGAGGTGACGGGGAGTTGTCACTTTATGGAAGCTGGGGAAAAGAAATTCTGCGTGGATATAGGGATGGAACAAGGACAGGATATGTTTGAAAATCAGGAAATTCCTGTCAATGCTTCGGAGATTGATTTTATTTTGCTTACGCATGCTCATATTGACCATACCGGTCTGCTGCCGATGCTGTATGCCAGGGGGTTTCGCGGACAGGTGTATGCTACAAAGGCTACTGCGGAATTGAGCCAGATTATGTTGAGAGACAGTGCTCATATCCAGCAGTTCGAGGCAGAATGGCGAAATCGTAAGGCACAGCGCTCCGGTGGGCAGTTGTATGAACCTTTGTATACAATGGAGGACGCACTGGGAGCAGTTCGTCTGCTGGTTCCTTGTGATTATGACAAGATAATCTCTATTTGTGACGAGGTTTCTATCCGGTTTACGGATGTAGGGCATTTGTTAGGATCTTCATCAATTGAAGTGTTTGCAAAAGAGGACGGAGAAGAACGGACAGTTGTTTTTTCAGGAGATCTGGGAAATAGCAACAAGCCTATTCTTCGTGATCCGGTCTATACGAAAAAAGCGGATTATGTTGTTATGGAGTCTACTTATGGTGACAGGTTGCATGGAGAAGAAAAGCCGGATTATGTGGGAGAACTGGCATCTATTATTCAGGATACATTTCAACGGGGAGGAAATGTCGTTATTCCTTGTTTTGCGGTAGGAAGGACACAGGAAATATTATACTTTCTGCGCCAGATAAAAGAGGAAAAACGAGTAACGGCAGTGTCTGATTTTGAGGTTTATGTGGATAGCCCTCTTGCCGTGGAGGCAACGAATATTTTTGGAAAAAATGTACATGAGTGTTTTGATGAAGAAGCGAAAGCTATCGTTCAGAAAGGAATTAATCCAATCGGATTTCCGGGACTGAAACTTTCGATCACCAGTGATGACAGTAAGGCGATTAATTTTGATCATAACCCGAAGGTTATTCTTTCTGCATCCGGAATGTGTGAGGCTGGCCGTATCCGGCATCACTTGAAGCATAATCTGTGGAGACCGGAGAGTACGATCGTATTTGTCGGATACCAGACAAGGGGAACGTTGGGACGCTCTTTACTGGAGGGAGCAACAGAGGTTAAATTATTTGGCGAGACGATTGAAGTCAAAGCAAAGATAACAAAAATAGCAGGCATCAGCGGACATGCAGATAAGAATGGTCTGCTCAAGTGGATCAACAGTTTTACGGAAAAGCCACCGAAGAGAGTGTTTGTGGTACATGGTGAAGATGCCGTCTGTGATCAGTTTGTACATACTTTGGAAAGTTATGCTTTTCAGGCATCAGCACCTTACAGCGGGACGGTCTTTGATCTCATCCGGGGTGAATTTGTGAAGGAAGCATTACCAATTGCAGTTAAGAAGAAGACAGCAGCTAAGAAACGTGCAGGGGACATGTTCCAGCGTCTGCTGACTGCCGGACAGCGATTACTGAGTGTGATACGAAAGAACGAAGGACTTAGCAATAAAGATACCGCTAAGTTTACGGATCAGATTAATGCTTTATGTGATAAGTGGGACAGAGAATAACGGGAAGTAATTGTTAAACCGGATCTAAAGGGGGGCGAAAAGACGTGATGATGAAGGAGAAGAAGGAGGAAACAGCGGCCTTTGTAAAGGAACAGGTTAAACAGATTGCACTGAATCATTTCTATGCTTATTATGTCAGACGGGATATGGACGGTGTACTTACTTGCGTGGGAGAACATATCCAATGGAAAGGGTCAAAAAAGTATTATGTGGCAAACAGCAGAGAGGAGTTCCGGGCGCTTCTGGACCAGGAACTGTATAAAGTTCCAAGTGATTGCGCGATCAAGGTGGTAACCGTTGATGTGTGCAAGCTGAGCGATGAATGTTATCAGGCTGTAGGTGAATTGGAATTGCGTATACCGATGAAAGGAACTATTTATTATTCTAATCTGCGGTTTACGATGATCATTATGCATAAAAATGGAAAATTTGTGATTAATTCCATTCACACTTCTTCAGCGAGGGAGTCTGTATTGGAAGAAAGTCCAAGTTATTTTTCCTGTGGGATTTCAGAAAGAAAAGATGAAAGAAAAACTTATGATGTTGTGACCGGCCTTTTGAGATTAGAAGCGTTTAAAAAACTGGTAAAGCAGCATCTGGCAGAAGCGGACGAGGAAGAATCCTATGCGTTTTTTTGCACAGAGATTATAAATTTTGAAAAGATCAATAATCTTTATGGTTTTCAAAAGACAGATGAGTTATTAGCCTTATTTGCAAAAATGATCATAGATAATGGTCGGAATGTGGTGTTTTGCTGCCATAGTGTGGCGGATCATTTTATCTTTTTTATTCGTTATCGTGATGAGAACGAACTGAGGGATGTACTTAACCACTTACAGTTGGACTTTGAAAATCAGATCAGTTCCCAATATGAAGAAGTTTTTCTTAAATTGTGTATTGGAGTTTATCTTGTCACGAATTTTAATGATCCTGTGGAAGATATGGTTGAATATGCCAGTGTTGCAAGGAGAAAAGCGCAGGCGTCAGATCAGTTAAATGTTGTTTATTATGATGCGGAAGTATATCAGAATATGCAAAAAACGCATAAGATCGAACGGCAGATGAAAAAAGCACTGGAGAAAAAGGAATTTAAGGCTTTTCTTCAGCCCAAATTTGATCTGGATTCCGGAGAGATCGTAGGAGCAGAGGCTCTTGTGCGATGGATTTGTGATGATGGTACGATGATATACCCGGATGAGTTTATTCCGGTTTTTGAAAAAAATGGATTTATTGTGGAACTTGATTTTTATATTTTAGGCGAAGTATGCCGGATGATTAAAAAAAGGATAAAACAGCAAAAAGAGTGTGTTCCTATCTCGGTCAACCAGTCGCGTGTTCTACTGCAGAACCGGGATTATGTTTCCAGAGTGGCAAGCGTTCTGGCAAAGTATGACGTTTCCCCGTGTTTGATTGAATTGGAATTAACAGAGCGTATTTTTAGAAACAATCTGAAGGAACTTGCATCAGTGATGGGAGAACTGAAAGAAATCGGTATCAGTTGGTCTATTGATGATTTTGGAACGGGATATTCATCCTTAAATCTGCTCAAAGATCTGCCGGTTGATATTATTAAGATAGACAAATCATTTCTTGATGAGACTGAAAGTTCAGAAACGAGCAAGATTATTATCCGCAAGACAGTAGAATTGACGCAGGAACTGGATATGACTGTAGTATGCGAGGGTGTTGAAACGGAAGATCAGGCGGATTACCTTCGGGGAATACGCTGTGATGTCGCACAGGGATACTTGTATGCAAGACCAATGCCGATGAATGATTTTGAAACGATGTTAGATAAGGAGATGCACGGATGAAGAAGATTAAGCCGATCTTGATTACCTTTCTTGTTTTGGCAGGGGTGACCGCCGGGGGCTATTATTTTCTTACCAATCAACAAAAGGGACCAAGTGGTGAGATTCAGAATAGGATAAAGGAAGAACAGACAGATCTGGGTGTCGACCGGGCGTACCGTTATGACATGGGACGCAGTGCGACAGTGCTTGAGACAGCAGGGGAGAATAAAAATGTTTTGAATTTTCAAAACAAAGAGATCTATCGGGTTACGCAGTCCAATGCCGACAGAGAACGTTTGAACCGCCTTATAAAAAGATCGGATGCGGATCTGCAAAATCCAATCATTGCTTTAAATCCATTTGGCACGAATGAAAATAGTTTTTATTTTTATTTTACAACGTCTTACCGGTGTATGATACGATATACGATTACGGTTGAGGATGAATCCATACCGGATCATATTCGTTACGTGAATAATGGCCGGGAAAATAATCTTGCGACGCAGCATGAATTTGTTGTAAGCGGGCTGGTTCCGGGAAAGACAAATTATATCATAATTGAGCAGTTGGATACCAATGGCTCTAAAAGGGAAGAAAAAATCTATCAATATACGGCACCGACAGGAGATGCTCCCATCCGGATACCGGTCGACCAGGGATATAGTAAAGATACAAGTAAGGAAGGCTTATTCTTTGTTTTTCCTAATGAAAAGAAAGAGATACTGGCATATGATAATCAGGGGGTACTCAGGAATGTGACAAAAACAGAGGGGGCACATGGAAAGAGGATTTATCAGTCAGAAGATAGTGTATTGTATCAGGTGACGGATAACAAAATTGCCAGAGTTTCATCACTGGGAAGGGTATTGCAGACAGTGGAAATAACGGGATATGGTTCCCTTGACGATTTTAGCTACGATGGATTTGATGAAGTTTATGCTATTGCGAAGAAGAAAAACCGTTCCTATCTGCTGGCAGCCTCTATGAATACGGGAAAACAGCGTGTGGTGTATCAATTTCCCAAGGGAGTATCAGCAGGATCACTTTCTACACCAAAGGGCGGACAGGTGCTTCTTACGGCATCCGATCCTTCCGGAGTGATTTGCCTTGATGCCATAACGAGTACAAGACCACGCATCCTTTTTGTAATGGGACAGAAGAGTCAGTGGAACAAAAAAATAAATAAGAAAAAGGTGTTGCAGGATAAGGAAGCAGCCTCATGGGATACGCAGGATTCGCAACTGGCGTCTGTGACAGAGGATACAGTTTCCCTGCTTGTGGGTAAAAAAGGAAAAGCAGCAGCGCTATATGGGAAAATGGATACAAAGAAGAAAAAGTGGAACACACTTACAGTCAGAGAGGTTGGAGGCAGTACTGCAAACACGATACAGATCTGGCGGGACCATTTGATTCTTACTGATATGGCAGAGGGAAATTTTGCAGAATATGATGCAGATGGTAAGGTGACACGATTGTTTCATTATGGCAGTCCGGTCGAGGCAGTTGTGAAACTGACGCTGGGCGGCATGTGCTTTTATGGAATATAAAAAAGGGTTGATATTATATGCTTTTCGGTTGTATAATAGAGCATATGAAATATAATTTTTTAGGAGGGTAATAGAATGAAATTTTTTGTTGACACAGCGAAAATTGAGGACATCAAAAAAGCTGAGGAAATGGGTGTAATCTGTGGTGTAACTACGAATCCGTCTTTGATCGCAAAGGAAGGCGGCAGAAGTCAGGAAGATGTATTGAAGGAGATTGCTTCTATCGTAGACGGACCGATCAGCGGAGAAGTAAAAGCTACCACGGTAGATGCAGAGGGGATGATTGCTGAAGGTAGAGAAATTGCAAAATTGCATGAAAATATGGTTGTAAAGATTCCTATGACAGTAGAGGGACTGAAAGCAACAAAGGTTCTTGCATCAGAAGGTATCAAATGTAATGTGACTTTGATCTTTAGTGCTAATCAGGCACTTCTGGCTGCAAAAGCAGGTGCTGCTTATGTATCTCCATTCCTCGGACGTCTGGATGATATTTCACAGCCTGGTATTGATCTGATTGAAAGTATTTCTGAGATCTTTGCAAATGATCCTGAGATTGATACTGAGATCATTGCAGCTAGTATCCGTAATCCGATCCATGTTACAGATTGTGCATTGGCAGGGGCTGATATTGCTACCGTACCATATAATGTTATTGAGCAGATGACAAAACATCCATTGACGGACATTGGTATTGATAAATTCCAGAAAGACTATATTGCTGTCTTTGGTAAATAAGATTGTCACTGACATGAAACAGTATAATAAAAGGAGATTAACATTATGAACAAGACAGAGCTTCAGAAAATGGCTGTTGAAGTTCGTAAGGGTGTAGTGACAGGGGTATATAATGCAAAGTCAGGACATCCGGGCGGCTCTCTTTCAGCAGCAGACATTTTTACATATCTTTTCTTTGAAGAATTAAATATTGATCCGAAAAATCCGGACAAGCCGGATCGTGACCGTTTTGTTCTGAGTAAAGGACATACGGCACCGGGATATTATGCTGCTTTGGCAAACCGTGGATTTTTTCCGGTAGAAGATCTTAAGACCCTTCGTAAAGTAGGTTCTTATCTGCAAGGTCATCCGGATAAGAAGCATATTCCGGGAGTGGATATGTCGAGTGGTTCTTTGGGACAGGGCATTTCGGCTGCGGTAGGTATGGCGCTTTCTGCTAAACTGAGTAAGGAAGATTATCGGGTTTATACGCTTCTTGGAGATGGAGAAATTCAGGAAGGACAGGTATGGGAGGCAGCTATGTTTGCCGGACACCGCAAGTTAGATAATTTTGTGGCAATTGTAGATAACAATAATCTTCAGATCGATGGTGCAGTAGATGAGGTTTGTACACCATATCCGATTGATGAGAAGTTTAAAGCATTTAATTTCCATGTGATCAATGTGGATGGACATGATTTTGACGCCTTGAAAGCTGCTTTTGATGAAGCCAAAGCAACAAAGGGAAAACCTACAGCAATTATTGCAAAAACGATCAAGGGTAAAGGTGTTTCCTTTATGGAGAATCAGGCAAGCTGGCATGGAACTGCTCCGAATGATGAGCAGTATGCACAGGCTATGGAAGAATTAGAGAAAGCAGGTGAGTCATTATGTCAGAAGTAAAGAAGATTGCAACTCGTGAGAGTTATGGAAATGCGCTTGCGGAACTTGGCGTAGAGTTCGACAACCTTGTTGTTCTGGATGCTGACCTTGCTGCAGCTACGAAAACCGGTATCTTTAAAAAGGCTTTTCCAGAACGTCATATTGACTGCGGTATAGCAGAATGTAATATGATGGGTATTGCAGCAGGACTTGCTACGACAGGTAAAGTTCCATTTGCAAGTTCATTTGCTATGTTTGCAGCAGGACGTGCTTTTGAGCAGGTTCGTAATTCCATCGGCTATCCACAGTTGAATGTTAAGATCGGTGCTACTCATGCCGGTATCTCGGTAGGAGAAGATGGTGCTACCCATCAGTGTAATGAAGATATAGCGTTGATGCGTACGATTCCGGGAATGACAGTTATTGTTCCGTCTGATGATGTTGAGGCGAAAGCTGCTGTACGTGCTGCTTATGAGCATCAGGGACCATGCTATCTTCGTTTTGGAAGATTGGCTGTGCCTGTGATCAATGATAGGCCGGATTATAAATTTGAACTTGGTAAGGGTGTTGTGCTTCGTGAAGGAAAAGACGTAACGATTGTAGCAACAGGTCTTCCGGTATCTAATTGTCTGGAAGCTGCTGAAAAGCTGGCTGCTGATGGTATTGATGCAAAAGTGATTAATATTCATACGATTAAACCGTTAGATGAGGATCTGATCGTTGCATCGGCACAAGAAACAGGTAAGGTTGTTACGGTAGAGGAACATTCCGTTATCGGTGGATTGGGAAGTGCAGTATGTGATGTGCTTTCTGAGAAAGCTCCTACTCCGGTATGCAAGATTGGTGTTTATGATGTATTTGGTGAATCCGGACCAGCCGTTGAACTGGTTAAGAAGTATGGTCTGGATGCTGATAGTATTTATGAGAAAGTAAAAGATTTTTGTAAGTAATCAGTAATTTTATGGGGTTTTACCGGGAAAGCGATAGTTTTTTTGCTATGCCTGGTGAAACCTCGTTTTTTAGTTTTAGAGGAGAGGAAATTGTGATGAAGCGATATCATATGAAACCTTTTGCAACATCTCCTGATATAGATATTACAGTACCGGGATCGAAAAGTATTACAAACCGGGCACTCCTTCTGGCTGCTCTGGCGGAAGGAAAAAGTGTGTTAAAAGGCGTTTTATTTAGTGATGATTCCCGTGTCTTTATGAGAGCTTTACAGACACTTGGATATGAGGTTGTTGTAGAAGAAGAGAAAGCGCAGGTTACCCTTAGGGGAATGGGAACAAAAATTCCCAAAGATAATGTAGAGGTTTACGTGGGAAGCGCCGGAACGGCTGCCCGATTTCTGACAGCTATGCTTGCTCTGTCAGGGGGGCGATATGATGTTACTTCTTCCGAACAGATGAGGGCACGTCCGATGCGGCCTTTATTGAGGGCATTAGAGAGCCTTGGGGTTAAATTTGAATATAAGAATACACCGTACTGTTTCCCGTTTACTATTCTGGGACGAGAGAAAAAGGCGTGTGAACGAGTGTATTTAAATATAGATGAAAGTAGTCAGTTTTTGAGCGCTCTTTTGTTGAATGGCGTTTTTTGCCAGCAGGGATTTACTGTTGAACTGACAGGACAGCGAGATGCCAAAGCATATGTGAAAATCTCAATGAAGATGATGGATGAATTTGGTGTACAGATGGAGCAGTGTGGGGAAAATGAGTATAAGATACTGCCAAAGCAGCATTACTTGGCAAGAGAGTATCAGATTGAGCCGGATGTGTCGGCGGCCTGTTATTTTTACGGTATGGCGGCCATCAACGGAGGAAAGGCAAGGGTGCGGCATGTTCATTTTGACAGTACCCAGGGGGATATTCAATTTATTCACGCGTTGGAGAAGATGGGCTGTAGAGCAGAAGATACGGAAGAAGGTATTGTTGTCTATGGTCCGGAGGAAGCTTTGAACGGAATTACCATCAATATGAGTGATTTTTCTGATCAGACAATGACACTTGCGTGTGTGGCTGTTTTTGCAAAAGGAACGACAAGGATATTCGGAGTAGGGCACATTCGCAGACAAGAATCAGACCGGATTCGGGCAATCGTGACAGAGTTGAAGCGGGTTGGGATAGAATGTGAAGAAAAAGACGAGGAAATTGTGATTCATCCGGATAGATTGTCTGTGTCACCGGAACACCCGGTTGAGATTGAAACGTATGACGATCATCGTATGGCAATGGCGTTTTCTCTGCTGGGAACCAGAGTAGAGGGGATTGTCATAAATGATCCTTTATGCTGCAGAAAAACATTTGAAAACTATTTTGTAGAGTTGACAAAATTAAATTTAGAATTAAAATAGAGAGTACATAAGCTTGATTGGAGGAAATTATGAAAAAGATAATTGAAGTGTTAAAAGAAAAGGTGACCGATGGCTTTGTAAAAGCAGGTTATGATCAGAAATATGGTATGATCTGTGTCAGTAATCGTCCTGATCTGTGCCAATACCAATGTAATGGCGCGATGGCTGCTGCAAAAGAGTATAAAAAAGCTCCTATTATGATTGCAAATGATGTTGTGGCATTGCTTGAACAAGATGAGATTTTTGATAAGATCGAAGCAGTTAATCCTGGATTTATCAATATTACTGTCAGTGGAAAATGTCTGGCAGCACAAGCGGAAAAAATGAATGAGGAAGACCGCTTTGGCGTTTCTCTTCCGGATAAACAAAAGACGATTGTCATTGACTATGGTGGTGCGAATGTTGCTAAGCCACTGCATGTCGGGCACCTGCGTCCGGCTATTATTGGAGAGAGTGTAAAGCGTATTTGCCGTTTTATGGGAGATCATGTTATCGGTGATGTTCACCTTGGTGACTGGGGTCTTCAGATTGGTCTTATTATTCAGGAAGTGAAAACCTGCCAGCCGGATCTGCCTTATTTTGATGATTCTTATGAAGGGGAGTATCCACAGGAGGCTCCCTTTACGATCAGCGATCTTGAGAAGATCTATCCTAAAGCAAGTGCTTATTCAAAAGAACATGAGGATTACCTGCTTGCTGCACAGGAAATAACGGCAAGATTACAGGATGGTCATCGTGGCTACCGTGCCTTGTGGCAGCATATACTAGATGTGTCGATAGCCGATCTGAAGAAGAATTACGACAGTTTGAATGTATTCTTTGATCTTTGGAAGAAGGAAAGTGATGCACAGCCGTATATACCGGATATGGTAGAGAAGATGAAGAAAGATGGCATCGCTCACATGAGTGACGGGGCTCTTGTTGTTGATATTGCCCAGGAAGGTGACAAGAAGGAATTGCCTCCTTGTCTGATCGTTAAGTCGAATGGGGCTTCGCTTTATGCAACAACAGATCTGGCTACTATTGTGGAGAGAGAAAAGTTATTTCATCCGGATCAGATCATTTATCTTGCAGATAAAAGACAATCCCTGCATTTTACACAGGTATTCCGTACAGCAAAGAAAGCAGGTATTACACGGCCTGATGTAGAGTTAAACTTCATTGGATTTGGGACCATGAATGGAAAAGACGGAAAGCCATTTAAGACGAGAGATGGAGGCGTGCTTCGGCTGCAGGCGCTTCGTGAACAGATCAATGAAGAAGTGTATAAGAAAATGAGAGAGAATCGTGACTATGAGGAAAACGAAGCACAGGAGATAGCTGCTAAGGTAGGATTGGCTGCGTTGAAATACGGTGATCTTTCAAATCAGGCATCGAAAGATTATATTTTTGATATTGAGCGGTTTGCCTCGTTTGAGGGAAATACCGGACCATATATCTTATACACGATTGTCCGCATTAAATCACTGATTGCAAAATATGAGGCAACGGGTGGTGTGGTGTCTCAGGCAGCCGGTTTACTTGCTCCGGTAAGCAAGAGCGAAACAGAGTTATATCTGACTTTAACTAAGTTTGCGGACATGATGGAGACAGCTTATGCAGAGCTGGCGCCACACAAAATCTGTCAATATATTTTTGAACTGTCAGAAAGTTTTAATCATTTTTATCATGAGACGAAGATTCTTGCTGAGGAAAATGTGGAGCGAAAAGCCTCTTATCTGAAACTGATTTCACTTGTACAGAGACTACTGGAGACTTGCATTGATATGCTGGGCTTTGAGGCACCGGATAAGATGTAATGAAAGGGAGTGGGATTGTGTTTGTTGGGCGTGAAAAAGAGTTGGCTTTATTAAACCAGTCATATCAGGCAAAAGAAAACACGATGATTATTCTTTATGGAAGAGAGGGAATTGGTAAAACTGCTTTGATCCGTCGTTTCATCGAGGATAAGACGTATGTTTACTATCAGGCGAGAGAATTATCGCAGACAGAGCAGATCATGTATTTTGAAGAAAAGCAGAAGGAAGTCCTGTTGAAAGCGGAACAGGAGAGGGTAATCTTTATTGTTGATGAATTTGATCTGATGCAGAAAGGTTATAAGACGTTTTTGCAGGATTTTGCAGAATATGTGCAAAAGCTTCCGGCAGGGCGGTGCATGATACTTCTTGCGAGTTCATCGATCCAATGGGTTGAGAATACGATGGTAGAGGACATGGGAGATCTTTCTAATCGTATTACGTCTTTTATCAAGTTAAAAGAATTTTCTTTTATGGAAATGGTTGACCGGTTCCCGGATAGCACAACAGAGCAATGTGTTCTGATCTATGCAATATTTGGCGGTGTGCCTGCCTATCTGGATCATTGGAACCCAAGAGAAGCATTGAAGAAAAATATGGTTCGTATCATATTAGACCATAAGGGACCATTACACAGGGAGGCGCAGAGGTTCCTCAAGACATCACTTCGTGAACTGCCCTATTATAGTACAATTTTATCGGTACTTGCAGAGGGAAAACCGAAGTTGAATTATCTGCATACAAGGACTGGATTCAGCAGGGCAAAGATATCCGTATATATTAAAAACCTGATGCAGATCGATGTGGCAGCAAAGATATTTTCTTATGAGCCTGAGAAAAAGGATATTGTACAAAAGGGACTATACGGCATTATCGATTCTTTTTTGTATTTCTGGTATAAACTGATCTATCCGCATATGTCAGAGCTGAGTTTAATGGAGCCAGATAAGTTTTATGACACTTTCCTTAAGAATAAAATGGATGAACTTGTGGAAAGAACCTATGAGAAAGTCTGCCATGAGTTTTTGGAATTGATGAATCAATTTGATCGGCTTCCGGGTAAATTTGGAAAATTTGAAAGTCTGTATGGAAAAGAGGGTGTTGTTCCACTGATTGCAGATTCGCAAGAGGGAGAACTCCTTGTAGGGACTTGCCAATGGGACAGCAAGCCGATGGGAATAGGTGATTTTGAAGCTTTCTTATCTAAGGTTGAGCAGACAGGAAGAGAAGCAGATTTTTATTATTTCTTTTCCAAAGAAGGTTTTACGTCAGAATTGTCAGCTATGGCAAAAAATATGACAAATATACACTTGATTGATTTAGAAAAAATGTGATGTAAAGGAGAGATGACAATGTATCGACAGACAGCACGATTGATCATGTATGGTCAGTTAGGAAAGGACAGCATTTTAATGCACCTGAGTGATATTTTACAGGAGGCGGAACAAGAAGAGGGGGCCACAAAGGAGCAGCTTGTGAGAGCAATCTACGATCAGATATATCGTTTGCTTGATCTGGCAACTCGTTATGGTTTTGATGAAAATCTGTGGCAGTGCTATATTGCCTATCTGCTTGCAACCAATGAAAATCCGTTCAGCATTATTTGTGAAACTGTTGGTGCTTCAAAGGATGGCACGGTAAACACGATTGTAAAACAGGATATGGATTGTTTTTATCATTTATTTCATTACGATTTTACTTCTTTGGAAAACAAACTTGGCGTGAAGTGTTTTGATATTCTTACTCACTATCATTCTATGGCAAAGGCTGAAAACACATATAATAAGAGTGTAAGCGAAAAAGTACGTGCCTTGGCAAAGCAGCTTTGTGAAGCAAAGGGTGCGGAAGATATGTTTGATATTGTAACGGAATTTTACAAGACATATGGCGTAGGTAAATTTGGATTAAACAAAGCGTTCCGTGTGGTACATCATGGTGAGGAGATGCAGTTATCACCAATCACACATACAAGCGATGTTACACTGGATCAGTTGATTGGCTATGAATCACAGAAACAACAGTTGGTAGAGAATACAGAGGCTTTTGTTGAAGGCCGTAAAGCGAATAATTGTTTGCTATTTGGTGACAGTGGAACAGGTAAATCAACTTGTATTAAAGCTATCCTTAACCAATATTACGATCAGGGACTTCGACTTATTGAAGTATATAAACATCAGTTCCAGGATCTGGCAGAGATTATTGAACAGATTAAAAACCGGAATTATAAATTTATTATTTATATGGATGATCTATCTTTTGAAGAATTCGAAATTGAATACAAATATCTGAAAGCAGTGATTGAGGGTGGTATGGAAGTGCGGCCGGATAATGTACTTATCTATGCTACATCCAACCGAAGACATTTGATTCGTGAGACATGGAGTGACAGATCGGATATGTCACAGGATGAACTGCATCGTTCGGATACGATGCAGGAAAAACTGTCTCTTGTTGCACGATTTGGAGTGAGTATTAACTTTAGTCGTCCACAGAAAAAGGCATTTGATGAAATTGTTCTTGGACTGGCAAAGAAGTATCCGGAAATAACGCTTAGTAAAGACGAGCTGCTTATGCAGGCAAATGCATGGAGTCTTCGCAATGGTGGATATTCCGGGCGTGTGGCAGAACAATTTATTACACATTTACAATCGGTAGCCCAATAAGGTAAAATAGGATAGGAAAGGAATCAGAGTTATGTTTGAACGTTTTTTCCCTGACACCACAGTGTCATCAACATATGCCATTGACTATGAAAAGTTATATGAAGAGGGATTTCGTGGAATCTTGTTTGATATTGATAACACTCTGGTAGAGCATGGAAAAGAGGCAACAGGGCAGGCCAAGAAGCTTTTTGCCAGGTTGAAAAAGATTGGTTTTGAATGTTGTCTGATATCCAATAATAAGAAAAAACGAGTTCATATGTTCAATGAGGAAATAGGGGTTCATAGTGTGTTTAATGCCCATAAGCCTGCAAAAAAGGGATATTATTATGCAATGGAATTAATGAATACCAGGCCGGAGAATACGGTATTTGTTGGTGATCAGCTATTTACCGATATTTTTGGAGCAAAAAGAATTGGACTAAAAAATTATCTTGTAAAACCGATTAATGAAAAAGAAGAAATACAGATTGTATTGAAGCGCAAATTAGAACGAATTGTTTTAAAAGAATATCGGTTAAAGAAGCGGGAAGAAAAGAGGAAGAACAGATGGAAAAAGAAATTCAGAAAAAAATATTTCAATCCCTTGAAATAGATGCATTGCTCTTTAACGGTGCAACTAATATGCGTTATATGGCGGGATTCACAGGGGAAGGTTATGTGTTCTTCTCAGAGAAGTGCCATCTGGTAGTGACAGACTCCCGTTATACAATAGCAGCAAAAGAAGAGTGTCCGGATTGTGAGGTCCGTTTATGGGGAAAAGAAGGGTACTATGCTCCTGTTGTTGAACAGATTCAAAAAGAAAAAATAAAAAATATAGGGTTTGAAGATCAGATCCTGACATTTTCTTCTTATGAAAAGATTCGCGAAGCGTTTGATAAAGCGGGATTAGATGGTGTCAGATTGGTGCCTGTGAAGGGAGAGATTGATCATCTTCGTGCAGTAAAGAAGTCAGATGAGCAGCAATATATCCGACAGGCAGAGGCAATCGGTGATCGTGCTTTTCAAAGAATCTTATCGGTCATAAAGCCTGGGATGACAGAAAAGCAGGTAGCAGCGTATCTCGAATTTTATATGAAAGAAGAAGGGGCAGAAGGGACGAGCTTTGATACAATAGCTGCATCCGGAATTCATTCTGCGATGCCCCATGCGGTGCCGACGGACAAAAGATTGCAGAAAGGTGATTTTCT
Source organism: uncultured Eubacterium sp. (assembly GCA_934338065.1). GTDB lineage: Bacteria > Bacillota > Clostridia > Lachnospirales > Lachnospiraceae > Eubacterium_F. Next base: position 152,207 of record CAKRGX010000002.1, on the reverse strand, counting down.
CACGATGGATTTTGGCTGCTTATATAAAGGGTACTGTTCGGATATGACAAGGACAGTTGTAATCGGTCCGGCAGACGACAGGCAGAGACAGATTTACCAGACAGTTCTTCAGGCACAGCAGGCAGCACTGGATGGTATCCGGCCGGGAATGACGGGAAGAGAAGTAGATCTTCTTGCTCGTGAGGTGATCCAAAGTGCTGGTTATGGGGATTATTTTGGACACGCACTTGGTCATTCTCTTGGATTGGAGATTCATGAGAAACCAACATTTTCGCCAAGAGAAGATCAGATCATTCAGCCGGGGATGGTGATCACAGTGGAGCCCGGAATTTATATTGAAGGGTTCGGCGGTGTTCGGGTCGAGGATGTAGTTATTATAACGGAAAAAGGATGTGAGAATATTACACATTCACCAAAGAGTTTGTCAGAAATGGAGCTTGCTATATGAAACCAAAGATATGTGTACCTATCGTAGAAATACTTCGGGATCAGATTACGGCATGCGCAAGAAAATACCAATCTCTACCAATTGAGATGGTAGAGTGGCGTGTCGACTTTTTTGCCGGATATGAAAAAGAACTGCCGGGTGTTGTCGATGAACTCAAGTCGCTGCTGGGAGAAAAAGAGTTGATTGTTACATTGCGTACCGAAGCGGAGGGTGGAGAGCCAAATGGTTCCCGGTTCGATTATTTTTCTCTGATAGAAGATATATTAAAACAGGGAAAAGCGGATTATGTGGATGTTGAAGTGGCACGGGATGAGGAAATGCTGCGCCGGCTGAGTTCACAGTACAAGTCTGGTCATACAAAGATCATTGGCTCTTACCATGATTTTGAAAAGACACCTTCCAGGGCAGCTATCCTGAAACGATTGCAGAGGGCAAAGACAGCAGGGGCGGATGTGGCAAAGCTAGCCTGCATGCCTCAGAACAGAGAAGATGTAGACTGCCTGCTGGAAGCGACAGCAGCAATGAAGGAACAATACCCGGATTACCCGTTAATTACTATGTCAATGGGAGAATTAGGGGTAGATTCACGTCTATATGGCGGATTATATGGTTCCGAAGTATCTTTTGGGTGTGCACACCGGATATCTGCTCCGGGACAGGTTTCCTATGAGAGAATGAGGGAAATCTTTGACAAAATTTATAAAGGAAACCGTCATATTATATTGATCGGCTTTATGGGTGTTGGGAAATCAACGATATCCAGAGAACTGAAAGTTCAGTCAAATCGTATGGAGATTGACACCGATGAGTGGATTGAAAGGCAGGAGGGCTGTTCGATATCGGAAATATTTGAAAAGAAAGGGGAAAGTTATTTTCGCCGGTTAGAAACGGAAATGATTGATGAACTGGGAACAATGAAACCTGCGATTATTTCATGTGGAGGCGGGATGGCTCTTCGGGAGTTAAATGTAAGAAAATTGAGAAACATGGGAAGTATTGTACTTCTCACAGCAGAGCCGGAGACGATTCTGGAGCGGGTTCAGGCAGGCGAGAACCGTCCTCTTCTCAATGGGAATATGAATACGGCGTATATCCGTGATCTGATGGAAAAGCGCCAGCCTTTCTATGAGAGAGCTGCTATGGTAAAGATATCCACAGATCATAGGATGATCAGTGATATTGCAAAAGAAATACTTGAAAAATGCTTCTAAATATAATAAAATTAAGATAAGTATGAATTTATTGTCGTATTCTGCGACGGAAAGAGAGGAAACTATGGTATCAGCAGGAGATTTCAGAAATGGTTTAACAGTGGAGATTGACGGAACTGTTTTTCAGATTATTGAATTTCAGCATGTAAAACCTGGTAAAGGAGCAGCTTTCGTACGTACGAAGTTAAAGAACGTAGTCGATGGTGGTGTTGTGGAGAAGACCTTCCGCCCAACGGAAAAATACCCACAGGCTCATATTGATAAGAAAGAGATGCAGTATTTATATAATGATGGTGAGATGTATAACTTTATGGATAACGAGACATTTGAGCAGATCGCTCTGACGGAGGAAGCTGTTGGTGATTCCATGAAGTTTGTAAAAGAAAATGACAATGTTAAGATGGTATCTTATAAAGGCAATATTTTTGCAATTGAGCCACCTATGTTTGCAGAACTGGAAGTTACCGAGACTGAGCCTGGTGTGAAAGGTGATACCGCAACAAATGTAACAAAGCCTGCAACAGTAGAGACCGGTGCACAGGTAGCAGTTCCTATCTTTGTCAATCAGGGAGACCGGATTCAGATTGATACAAGAACAGGTGAGTATCTCAAGAGACTGTAAGTTATAGAATAAAATGAGCTGGTGAGATTAGTTGCTTTCTTGCCGGCTTTTTTTGTTTCATGTAATGTGATTACATAAAATTTATGAAAATCAGAGATAGTATATGTCAACAGATGAAATACATAAGGAAAGGAGATTAAAGATGAAGCAATATCATGTCAGGGGAATGAGTTGTGCTGCCTGCAGCGCACGTGTGGAAAAGGCAGTGAATACGGTGGATGGAGTAACTTCATGTTCGGTAAGCCTTTTGACTAACACAATGGGGGTGGAAGGCACCGCTTCTGAGGAAGCTATTCTTAAGGCGGTAAAAGATGCCGGATATGAAGCATCTCCCCGGGGAGAAGAAAAGCCGGCTGCAGGTACCGGTATATCGGACGCAGAAGAAGCTTTGGCAGATCACGAGACCCCTGTCTTGAAAAAACGATTATGGAGTTCTCTGATATTTTTCGTTGTACTGATGTATGTATCGATGGGACATATGATGTGGGGGTGGCCGCTGCCTTCTTTTCTGGCAGAAAATCATGTAGCAATGGGACTTGTCCAGCTTTTGCTGACGGGGATCATTATGGTTATCAATCAGAAATTTTTTATTCGCGGATTTAAAAGTTTATGGCTTCGGTCACCGAATATGGATGCGTTGGTTGCCTTAGGTGCCAGTGCAGCTTTTGGGTATAGTACTTATGTGCTGTTTGCTATGACGGATGCTCAGATGCGGATGGATATGCAGGCGGTCATGAGATATATGCATGAGTTTTATTTTGAGTCTGCTGCGACGATCCTGACATTGATCACGGTAGGCAAGATGTTAGAGGCAAAGTCAAAAGGGCGTACAACGGATGCTCTGAAGGGTTTGATGAAACTGGCACCCAAGACTGCTTCCGTAGTACGTGAGGATAAAGAGATCATAATTCCAATCGAACAAGTGCAAAAAGGCGATATTTTTGTCGTTCGCCCTGGGGAAAATGTTCCGATAGATGGTGTCATAATCCAAGGAAACAGTGCAGTAAATGAGGCGGCGCTTACTGGCGAGAGTATTCCGGTGGATAAGCAGGCAGGAGACGCGGTGTCGGCTGCTACAGTGAATCAATCCGGATTTCTTCGCTGCGAAGCAACGCGGGTTGGAGAAGACACCACATTATCTCAGATCATTCAGATGGTCAGTGATGCTGCAGCGACGAAGGCTCCAATCGCTAAAGCAGCCGATCGTGTATCAGGTGTTTTTGTACCGATTGTAATTGGTATTGCTGCACTTACTTTTCTTGTCTGGATGATTGCCGGTCAGACGTTCGGTTATGCGTTAGCGAGGGCAATCTCTGTGCTAGTCATCAGCTGCCCGTGTGCTCTAGGACTGGCAACTCCTGTAGCCATTATGGTTGGAAATGGAATAGGTGCGAAAGAGGGCATTTTATTCAAAACAGCGGCTTCGTTAGAAAAGGCAGGTAAGACACAGATCGTAGCATTGGATAAGACGGGAACGATCACAAAGGGAGAGCCAAAAGTAACGGATATTCTTCCTGCTGATGGAGCGTCAGAAGAAGAATTGATAAAATTGGCCTATTCCCTTGAGCAGCAAAGTGAACATCCACTTGCAAAGGCAATTGTTGTTTATGCTGAGGAAAGAAAGATAACCAGGGAAGAAGTGGAATCATTTGAAATCCTTCCGGGAAATGGACTGAGAGCAGTCTGCGATGGGCAAAGGATCGAAGGCGGCAGCAAAGTATATATTGCATCTCTTAAGGAAATACCGGAAAAGTATCTTATGAGAGCAGATCAACTGGCAGGAGAGGGAAAGACCCCCTTGTTTTTTACCAGAGAGAATGAATGGATGGGCATGATCGCTGTAGCGGACGTGATAAAAGAGGATAGTCCGAAAGCAGTAAAGGAAATGCAGAATATGGGAATTCATGTCGTTATGCTGACAGGGGACAATGAACAGACGGCGCAGGCTATCGGAGATCAGGTTGGTGTGGACAGGGTTGTGGCAGGCGTTCTACCGGATGGAAAAGATGCGGTTATTCAGGAGCTTCAGAAAAAGGGAACCGTTGCCATGGTAGGAGATGGTATCAACGATGCTCCGGCACTGACCCGGGCAGATATCGGGATTGCAATTGGTGCCGGGACAGATGTTGCCATTGATGCAGCCGATGTTGTGCTGATGAAGAGCCGGCTTGGTGATGTACCGGCAGCAATCCGTTTAAGCCGCTGGACACTCAGAAATATTCATGAAAATCTATTCTGGGCATTTATTTATAATGTCATCGGGATTCCGCTGGCAGCCGGAGTATGGATTCCGTTGCTGGGATGGCAGATGGATCCGATGTTTGGGGCGGCAGCCATGAGTTTGTCAAGCTTCTGCGTAGTGACCAATGCATTGCGATTGAACAGAAAGAAAATACACAATGCAGCAAAAGACAGACGAATGAAAAATAATAACTGGAATGAAATAGAAAGTGAGGAAAATAACATGAAGAAAGAAATGAAAATTGAAGGAATGATGTGTGGACATTGTGAGGCAAACGTAAAGAAGGCGCTGGAAGCATTGGATGGAGTTCAGGAAGCCGTTGTCAGTCATGAGGCTGGAACAGCCGTTGTTACGCTGGAAGGTAATATCAGCGATGATCAGTTGAAGCAGGCAGTAGAAGAACAAGATTATACCGTTTTGGAGATAAAATAATGTTAAATAATATAAGACAACTACAAAAAAATATTACCGATCAGATCATAGAGGCCCAGCTTAAGCTGGGCTTTGTAAAAGAAACGATGCGTTTTTATTATCCGTTGGATTCGTTAAATACACTGCTGGGTGGTTCTTATGACACTCCGAAGGATATGTGCAGAGAGCTTGAAAAGGCTTATCCGGGTTTTCATTTTTGTGTGCATGAAGAGCGTATTGAGGTGAGCGCGCCGGCAGATTATGTGGAATACGTACACAAAAATGTATCACCATCGACTTTTCTTGCAGAGCTTGTTGAAGCATTTAAACAAAATCATTTTCTTACATTATCACAGATAGAAGGGGTATTTGCAGAATTCGGGGAATATTGTTGTGAAGAAATGCCGGAGGGAGCAGATTTTGATTATGTGATCTATTTTACTGACAGCGGTGTGGACGAGTATTATTATTGTGTGAAAATGGAGATGGGACACACCATTTATCATCGTTTTCTAAAAAGTGATTACGAAAAGTTGGTATAAGTGATAACTATAACCAACTATATAATGTTAGTATTAGACAATATCGCAATGTTTTGATATGATAAGTGCAGATTAAGAAAACAAGCAGCAAAGAAAGGCAGCAAAAGATGCCTGAGGAAAGGAGTCTTTTATGAGCAAGAAAACATATAAAGAGAGAAATTTAAAATTTGAGACATTACAGTTACATGTAGGACAGGAGCAGGCAGATCCTGTTACCGATGCAAGAGCAGTTCCAATCTATGCTACTTCATCTTATGTTTTTCACAACAGTGAACATGCAGCAGCACGTTTTGGATTAACAGATGCAGGGAACATTTACGGACGTCTGACCAATCCGACAGAAGATGTATTTGAACAGAGGATTGCAGCGTTAGAGGGTGGCGTGGCAGCGTTAGCTGTTGCATCCGGGGCAGCAGCAATTGCTTATACGATACAGAATCTGGCACATGCAGGAGATCATATTGTGGCAGCCAAGAATATTTACGGTGGAACGTATAACCTGCTGGAACATACCCTTGTGGATTATGGTGTTCAGACAACATTTGTGGATCCGTTTAATTACAAAGAAGTAGAGGATGCCATTCAGGAAAATACAAAAGCTGTTTTCATTGAAACATTGGGAAATCCTAATTCGGATATTGTAGATATTGAGGCACTGGCTAAGCTGGCACATGCGCATCAGATACCTCTGGTGATCGATAATACATTTGCAACACCTTATCTTGTTCGTCCGATTGAGTATGGAGCCGATATCGTGGTACATTCTGCGACAAAGTTCATTGGTGGACATGGAACAGCAATTGGCGGCGTCATTGTTGATAGTGGTAAGTTTGACTGGGAAGCAAGTGGAAAATTCCAATCCTTAACAGAGCCAAATCCAAGCTATCATGGTATCAGTTTTACAAAGGCAGCAGGTCCGGCAGCTTTTGTTACAAAGATTCGCGCAATTCTGCTTCGTGATACCGGAGCGACTCTTTCTCCATTTCATGCGTTTCTCTTTTTGCAGGGATTGGAAACGCTTTCTTTGAGAGTGGAGCGTCATGTGGAAAATGCACGGAAGGTAGTTCAATATCTGAATCAGCATCCACAAGTGGAGAAAGTCAACCATCCGTCAGTTACTTCCGATGAAAAACAAAAAGAACTGTATCAGAAGTATTTCCCAAATGGAGGAGGTTCTATCTTTACTTTTGAAATCAAGGGAGATGCACAGAAGGCAAAAGATTTTATTGATAATCTGGAGCTGTTCTCACTTCTTGCCAATGTGGCAGATGTGAAGTCACTGGCTATTCATCCGGCATCAACGACACATTCGCAGCTTACAGAGCAGGAATTGGCAGATCAGGGAATAAAACCAAATACCATTCGTCTTTCTATTGGTACGGAAAATGTTGATGACATTATCGAGGATCTTGAAGAGGCATTTCGAGCTGTTGATTGACAGAAGGTGGAGAATATGCTACGCTCAGAGACAGAATAAATATGACAGAAACTTGGAGGGAGTATGGCATTGACAGAAAAGCAGCTGGAGCGTTATTCCAGACATTTAATCTTACGGGGAGTAGGAGTCAGTGGGCAGAAAAAGCTGTTGGAGAGCAAAGTCCTGGTTATTGGTGCAGGAGGACTTGGCTCTCCGGCTATTATGTATCTGGCAGCGAGCGGAATTGGAACAATAGGAATAGCCGATGGAGATTCGGTTGATCTGTCCAATCTCCAGCGGCAGATCATACATGGCACAGGAGCCGTGGGTGTACCTAAAGTGCAGTCAGCGGCAGAACGTGTGAAAGAAATAAATCCAGATGTGAATGTTGTTGTTTATCCGGAGCGGGTGAATGCAAAAAATATTGGTAAATTGATCAAGTCTTACGACTTTATTATTGATGGTGTGGATAATTTTGCTACAAAGTTTCTTATCAACGATGCATGTGTATTAGCAAAAAAACCATTCTGTCATGCAGGGATTCGGGAATTTTATGGACAGGTCCTAACCTATGTACCAGGGGAGGGGCCTTGTTATCGTTGTATATTTGAGGAAATTCCGGCAGACGGAGAGATTGACAGTTGTTCGAGTGCGGGGGTGATTGGCTCTATTCCGGGAATTATTGGAAGCATACAGGCACTGGAGGCGCAGAAGTATCTGACGGGTGCCGGAGACCTGCTAACAGGAAAAATGCTGACTTTTGATGGTTTGTCCATGAAGTTCCGTATCGTAGATATTCCAAAACATTCGGCTGATTGCCGTGTATGTGGTGAAAAGAAAGATATTTTTGAATTAAAAGAGAGTGAATATCATGCACCGTCATGCCGGTTGGATTTACAAAGTCTTGTCTAAAAGGAGGATGGCAATGACGTTACAACAACTTAGGTATGCGATTGCGGTGGCAGATCATGGCTCTATGAATGAAGCGGCCAAATCATTGTTTATTTCACAGCCAAGCCTATCCGGGTCGATAAAAGAATTGGAAAAGGAACTGGATTTTGAACTGTTTTTGCGGAGCAATCGTGGAATTGTTATAACACCGGAGGGGGAGGAGTTCCTGGGATATGCCAGACAGGTCACGGAACAGTATCGTCTGCTCAGTAACCGCTATCTGGATAAAAATCTAAAAGAAAAGTTTAGTGTTTCGATGCAGCACTATTCCTTTGCCGTAAAGGCTTTTGTGGAAACAGTAAAGCGTGCGGGAATGGAGAATTATGAATTTGCTGTGCATGAAACAAAGACATTTGAGGTCATTGAAAATGTAAAGAATTTTAAGAGTGAACTAGGTATTATTTATATGAATGACTTTAATGAAAAGGTGTTAAATAAAATACTCAGAGAAAATCAGTTGAAATTTACAGAATTATTTACCTGCGATACGTATGTCTATCTGCGTTCGGGACATCCGCTGGCTGGTTATGATATGATTTCTATGGAAGATCTGGAGCCATATCCCTGCCTGGCATTTGATCAGGGAAAGAATAATTCTTTTTATTTATCAGAGGAAATGAAAAGTACATATGATTATAAACGTATCATAAAGGCAAATGACCGTGCTACGATGTTGAATCTGATGACAGGACTGGATGCTTACACGTTATGTTCGGGTATTATATGTGAAGAACTGAATGGAGATGATTCTATGGCGATACCGTTGAAAGAGTCAGAAAAGATGCGGATTGGCTATATCAGCCGGGTGGGAGCAGGTATCAGTTCTTTAGGGAAAATATATATCGAAGAACTAATGAAATATCAGTCGGCTTATTGATCTGGCATGCAGGTGATTCATTTCTGCATATACTGGTAGAAAGATCATAAAAAGGAGTATGTGAATGGAAAAATATCATTTTCTTGTTCTGGGAGATGAAGCCCGGCAGCATTATCTGGCTGACATGCTGCGGCAGCAGGGGCATGAGGTGATGCAGGCAGAAGATTATCTGCCGGGATATCATGATGCTGTTTTACTGCCGGTACCACAGACTGCAGATTATCTTACAAAAATTGCAGATAACCTGCAGAAAGGGCAGATTATTTATGGATGTCATTTTCCTGAGGATATGAGGAAATGCTGTGAACGCAGAGAAATCCGCTTTATTGATTATATGCAGGCGGAGGGGATGGCAAGCCGTAATGCCGTGGCAACAGCTGAAGGAGCTGTCTGTGAAGCTCTACAGGCAGGATGCGTGTGCATACAGGATGCCCGGATCCTTGTTCTGGGATATGGTACCTGCGGATCTGTTCTGGCAGATAAACTGATGGCGTGGAAGGCACATGTAGCAGTGGCAGAGAGAAAGGAAGCAAAGAGACAACTGGCAAGATCACATGGTTGTAAGACAATGTCCTTTGACGACCTGGACAAAGAGATGGAACATTATGACATTATTTTTAATACGGTTCCGGCTCTTGTCCTTACGGAAGAGCTGCTTAAGAAGGTAAAAAAAGAGGCAGTTATCATTGATATTGCTTCACGTCCGGGAGGAGTGGATCATTCGTATTGTCGGAAAGAAAAAATTAATGCCGGATTATGTCTTGGATTGCCGGGGAAATATGCACCGAAATCTGCGGCGAGCATACTTATGGAAGTAATCATAAAAACAATTTTGGGAGATTAACGGAATGGGCAAAAAGAATAAGCAGACCATAGGGCTTGCTTTTACAGGTTCTTTTTGTACTTATGAAAAAATAAAGGGAGTCGTGACACGTCTGGTAGAAGAGGATTACCGGGTGATTCCGATTTTTTCTAATATGGCTCAGACCGTGAACAGCCGGTTTGGTGATGCAGAAGATTTTATTAAAGAAATACAGAAGATAACGGGGGAACGGGGAATTTTTACAATACAGGAGGCAGAGCCAATCGGACCAAAGTCGTTTTTGGATATTCTGGTTATCGCACCCTGTACCGGGAATACGATGGCAAAGTTATGTGCCGGAATAACGGATACGCCTGTTCTTATGGCTGCAAAAGCACATATGCGGAATGATAAGCCGGTTGTGATTGCTTTGTCAACAAATGATGCATTAGGAGCAAGTATGAAAAATATTGGGATGTTAATGAATACAAAAAATATTTATTTTGTTCCATTTGGACAGGATGATCCTGAAAAAAAACCGAAATCACTGATTGCTCATTTAGAGGATCTGGAGAAAACAATGGAAAAGGCAAAAGAAGGAAAACAACTGCAGCCGGTAGTCAGATCACCCTTTTTATAGTAATCAGCCGTGTGAAGGAGAGCGTTTCTACGCTGCTTTTTCACACGGCTGATTTGTTGTTGTCAGAGGCAGATACGTACGTGGTATTTACGCAGAAAATAATCTATTTGCAACAGATAAGCAATCATTTGTGGTCCTGCCATAAGCTGGCCGTACCATGGCTGGCCGTAATCTTTTGGATTGGAAAGAAACTGGTTTAATGCTTTTTCATCCAATAATTCATGTAGTGGGCATGCGGTATCACTCAATGTCTGGTGTAATCTGCCGGCCAGCAGATTTTCATAATAAGGATGATAAGTTTTTGGATAGGGACTTTTTCTCCGAAAGAGTATTTCATCCGGCAGAAGCCCACGGGAAGCCTGACGGAGCATATTTTTAACCAGTCCCCCTTTGGCTTTCATTTCCCACGGAATGTTAAATACATAATCGACAAGTGCACGGTCGGCAAATGGAACACGGGCTTCCAAACCGGAAAACATACTTGTTCGATCCATGCGGTTAAGCAGTGTCTGCATAAAATAACGGATGTTGAGATAACTGATGCGGCGCCGGTTTGTCTCAATTTCGTTTTCTTCCGGAAGAACATTAATTTCGCTGACTGCTTTATTATAACTTTGTTTCACATATTCGTCCATGTGCAGATGTTCGATCAGATCCCGTGATAGAAGCGCTTTTCGTGGTTGAAGAGATGGTGTCCATGGAAAGGTACCGGAGTTCAGCATTTCTTCACGATGGAACCAGGGATATCCGCCAAAGACTTCATCGGCACATTCTCCTGTCAGGACGACTTTATGAGAACGGCTTACCTCACTGCAGAAAAACTGAAGAGAAGAATCAATATCAACCATGCAGGGGAGATCATGTGCGTCAACAGAGCTGGTTAGAAGATCGGCCTGTTTGGTATTATCACATTCAAGATAGTGGTGATCGGATGCAAGAAATGACACCATCTGATCAACAAATGGGCGGTCCTGTGATGGCTGGAATGAATTTGCCTGAAAATATTTGTCATTTTCTTTGAAATCAAAGGAATAGGTGGTTAGCTGTCTGCCCTGTTTTTTCAATTCTCCGGCGCAGACCGCAGAAACTACGCTGGAATCAATACCTCCGGATAAAAATGTACAGATTGGTACATCGGAAATCATTTGTCTTCGTATGGCGTCTTGAACGAGAAAGGAAGTTTTCTCTACGGTTTTCTCATAGGAGTCAAAGTGCGGATGACTCTCTAGATGATAGTAGTTTGTCTCATGGCGGCCATATTTGCTGCACGTCAGATATGTGCCGGGAAGCAGTTCGTGAAAGTCCTTAAATACACCGGAACCGGGATTGCGTGCCGGACCCAGGGAAAGGATTTCGTTGAGACCATCCCGGTCAAGGACTGCCTCTACACCAGGGAACTGAAAGCAGCCTTTCGGCTCAGAAGAGAAAATAAGCGTTCCTTCATGGATGGTATAGAATAATGGCTTAACTCCGAATGAGTCACGGAAGAGAGTAAGAGTATTGTGTCGTTCATCATAGATAGCAAATGCAAAAATCCCATCTACTTTCTTTACAAAATCGGGTCCGAAAGTAAGATAGGATAATAAAAGAACTTCTGTATCTGAGTTTGTCCGGATTGGTATCTGATGATTGTTCAATTCGCTGCGTAGTGCAGGGAGATTGTACACTTCTCCATTATAAACAATATGGTAACGAAATCCATCCATCTGCCGTGTCATTGGCTGATGACCATTTTTCAGATCAATGATAGAGAGCCTTGTGTGAGCTAGTCCGCAGTGGGAACTCAAAAGACAATCATCTTCATCAGGACCACGATGGTGCAGGCAGGATTTCATATTTTCAAGAATGTGCCAGTAATAATCCCGCTGGCTTTCAAAATCGGCAGTGGGATGATAGAAGCCGGAAATACTACACATAGTTTCCTCCTAAACAAGAATATATAATATACTGTATGAAGAAGAAAACAAAATTATACACGGTTTCTGTCATCGTTTTATTCTTTTGCATCGTTTTGGCCGTTGAAAGAATTCCTTTATGATCGCCGGATGGAAAAGAATCAGCAGAGGAAACAATTCCAGTCTGCCGGCGAGCATGTCAAACATCAGGACATATTTGGAAAATACCGTAAAGCTGCCGAAATTGTGTGATGGTCCGACAAGTTCCAGCCCCGGTCCGATGTTGTTGATCGTGGCGGCAACGGCAGTAAAGTTTGTGATCAGATCTTTGCCTTCAAAGGATATCAGGAAAACAGAGGCAGAGAAGATGAGCATAAATGTTATGAAATAAACATTAACCGAGCGAACAACCTCATGTTCAATCGGTTTTTTGTCCATTTTGATTTTTTTAATACTTTTCGGATGAATATAAGATCCCAGTTCTTTTGAAACGGTTTTTATCAGTATAACAAAGCGTGACACTTTGATGCCGCCGCCGGTACTTCCGGCGCAGGCTCCGACAAACATAAGCAGAACAAGGATGCATTTACAGGTTTGCGACCACATATTAAAATCAATGGTTGAATAACCGGTTGTTGTAATGATTGATGCAACCTGAAAGGATGCGTGCGTAAGAGCCTCTACTGCTGTTGTCGTAGTATGCCAGATCTGAAAAAAGATAATGGCAATGGAAGCTGCGATGATCAGCAGATAATAACGCACCTCATCCATGCCGAAAGCTTTCCGGAACTTGCGGAAAAGGATCAGATAATAGGCGTTAAAATTAATACCAAACAAAATCATAAATATGGTTACGATCCATTGCTGGTACGTTGAATAATCGGCAAGGCTGCTGTTTTTAATACCAAACCCTCCCGTTCCTGCTGTACCAAAACTTAATGTGACAGCATCAAATACGGGCATCCTGCCAATGAGAAGCAGGACAATCTCTAGTACTGTCATGGCAAAGTAGATAATATAAAGAATCCGGGCAGTGGAACGCAGTTTTGGCACAAGTTTACCTACCGAAGGTCCGGGACTTTCAGCCCGCATCAGGTTGATGTGGGAGCCGCCGCTCAGAGGAATAATTGCAAGTAAGAAAACTAAGACGCCCATACCACCAATCCAGTGGGTGAAACTGCGCCAGAAAAGTGTACAGTGGGAAAGTGCTTCTACATCGGACAAGATACTGGCTCCTGTCGTTGTAAAGCCGGAAATTGTCTCAAAAAGAGCATCGGTAAAAGAGGGAATCTCTTTGGTAATAACAAATGGAAGACAGCCAAACAGACTTAAAAAAATCCAGCTTAATGCAGTGGCAGCACATCCTTCTTTTAAATAAAACACACTGTTTTTGGGCTTGCGCAAAGATAACAGAAGACCGCAAACGGCGCAGAGAGCTGCTACGGCCAAATAGGCATAGGTCTGTTTTTCCTGATATAACATACCAACGATACAAGGTAAAAGCAGCAGGATTGATTCAATTTTTAATATATAGCCTAAAATATAGCTGATCATTGAACGATTCATACTAATCTCCATTCCTATATTCTTATGCCAGAATATCCGTCAATTGGTCAAAACCGGTATGTGTAGTAACAATAATGACTGTGTCACCAATTTGTATGGTATCCTGACCACTTGGTATTCTGGTAATGCCGTTGCGATAGATACACGCCACAAGCAGATTTTCCTTCAGATTCAGGTTCATCAAAGGTTTTCCGGTTACTGCGGATGCCTCATCAACAAGAAATTCAATCGCCTCTACACGGGAATCAAACAGATGATAGAGTGTCTCAATGTTGCTGTTGAGTGAGTTCTTTTTGGCACGTACATAGGCAATGATCGCTTCGGATGTAATCATTCTTGGGAAGATAACACTGCCCAGATTCAGGTTGCTGATGACATTTTTAAATGTCATGCGGTTAATCTTAGTTATTACTTTGGCATTTGATACCTGTTTGGCGTAAAGAGTGAGCATGACATTTTCTTCATCAATTCCGGTCAGAGGGACAAATGATTCTGCCTGTTCAATACCCTCTTCTTTGAGAAGTTCCTGGTCCGTTCCATCTCCGTTGATGATGATCGCATCCGGAAGTAAAATACTCAGCTCTTCGCAGCGCTGTACATTTTTTTCAATGATTTTTACGTCAATTCCCATGTGTATCAACTGGTGAGCCAGATAATACGCAGATTTTCCACCGCCAACAATAAGAGTGTTTTTTACCTGTCTGGTTTTGACTTTTACTTTTTGCAAAAAAGAGCGGATGCTCTGGCGGGAAGATAAAAAGGAAATGGTGTCGTTTGCCTGGAGAACGAAAGAGCCATTTGGAATATAAACTTCGCCATCACGTTCCACGGCACAGATCAGTATTTCGGAAGAGATATTTTTCCCAAGATCAGAAATCGACATATTGGCCAGTACATTATCTTCCGGCAACTGAAACTTAATCATCTCAGCCTGACCATGGGAGAAAGCATTTACCTCCAGTGCTGTTGGCAGATAGAGAATACGTGCCGTTTCCCGTGCTGTCTCCAGATCGGGATTGATGATCATCGTAAGACCGAGTTTTTCACGTAGATATCCGGCATCCTGACTGTAATCCGGTGAACAGATACGGGCGATGGCAGCACAGTCGCCGGCTTGTTTCGCAATTGTACAGCAAAGTACGTTCAGTTCATCAGAAGAAGTAACGGCAATGATCAGATCAGCTTTTTCAATTCCTGCATCCAATTGGACATTATAGCTGGCACCGTTGCCGACAACCCCCATGACATCATATAAGTTAGCGGTTTCCTGTAAACGGCTGGAATTTTTATCAATAAGGGTAATATCATGACCTTCCCTGCTGAGCTGTTCCGTTAGTGCAACACCAACTTTTCCACAGCCGACGATGATGATATTAAGGCCCTGTTTTGTTTTTGTGTTCCATTTTTTCAACGTTCATTCCTCCAATAAAAAGTGGCGACTGAAAATCCGTGATCTCCGTCTGCCATCAATACTATTGGTATTATATCACTGCTGTGGGGAAAAAGCTAGTATAATTCGCAGGTATCATCCAAAGCTTTACGAACCTGCCGGCCTCTTGTAAAACATGGAACGATTATGCTATACTGGAATCAAAATGTTGAGATCAAAAGGAGATTGCCGCTTATGTCACAGGAACAGACACCACATAAACGACGGGTGCGTTATAAAGGAACACATCCGCGAAGATTTAGCGAAAAGTATAAAGAACATGATCCTGATAAATATGCAGATACGATAGCAAAGGTGATCAGCAAAGGTGGCACACCGGCTGGGATGCATATTTCTATCATGGTGAAGGAGATTCTGGATTTTCTCCGGATTAGACCGGGGCAGAGAGGGCTGGATGCCACGCTTGGGTATGGCGGTCATACAAGAAAAATGCTGGAACAATTGCAGGGACAGGGACATATCTATGGTTTGGATGTTGACCCGATTGAGTCAGCAAAGACAGAAAAGCGGCTGCGCGATGCCGGTTTTGGAGAGGATATCCTTACGATTACGCAGATTAATTTTGCAAATATAGATGAAGTGGCAGAACAATATGGAAAATTCGATTTTGTTTTGGCAGATCTTGGTGTGTCATCCATGCAGATTGACAATCCGGAAAGAGGATTCTCTTATAAAAATGATGGACCGCTTGATCTGAGACTGGATCCACAGCATGGAATATCAGCAGCAGAACGGCTCTCAGAACTGACACAGGAAGAGATGGAAGGTATGTTGGTAGAAAATGCAGACGAACCATTTGCCTTTGAGATTGCAAAGACAATCTATAATGTTCAGAGAGCCGGAAATAGAATTGGTACGACACAGGAGCTTCGTCATCTGATTGAACAGACGCTGGAAAGACCGCTTTCCCATATGAGTGAGGGAGAGAAAAAAGATACGGTCAAAAAAACCTGTCAGCGTGTGTTTCAGGCAATTCGCATTGATGTAAACAGCGAATTTGAAGTGCTGGATCAATTTTTATATAAATTACCGGCGGTGCTTAATCCTGGTGGACGTGTGGCAATCCTTACCTTCCATTCCGGTGAAGACCGTATGGTAAAAAAATCGTTCAAAGCACTTGAAAAGGAAGGCATCTATGAGCAAGTGGCAAAAGATGTCATACGGCCTTCGGCAGAAGAATGCCGACAGAATGGCAGAGCACGGTCAACTAAAATGAGATGGGCAGTCCGCGCAAAAGAGTAACGTCAGCCACGCATATTTTGATAGATCTCGTCAATTTTACTTTCTTCAATTTTAGTATCTAAAAAAATCTCTACGGCATATTTGGCCTGGGCAACCAGCATTTCCAGACCGGTAACGCCGATTATTCCTGATTCTCTGGCTTGAGCAACCAGCTTTGTAGTCAGAGGATTAGCAATAATGTCGAATACCGCGTGACAATTAGGAAAATGAACCAGATCAACAGGAGAGGCATCTACATTAGGGTACATACCGACAGGACTTGTATTGACGAGGATGTCTGCATCACTATGTTTCTCAAAACATTCTTCATAAGTAATAATTCCTTCTTTCATAACACGATGTCCTACGACAACTATCTCGGCTGCCTCCATTTTTTTGACGCCAGCCTGAATAGCCTGGGAGGCACCACCGTTGCCAAGTACTACTACTTTTTTTCCCTTCATGTCTACAGCATGCTTTTTTACCATATAGATAAATCCAGGCATATCCGTATTGTATCCGTAAAGCTTCCCATCCCGATTGACGATCGTGTTTACGGCACCAATGGCTGCCGCATTTTCATCCAGATATTCCAAATAAGGTATAACAGCCTGCTTGTATGGAATTGTCACATTGATAGCACGAAACGGGTGCTGCTCCATAAAAGCAGGAAATTCCTCTTGAGTCAGTGGATGTGGCTCATATGTATAATCTGCTAACTGTTCATGTATTTCTTTGGAAACACTGTGTCCAAGTGTTTCTCCTATCAATCCGTATTGCATGATAACCTCCATTCGAAATTTTTTTATTTTTCTATAAAAAATGAGTTTTTTGCCTTTTGTATCATCAGAAAAAGTGTAGCATAAAAACTTGTCCCTATCAAGGAATAATCCGCACGGACAGGCATATACATGAAACAAGCAGATAAAAAATTCGAAAAATGATTAGGAGGGATGCCGGTGAAAGAACAGGGGGAAGAAGTTTACTCGCTGCTGCCGGAACGGCTCGCAGGCGTTTTGCGGCGGTTATGTCCGGAGTGGAAAAAAATACAGGAAATACGTATCCGCCAGGGGAAAAGGATGGCGGTACGCTATGGGGGCCGATTGTGTTTTGCCCCGGACCCGACAATGGTCATATCCGCCTCAGAATGTAAAGAGATCGTATCACAGATCAGCCGTTATTCATTCTATGCTTTTGAAGAAGAAATAAGACGGGGATATATTAGTATTCCCGGTGGACACCGTATCGGGGTGGCGGGAAAAGTGGTTCTGGAACATGGGGAGGTGAAAACTCTGCGGCATATTAGCTGTCTGAATATACGGATTTCGCATGAGATACCAGGGTGCTCAGACTGGCTGATGCCCTATCTGATCCGTGGAGACAAGGTATATTCAACGTTGCTCATATCACCGCCCGGCGGAGGAAAAACAACTTTGTTAAGGGATATTGTCCGTAATGTATCCAGGAAGAAAAATGTATCTGTGGTAGACGAAAGATCGGAACTGGCGGGATGCTATCTGGGGATTCCTCAGAGAGAGCTTGGGCCATGTTGTGATGTGCTGGACGGATGCCCGAAAGTAAAAGGAATTGAAATGGTTCTCCGGTCAATGGGACCGGAGGTTATCGCGGTTGATGAGATTGGCACGAAGGAAGATTATGACATGATGAAACGGGCACTGGTCAGTGGCTGTACTCTGTTGGCAACGATGCACGGAGATACGATGCGGACAGTGGAGAACAAAAATTTGTTTCAGCGCTATGTGGTATTGGACCAGGGGAGACAGCCGGGAAAAGTTAAGGCGGTTTATGATGAAAGGGGGCAGAAAATATGGTCATAAAATGGTGTGGTGGTGTAATGATCCTGCTTGGCAGTGTATGCATTGGCATGTGGTTTCGTATGCAGTATTTACATAGAATTTTTACGGTAAAAGAAATGCAGAAAGCGATTACTCTTTTAAAAGGTGAGATACACTATGGAAGAACGCCGCTTCCTGAAGCGTGTCTATCCGTGGCACACCGAATACAGGGAAGCGGCCGTCAGTTTTTCTGCCGGATTGGTCAGCAATTGCAGCAGGGAGAGGGTACAGTAGAGAAAATCTGGCAGGATACCATGACAGAGGTGTTGGGGCATAAGCAGCTAAATATGACAGACTATGAGGAATTAATGCGATTGGGAAACACACTGGGATATCTTGATGTGGAACTACAGGTGAGGACATTGGAACTGTGTCTGGCAAGACTTCAGGATAGCATTGCAGGGTATGAAAAAGAAAAAAAAGATCAGACAAGATTGTATCCGGTATTAGGTACTTTTGCAGGGTTCCTGTTATGTCTTGTACTAGTATAGAAGAAAGGAAAAGACATGGAAATAACAATTATCTTTAAGATTGCATTGGTAGGAATCCTGGTTACGATACTTAATCAGATATTAAAACAGTCAGGACGGGATGAGCAGGCCTTTATCGTAAGCCTTGCCGGATTGCTTCTTGTTTTGTTCTGGATCATTCCTTATATATCGGATCTGTTTGAGCGTATACAGGACATGTTTTCGATTTAACACTTCAGAAAGTCAGGAGGTTAGCATGATAAAGGTTGCATTACTTGGCATAATAACTATTTTTCTTACCATGACAGCAGGAAGCATCCGGCGCGAATATGCTATTTGCGTTATGGCAGGAGCGGCAATCTTACTTGCCTTGTATGGTGTCAGTTCTCTGAGTTCGATTATTGACAGGATTGAGGCATTAGAAGAAAGCGTAGGAGTAAACAGGGAATATTTTGAAATTTTGTTGAAGATGGTGGGGATTGCTTATCTGACCCAGCTTGTTGTCAGTTTGTGCCGTGATACCGGTAATGGTGCTGTGGCAGGACAGATCAATACAATAGGAAAAATCAGTATGCTTATCATAAGCTTTCCGGTCCTTGAGGCATTGCTGAAAACGGTTGGGGAGATGCTGGGTTGAAAATTATGCCCACAGGGTCAGTTTTCACATGGCTATTTGAGATGTTTTCGGAATGGGGGATTGACATGAGGAAATATTGGATAGCGGCAGTGATTTTTTTCTGTATCCTGCTTCCATCTGTAAAAGTATCTGCGCAGGAAAAAGACCGGGATCAGAGGCTGATCAGTGAATTGGAGCTGCAGAAAGCCGATGAGTTTTTGGCAAAGGAAGAAAACGTGGATCATTTTTCAATTCAGCAGTATGTGACGGATGTGTTAAAGGGAAAAGAAGAATTCTCTTTTAAACTCATAGGGAAACAGCTTATGGGCTACATGGAAGATCAGATTGACAGGCAGAAAAGCACTCTTTTGCGTATTCTTGCTCTGGGTATATTTGCCGGAATCTTTGTACATTTTGCCGGGACAATTGGTGACAGAGAATTGGGGGAGACCGGTTTCTATGTTGTGTTTTTACTCCTGACAGGATTGGTATCCTCTGGTTTTTATATAGCCTATCAGATTGCGCAGGATGCTTTGAACCAGCTTGTTGACTTTATGAAAGTTCTCGTCCCTTCCTTTTCCCTAGCCTTATGCTATGGCGGTGGAACACATACTTCCCTGCTGTTTTATGAAACGATGCTTGTTATTATGGGACTTCTGGAAATGATCATGGGGAGTATTTTGCTGCCGGGAGTGCAGATTTTCTTTTTCTTAAATATTGTCAATCAGCTCGCAGAGCATCGTTTTTCCCGTCTGACAGGTCTGATAGGGAGTGCTCTGCGCTGGAGTGTCAAAATATTATTTGCTGTATTGATCGGTTATCAGGGAGTACAGGGGCTGCTTGTTCCGGTAATGGATCGTGTCAGAAATAATGCCGTGTGGCAGACTGCTAAAGGGATGCCGGGCATAGGAAATACCGTAGGCGGTGTAATGGATACCATATTAGGAAGTGGTGTACTGATCAAAAGTGCTGTAGGGGTGGGTGGAGTGCTTGGTATTTTAATTCTTTGTCTGTATCCGCTTATCAAACTTCTGTTATATACTGTTATGTATAAGATTGGAGGGGCATTGATACAGCCGGTCAGTGACAGGCGGATCATTGTTGTGCTGCAATCTGCTGCAGCAAGTGGAAAGATCCTGCTTGGTTATGTGCTGGCCGGTGCACTGATGTTTATTCTTTCTATTACAATCGTTCTGGTAAGTACGAATATGACTTCTATGTAATATTTTGGACTGGAGGCAGGAAGATGGACACAATAATGGAAATGATACGGCACGTAGTAGTTTTTTTACTCATTGCATCACTTATCGGAAACCTTCTTGTGGAGGGAGAATATCGGAAATATATCTCGTATGCAACCGGCTTGATCGTAATGATCCTGGTACTTGTGCCGGTCCTATCCCTGTTAGAAAAGAAAAATAACTGGCAGGACTATCTGGTGCAGGCAGACTACCGTCAGGAGACGGAAAATACTCGTCGTGACATTGCTTTATTGGGAGAAAAATATGAAAAAGAACTGGAAAAACGATATGAGAAGACGTTGCAGACAGAGATTGCACAATTATGTGAAGTCCCTGCACAGCAATGTCACTTACACATGCGGGAAGGGAAGGTTGAGAGCATACATGTGGAGGTACCTGACAGAAAAAAAAATATGGATTTTCTGCGGTCAACACTTTCCCTCCGGTATGGAATAGAGAAAAAGAATATTTTTTTTGAGGAGGAATCGTGATTTGGAACAGATCAAACATTGGATTGAGAAGATAGGTCCTGTGAAAATGTGCATACTTGTCTTATGTGGTGTATTTCTTATGGTCTTGTCCTGGGAGGGAAAAGAAGAAAAGTCTGTCGTGACATCCGTATCGGAACAGCCTGCTGTGTCATCGGATACGTCACCGGATGCGTATAAAAGAGCGAGAGAAGAAGAATTGCGGCTTTTATTACAGAAAGTAGAGGGAGTTGGCAGTGTACAGGTGATGATCACATTAAAAGGTTCAAATGAAAAGGTTACATTAAAAGACAATACGAGTAAAGGGGAAAATAATGAAGAGAAAACGGTTCTCGTAGAAAATCAGGATCGCAACTCATCTCCCTATATCATTCAGGAAAAAGAGCCGGAGATAGAGGGAATCGTTATTGTATGCGATGGAGGATATGATTCAGTAATAAAAAGAGAAATTACCGAGGCAGTTAGTGCATTATTTTCTATTGAGAGTCATAAAATAAAAGTAATGAAGAGCAAGGAGGCAAAGGAGTGAAAAAAGTTTTGAAAAAAAATCAGATCATCATTACCGCACTTGTTGTAATGGTTGCCATCGCCGGATACCTGAGTATGACGGATAAGGAGCAGCTGACTATGAATACGGGAGCTAACGACACAACTGAAGCAGGAGAACAGCTTACGGATATTTCCGATGAAGATATTGTTCTTGATGAGGGGGATACAGCAAGCGGAACTGCGGCAAAAACAGAAAAAAAGGAAACCGTTTCATCTAAGGATAAGGCAGGAGAAGCTGTCCTTGTAAGTAACTCAGTAAAGGGGAATTATTTTGAGGAGGCAAAGCTGTCTCGTGAACAGACGAGAGCAAAAAATAAGGAAACACTGACAAGTTTAGTCAATAATAAAAATGCTACCAATGCACAGAAAGATAAAGCAATGAATGAGATTGTAAAGATGACGGAAGTAAATGAGAAAGAAACGGCAACTGAAAATCTTCTTGCAGCCAAAGGATTTGACGAGGCTGTGGTAACTATCTTATCCGATAGTGTAGATGTTGTGGTCAATGCAGACGATCTCACAGAGCAGCAGATTGCTCAGATAGAAGATGTGGTAAAGAGAAAAACGGAGTGCAGTGCAGATAAAATTGTAATTTCTCCTGTTGGCAAAAACAAATAAATCTGATATAATACATAGTACAACTGTTTAGCTGTATAGTATCATACGGATAGGAGGTACGACAATATGACAGAGATGACACACGATTCTTTTGAAAAACATTCAGGAATTGGTGAGATTCAGATTGCAAATGAAGTAGTTGCCAGTATTGCGGGAATTTCGGCTGCAGAGGTGGAAGGCGTAGAGTCTATGGCAGGAGGATTTGCCAATGAACTGGCTGGCAGATTCGGAGCTAAAAACCTTTCCAAAGGTGTAAAGGTAGAAGTTCAGGATGATACGGCTGCTGTTGAGCTGGCAATTGTTATGAAATATGGTTACAATATACCGAAGACTTGTGCACAGGTACAGGATAAAGTTGCACAGGCGATCAATTCAATGACCGGACTTACGGTGAAAAAGGTTAATGTACGCATTGCCGGTGTAAGTCTGCAACAGGAGTAAGAGGACAGATATGATACGACGTGAGATGAGAGAATGTATTTTCTGCTTATTATTTCAAAATGAATTTTATGACACCGAAGCTTTTGCTGAGCAGATGGATAATTTTTTAGGGGAGAAGGCCCTGAAAGAGGAAGATGAAGCAGAAATCAGAGATAAGGTAGGAAGATTGATAGAAAAACTGCCTGAGATAGATGAAAAGATTGAAGAAAAGGCAAAAAGATGGAAGCTGGACCGTATTGCAAAAGCTGAATTGGCAATCATGCGTCTGGCAATCTATGAAGCCCTGTATGATGAGGGGGTTCCGGTTGGTGTTGCCGTCAATGAAGCTGTAGAACTGGCAAAGATATATGGTGAGGACAATGGAGCCGCCTTTGTCAATGGAATATTAGGAAAGATTGTAAATGAATAGAGGAAAAGTTTATTCCGTCTCTTCCGTCAATCAGTATATTAAAAATATGTTTTTGAGAGAATATGCCCTGTCGGTTGTATTTGTAAAAGGCGAAATTTCCAATTGCAAATATCATAGCTCCGGGCATATTTATTTTTCAATAAAGGACGAAAATTCACAACTGACCTGTGTCATGTTTCGTGGAGACCGGGGTGGATTGGATTTTACGATGGAGAACGGACAAGAGGTTATTGTTGGTGGTTCGATCAGTGTCTATGAGCGGGATGGAAAGTACCAGTTGTATGCAAGAAAGATCGTACTTGCCGGCGACGGAATGTTGAGCGAACGTTACGAACAATTAAAGAAACGGTTGCAGGAAGCGGGATATTTTGACAATGAACACAAATTACCGCTTCCCGTTTACGTGAAAAAAGTTGGTATTGTGACGGCGAAGACCGGTGCTGCGATTCATGATATGATCAATATTGCAGGCAGGCGGAATCCCTACGTTCAGCTTATTCTCTATCCGGCGAAAGTGCAGGGAGACGGCGCGGCAGAAACGATAGCAAAAGGTCTGGAAACACTGGATCAGATGGGTGTCGATGTGATTATTGCCGGGCGTGGCGGAGGTTCTATGGAAGATTTGTGGGCGTTTAATGAACCGGTTGTGGCAGAGGCCATTTATCATTGTAAGACGCCGGTTATATCGGCTGTTGGTCATGAAACGGATTTTACGATTGCAGACTTTGTGGCAGACCGCCGGGCGGCAACTCCTTCTGAGGCAGCAGAACTTGCGGTATATGATGTAAGGCTGTTGATGAAAGATCTTTCTGACCGGAAGAATCGATTATTGCGGATTCTGTTTCAACACATGGAGACGGTGGAAGAGCGCCTGGATGATATGGCAGATCGGCTCCGGATTCTGAATCCAAGCAATCAGCTTATGCAGAAACGACAACATCTGATTGATATGGAAGAACGTCTGTCTCTTTATATGGATCAATCAATAAGAGAGGCAAAGCACACGGTTTCGCTTATGGCAGGACGGCTGGATGCGGTGAGCCCATTACGGCGTTTGCAGAGCGGTTATGCTTATGTGGCAGACCAGGAGGGAAAAAGGATTGATTCCGTTAATCATGTTAAAGAAAGCGATAAGATCACACTGACTATGTCAGATGGCAGGATAGAAGCACAGACTCTTGCTGTATATTCAAATGAGCAGAGCCTCTTTTGATGCAGGGGGCGTGGAATGGAGGAATAGATGGAACTCGAAGAGATTATGGAAAAGTTAGATGAGACGGTCCACAGGATGGAGACAGAGAAACTTACTTTGGAACAATCTTATCAGGCATTTTCTGAGGGAATGGAATTGATAAAGCAGGGAAATCAGGCGGTTGATCATGTTGAGAAGAAGATACAGGTACTGATGGAGGAAGATAACAGCGATGAATGACGTTAAATTAAAAGAAAAAACGCAGGACGTGGAAAAGGGGTTTGCACTATACAGGATGGAGGAAAAAGGCTATCCGCGAACCGTTTTGGAAGCCATGAATTATAGTTTGTCGGCGGGGGGAAAAAGACTTCGTCCGCTCTTTATGCATGAAGTATTTGTTATGTTTGGCGGCACAGATGAAAAGGCAGTCCGGCCTTTTATGATGGCGATGGAAATGATCCATACGTATTCCCTTGTTCATGACGATCTGCCGGCGATGGATAATGATGACTACCGGAGAGGAAAACTGACAACGCATAAAAAATATGGAGAAGCAATGGGAATTCTGACGGGTGATGCTTTGTTAAACCGGGCATTTGAAACTGCTTTTTTAGCCTTTGACAGTGAGACAGAAGCTTCCTGTATCGGCAAAGCTCTCCGGGTACTGGGTGAGAAAGCCGGCATCTATGGCATGGTCGGCGGACAGGTAGTTGATGTTGAGAACAATGGCTGTTTTGTGGAAGAAGACATGCTTTACTATGTGTACCGGAAAAAAACAGCAGCATTGATCGAAGCAAGTTTGATGATCGGTGCCATTCTGGCAGGTGCTTCGGATGATGAAGTAGCAAAGATGGAGGAAGTCGGTACACAGATTGGCATTGCCTTTCAGATTCAGGATGACATCCTGGATATTGTTGGTGATGAATCAGTGATAGGAAAACCGTTACATAGTGACGAAAAAAATGAGAAGTCAACCTATGCAGCTATTCACGGACTGGAAGCAAGCCGCCAAAAAGTTAGGCACTGTACGGAACAGGGGATATCTATTTTAAATCGTTTATCAGTAAAGAATGAAAGTGCTAAGGAATTTCTTCACGAGTTGATGATTTCGCTTGTGGGGAGAGAAAAGTAGAAGAGGATAAGAACCGTGGGAACTTTATTGAGTCAGATTGTAAAGGAAAATGATATAAAAAATATAAAACCGGAAGATTATAGAAAGCTTGCAAAGGAAATACGGGTGAAACTTGTAAGAAGCATCAGCAGGACAGGTGGTCATCTGGCCTCTAATCTGGGGGCAGTAGAGCTTACGATGGCACTGCATCTGTGCATGAATTTCCCGGAAGATAAGCTGGTGTGGGATGTTGGCCATCAATCGTATGTTCATAAGCTTTTGACAGGGCGTGCAGATGCTTTTGGCACACTCCGGCAAATGGGAGGACTCAGCGGTTTTCCAAAAGTAAAGGAAAATCCTTGTGATACTTTTGATACGGGGCACAGTTCAACGTCTATTTCTGTTGCACAGGGCTTTGCTAAGGCAAGAGATCTGCAGGGAACGGATGAGAAAATTGTTGCGGTTATTGGTGATGGCGCACTTTCCGGTGGTATGGCATTTGAGGCGCTTAATAATGCGGCTGCATTGAAGACAAATATGGTCATTGTACTGAATGATAATAAGATGTCTATTGCTCCTAATGTAGGTGGAATGTCAAATTATCTTGGAAAGATACGTGCCAATCAGAAGTACCGGACTTTGAAGGCAAACATTGAAAATACGTTGGACAAACTTCCAAATGTCGGCCAGCCGATTGTAAAAAAGATAAAGAAAGCCAAAGATTCATTAAAGCATTTATTTATCCCAGGGATGCTTTTTGAAGATATGGGGCTTGTCTATATCGGACCGGTAGATGGGCATAATATACAGGAGATGGTAACGGCATTTGAAACGGCATTTTCCTTTAAAGACCAGCCGGTCATCGTACATGTCCTTACGGAAAAAGGCAAGGGATACAAGCCGGCAGAGAAAAATCCATCGGCTTTTCATGGAGTGGGAACTTATGATGTGAAAACAGGAAAAATTTACCGCAAAGAGGAGATCTGTTATACTAATATTTTTGAACAGTGGATGCTTCAAATAGGTGAAGAGAGAGAAGATATTGTTTCTGTCTGTGCAGCCATGCCGGATGGAACCGGTGTGAGTGCCTTTGCAAAACGGTATCCGGAGCGTGCGTTTGATGTTGGAATTGCAGAAGAACACGCAGTTACTTTTGCAGCAGGTCTGGCAGCAGGTGGGATGCGCCCTGTTGTTTCGCTGTACTCGACATTTTTACAGCGTGCCTATGATCAGATGATACATGATGTGTGTTTAAATAAACTGCCGGTGATCTTTGCAGTGGACCGCAGTGGAATTGTTGGCAGTGATGGTGAGACGCATCAGGGGATTTTTGATATATCCTATCTGACTTCCATACCGAATATGACAGTTATATCACCGATGGATGGGGAAGAACTGGTGCAGGCGCTGAATTGTGCTTTGCAGATGAATGGGCCGGTTGCTGTCCGCTATCCGCGTGGACAGGCATTTTCTCTGAATACGGAACAAAGAACCCCATTTGAATTTGGAAAAGCAGAAATTTTAACAGAAGGAAAAGATATTTTAATCCTTGCAGTTGGTAATATGGTTGAGAAAGCATTGGAGACTTCTCTTTATCTGGAAAGAAATAATCTGCACCCTACGATTGTAAATATGCGTTTTGTAAAACCATTTGATGAAGAGATGGTGCGGCAGCTTGCCATTCATCATCGTTATATTATAACGATGGAGGATAATATTAAAAGTGGCGGTTTTGGAGAGAAGATACAAGCATTTTTGCTGCAGGAGAAGATCTACCATTCTTGTATGACGTTCTGCTTTCCGGATAAGTATATTGAACATGGATTACCAGAGGAAATATATGAGACATATGGACTGGATGCAAAATCTGTGGCAAGAAAGATAAGCGAGGTTGTTAAGTTGTGAAAGAAAAAAAAGAGCGCCTGGATGTGTTATTGGTAAGTCGTGGACTGGCACCATCGCGTGAAAAAGCGAAAGCAGTTATTATGGCAGGGGAAGTTTTCGTTGATAATCAACGTGAAGATAAGGCGGGACAGACATTCCCGGTATCGGCTGCCATAGAAGTGCGGGGGAAAAAAATGAAATATGTCAGCAGAGGGGGATACAAGCTGGAGAGGGCGATGAAAGCATTCCCTATACAGCTTGCTGATACTGTCTGTATGGATGTTGGTTCTTCTACGGGAGGATTTACCGATTGTATGCTGCAAAATGGTGCACGTTATGTATATGCAATCGATGTGGGGACGAATCAGCTTGCCTGGTCTCTCCGGCAGGATGACCGTGTGTGTTCAATGGAGAAGACAAATATCCGTTATGTGACACCGGATGATATTGGCGAACTGGTTGATTTTGTATCAATTGATGTGGCATTTATCTCACTGACAAAGGTACTTACACCGGTAAAAGCGCTTATGAAGGAACATGCGCAGATTGTGTGTCTGATCAAACCACAGTTTGAAGCCGGACGGGACAAGGTAGGAAAAAAAGGTGTGGTCAGAGATAAAAGGGTACATGAAGAAGTGATTGAGCTGGTTATGAATTATGCACTGAGTCTGGGCTTCTATATAAAGGGACTGGATCATTCACCGATCCGTGGGCCGGAAGGAAATATCGAGTATCTTCTTTACATGGAAAATGATACAAGAGAGCCTTCGATAGTGTCTGATGAGGATAGGAAAACAATACAGCAGCTTGTTGAACAGGCACATGAGACGTTGTAGGAGAGAGTGAGAAAAATGAAAAATTTTATCATAATTTCGGACGCGGAGAAAGACATTCACCACGAAACAGCGGAAGAAATAAAAAGATATTTGGCATCTCATGGAAAGTGTGCTAAAATAGTGGGTAGTTCTGCCCAGATTGGAAAACACAAGTGGGCAGATATGGCAATTGTTCTTGGTGGGGATGGTTATGTCATTCAGGCTGCCAAGCATTTTGCGGGAGAGGCCGTGCCGATCCTTGGCGTGAACTTTGGTACACTGGGATTTCTCTCAGTTGTTGAGAAGCCGCATATTCATCAGGCATTGGATGATATATTACAAGGAAATTACCAGGTAGAGCGGCGGATGGCACTGACCGGACGACTGGAGAAGGCATCCGCAGGAGAAGCCGTTGGGCTCGCAGTAAACGAATTTATTATTGGTAAACAGGATTTTGGACACATGATCACCGCAGAGGTGTATGTGGATGATGAACTTCTGGATACCTATGTAGCGGATGGCATTCTGGTATCCACACCGACCGGATCTACAGCATATAATCTGTCAGCAGCAGGACCTGTGCTTGCACCGGGTATGGAGGCAATGATCATTACACCAATTTGTCCACATTCCCTGAATAAGAGGAGTCTTGTTGTTTCTTCTGATTCCAGACTACGTATTGAAGTGGGAAGGACGAAAGAGAATTATAAAGATGAAGCTGCTGTTCGTGGGGATGGTCAGATGCTCTGGACTGTATCCACCGGTGATGTGATTTGGATAGAAAAAGCGAAAGCAACGTTTGACATGGTGCATTTAGGTGATGTCAGCTTTTTTGAAAGAATGCGCAGCAAATTAAATCGTGATTAAGAGGTGACAAGTTGAAACGGATCAGGCAGGCTAAAATATTGGAACTGATAGACCAATATGAGATAGAAACGCAGGAAGAATTAGCTAAGAGACTGCTGGGGGCAGGACTCACGGTGACACAAGCTACGATAAGCCGTGATATACGTGAATTGTCATTAACAAAAGTGCCAGGCAGTAATGGAAGACCGAAATATGTTTCGGCGGGACAGGGAAATTTTACGGCACCTGTTTTTTCTGATCGTTATGCCAGAGTGCTCCAAGATGGTATGCTATCCATCGAACAGGCAGATAATATCGTTGTGATCAAAACGGTGAGTGGTATGGCGATGGCGGTGGCGGCTGCTATCGATGCGCTGGGAATTGATGGAATAGTAGGTTCAATAGCGGGAGACGATACGATTATGTGTGCCGTGAAGACAGCATCTATGGTGTCATCTGTTATGGAACAAATGAAAGAAGCAAAAAAATAGTAGGAGGATAAAAAGATGTCAGGACATTCAAAGTTTGCGAACATCAAACACAAAAAAGAAAAAAATGATGCAAAGAGAGGAAAAATATTTACGGTTATTGGCCGAGAGATTGCAGTGGCAGTAAAAGAAGGTGGACCAGACCCAAATAATAATAGTAAGCTGCGTGATGTGGTTGCCAAAGCAAAAGCGAACAATATGCCGAATGATACGATCGAGAGAGGTATAAAAAAGGCAGCCGGAAATGTGGATGCCGTTAATTATGTAAGCTGCCAGTATGAAGGGTATGGTCCTAATGGCACAGCTATTATCGTTGAAGCATTGACAGACAATAAAAATCGTACCGCATCAAATGTAAGAAATGCCTTTACTAAGGGAAACGGAAACGTTGGGACAACGGGCTGTGTATCTTACATGTTTGACCAAAAGGGACAGATCATTATTGATAAAGAAGAGTATGAAACCGATGCAGATGAATTTATGATGCTTGCATTGGATGCCGGGGCAGAAGATTTTCTCGAAGAAGAGGATAGTTATGAAATTCTTACTACACCGGAAGATTTCAGTGCGGTAAGAGAAACTCTGGAAAAAGAAGGAGTGCCGATGGCTCAGGCAGAGATCACGATGATCCCTCAAAACTATGTGGAATTAACATCCGATGAGGATAAGAAAATGTTCCAGAGAATCATGGATCTTTTGGATGAAGATGATGATGTCCAGAATGTCTATCATAATGTAGACGATATGGACTAGATCAATTGAAAAAAATTATCAGTAAAACCAGTTGATTTTCTGATATCAATATGGTATTCTTACGATTGTTAGGTGTAACTAACTCTGAGTAAATCATTTGTAACCCTTTCGCTGTCACAGAGAATCTATGTGGCAAGGGGATGCTCTAAAGGTAAGCTCAGCCTTTAGGGCATCTTAACAGGGGATTGCTCTTTATTCTTATATTTTCTCCCTATTCAATAAAATACCAACACATATTTTTTGGCCTCTTACACATACTAACAGGGGAAAACATACGTAGGAGGCTTTTGTTTTGAAGTGGATGATTCGATGCGTTGTGGCAGTATGTTCCATAATAGGAGGAATTAAAGCTATGCCGGTTAATTATGCAAGTTCGGGTGATTGCAACTCATGTACGATTCGTTATGTGGCGCTGGGAGATAGTATTGCTTATGGATATGGTCTGGATAACAGGGAGAGAGATTCTTATGTTGGGCAGGTGAGGAAGTATCTGGAAAGCCGGGGAAATTATGTCATATTGACTAATTTGGGGGAAAATGGGATGAGGAGCGACGAATTATTAGATATTCTTACTGACCCGGAGAACGAAAAATACAGAAAATACCGGGCAACGTTGTCTTATGCTGATGTGATAACTATTTCTATAGGCTCGAATGATCTGCTGCATCTGATCAAATTAAATATTAACATGGAAGATGTGATCCGTGAGGGGGCTGGAAAGTTTCAGAAAGCATGCTTGCAATTTGCTTATAATTTTCCGAGGATCGTAGAGGAAATCCGTAAAGTAAATCCAGATGCGAAGATCTATGCCAACAATATCTATAATCCGGCAAAAGGCATATCAGCTTATGCAAGTGTTTATGATATTGCTGAACGATATATAAATCTGTTAAACAAGGCCTTTGTGTCAGAAGAAGACTATGATCTGGTCGATATAAAAAAAGCATTTGACAGACAGACGCAGTCGATGGTAAATCTTTCGCTCAACGGCAGGGAAATCGACCCCCATCCAAGCAAAGAAGGGCATCGGCTGATGGGACAGATGGTCATAAAAAGAATGACAGAATAAGGGAATGTGTGGTACAATGAAGCGGCACATTGGTACAGAAGTTATTTGAAAGAGGAGTAGTATGAAGATAAAAGGTGTAATTTTCGACCTTGATGGAACCATTCTGGATTCCACATGGGTCTGGTCAAAGATTGATGTTGATTTTCTGGGGGAGAGGGGGATCACAGTACCGCCGGATTATTCACAGGCAATCATTTCGATGGGATTTGAAGATGTTGCCAAGTATACGATTCAACGGTTTCATCTTGATGAAACAACAGAAGAAGTAATGGCACAGTGGAATTCGATGGCACATGAAGCATATGCCCATACGGTAAGGCTGAAAGAGGGCACAGAGAAGCTTCTTATATGGTTAAAGGAACAGGAAATCCGGGCGGGAATCGCTACGTCAAATAGTGCCTCTTTATTTGTCCCCTGTCTGAAAAATAACGGTGTGTATGATTACTTCCATTCTTATACGGAGACAGGTGATGTCAAAAGAGGGAAAGAATTCCCTGATGTTTACATAAAAGAAGCTGAAAAAATGGGGTGCCTGCCAGAGGAATGTGTTGTTGTAGAGGACATTATCCCTGCTTTGCAGGGGGCTGGACATGGAGGTTTTGCTACGATCGGAGTAGAGGAAGCAAAATGGGAGTATAAACCAGAGGATCTGGCGGCAAGTTGTGATCACGTTGTCCGAAAGCTTGACGAGATAATCTTGCTAATTTAAAAAAAATGGGGTACAATAAAGATATCTGTGTAAGGGAATAGAAACGATACCTTAAGCACAAGATTGAACGTTACCATGGAGGATAGGAATATGCCTATTACAGATTTATTAGAGAGAAATGCGAGACAGTATCCGAATGAGGTGAGTCTGGTGGAGATCAATCCGGATATTCAGGAAAAGCGGAGGGTTACCTGGCGTGATTACGAATTGATTGAGACAAGTTCTCTTTGTCACTACCGGCGGGAGATTACCTGGCATGTGTTTGATGAAAAAGCGAACCGTTTTGCCCAGCTCTTATTGAGCCGGGGAATCAGAAAGGGAGACAAAGTAGCCATACTGCTTATGAACTGTCTGGAGTGGCTGCCAATATATTTTGGAATATTAAAGACGGGAGCACTTGCTGTTCCACTTAATTTCCGGTATGCACCGGATGAAATCGAATATTGTCTGAATCTGGCAGAAGTTGATGTGCTGGTATTTGGACCGGAGTTTATCGGCCGGGTGGAAGAGATTGCAGATAAGATAAGTAAAAACCGTTTATTGTTTTATGTAGGGGGAGATTGTCCTTCTTTTGCAGAAGATTATGATAAGCTGACTGCTAATTGTGCCAGTCTTGCACCTGGTATACCGATCAGTGATCAGGATGATGCGGCGATTTATTTTTCTTCGGGAACAACAGGCTTTCCGAAAGCTATCTTACATAATCATGAGAGCCTGATGCATTCATGCAAGGTGGAGCAGAATCATCATGGACAAACACATGATGATGTATTCTTGTGTATTCCTCCGTTGTATCATACCGGGGCCAAGATGCATTGGTTTGGAAGTCTTCTCACAGGCGGAAAAGCTGTCTTACTGAAGGGGGTTACGCCACGGACTATTTTGGAGACAGTGTCAAATGAAAAGTGTACGATCGTGTGGCTTCTGGTGCCGTGGGCTCAGGATATTTTAGTAGAGCTTGACAGCGGTCGATTGAAAATTGAAGATTTTGATCTGGATCAATGGCGTCTGATGCATATCGGAGCACAACCTGTTCCACAAAGTCTGATAAGACGTTGGAAAGAATATTTTCCAAACCATCAGTATGATACCAATTATGGCTTGAGCGAGTCGATAGGACCGGGATGTGTTCATCTGGGTGTTGAAAATATTGATAAGGTGGGAGCGATTGGTGTTCCCGGATATGGATGGAAAGCTAAGATCATCGATCCGGATGGAAATGAGGTAGCACAGGGAGAAGTTGGAGAACTGGCAGTAAAAGGTCCCGGTGTGATGACCTGTTACTACAACGATGAAGAAGCAACAAAGGCTGTTCTTCATGATGGCTGGCTTTACACCGGGGACATGGCAGAGGCAGATGAGGATGGATTTATTTATCTTGTTGACCGCAAGAAAGATGTGATTATAAGTGGTGGAGAGAACCTGTATCCGGTTCAGATTGAGAATTTTCTGAGTAAGCATGAGGCGGTTAAGGATGTGGCTGTCATCGGCTTAAAGGATGAGCGTCTTGGTGAGATCGCAGCAGCAATCATTGAGCTTGTGCCTGGTGCAATCTGTACAGAAGAGGAAATCAATGAGTTTTGTCTTGGCTTACCACGCTATAAGCGGCCGAAGAAAATTTTCTTTGCTGATGTGCCGCGTAACCCGACAGGGAAGATTGAAAAGCCTAAACTGCGCAAGATGTATCAAAGTGAAAATCTTGTGGATGCACAAAATAGAGCATAAATATAAAAAAGGAGACGAAGAAAATGAGTAAAAAACCTACGGTATTAATGATTTTAGATGGATATGGACTGAGTGGTAAGACAGAAGGAAACGCTGTTGCACAGGCAAAGACACCAGTGATGGACAAGATTATGGCAACCTATCCACATGTAAAAGGTGATGCCAGCGGAATGGCTGTTGGACTACCGGAAGGACAGATGGGAAATTCTGAAGTAGGACATACTAATATGGGTGCCGGACGTATTGTCTATCAGATGCTTGTAAAAATTACAAAAGACATTCAGGATGGAACATTTTTTGAAAATGAAGCATTGAAAAAGGCAATGGATAATTGTAAAGAGAACAATACGGCATTGCACCTCATGGGGCTCTTATCTCCCGGCGGTGTTCACAGTCATATGGAACATTTGTAT
Source organism: uncultured Eubacterium sp. (assembly GCA_934338065.1). Lineage (GTDB taxonomy): Bacteria > Bacillota > Clostridia > Lachnospirales > Lachnospiraceae > Eubacterium_F. Next base: position 118,219 of record CAKRGX010000002.1, on the reverse strand, counting down.
GGATTGCTGGAAATGGCAAAGAAAAATGGGTTAGAGAGGGTTTATGTTCATGCCTATCTTGATGGACGTGATGTGCCACCATCATCGGCAGCAGAATATATGGAAGAAGCCGTTGCTAAGATCAAAGAGATTGGTGTCGGCTCAGTAGCTACGATTTCCGGTCGTTTTTATGCCATGGATCGTGATAATGCATGGGATCGTGAAGAGAAAGCTTATGCGGCAATGGTTTACGGCGAAGGCATTCAGGAAACAGATCCGGTACAGGCAATTAAAAATTCCTATGCTAATGATGTTACAGACGAGTTTATGCTGCCAACGGTAGTAGACAAAAATGGTATGATCAAAGAAAATGACAGTGTGATCTTCTTTAACTTCCGTCCGGACCGTGCAAGACAGTTGACACGTGCTTTTGTAGACCCGGCTTTTGACGGCTTTGAGAGAAAGAACGGATACTTCCCACTGACTTTTGTATGTATGGCACAGTATGATGCTGAAATGCCGAATGTTCTGGTTGCTTATCCACCGGAACAATTAACAATGACATTTGGTGAATACCTGGCGAAGAATGGTAAAACACAGCTTCGTCTGGCAGAAACCCAGAAGTATGCTCATGTAACTTTCTTCTTTAATGGCGGAGAAGAGAAACAGTTCGAAGGAGAGGACCGTATTTTGGTTAATTCTCCGAAAGTAGCAACATTTGATATGAAACCGGAGATGAGTGCTTATGAAGTATGTGATAATCTTGTAGAGTCTATCAAATCGGATAAATATGATGTGATCATTGTAAACTTTGCTAACCCGGATATGGTTGGTCATACCGGAATTATGGAAGCTGCGATCAAGGCAATTGAGGCTGTTGATGAGTGCGTAGGAAAGACTTTGGATGCAATACTGGAAGTCAATGGACAGATGTTTATTTGTGCCGATCATGGTAATGCAGAGAAGCTTCTTGATGAAGATGGTTCTCCTTTCACGGCTCATACGACAAATCAGGTGCCATTTATCGTTGTCAATTATGATGATGGTTATACACTTCGTGAAGGTGGCTGCCTGGCAGATATCGTCCCTACCCTGATTGAGATGATGGGAATGGAACAACCGAAAGAGATGACGGGAAAATCTTTGTTGATTAAGAAATAAGAAGTAAAGAAAAAACGGCGTTGGTATTGACGCCGTTTTTTTCCTTTATCGGAATAAAACGCAGTTTCCGCTTTCGCGATAATACCGGATCCGTTTTTCTAATGCCTCCCTGCCACAGGAGAGGTATTCTCCAAGACAGTCCAGACAGAGGAAATAGGAGGCGGTTCGATCGACTAGTTTCATATAGATCGCTTTTTCATCTGCGATCAGTTTCTTGCCACATTTTGTACAGTGGTTATGGGAAAGTTCCATATGTTACACCAGCTTTGCACGCAGGACAACACAATCATGTTCTGCAATTGTTGTAGCATAACGTTCTTTATAAATACCAAGATTTTTGTGTTCATGACAATCATATAAAGATAAGCCTTTTCCGCATGCATAAGGAAGTCCGAAATCCCAGAATTGAACCGTAAGTTCACGCTGGCTGTCGCTGAGGTTAAACAGACCAATGGCGATGTCACCATTGGACAAAACCTTGATCAGGACAAATGCTTCATCCGCATGGAACCACTGAGGTTCTACTTTGATACGATAAGCACCACGTGATTCGCTATCCTGATTGATCGCAAGAATATCCTGATTCTGCAGTATTTTTTTCGTTTCTTCGGAAGCAGAACGGATATCACAGCCGATCATTAATGGGGAACCCATCATTGCCCAAAGAGCAAAGTGTGTTTTATATTGAACATCCGTACATCCGCCAATATTACCGATGAATTCACTGTTGCTTCCGCCGTGCATACCAACTACCAGCATATCCATATCATTATGACAGAAAGAACCGGTGAATGGTTCTTTTTCAATCTGTGAGATGGCAATATTTTTTATGGAGTCCCAGTTGTCCTGGATATCCTGTGTAGAGCGATACATGTGTGCTCCGGATTCACGGATCCAGTGATGTACATTATCTTCGCCCCAGTTGCAGGCAGAGAATAGGATGTCTCTGCCACAGTTGCGTAGTGCCAGATTCATTCTTTTATAAAGAAGTTCGCCATTCATGTATCGTGGCTTAAAGCAATAATCGTATTTGAGATAATCAACGTCCCATTTGGCAAATTGTTCAGCGTCCTGAAATTCATGTTCAAAACTGCCCGGATAACCGGCGCAGGTATGTGTTCCGGCGCAGGAGTACATGCCAAATTTTAACCCTTTGCCGTGGATATAATCAGCCACTGCTTTCATTCCGTTAGGAAATTTTTCAGGATCAGGGACCAGATTGCCATCTGCATCACGTTCTTTCAGACTCCAGCAGTCATCAATGACAATGTATTCATATCCGGCATCTTTGTATCCTTGTTCGACAAAACAGTCAGCAACATCCTGGATAAGTTTTTCATTAATATCCCAGGTAAAAGTATTCCAGGAATTCCATCCCAGTGGTGGTAGATAACCCATAGATTTCATAAATTTTATCCTCCGATTCTGTATGATAGGTATACTATATCAAAAAAAATTATAAAATTCTATGGGGAAATGTTCTTGGCATATGGTAAAATGTGGGTGAAATGTAAGGCTTTATTTTGTCTTTTGATTTCTTATGATTCCATATGATTTTTGCCTTGCATTTCACATGTGTTATGGTAAGATGTTATTATAATAATGAAACTGTTTTCATTGAGTGGTAAGTGTTCTTTTAGTAACTGATAAAGATCTTCAAAGTGAGTTGAAAAAGTGGAAAGACTTTGAAGATTGCGTTCAATATATAGAAAGGAAGTGCTTTTTTGGGTAAACCAAGAGCCGTGCGAAACCGCAAGAGTGAGATGACAAGCTGCTGGGTTTGTGTGATTTTTGTAGCTATTGTTTTTTGTGTGAAAAATTTTTTAATCGGTTTTGACATGACGAGTATGTTTAATATTATGGTTCTTATTGTTTTTGCTGTCTGGCTGATAGCTGCCGTTTTTTATACTATTGAGTATAAAAAATGGAAGAAAGACCATACGGATCTATGATTTGTGCAAGACAGACAGTCTTGATTTCATAGTAATTTCACAAATACCGTGTAAGATAGATAAGAAAGGGATATTCCCTAAATTATCATAAAGGATGTGAAGCTATGAATTGGTTACGCAGAGTGATGTATGGACGTTATGGAAATGACCAGTTGGGTAATTTTTTCTTTGTTATTTACCTGTTACTATTTGTATTGCAGTTGATTTTTCGTGGCAGACCGGTAAGTCTTGCGTTTATCCTGCTTAGTTATGTGGTTATAATTGCTTATTTTTTTCGGGTGTTTTCAAGAAATATTTATCGGAGACAGCAGGAGAATCAGAAGTTTTTGCAGGCAGTCAAACCAGTGAAAGACTATGTTCATTTTTTGAAAATGCGCTGGCAGGAACGTGGTGGTACGAAAGAGTTGTATCGTTGTCCGAAATGCCATCAGGTGATCCGTGTGCCAAAAGGAAGAGGAAAGATAGCGATTACTTGTCCGAAGTGTCGATTTGAATTTATCAAAAAAACATGAGAAATGAGAGAATGTTATGTTTGGGTATGTGACGACTAATAAGCCGGAACTTAAGATCAGGGAATTTGCACGGTATAAAGGTTTTTATTGTGGTTTGTGCCGTCGGCTGCATCAACAACATGGCAGGCTGGGACAGATGACGCTGACATATGATATGACATTTCTGGTTATTTTGCTGAGTTCTCTGTATGAGCCGAAGATGTATGAAGAAAACCGGCGCTGTCTGATCCATCCGGCAAAGAAGCAGGTCATGTTATATAATGAGATTACGGATTATGCGGCGGATATGAATATTCTGCTGACACATGATCATATGCAGGATGACTGGGAAGACGAAAGAAAGTTGACTGGCTGGGCCGGTATGAAGTTATTTTCAAATAGGAAGCATCGGATAGAGAAAAACTATCCACGGCAGGCGTCTGCCATTAACAAGGCATTGAAACAGTTACGGGTATTGGAAGATGAGAAATGTTCTGACATGGATCGTATTGCAAGACCTTTTGGTGAGCTGATGGCAGAACTTTTTGTCTGGAAAGAAGATTCCTTTCAGAAGATTCTACGCTCATTTGGGTTTTATCTGGGGAAATTTATTTATATTATGGATGCCTGGATGGATCGGGAAGAGGATAAAGAAAAAAGCTGTTACAATCCGTTTCTTTTAGAAAAAGACTATACAGAGGAACAAATACATGATATGCTGGATGGTACATTGCGCATAGCGATTGCCGAATTTGAAAAGCTGCCATGCGAGCAGGATCTGTCTATCCTGCGAAATATTTTATATGAAGGCGTATGGACGACAAGTGAAAGGAAAAGAAATAATGATGAGAGATCCTTATAGTGTACTAGGCATAACAAGAGGTGCAACAGATAAAGAAATAAAGAAAGCTTACCGGAGTCTGAGCAGAAAGTATCATCCTGATTCTTATACCGATGAATCACAGAAGAAGTGGGCAGAAGATAAGTTTCGTGAAGTACAGGAAGCATATAACCAGATTGTAGATGAGCGGTCGGGTAAAACGCAGGGAAACTATGGTGGTTATTATGGAGAGTATGGTCAGCAGACCCAGCAGCAGTATTCGGAAGAAGATCAGCATCTGATGGCTGCGATGAATTATATTCGTGCAAGACGCTATAATGAAGCAATCAATGTTTTGAATTCAATGGAAAACAGAAGTGCAAGATGGTATTATTTTAGTTCTTATGCTAATCTTGGATTGGGAAATAATGTGGCAGCAATGGATTATGCCCAAAAAGCATGTGAGATGGATCCGGGAAATCAGGAATTTCAACAGTATTACCAGCAATTACAGCGTGGTGGTACGGCGAGTCCGTTCGGTGGAGGTTTTGCAGGAGGACCGTTCGGCGGTGGCTATGGTGGCGGTTACGGCGGCTATGGTGGTTACGGAAGCTATGGAGGAAGTACCTGTGGAACCGGTAATTTGTGTTGTGATCTGTGGTGTGCAGATTCTTTATGTGAGTGTATGGGAGGAGATCTTTGTGGATGCATCTAATCAAACTCATAAATTAGCTGTGATGGCTGTGATGGCTGCACTTAGTACGGTACTGACGGTGCTGGGAACAGTGATATCCGTTAATACGGTGTTTTTTACAGCAGCGGCAGCTGTTCTTGCGGGTATTATAGTGACCTGCTATGGAAAGCGTGCTGGTGTGCTTTTTTTTGCCGTTTGTGCTGTGCTGGATTTTTTGGTAAATCCCGATAAACTGCATGTTATTCTTTATCTGTGTCTGGCAGGATATACGGTGTTATCTGAGTTGACCTATGGTGTACTTAAGATCAGAGAAAACAAAAAGAAAGAACGGGTACATAGAGTGATTCGTTTTGTCTTTTTTGCTGTTATTTATTCTCCTCTTATCTTGTTTCTTCCGCGTCTGGTGATAAGTGAAAATATAATAAAAAAAAGCGGATTACTGCCGGTGATGATAGTTGGCGGTATCGTGGGCTGGATTGTATACGATGCAGCTTATGCAGCGTTTAAAAAGATGGTCCGGCAATATGCAGGAAAACTGTTATTTTAACTTATCATGCTTGTTACAACCCTTTTGTAGACATAAAGTAGTATAAAAAGTGTTACTACGTAGTTTTAATGACTACGATTGACAATTGCGCCTGGCACGAAGTATACTGTTAATACTTGAGCATGAAATAATAATTGTAAGGGGATTGTGATATGGCAGTCAAAATAATTGGTACCGGAAGCTACTTGCCAAAAAAAATAGCGGATAACAATTTTTTGTCAACAATTGTTGATACGGATGATGAGTGGATTCGTCAGCGTACTGGGATTAAAGAAAGACATTTGTCGAACGGAAAAGAAGGAACAACATATATGGCAGCTCATGCTGCAGAAGCAGCATTGGAAAATGCAGGCATCCGCGCAGACGAGCTGGATATGATCATTGTGGCTACTGTATCAGCAGATACCTATGTACCAAGTACATCATGTTCTGTTCAGGGCGCAATAGGAGCGATAAGGGCAACCTGTTTTGATATCAATGCTGCCTGTTCCGGTTTTTTGTTTGCATTGAATACAGCATATGCCTATATTGAAATGGGTATGGCAAAAACAGTGTTGATCGCCGGTGCTGAGACATTATCAAGAGAAGTTGACTGGTCAGATAGAGGCTCTTGCATTTTATTTGGAGATGGAGCAGGGGCAGCAATTGTTCAGAGAAACGAGGGAACCGGCGGCGGACTTATTGCAAGTGTAACCGGATCGGATGGCAGTCAGGGTGATGTGCTTACTTGTAAAGGAAGAGGCATACAGAATCCGTTCCACAATTCAAAACGAAAAAAAGATTATATCCGAATGGATGGCCAGGCTGTCTTTCGCTTTGCTGTGACGATGGTTCCGCGTTGTATTAAACAGATTTTGAAAAAAACGGAGCTGGATACAGAAGATATTAAGTTCTTTATCCTTCATCAGGCAAACGTCCGTATTATTGAGTTGATTGCTAAGCGTCTGAAAACAGATATAGATAAATTTCCGATGAACCTGGATCGCTATGGTAATACATCATCAGCAAGTATACCGATCCTGCTTGATGAGTTGAATCGGAACCATCTGATTGAGCCGGGAGACAAAATTGTGTTATCCGGCTTTGGTGGTGGCCTTACCTGGGGTGCCATGCTGATCGAATGGTAGAAGAAAAAAGAGTCATAATAAGAACCCTCTTTGCATATGTTATAAGGCAAAGGGGGTTATATTTTTGAGAAGGACAGGCAGGGTGTTGTTTATTTTATTGTTGATTGTTATGAGTATGGCAGGCTTATGGTTTTTTCAGGGATGGAAAATGACCAAAAATCAAAAAACAAGGCGGACACTACATAATATATATATAACAAAGGTGGAAAAAACGGTATTACAGGGGATTGATGGGGGCAAGAAGACATGGATGCTGGCTTCTCATGTAAAGAATGAGGTTAAGCCGGGGGTCGCAGACCTTGTTTTAGAAGAGAACCGGGTACTCAGGATCATTCAGAAACCAGATTATCTGCAAGGAAAAATTTTGAAAATAAAAGAAAACAGTATCCAGGTTGAAGAATATGGGGAAGTAGAATTGGATGATAACTTTCGGTTGTTTCACATTGATTCATCGGGGGAGGTTTCCTCCGGTAAAAGAGAAGATCTTACAATCGGATATACCGATATTCGATATGTTGTTGCTGGTACTAAGATATGTGCTGCTGTACTTGGTGACAAGAGACCTGCTAATATCCGGGTACTCCTCAGCCGTTCAGCAGATAGTCAGTATGCTATGCAGGAAGTAACGGTCTCCGGAACAAGTGATTATGAGGTTATCCGGGATGGGAAGACAGCATCGTATGCGGCAGGACATCGCCTTAACTATGGGGTAAAGGATGTTTCGGATCGTATTGTGATTCGCACAAAGAAAACAGGGAAAATACGTCTTGAAAATCTAAAGCGCCAGTATGGGGTGCCGGAGTATTATGGAACAATTGAGATTAATCGGGATGGGAAAAATCTTTATGTGATCAATGAAGTTAATCTGGAAGAGTATCTATATAGTGTTGTTCCGAGTGAGATGCCGACAGAGTATCCCAAAGAGGCTTTAAAGGCACAGGCAATCTGTGCAAGAACATATGCCTTGTTGCAGATGAAGGGCAGAAGATTGGCTGATTACGGAGCGCATGTTGATGATAGTACATCGTTTCAGGTGTATAATAACATAAAAGAAGACGATGCATCTGTTCAAGCAGTAAAGGAAACGGCACACCTTGCAGTATCCCGGAAAGGGAAATTGATTACGACATATTTTTATTCGGTATCAAGCGGATGTTCAGAGGGTGTAAAGGATGTCTGGTTTGCCAAAAAAGACCTGGATTATTTACCAATCCAGTGGCAGGGAGAGATAAAACGCCCGGTCAATCTGTCAGAAGAGAAGAACTTTACAAACTTTTTGTCAGGGAATGAAGAGACATATGATTCGGATTCACCGTGGTATCGGTGGCAGACATCACTTTCGGCCGGGCTGCTGGAAAAGCAGATCACAAAGCGGGCAGAAGAACGTTTTGCGGTCAATCCTACACAGATACAGACAAAACAGGCAGATGGTTCCTATCGGAGCAGCGGTGAGACGGATATTGGAACATTGAAGAATATGAGGATCGTGCAGAGAGGAAAAGGCGGTGTCGCCTGTATGATGGAACTTGTGGGAAGCAAGCATACATTGCGGGTTTATACAGAATATAATATTCGCTATCTTCTTGGAGTTCCGACGGCCGTGTATAAAAGAAAAGATAAAAAAGAGGTGACTGGTCTGACAATGCTTCCGAGTGGCTTTTTTACATTTGAAAAGAAACATAATGGTTTTCTGTTTTTGGGTGGAGGATACGGCCACGGTGTGGGAATGAGCCAGTTTGGGGCAAAAACATTGGCGGAAAAAGGAAAATCCTTCCAGGATATACTTAATTTTTACTTTTCAGGAACGACAGTAATACAGCAGGAATCTCTCGCAGAGAATGGATAAGATTAAATCTGTGATGACGCAAAAATTGATTTAATAATGCCCCGGTAAAAACAAAACAAATGCAGAAGTAAAGCCATAGCATTAAAAGAACAATGGAGGTTAGACTTCCGTATACCGAACCGAAATGACGGCTGTCAACATAGACGGAGTAGAGATAGGAGAAAATAATCCATAAAGTGGAAGAAAAGATTGCACCAGGAATTTCATCCTGTATCCGTCCATGACGCTTGGTAACAAAACAATAAATATAAGTAAAGTAAATAACAAAAAGAAATAGTGCCAGACCGGAACGGGTTAAAAATAACAGTCCTTTGAGATCGGTGATCGCAGGGAAAAAACGCATGATTAATTGAATGATCTGATTGCCATACACAAGTACGATCAGACTTACGGCAATTATGACACTGAAGATTACTGTATCCAGAATGGAATGGATGCGCCGGACAAAGAAGTTACGCCGTTTTTTGATCTCGTAAATATCCTCCAGTTCATAGGATATACTATTAAACCCTTTTGAACCTGCCCAAAGAGTAGAAATAATGGTGATTGAAAGAACGGTGCCGGAAGCGGCAAAAGATTCACCCAGCCAGTTGATAACAAGATGGGACAGACTGCCCGGTATCAGTTTAGCAAGTACCGTTTCCAGCATTTCCTGATCGATAGGGGTATAGCCCAGTATGGAAATAAGAAACATCATAAAAGGGAAAAAAGACACAATAATGAAAAATGCAACCTGAGCGGCATGAATAGATATACGGTGTTCTTTAAATTTTTTGATGAACCATAATATCATGTTGTTATCTTCCATAAGAACTACTCCTTGTTGTGTGTGAATTGCTTCTGTATTCTAGTATATGAAGTTTTGAAATAAAAATCAACACATACTTGACAGTGACAAAGTGGATATGGTACAGTATATGGCATAAAAGACGCAGATGGTGCGGACGCAGGTCCACAGATTATTATTTTCCTTCAGAGAGGCAGGATCATCGGCTGAAAGTCCTGTCAGGTTCAGATAATAATTCAATTTCTCACCGGAGTTCCACTTTTGAACGGCAGATTTGTCTGGTAGATTGTGGCGGGTAATACTCGTTATTGTATTCAAAGAGACTGTTGTCATGACAGTAACCTGGGTGGTACCGCGGAAAATTCGTCCCTTGCTTTGCAAGGGATTTTTATATTTTATCAGGAGAAAACAGGAGGAATCAGCATGAAAGATAAGTTAGAGGCAATCTTAGCAAATGCTATGGCACAGATTGAAGAATCAGGAGAACTTGATAAACTCAATGATATTCGTGTATCGTTTTTGGGTAAAAAAGGTGAATTGACAAGTGTGCTTAAGTCTATGAAAGATGTAGCACCGGAAGACCGCCCTAAAGTTGGACAGATGGTGAATGAAGCCAGAGCAAGGATTGAGAGTAAGCTGGAGGAAAAGAAAACAGCTTTTGAACGAAAGCTTCGCGAAGAGAAAATGAAAGCCGAAGTCATAGACGTAACACTGCCTGGCAGGAAGATGGAACTGGGACATCGTCATCCGAACACAATTGCTTTAGAAGAAGTAGAAAAAATCTTTATCGGAATGGGATATGAGGTTGTGGAAGGTCCGGAAGTGGAATATGATTATTATAACTTCGAAGCACTGAATATACCAGCTAATCATCCGGCAAAAGATGAGCAGGATACATTTTATATTAATGACAAAATTGTACTGCGGACCCAGACTTCATCCGTTCAGGTGCATGTGATGGAGCAGGGCAGGCTTCCCATCCGCATGATCTCTCCGGGACGGGTATTCCGCAGTGATGACGTGGATGCGACACATTCACCATCCTTCCATCAGATTGAGGGACTTGTCATTGATAAAAATGTTACCTTTGCAGATCTGAAAGGAACGCTGGAGCAGTTCGCAAAGAAATTATTCGGTGAAGAGACAAAAGTAAAATTCAGACCACATCATTTCCCATTTACAGAACCAAGTGCTGAGATGGATGTTACCTGCTTCAAGTGTGGTGGTAAAGGATGCCGTTTCTGTAAAGGAGAAGGATGGATTGAGATTCTTGGCTGCGGCATGGTACATCCACATGTGTTCGAAATGAGTGGCATTGATCCGGAAGAGTATAAAGGATTTGCCTTTGGTGTAGGTTTGGAACGTATTGCGCTGTTGAAATATGAAATCGATGATATGAGACTCTTATATGAAAATGATAAACGTTTCTTGAGTCAGTTCTAGTTATAGTAATATTAGTAAAAAATCAGACAGAGAAGATGGAGGGAAAATAAGATGAATACACCATTATCATGGATTAAAGCTTATGTGCCAGAGCTATCGTGCACGGAGCAGGAATATATGGATGCGATGACAATGTCCGGCACAAAAGTGGAAGGTTATGAAAAATTCGATGCGAATCTGGATAAGATCATAGTAGGAAAAATAGAAAAAATTGAAAAACATCCGGATGCAGATAAGCTGGTTGTATGCCAGGTTGCTATTGACGAAGAAGGAACCACAACACAGATCGTAACGGGAGCGTCAAACGTAAAAGAAGGACAGAAAGTTCCTGTTGTTCTGGACGGCGGCCGTGTTGCCGGAGGACATGATGGTAAGAAAGCAGAGGGGGGAATTAAGATAAAGAAAGGTAAGCTTCGCGGTGTAGAAAGCAATGGTATGATGTGCTCAATTGAAGAACTTGGTTCGTCTACCGACTTTTATCCGGATGCAGCAGAAGATGGCATTTATATCCTGAGTGATAATCCGGAGTATAAAGATGCACCGGTTGGAAGTGATGCTATACAGTTACTTGGACTGCGGGATGCGGATTTTGAATATGAAGTAACATCAAACCGCGTGGATTGTTTTGGTGTGCTTGGCATTGCCAGAGAGGCAGCAGCAACATTCCGTAAGCCATTTGTTCCACCAGTGGTAACGGAAGTTGGAAATCAGGAGAAAACAGAAGATTATATAGCTGTTGAGGTACAGGCGGAAGATCTATGTTCCCGTTATGTGGCACGTGTAGTAAAAAATATTAAGATCGCACCATCACCAGAGTGGATGCAACGTCGTCTGGCTGCCAGCGGTATACGTCCGATCAATAATATTGTAGATATTACAAATTATGTCATGCAAGAGTATGCACAGCCGATGCATGCCTATGATCTGGATGCGATAGCCGGACATAAAATCATTGTTAAGCGGGCAGAAGATGGTGAAAAATTTCAGACACTGGATGGACAGGAGAGAGAATTAGATTCTTCTGTATTGATGATCAGTGATGCGGAAAAGTCCGTTGGAATTGCCGGTATTATGGGAGGCGAGAATTCTAAGATTACAGACGATGTAAAGACAATGCTCTTTGAGGCAGCCTGCTTTGATGGCACAAATATTCGTCTTTCCGGCAAAAAGATAGGTATGCGTACGGATGCTCAGGCCAAATTTGAGAAGGGGCTGGATCCAAACAACACAATGGAAGCCATGAATCGTGCCTGCCAGTTGATCGAAGAACTGGGTGCTGGTGAAGTAGTAGGCGGATGTGTTGATGTTTATCCAAGGGAAAAACAGCCGATCGAAGTTGCCTATGATGTGGATAAGATCAATGCCCTTCTTGGTATTGATGTTTCCGAGGATGAAATGTGCGAATACTGGAATATGGTTGAACTTGTACCGGACAAACAAAGAAAGGTCGTACATGTTCCAACCTGGAGACAGGATATCCTTCGCCTGGCTGATTTGGCAGAAGAGGTGGCACGTTTCTATGGTTATGATAAGATTCCAACGACATTGCCAAGTGGAGAAGCAACACAGGGCGGGGTATCTTATCAGACGGGGATTTGTAATATTGCCCGTAACGTAGTAGAGCAGTTTGGTTTCTCAGAAGGGATGACTTATTCTTTTGAAAGCCCGAAAGCATTTGACAAATTGTTAGTGCCACAGGATAGTGAAATGCGCAAAGCAATTGAAATTTCCAATCCGCTTGGAGTTGATTATAGTATCATGCGTACATCCCCATTGAATGGCATGCTTTCTTCTCTGGCAACAAACTATAATCATCGCAATAAAGATGTCCGTTTGTATGAACTTGCTAATGTATATTTGCCAAAAGCTCTTCCATTGACGGAATTGCCGGAAGAAAAGATGATGCTGGCTCTCGGTATGTATGGAAAAGGTGATTTCTTTGATATGAAAGGCTGTGTGGAAGTTATTCTTGATAAACTGGGTATTCGTGTACCGGTATCTTATCAACCAAAAGAACGTCCTTATCTGCATCCGGGCAGACAGGCGGACCTTGTCCTTATGAGCGGTGAAACAATAGGTTATCTGGGAGAAGTTCATCCGGAAGTGGCAGATAACTATAATCTTGGCACGAAGACTTATGTGGCAGTGCTTGATGTAGCAGTTCTGGCAGAAAAAGCCAGTTTCGATATAAAGTATCATGGCGTGGCTAAGTTCCCGGCTGTGACCCGTGATATTTCACTTGTAATGAAGAAAACAATACTTGCCGGACAAGTCGAGGAAGTCATCCGCAAGGGTGGCGGAAAACTGTTAGAGGATTATCATCTGTTTGATATATATGAAGGAGAAAATGTTGGTGCAGATGAAAAATCTCTTGCTTATTCCATTCGTTTCCGTGCGAAAGACCGCACATTGGAAGAAAAAGATATAACGGCTGTGATGGATAAAATATTGACGAAATTGGAATCATTAGGAGTAGCATTAAGACAGTAAAGCGTATTTGTACGCGGATAGGAGGAAAAGGTGAAGCGATTCATCAGTAATGTTTTAACCCTATGCTTTATCTGCTACATGATCTTACTGGTATATTTTTTGTTCTTCAGTGAAGAATATGGTCGGACAGAGCCATACGACACATATAAATATAACCTCGAATTATTCAGGGAAATAAAACGGTACTGGAATAATTGGGACCGTATTGGTTTTACACTGTTTTTTATCAATCTGATTGGAAATGTGGTTGTATTTATGCCGTTTGGCTTTCTCGTTCCGGTAATGTACCGGGAGCAAAGAAAGGGTGTTAGATTTCGGGGGCACTATTTTCGCAGCTTTTTGTTTGTCACATTTTTGGGATTTATGTTTAGTTTGTGTATTGAAACGATCCAACTGGTTACAAAAGTTGGCTGCTTCGATGTGGATGACATGTTTCTCAATACCTCCGGCGTTATACTCGGTTATATCATTTATTATATTTCCAAGAAAATTATAGGTACATTAGGAAAGCGATGAAAGGAGTGTCATGATGCAGGTTCGATTCGGAAAACGCAAAAGAATACAATTTACAGACCGAAGCCACCCGGTCATGGGAATATTATCTGTGATCTTAGGTGTTGTATCGCTTGTTATATTAGCTGTCTTGTGCATTGTGTCTGGTCAGTCTGGTGGAAATGCCGGCATATTTGCAGGGATAATTGGGATTATGTCCATGATTATTAGTGTGGTTGGATTTGTGATGGCTGTGAAGTGCTATCGTCAGGAAGACATTTATATGATAACTCCTGCATTAGGCTCTGTTCTGAATGGAATGTTAGTGATCGTTTTTCTTCTGTTGTTTTTTATAGGAGCGGTGTGAGATCACAAATCCGTGGCGATATCGTGATTTTGCGATAGAGACGGCGGTATTCTCCGGTGGATAATTCTTCAATATAATTAACGGGATAATCTTTGATATATCCTTTTCTAAGTAAAGTAGAAGCTGCTTTGTTATAGGCAATAGCGGCTTCTATTTCATTTTCGTAGCGTCCGACGATCATATTTCCGTTCCAATGGATCTTTGTCTCATAGTAAATTTTTCCTGCGTTTGTCAATTGCGTTACACCCTGATACCGATTGACAACCTTTATATTTTCGTAGCGGAAATCTCTGCTATTTCCATTTACAAAATGATAATCCCGTCCTGCAACGGCATAATTCTTAATGCCATAACGTGACAAAATATTAACCTGCATGCCATAGTCTGCGACAAAAAGATGTCCACCCCGGCGGCTGATCGTGCGTGTGGAATAGTAGAATAAGTCATCGGTGTCAAAGATATAGTATTCTTCTGCTGAAAAGTAATAATAAAAATATTGTTTGTATAAATAAATCGGTGTTTTGATATAAAGATGATTATCACGAAAGTTTAATAAGCAAACCCATTTGGTAAATGGTAACGTTGTATGAGTTGTATTATAATCTGAAATTGTGACAGCAGACGAATGAAGAATCCTGTCCGCCATACAGTATGCGGTATGAGCTTCCCGTTCTGTTACATAGCTTCCTAGACTAATATGTTTGCCTGAAAAAGTGATGGAACTTCGATAGTAAACGGAGCCATCTTTTTTTTGTGCGCGATATACACCAGCCAGCATTGCCATTACCTCCTTATAGAAGTTTATTTTATGCGATTTTATAAAATATTGCAAGAATATGAACTTGTTTGTAACATTTTTGTAATAAATATGTTAAAAATACATATACTATAAATGTTCCTTTGACGTACAGCGTCTGTGGAAGTCAGTTCAGATTTTGTGATATGAAATGGAGGTAACACATGAAAAAAGGGAAAATTTTATTTGGAATATATTGTTTTTTAGTCATGTTTATGTCAATCGGATGGTATCCGGAGAAAAAAGAACCGGTAGAATCCATGGGACAAATGATATCACCCGTGAGAAAAAGTGCGGAACAGGTTATGTCCCTAGCGGAAAACGGACGTTTGTGTTATCAGGGAGTGCGAGAAAGCGGTGAAGATGAAAGAATGTCGGTCTCTCAGCTTGGAGAGCAGCAGAGACGTGCTGTTAGGACGGTAGAGCGGTACCGTGTTTCAATCAATCAGGAAAGCAGGCGGATTTTAGAGAGAATCGTAGAGGCAGAAGCTGGTGACCAGAGTGTGCCGGGAAGACAAATGGTTGCAAATGTTATTATCAATCGTATGTTATCGGATCAATTTCCCGATTCCGTGAAAGGTGTTGTATTTGCTCACCGTCAGTTTTCACCAATCGGCAACGGAAGCTATTACCGGGTAAAAGTATCCGGAATGACAAAGAGAGCAGTTGAAAAAGCATTAAAAGAGAAGGATAATACAAAGGGCGCTTTGTATTTTATGTATCGTGCCGGATCCGATGCTGGCAATGTCAATTGGTTTGACAGAGATCTTACAAGATTATATGAATACGGTTGTCATGAATTTTTTAAATAGTTTGAAATAGAACGGACTCTTATCTTGCGAAAAGTGGTAACTCATGGTATTCTATTAAATAGTTATGTGCATTGGCGCAAAGAATCTTATAGCAAAGGATTGAGTGATTATGGATATCATGTATAAAAGTACACGCAGTAACGGTGAAAAGGTAACAGCTTCCCAAGCAATTTTAAAGGGGCTGGCAGATGACGGCGGCCTTTTTGTCCCAGATCAGATTCCATCATTGGATGTGGAATTGGAGAAACTATCTGATATGACTTATCAGAAAACGGCATATGCCGTTATGAAACAGTTTTTGACTGATTTTACAGAGGATGAGCTGAAAGCCTGCATACGGGGGGCTTATGATGATAAATTTGATACGAAGGAGATTGTTCCATTAGTAAAGAAAGATGGGGCATATTATCTGGAACTATTCCACGGAAAGACAATAGCATTTAAGGATATGGCACTTTCTATTTTACCCTATCTTATGACTACATCGGCTAAAAAAAATGGAGTGAAAAATGAGATTGTAATTCTGACAGCTACATCAGGTGATACGGGGAAAGCAGCATTGGCTGGTTTTGCTGATGTACCGGGAACCAGTATTATTGTTTTTTATCCTAAAAATGGTGTCAGCCCGATCCAGGAGAAGCAGATGCTGACACAAAAGGGAGAGAATACAAATGTTGTTGGTATTATCGGAAATTTTGATGATGCACAGACCGGTGTTAAGAAGATGTTTAATTCCAAAGAACTGGCAGATCGTATGAATAAAAAAGGTTATCAGTTCTCTTCAGCGAATTCGATCAATATTGGACGTCTGGTGCCACAGATCGTTTATTATGTGTATGCTTACGGGCAATTATTGAAGCAGGGAGAGATTACTTGTGGTGAGAAGATCAATGTGGTAGTTCCCACAGGAAACTTTGGCAATATTTTGGCTGCCTATTATGCAAAGAATATGGGACTTCCGATTGAAACATTATATTGTGCATCAAATGAAAATAAAGTATTGTTTGACTTTTTCAAGACAGGAAAATACGATCGTAAACGTGAATTTATCCTGACATCGTCTCCGTCTATGGATATTTTAATTTCCAGCAATCTGGAACGATTGATCTATCGAATTGCAGGGGAAGATGCAGATAAGACAAAGGCATTGATGAATGCCCTGACTGATCAGGGTGAGTACGAGATCACAGACGATATGAAAGCCCAGCTTGAGTGCTTTGTCGGTGGGTATGCTTCGGAAAAGGAAACGGCAGAAAATATTAAAAAAGTTTACAAAACGGCAGATTATATTATGGATACCCATACATCCGTTGCTTCTCATGTATATTATGAGAAGGCAAAGGATACCGGACGCAAGACGGTGATTGCTTCCACGGCAAGTCCATATAAGTTTACCCGCAGTGTTATGGATGCGATTGACAAAGAAAAGTATGATAGTATGACAGATTTTGAACTGGTTGATGAATTAAATAAAATCTCAGGAGTGAAGATACCGGCGGCAATTGAAGAAATCCGCACGGCACCGGTCGTTCATGACCTTGTATGTGATAAGAGTGAGATGCAGGAAACGGTTGAGAAACTTTTGAATCTGTAAGAAGAGAATGGAGGCTGACATGGAGTTCCGACCATGTATTGACATTCATAATGGCAAAGTAAAACAGATCGTTGGTGGAAGTCTTACGGATGAGGCAGATTATGCGGAAGAAAATTTTGTATCTGATATGAGAGCGGCGGATTATGCTTCTCTCTATCGGGAAAAAGGTCTCAGGGGAGGTCACATTATTTTACTTAATGCCAGAAACAGTGAATTTTATGAGGCAGATATGAAACAGGCACGTGAAGCATTGAACGAATGGCGTAATGCGTTGCAAATCGGTGGAGGAATAACAGCAGATAATGCTGCTTCCTTTATAGAGATGGGAGCAAGTCATGTTATTGTTACCTCATATGTTTTCGTAGATGGAGAGATACGTTTTGACCGCCTCCGGAGGCTGCTAAAGGCTGTCGGCAGAGAACATCTGGTACTGGATCTGAGCTGTCGCAAAAAAGAAGAAAAATATTACATTGTTACGGACCGATGGCAGAAATTTACCAACCAGCCCCTGGAAGCAGAATTTATTCATAAACTGAGTTCTTATTGCGACGAATTTCTTGTTCATGCTGTGAATGTTGAAGGCACAGGGATGGGTGTGGATGAAGAATTATTGGCATTATTAGCGACAGAAAGTGATGTGCCTATCACATATGCCGGTGGTATTGGCAGTATGGAGGATATAGAAAAAATTAAAAAGATCGGGCAGGGCAGAGTGAATTTTACTGTCGGAAGTGCATTGGATCTTTTTGGAGGAAACCTTTCATTCGACAAAATTATTACGAAAAATTGATAAATATTAAAATAATTATTTTAATTATAATAACGAGAAACCGCTATTTCCAAGACATGGAAGGCGGTTTTTTTATGTTTAGGGTTGATTTTTTTTGTAAATATGTTAAGATTGTTACGTAAATGTTACAAAAAATAATAACAAGTTTGTAACGATTAAATATATAAGGAGTTGTAACAATGAATTTAAAAACATTAGTAGTACGAATGATGGCG
Organism: uncultured Eubacterium sp.; assembly: GCA_934338065.1. Classification (GTDB taxonomy): domain Bacteria; phylum Bacillota; class Clostridia; order Lachnospirales; family Lachnospiraceae; genus Eubacterium_F. The sequence goes on along the minus strand of CAKRGX010000002.1, from coordinate 99,816 downwards.
GCATTTATTCTGGCAGGACTGATCTGTGGAATAACACCTTCACAGGCTGCTGAGAGAGATTATACGGATAAAGAGTTAAAGATGATGTCTGCTATTATTTTCTGTGAAGCAGGAAATCAAAGCATGGCAGGCATGGAAGCGGTAGGAATTGTTGTTATGAACCGCAAAAGATCGAACGATTTTCCTAATTCGATCGAGGGGGTTCTGAAACAGAAAGGGCAGTTTACACCGGTTCGTACCGGTAAATGGAAAAAAGAGATGAAAAAATATGCTGATGGAAAATACCGTTCGGGAGATAAAGCAAAATGTGTGAAGGCAGCAAAAGCGGCATTAGAGGGGAAAACAACCGTTACGTATAAAGGAAAGAAGATCAATATGAAAAAGTATCATTTCTTCAGTCAGCGCCTGAGCCGGGCAAAGCTGCGAATTGGCGGTCATGACTTCCGATAAATGGCGTTATTTATCAAATTGGTTGCTGAATAATTCATTGAACTTATAAAAAAATAAACCTAAAATAGTTTAAAAAGAAAACTAGGAGGGTTTTACGATGTTTGCAAAGAATATCAAAAAAGGGCTTTGCTTAACTTTGGCTCTTGGTATGGTATGTACAGGGGTGTCCATGCCGTCTGAAGCTGCACAGAAGACAAAGCTTGTAACAAAGAAAATGACTCTGAAACCGGGTCAGTCAAAGAAAATTGTGATCAAAGCCAGAAAGAAAAAGGCTAAATATAGTTTTTCATCTTCTTCGAAAAAGAAAGCAACCGTTTCTAAAGCAGGTAAGGTAACTGCTAAAAAGACCGGTACCGTAACAATCAAAGTAAAAGAAAAATATAAGAAAAAAGTAAAAACTCTGGGAAAGGTTAAAGTTGTGATTAAAACGAAAAAGGCAACCAATGTTATGGTATCTGCTACACCGGTAGTAACAGGATCCGCTACACCAACAGCAACAGTACCTGTTTCACCGACAGCAACGGCACCTGCGTCACCAACAGCAGTGGCATCTGCTACGGCAGCACCGACAAAACGTCCGGCTGCCAGCCCAACGGCAAGGCCCTCAACAGTGCCTGGTTATGAAGTACCGGCAGAATTTCAGAACAGAATATCTAAAAATGCCGGCGAGGTAGTAGATATTACTTATGATTCAACAGTAGTAGCAGAAGGAAAGACGGTAGCAAGAAAAGCAAAAGTTGTACTGCCAAAAGGATACTCAAAAGACAAGAAGTACCCGGTTGTTTATATGCAGCATGGTATTTTCGGGGATGAAACTTCTCTGTATAATGATGGTACACAGTATGTAGTATGGAATGCAATCGCCAATGGTGATGCTAAAGATATGATCGTAGTATTTCCGAATGCATGTGCCAATGAGACGGGAAGACCTGTGGAAGTAAATGGCAATGGATTTAACCTTCAGCATTATGCTGCGTATGATAATTTTATCAATGATCTGACAAAATGTCTGATGCCATATATCAATTCTCATTATTCAACATTGACAGGAAGAGAAAATACTGCGATTTGTGGATTTTCTATGGGCGGACGTGTAAGTTTGCAGATTGGATTTACAAAACCGGAAGATTTTGGGTATATTGGTGGTTTCTGTCCGGCCTTTGGAATTTTCCAATATACAAATAATGGTGTGACAGAACCGGGATTTTTCAAAGAGGATACGTTTACTTTGAAACCGGAATATATGAACAATACGCTTGTACTGATTGCGGCAGGACCTAATGATGGTGTTGTAAGAACAGAGCCAAAGCGCTATGCCGATGCGTTAGAGAAGAACAAAGTGCCACATATCTATTATGAAACGATGGGTGGAGACTCCAAAAAGCCAGGAGGCGGCGGTCATGAAAAGGCTGTATATCAGCATGGTTTGTATAATTTCCTGAAACGCATTTTCAAGAATGAAGGCGGACCGGATAATCCACAGCCGACACCGACACCAGTACCGGGAGGCAATACAGATAAGAACGATAGTTTTTCTCTTGATATGACAAAAGCAGATACTGCAATTGCAGATGGTGCAGGTATTAAGGTGGCGGCAAACAGCACAACAGGCTGTCTGGACGTGACATTGCCACAATTCCAGGGTGCAATTCTTAAGAATACAGCGGCTGCTCCGGCTGAGTATAAGAAAGTGACGATTACGTATAAAGCGGATTCAGCCATCAATGCCTATGTTTTTGATTCTGATCTAACAGATGGAATCGGACAGACTCCGGCCGGTCAGCATGAGGTCACAGCACTGCAGGCAACGGAAGAATTTAAAGAAGTGTCATTTGAAGCGGGAAGTGATTACAAGAATGCCTGTCTCACAGCGTTGAAATTAGTTCATGTTGATTTTGGCAATGATGCTGATAAACACATACAGATTAAGTCGGTAGTATTTTCTAAATAGTAAAAGATAGTGTCAATATCATTATAAATAAAAAGTTCATTTTGCCTGAGTCAGGATGATGTTTTGCGTTGAAGACTCTTGCAGACTGAACTTTTTTTGTGTTGATATGTTCAAAAGAATATAAATGATGATGAAAAAAGTCGAAAAAAGAGTGAATTTACTAGAGTTTTATATATATGTAAAAATCACTCTTTTCTTACCATTTAGTTTATGGTATGATAAAGAAAGATACGCTAAGGAGGATTTATAAGTATGTCAGAGATAAATGAAGAAGTGATATCCAGAAATTTTATACAGAATGAAATAGATCATGATCTGGAAGAGGGAGTTTATGATAAGGTTGTAACGCGTTTTCCCCCAGAACCAAATGGTTATTTGCATATTGGACATGCCAAGTCGATTATTCTTAATCAGGGACTGGCAAAAGAATACAATGGAACATTTAATCTGCGGTTTGATGATACCAATCCACAGAAAGAAAAGGAAGAATTTGTAGATTCTATTAAAGCGGATGTGGCATGGATCTGTGGTGAAGAGCCACCGGTTTATTTTGCCTCAGATTATTTTGATAAGATGTATGAATGTGCTGTTAAATTGATAAAGAAGGGAAAAGCTTTTGTTTGTGATCTGACACCGGAAGAAATCCGGGAGTACCGTGGAACCTTGAAGGAGCCTGGGAAGAACAGTCCATACCGTGACCGTTCTGTGGAAGAAAATCTTCGTCTGTTTGAGGAAATGAAAAATGGAGAGTGTGAAGATGGATCCCGTGTACTTCGTGCCAAGATTGATATGTCATCACCAAATATTAACATGAGAGACCCGATTATTTATCGTGTAGCACATCTGCACCATCACAACACAGGTGATAAATGGTGCATTTATCCTATGTATGATTTTGCACATCCGATTGAAGACGCAGTTGAGGGCGTTACACATTCAATTTGTACGCTGGAATTCGAGGATCATCGTCCTTTATATGAGTGGGTTGTTCGTGAATGTGAATTTGAGGTGCCACCACGTCAGATTGAATTTGCCAAAATGTATCTGACAAATGTGGTAACCGGAAAAAGATATATCAAGAAATTGGTTGAAGATGGTATTGTAGATGGATGGGATGATCCTCGGCTTGTGACTATTACGGCACTCAGACGTCGTGGCTATACCGCATCCTCCATCCGTAAATTTATGGAATTGTGTGGGGTTTCCAAGTCTAACAGCTCCGTTGATTATGCGATGCTTGAGTATTGTATAAGGGAAGATCTTAAGATGAGCCAGCCACGTATGATGGCAATCTTAGATCCAATCGAGCTTGTTATTGATAATTATGAGGATGATAAGATTGAATATCTGGATGTTCCGAATAATCAGGAAAATCCGGAATTAGGAACCCGCAAGGTTCCTTTTGGAAAAAGACTCTATATTGAACGGGAAGACTTTAAGATAGAGCCGCCGAGAAAATATTTCCGGTTATTTCCTGAAAATGAAGTGCGTCTCATGAGTGCTTATTTTGTAAAGTGTGTAAGTTATGAGACAGATGCGGATGGTAATGTTACGGTAGTTCACTGCACGTATGATCCGGAAACAAAGAGTGGTTCCGGATTTACCGGACGCAAAGTGAAAGGAACTATACACTGGGTTTGTGCACCAACAGCAAAGACAGCAGAAGTTCGTTTGTATGAAAATATTGTTGATGAAGAAAAAGGTGTATATAATGAGGATGGAACAGTTAATGTGAATCCGAATTCATTAACTATATTAAATAATTGTTATGTAGAACCGGCTTTAGCTGAGGCAAAACCGGGGGACAAGTTTCAGTTTATGCGGACAGGGTTTTTCTGTGTTGATACAAAAGATTCCACCGAAGATCATCCGGTATTTAATCGCATCGTATCAATGAAAAGTTCCTACCGCCCTAACAAATAGTAAGAAGAAAAGAGGAATGGTAATGGCTAATATTTTTTCCGGCCTGGAGAGTCTGGGTTTTAAAAATGTTAAAGATGTGGATGTATTTCAAGGTGGCATAAAAGATAAAAAAAATGTTTTAGAAAAAGCAGAAAAAAAAGCTGAAATATCAGAGGAAGATCTGATTTTTGATAAATCTTATACCTGTCCGGTTTGTGACCATGAGTTTAAGAGCAAGATGGTCCGTACCGGCAAGGTTCGTCTGATCGGAGCCGATTCAGATCTGCGCCCGAAATACCAAGGGGTCGACTCTTTAAAGTATGATGCGATACTTTGCCCACGATGCGGGTATGCAGCACTGAATCGTTATTTTAACTTCGTAATGTCCGGACAGGCGAAGAGTATTCGGGAAAATATATCGTCATCCTTTGTTTATCATCCCGAATCAGATAAGGTATATTCCTATGATGATGCGTTACTTCGTCATAAAATAGCTCTTTTGAATACCGTGGTAAAAAATGGAAAAAATAGTGAACGTGCATATACTTGTCTGAAAATGGCCTGGCTGACCCGTGGAAAACGTGAGTTGTTGATGACTGGCGAATATAAGAATGATGAGATACAGGCATTAGTGAAAGAAGAGCGGGAATTGTTAAAAAATGCCCTGGAGGGATTTGAAGCTGCTTTTCAGAAGGAAGATTTTCCAATGTGTGGGATGGATCAGTATACGATGTTATATCTGATGGCTGAGTTATCCAGACGCACAGGACAGAACGATGCTGCGAAACGTTACGTGTCTAAAGTACTGGTGGCGAGGGGCGCACAAAAAAGAATTAAAGAAAAAGCATTTGCATTAAAGGAAAAATTAAAAGAATCGGATGAAAAAGAATAAATGAGCTTATAGCATAGGCTGCCATATTGAGAAAGTTTCATAATAAAAAAGAAATTCAATCTGTCTTAAAGTCTTACGCAGATAGGATTTCTTTTTTTGCTTGAATTTCATAGACTTATTATGGTGGCTCCCAAAGGAAAATCCAGATAATGGACAGGAAAAAAGATAAAAATATAAGAAAAACAGAGAATAAATGAGGTAATATGAGAATACAATAGATAAGACGTGATTTTAGATGGGGAATTACTGTTGCATTTCTTCTCTAAAAAGCCTATTATTATTTTTATAAGTTAGCACTCGATAAAAAGGAGTGCTAACAAAATAAGAGAAATGGAGGAAATAAGAATGAAATTAGTACCTTTAGGCGACAGAGTTGTATTAAAACAGTTAGATGCAGAAGAGACAACAAAATCCGGGATTGTTTTGCCGGGTCAGGCACAGGAAAAACCACAGCAGGCAGAAATCATTGCCGTTGGTCCCGGCGGATTGGTTGATGGAAAAGAAGTAAAGATGGAAGTGAAAACGGGAGATAAAGTAATTTATTCAAAGTATGCAGGAACAGATGTGAAATTAGATGGTGATGAATTTGTAATTGTGCGCCAGAGTGATATTTTGGCGGTTGTAGAGTGATATAGGAGGGTAATGAATTATGGCTAAAGAGATTAAATTTGGTGCAGAAGCAAGAGCTGCCTTAGAAGCAGGCGTTAATAAATTGTCAGATACCGTACGTGTTACATTGGGACCCAAAGGAAGAAATGTTGTATTAGACAAATCTTTTGGTGCTCCATTGATCACAAATGACGGTGTAACGATTGCAAAAGAGATTGAATTAGAAGATGCATTTGAAAATATGGGTGCTCAGCTTGTTAAAGAAGTTGCAACTAAAACAAATGATGTAGCAGGTGATGGCACAACAACAGCTACGGTTCTTGCTCAGGCTATGATCAATGAAGGTATGAAGAATCTTGCAGCAGGTGCTAATCCGATCATCCTGAGAAAAGGTATGAAGAAAGCAACAGAGACCGCTGTTGAGTCAATTAAAGCAATGAGTTCTAAATTGACAGGAAAAGAGCAGATTGCTAAGGTTGCTGCCATATCGGCCGGAGATGAGCAGGTAGGTGAAATGGTAGCGGATGCGATGGAAAAGGTTTCCAATGATGGCGTTATTACAATTGAAGAGTCTAAGACCATGAAGACAGAGCTTGACATGGTAGAAGGTATGCAGTTTGATCGTGGATATTTATCTGCTTATATGGCTACTAATATGGATAAAATGGAAGCAGAATTGGATAATCCATATATTTTGATCACAGACAAAAAGATTTCCAATATTCAGGAAATACTTCCACTTCTTGAACAGGTAGTTCAGGCAAGTGCGAGACTGCTTATCATTGCTGAGGATGTAGAGGGTGAAGCACTCAGTACATTGGTAATCAATAAGCTGCGTGGCACATTTAATGTTGTAGCTGTGAAAGCTCCTGGTTATGGTGACAGAAGAAAAGAAATGTTGAAAGATATTGCAATCTTGACCGGTGGACAGGTGATCTCCGAAGAACTTGGTCTTGATCTGAAAGAGACAACAATGGATATGCTGGGACGTGCTAAATCAGTTAAAGTCCAGAAAGAGAATACGATTATTGTTGATGGTGAGGGTAACAAGGCAGATATTGAAGCCCGTATCAATCAGATCAAAGCTCAGATTGCTGAGACAACTTCTGATTTTGACCGTGAAAAGCTTCAGGAACGTCTGGCTAAGCTTGCCGGCGGTGTTGCTGTTGTACGTGTTGGTGCGGCTACAGAGACTGAAATGCAGGAAGCAAAACTTCGTATGGAAGACGCATTGGCTGCAACAAGGGCTGCAGTTGAAGAAGGAATCATATCCGGTGGTGGTTCTGCTTATATTCATGCCAGCAAGGAAGTTGCTAAGATGGCTGCAGATCTTGATGGAGATGAGAAGACCGGTGCTAATATTATCCTGAAAGCATTGGAAGCACCACTTCGCCGTATAGCAGAAAATGCAGGACTGGAAGGTTCCGTTATTATTGATAAAGTTCGTTCGGAAGAGCCGGGATATGGCTTCAATGCATTGACAGAGGAATACGTAAATATGGTAGATAGTGGTATTCTTGACCCGGCAAAAGTAACAAGAAGTGCTTTGCAGAATGCAACAAGTGTAGCATCAACATTATTGACAACGGAGTCTGTAGTTGCTAATATAAAAGAAGATGTACCGCCAATGCCGGCAGGCGGCGCTGGTATGGGTGGAATGATGTAATTCATTCACAAACAGATAGAAAGATGAATGGCAAAAGCCCGTAAGGGCTTTCTTGCCATTTATAAATAACAAGATTGGAGACAGATATGGAACAGTCTTATGCAGAAGCAAATGCAAAGAAAAAAGTAACCGGTGGAACGATAGCTCTTAAGATAATTTTAGTTATTTTAACGATATTGGTATTACTGGCATCAATTCTGGCTGCCAGAATGACACATATTAATCTTATTGTTTTCTTAGGAGTGGCAGCTATTTTTGGACTGATCTGGTATTGGCCGCGCTTTAAAATTGAATGGGAATATGTATTTTGCGACGGTCAGCTTGATTTTGATGTGATCCAGGGCGGTGAGAAACGAAAGAATATTTTGCGTATCGAGATTGAAGATGCGGATGTCATTGCACCGATTGACTCCGAGCGGTTAGCCGGATATCAGCATTTGGAGAAACGTGATTATTCTTCTATGAGACAAGACGCAAACCGGTACGGTATTGTAATCAGATTACCGGAAAAACAGGAGAAGGTTGTAATCCTGTTTGAACCCACGATGCGTATGGTTGAACTGATGAAGAAAAAATGTCCGGAGAGTGTTGAATATTCCATATCCGAGCAGTGATAAGCTTAAAGGCTGGTTATCACGAAAAGTGTTGAAAAAACGAGAAAATGGGTTGACAAGCCCATTTTTTTTTGATAAAATAGGTCAAATTATAATAAAATAGAAGAGAGGAAGACGAAGATGGGAACGATTATTGGTGAAGGCATTACATTTGACGACGTATTATTGGTACCTTCTTATTCTGAGGTGATTCCAAACGAAGTATGTTTGAAGACTCATTTAACAAAGGATATTGAACTTAATATTCCGATGATGAGCGCAGGAATGGATACAGTTACAGAACACCGCATGGCAATTGCAATGGCAAGGCAGGGTGGTATTGGTATTATTCATAAGAATATGTCCATAGAAGCACAGGCGGAAGAGGTAGACAAGGTAAAACGTTCGGAGAATGGTGTTATTACAGATCCATTTTATCTTTCTCCGGAACATACATTAGCAGATGCCGATGATCTGATGGGCAAATTCCGCATTTCAGGAGTACCAATTACGGAAGGTGAGAACAAGAAACTGGTTGGCATTATTACAAATCGTGATCTGAAATTTGAAACAGATTATTCAAAAAAGATTAAGGAGTGCATGACAGCAGAAGGTCTTGTTACTGCTCCAGAGGGAATTACTTTGGAAGAGGCGAAGAAAATTCTTGCCAAAGCAAGAAAGGAAAAACTGCCGATTGTAGACAAAGATGGAAATTTGAAAGGCTTGATTACAATAAAGGATATTGAAAAACAGATTAAGTATCCGAATTCAGCAAAGGACAAGCAGGGTAGACTTCTTTGTGGAGCAGGTGTTGGCGTAACAGCTAATATTATGGAGCGTGTAGCTGCTTTGGTAGAGGCTCATGTGGATGTTATTGTTATTGACACGGCACATGGACATTCAGCAAATGTATTGAAAGTAGTAAAAATGGTTCGAGATGCTTATCCGGATCTGGGTATTATTGCCGGTAATGTAGCAACAGGAGAGGCAACCAAAGCCCTGATCGAGGCAGGCGTTGATGCTGTTAAAGTTGGTATCGGACCTGGATCTATCTGTACTACACGTGTTGTTGCAGGTATTGGTGTTCCACAGGTGACAGCTATTATGGATTCTTATAAAGTTGCCAAAGAGTACGGTATTCCGATTATTGCAGATGGTGGTATCAAATATTCCGGAGATATGACAAAGGCAATTGCTGCAGGAGCAAATGTTTGTATGATGGGCAGTATTTTTGCCGGTTGTGATGAAAGTCCGGGAAGTTTTGAATTGTTCCAGGGAAGAAAATATAAAGTTTATCGTGGAATGGGATCGATTGCTGCTATGGAAAACGGAAGTAAAGACCGTTACTTCCAGCAGGATGCTAAGAAATTAGTACCAGAAGGAGTAGAGGGTCGTGTGGCTTACAAAGGTTCCGTAGAGGATACCGTGTTCCAGTTAATCGGAGGTATTCGTTCCGGTATGGGTTATTGCGGAGCCAAGACAATTGAGGATCTTAAAGAGAATGGACGTTTTGTGAAGATTTCAGCAGCTTCTTTAAAGGAAAGCCATCCTCATGATATTCATATAACGAAAGAGGCACCAAATTATAGTGTCGAATAAAAGAAAATATTATTACCCCCATGTTCGCCGCAGACGTCGCAGACAACGGACGAAAATGAGTAAAACAAAGCGTTGCGTGCTGATCATCAGCGCTGCAGCGCTTTTTATCTTATTGGTGTGCGGAGTGATAACCCTTATTTCAAGAAATCGGGCAAGTTCCGTTGCTGATTCGGATAAAATACTTCCCAAGCTGACTCTGAAAGTGCAATTGATCGATATAAATAAGTATTCCCGTCCGGGAATCGCATTAAAAAAAGTAAATGGTATCGTAGTACATTATACAGCAAATCCGGGAACAGATGCAGAAGACAATCGAAACTATTTTAATAATCTTCCTCGATTGAATAAAGAAAAAAAGAAACCTGTTTATGCAAGCAGTCATTTTGTGATCGGACTTGAGGGACAGATTGTTCAATGTATTCCGACAAAAGAAATGGCATATGCATCAAATGACAGAAATAGTGATACGATAGCGATTGAGTGCTGTCATCCGGATGATTCCGGTAAATTTAATTCGTTAACATATGAATCGCTGGTTGAATTATTGGCGTATTTGTGTGTGAAATTTGATCTGGATGAACAAGATATCATTCGACATTACGATGTGACCGGAAAATTATGTCCTAAATATTATGTAAAAAATGAAGAAAAATGGGAGAAGTTAAAGCAGGATGTCAAGATGAAATTACAGAATCTATAATTCCATCTTGACATTTCTGCTTGTTGTTTTGTATTGACGATAAATGATACCGGCTGATTTCATCATTTTTTTGGCGGCAATGACGGAAGCTGTTTTAGCATATTTATCCTCTTCATAGATTACTTCGGATATTCCAGACTGTATGAGAGCCTTTGTGCACTCGTTGCAGGGAAAGAGAGTTGTATAGATTTTTGCTCCTTTTAGATTTGTGCCGCTATAATTAAGTAAGGCGTTTAATTCGGCATGGCAGACAAATAGATACTTCGTCTGGAGCGGGTCGGCGTTCTCACGGTCCCATGGATATTCATCATCCGAGCAGCCCTGCGGCATACCGTTGTAGCCAACAGATAATATTTTATTGTCTTTATCAACGATGCAGGCGCCCACGCTTGTATTGGGATCTTTGCTCCGAAAGGCTGAGAGTTTGGCAATTCCCATAAAATATTGTTCCCAGGATAGGTAGTCATTTCGTTTCATATGGATATCCTCCTTTTGCGCAATAGAAAAGGACTGTCATCTGACAGCCCTTACATATTCATTCGACGGGTAGAATTGTAGTTGCAGCACGACTGCCCTCTACATTATGCAAGTTTGTTTACAGCGATTGTCAATCGGGAAACTTTTCTTGCTGTTGTGTTTTTATGATAAACACCTTTTTTAGTTGCTTTGTCAAGCTCAGATACAGCAGCTTTTAAAGCAGCCTCAGCAGCAGCCTTATCATTTGCTTCGATTGCAGCGTCTACCTTTTTGATAGCTGTCTTAACTTTAGAACGAATTGATTTGTTCTTAGCAGCGCGTTTCTCTGAAACAAGAATTCTTTTCTTTGCAGATTTAATGTTTGCCAATTCCAGCACCTCCATCGTAATAGTCTTAATAATCAATTATAATTGTTTGGCTGTTCGGACACGGACGTCAGCACAAACATACTTTATTAGTATAGTATATATTTAATAGGATGTCAAGAATTTTTGAATAACTTCATTTTGTGGCAAAAATATGTATAAAAAAACAGAACTGTGTTACATTAAAAAAAACAGTTGGAGGAGAAGAAGCATTATGGAACGACGGACCGACCTTGCCTTGGAAACAAGAGAAAGTTTTCCCGAAAATCATGTAGAGATACAGGGAGTTATCCTGACCAAAAGGCATTGTCTTGATGGAAAAGCAGTAGTAACAACAGTAAAAATCGAGGATGAAGCAGGAAGCAGGGCAATGCGTAAGCCAATGGGAACATATATTACAATAGAATCCTCGTTAATGAAAAACATTAGTGAAGAGGAGAGGGAACCTCTTTTACTGTGTATATGTGAACAGTTGGAAAAAATGATACAACAGATGAAGCAGAAAAACGTGTTGATAATCGGTTTAGGCAATCGAGAAGTTACTTCCGATTCGCTTGGACCTAAGATGACAGATAATTTATTTATCACAAGACATTTAAAGGAAGAACTGGGGACAAAATTTTTAGAGGAAAATCAATATGGTTGTGTAAGTGCCATTGCTCCCGGAGTTATGGCACAGACAGGTATTGAAACAGGAGAATTGCTGGAAGCTGTTGTTGCCAGGACGAATCCGGATCTTGTGATTGTGGTGGACGCATTAGCTGCCCGCAGCGTGAAACGTCTCTGTACGACTGTCCAGATAACGGATACGGGTATTGCGCCGGGGGCGGGTGTGGGAAATCGCCGTAAGGAACTGAATGAAAGGAGTCTTGGAGTTCCCGTGGTTGCAATTGGTGTCCCTACGGTTGTTGATGCATCAACGATCATTGGAGACCATCTGGAAAATGTTTTGCAAAAGCAGGGATATTCGGAGAGAGAAATTGAACAGTTTATTACCGGTATTTTAGGGGAGGAGACAGAAAATGTGATGGTGACACCCAAAGATATTGATGAGTCGATCCATCAGATCAGTCAGGATCTTGCACGTATTCTAAATCACTGTTTTCAAAGGCGTGATAATCCATAGAATGTCTGCATATGCTGATAAGAGAGATGGAGGGAAGATTACCATGTTGCGACAAGGATTTCGTGTGGGGGTAGGAATACTGATCATTTTCTGTCTGGCGGTGCTCACTGCCATGAATGTGCTGCCCGGATATAATCTGCTAACTCCGGCCGGGCAGTTTCTTGCCGGAGATACGTGTTTGTATTTTAAGAAAGAGCAAGGAACCAAACGCCTCGTTGCAGAGATCCTGGGGGGGCAGGATTATGTATGTATGAAGGATGAAAACAATAAAAGTAAAGATACACTTGTGTTTATGGAAAACAGAGACAGATATGGGGATGCAAAGGAAAATCAGGATCCACTCATAGGCGATGTGGATCATGGCTTACAGGAATCCATGTCAAATAGAGGTGCGCAGACGAACCGGCAGGCAAGGCAGAATAATGTGCTGGTGCAGCATTTAAAAGAAACATGGGATGTGGATTATCTCTGGCAGAATTTTTATATTGTAGATTCAACAACTTCGGTTACCAAAAATATGTTTCCAGTTCGTCAGATGCTTGAGGCGGATATGAAAATGAAGAAAAAAAAGGGGAAAAAACAGATTTTGATTTATCACACACATGGAGCATCGGAGGATTTTAGTGACAGCAAAAGGGGAAAAATAGAAGATTCTGTTATTGGTGTGGGAGATGAACTTTGCCGGGAGTTGGAAAAAAGAGGATATGGTGTCTATCACGATCGGAACCCCTACGACAGAGTGGGAAATAAAATTGATCGAAGTTTTGCTTACAATCAGTCGTTAGATGGAATAACAAAGATAAAAAAACAAAATCCGGATATTGAAGTGATGATCGATCTTCACAGAGACTCTGTTGGAAAGGGAAAACATACCTATACGACAATACAAGGGAAAAAGACAGCAGTCGTTATGTTCTTTAACGGAATGAGCCGGACAAGGTCAGGACCTATTTCTTATCTGGCAAATTCTAATCTTAAACAAAATCTGTCATTTAGTCTGCAGATGAAATGCAAGGCTATGGAATATTATGATGGTTTTACAAAACCAATTTATTTAAAAGGGTATCGTTATAATCTTCATTTGCTTCAGAAGTCGTTGTTGATAGAGCTGGGAAATGAAAATAATACCGTGAAGGAAGCGAAAAATGCAGCGGCACCATTAGCAGATACTCTTGATAAAGTTTTATCAGGAGATGGTTAGATGCTGGGTGTAAAGCTATTAATTCTTTTGCTGATTTGTTTTTACATAAATATGTGCTGTGTTGCAGAGATTATTAAATTGTTCGGGAGATAACTGGCGGCAGTATTGGAAGAGGCGGAGAAAATCATAATCAATGGAACTTGTATACTGATCGGTGTGGAACGTTTCCAGATCTTTTGCAAGACGGCTCAGTGAAATATTCATACCTTCGACAAGCTGAAGAATGGTAGATAACCGGCAGTCAGTTTCGCCCCTCTCAATGCGGCCAATGGTATTTTTGTCACAATTAATCCGCTCGCTTAAAGCCTCCTGGCTTAATCCTGCTAATGCACGGTACTTTCGGATTATGCTTCCAAATTTGTATAGAGTGTATTTTTTCATAGTAATTTCCTCGCTTTATAAATTAGTTTGATAATTATATTTTAAAACACAGTCAGATTATCACAACATAGTATATGGCGTTTTAAATAGACGGGTATAACCATTATAGTGGTTTGATTTTTTTTGTCATTCCGCTTTTTTTTATTTTATTATGTGGTTAAATTAGGAATTTGTCGTTTTTTGCTGAAAAAAGTTGTCCCGCGCATGATTTTTTCTGTTATGATAGAAGAGTACAAGCGAAAAAACAAAAAGGGGGAAAGTACATGATTTATGTAGAGAATGAACTTATAGGAAAACGTTTGATGAAGATCCGTCAGGATAATGGAATGGAGTTATTTGAAATGGCTGATATATTAGATATCAGCGAGGGACACTACCGCAAGATTGAACGGGGAATCTATGGATTAGATGTCCCCAAATTGTTGAAGCTATATGAAAAACTGGATGTGGACCCGATGTATTTACTTTTAGGAAAAGTTGATCTGTCCTGCGCATATACAAAAGAAAATGGAAAAGTAGACAGGAAAAAGATGGTGTGTGACTTGCTGGAATTCTGCATCAATCAGATCAAATCGGAGCCGGAGGTGTTGTGATGCAGTTTTTGCTTTATAGTGAAGACCCACATACATGTGAGATCGTAGCACCTGTATTAGATGATCTGGTCATGCTATGCCGTTCGCTGCCGGAAGCAAAAGAGTATATCAGAAGTCACGAAGTGAAAGCATTTCTGATAGATCTTCTTCAACAGGAAGAGGAGGCGGGGTTATCTCTGGCGCATTATATCAGGGAAATTCAGAAATATGTCATGACACCCATGATCTTTCTGGCAATGGATGGAAAATGCAGGGAACAAGCTTATAAAGAATTTCGATGTTATGATTATTTGAATAAAGCAGTATCTCCAAGCTGGCTGAGAGATACGCTTATTATTATGTGTGAAAAGATGGATCCGGATTTTTTCCCACAGGGCATCTATGTACATTTGAAAAGTGGAAGTCATCGCTTTGAAATAAAAAATATTTTATATGTGGAGATTCTTAACAAACAGCTTGTGCTGCATACACATTATAATGTATATCATTTTCCATATCGGCCTATCCGGCAGTTTATTGATCAGGCAAGAGGTGAGCTGGTTCAGTGTCATCGTTCTATGGCTGTGAATCGAAAGTTTGTGGAACGCATTGACTATCAGGAACGTGTTATCTATCTGAGAGATCAAAAAGACCGGATACAGAAGGTCCTTCTGGGGCCTAAATACATGCAGGGGATCCGGAACCGGATCCGTGTGAAAGGAGAGTGTGATCAATGAAGCACTTATATCTGATACGTCATGGGCGGCAATGCAGTAAGCTCTGTAATGTCGATGTTTCTCTGGATGAAGCCGGCAGGCAGCAGGCAGAACTGGTGGGGAGACGTTTACAAAGTTATGAAATACAGAAAATATACTCGTCGGATCTGATCCGTGCAAAAGAAACGGCGCAGATCATCCAGACATATCTTCATAAACCGTATGAGATCGTTCTTGATATACAGGAGATTGATTTTGGCGGATTTACCGGAAAGACAGATGAAGAGATCAGGGAACGATATAGAGAGTTTCGAAAGGAAAGAGCACTGCATACGTCAGATCTGCCTTATCCGGAAGGCGGTGAGTGTGGTGTTGATGTAGTAAAAAGAGCGATGCCTCAGTTACGTAAGCTTTGTGAAGCGGTAGAGGACAGAATTGTCGTTGTTACACATGGAGGTGTGATTCGATCTGTTTGTGCAGAAGTTGTACAGACAGATCAAAAAAACAAACTGAAGTTTGCGATTGATATGGAGAATACAAGTATTACACATTTAATTTATGATGAGGAAAGAAAGTTTTTTGTTTTAGAGCGTTTTAATGATTATGCCCATCTGGAGAATCATAAGGAACTGCTGAGAAAAAATTGGAAAACATCACTGGAAAGAAATGAATGAGAGAAACTGGCATGATAAAAAAATATAAAACTGGCAGTTTCTACAAAGCCAGTTTTGTGTATAATAGGGATAACACATTAATTGTGAAGGTGCAGATGGCGCTACTGTACAAATAATGGAAGGAGATTATCTACTATGACATCAATAACAAAACAACAGATCCATCAATCAGAAAAGAAAAAGATTAGTGTTTCAGAACTTACGATCTGCGGAGCTTTTGCTGCATTGGTATGTGTACTGACCATGTTTATTCAGGTTCAGATCATTCCGGCAGAGGGGGGAATGGTTCATCTGGGAAATGTACCTTTATTTTTTGCGGCAGCATTTTTTGGAAGGCGTGTAGGTGCTATATGTGGAGGTCTGGGTATGGCATTATCGGATTTGCTGAGTGGATGGACGATGTGGGCACCGGGAACATTGATCATTGTAGGACTGATGGGATTTGTTTTTGGCAGCATTGTGAATAAAAAACCGACGCTGCCAAGATTATTGGCTGCAACCGGAGCTGTACTTGCTATCAAGCTGGTAGGATATTATGTTTTTGAAGCTATTGTAACAGGAAACTGGGCTGCCCCGTGGCTTTCTGTGCCGGGGAATATTATGCAGATCATTACGGGAGCAATTATTGCTATTCCAATCATACTTGTTTCAGGAGCTGCCGTGAAGAAATTGACAAAGGACGCCACAGAGAGTAATTAGAAATGAGGGATGATTATGTATAAAATGATGACTCCGGGGCCTACCATGGTTGCGGAACCGGTAATGCAGGAAAGAAGCCGGATGTTTGGAAATCCGGATGTGGATGAGGAATTTTGTGAGGATTATCATACACTATGTATGGAATTGGCAGACCTATTACATACAAATAATGATGTTTATATTTTGGATGGAGAGGGAATACTTGGTCTGGAGGCTGCTTGTGCTTCCCTGACAGAACCGGGAGATAACGTACTTGTAATTGATAATGGCATATTTGGCAAAGGTTTTGCTGACTTTGTTTCCCTATATGGTGGCAAGCCTGAACTTTATACGACAGATTATCACAGACCGGTTGATGTAGAGCAGCTCAGTGCTTTTCTGGATGATCATCATGATTATAAATATGCAACTGTAGTCCATTGTGATACCCCAAGTGGAGTCTTAAATGACATTCAGAAAATCTGTCCTTTACTAAAATCCTATGGCATCACGACGGTTGTCGATTCAGTTGCAGCTATGTTTGGTGAAGAATTGTTTGTTGACGACTGGTGTATTGACATCGTGTGCGGTGGTTCGCAAAAAGCACTTTCGGCACCGCCGGGACTTACGTTTGTATCGGTCAGTGAAAAAGCGAAAGAAATCATGAGACAACGTAAAACGCCAATTGCTTCTTTTTATTGTAATCTTATGACATTTGAAAATTATTATAAAGACAAATGGTTTCCTTATACAATGCCGATCAGTGATATTTATGGACTGAAAAAAGCAGTTGAATTGGTAAAAAAAGACAAACAGCGTATTGAACGTCATCACATGATTGCGCAAGCTGTTAGAATAGCGGTTCAGAAAGCAGGTCTTTCTCTTTATCTCAAGGATGGATTTGCCTCTACTGTTACAGTAATAGAAGTACCACAGGGAATAACGGATCGTCAGATTATTACCACTATGAAAGACCAGCATGGAATACTCATTTCCGGATGCTTTGACGTATTAGCAGGAAAGGTGATTCGTCTGGGGCATATGGGAAATAATGCGAACAGGGACGATGTGGCGGAGATGCTTGGTGCTCTGACAGAGACTTTGCAGGCGTTGGGGGGGGACTGTAAGTGTTCTATGAAGGAAGAATTTGAAAAAATGTATCAATTCTAAAAAATGGTTGACAATCTGCAACGGCAGGAGTATATTGAAACCATAAGATAAACCATTGACCAAGAGTAGTAGGCATTTACAGAGTATACAGAGAGTCGTCGGTTGGTGCGAGGCGATAACGAGTATTTGTTGAATGGACTTGGGAGGGCAGCTTGAAATCTTTATGAGAGTAGACGCTGACGGAGACCTGAACCGTTATCTACAGGAGTACATGATGGTGTACGATTGAGTGGATTACTACGTAATCAATTTGGGTGGTACCGCAGGAGAATGATATAAGCTCTTGTCCCATTCCTCTGAAAAGGAGGATGGGACAGAGCTTTTTTTGTTAACAAGAAAGTTACTACCCAAAACACCCGGCAAACCATCGGAAAGAGAGGATGGAACATGATTAAACCGAGCTTGGAGGAAGTGAGCAGATTAGCAGACGGGTATGATGTTATACCGATTCAGGAAGAAATATTTGCGGATACGGTGACGCCAATCCTGCTGCTGCGCAAGATTGCGGCAAGTAAGAAAAATTATTACTTGTTGGAAAGTATTGAAGGAGGCGAAAAATGGGGAAGATATTCCTTTTTGGGATATGATCCTATCATGCGTGTATCCTGTAAGGAAAGACAGGTAAAAATAAAAGACAAGCAGGGGACGCAAACAATAGAAACAGAGGATCCACTTCAGGTACTTCGAAATATCCTAAAGGATTTTAAGGCGCCGAAGCTGGCTGGAATGCCACCATTTGCAGGAGGATTTGTTGGGTATTTTGCTTATGCAATGATTGCACAGGCAGAACGTAAGCTTACGATCAAAAGGGGAGAGTTTGAGGATTATGATCTGATGCTTTTTGATAAGGTAATTGCATATGATCACCTCAAGCAAAAGATACATATTGTAACCAATGTGAGAACCGATGATAAATTAAAGGAGAATTATGCAAAAGCAAAAGCTGATATCAAAGGTATTGTTTCGTTGGTACGCGATCAAACTCCGATTAAAGAAGAAACAGCATTTGATAAAGTAAATTTTAAGTGTAATGTTACAGAGAAGGAATACGCAGAAATTGTTGAAAAGACAAAGAAATATATCTATGATGGAGATATTTTTCAGGCAGTGTTATCAAGACGATTTGTCAGTGATTATGAAGGAAGTCTGATCAATGCTTATCGGGTTCTCCGAACGACAAACCCGTCTCCGTATATGGTATATATGAATCTGGATGAGGTAGAAGTAATGAGTACGTCTCCCGAAACACTTGTCCGGCTGCAGGATGGCCGGCTTACTACTTTTCCTGTTGCGGGGTCCAGACCAAGAGGAAAAGATGAAGCAGAGGACGAGGCCTTGGTAGAAGATCTGATGTCAGATGCTAAGGAACTATCAGAACACAATATGCTTGTGGATCTGGGGCGGAATGATCTGGGAAGAATATCGCAGTTTGGTTCTGTTGAAGTGACCAAATACCAGATGATTCATAAATATTCCAAGATTATGCATATTTGCTCGCAGGTAGAAAGTGATATCAGAGAGGATAAGGATGCACTGGATGCTATTAAGTCGGTACTTCCTGCCGGAACATTATCCGGGGCACCGAAGATACGTGCGTGTGAAATCATTGATGAATTGGAAACAGAACCGCGGGGAATCTATGGTGGAGCTCTTGGCTACATTGACTTTAGTGGTAATCTGGATACTTGTATTGCTATCCGGATGGCAGTGAAAAAAGATAATAAAGTTTATGTGCAGGCAGGTGGCGGAATTGTGGCGGACAGTCAGCCGGAACTGGAATATGCAGAATCAGCCAATAAGGCAAAAGCTGTTATGCTGGCGATTCAAAATGCAAAGGAGGCGCTGCAGTTATGATCTTATTAATTGATAATTATGATAGTTTTTCGTATAATCTTGTTCAATTATTTGGCACAATCAATCCAGAAATACGTGTGATCCGTAATGATGAACTTTCAGTAAATGAGATAGAGAGCCTTTCACCTTCACACATTATACTCTCCCCGGGACCGGGATATCCAAAGGATGCCGGTGTTTGTGAAGAGGTTGTGAAAAAGCTGCAGGGAAGAATCCCTATCCTGGGAGTATGTCTTGGACATCAGGGAATCTGTGAAGTGTATGGCGCTCATATATGCCATGCAAAACAACTTATGCATGGCAAACAAAGCGTGGTAACGATTGATACGGTAAAACCAATTTTTGCCGGCCTGCAAAAACAGATCAAAGTGGCCAGATATCATTCGCTGATTGCAGATATCGATACGATACCGCAGGAGTTAGAAGTTATTGCCGTGGACGCACAGAACGAAGTAATGGCGGTAAAACATAGAAAATACGATGTGTATGGTTTGCAATTCCACCCGGAATCAATCCTTACACCGGATGGAATGACGATGATCAGAAACTTTTTGGCTATTAAATAAAAACGGGGGAATGAAAGATGATTCAGGAAGCAATTCATAAGGTAATAAATAAACAAGATATGACATATGACGAAACACTGCAGACGATGCAGAAGATAATGACAGGAGAGGCAACACCTGTTCAGATGGCAGCTTTTCTTACTGCTCTTCGGATGAAAGGAGAAACAATTACAGAGATCACTGCCTGTGCAGAAGGAATGAGAAGTGTGGGAACACATCTCGAACCGGAGTGTGAGGTATTAGAGATCGTAGGAACCGGTGGAGACGAAGTGGGAACATTTAATATATCAACGACATCGGCATTTGTTATTGCTGCTTCGGGCGTGCCGGTAGCAAAGCATGGAAACAGAAGTGTATCAAGCAAAAGCGGAGCGGCAGATGTATTAGAAAAACTTGGGGTTAATCTCAGTCTGGAAGTTGACCAGGCAAAGAAAGTGCTGCAAGATACGGATATGGTCTTTCTATTTGCACAGAAGTATCATTCAGCAATGAAAAATGTTGCTCCGGTCCGGGCAGCTATGAAGGAGCGGACAATATTTAACATATTGGGGCCATTAACAAATCCTGCCAATGCTTCCCGGCAGTTACTTGGTGTTTATGATACAGAGTTAGTAGAAAAACTTGCTCAGGTGCTGATGAATCTGGGGGTTAAACGAGGTATGGCAGTTTGTGGATCTGATGGATTGGATGAGATTACGGTAACCGGACCGACACATTGCTGTGAGATACGTAATGGTGCCTTACATTCCTTTGATATAACACCAGAGCAATTTGGTATGAAACGAAGCAATATAGCAGATATCATAGGCGGAACACCGGAAGACAATGCACAGATTGCAAGAGATATTTTGTGTGGCAGAGAAAGGGGAGCAAAGCGGGATATTGTGCTGTTAAATGCAGGAGCCGGTATTTTTATAGGAAGAGATGACATAACAATGGAAGACTCGATCAAGCTGGCAGCAGAGATGATTGATAGTGGAAAAGCTTACGAGAAGATGGAACAGTTTGTGAAAGCAACACAAAATATAATAATGTAGTAGATAGGAAAAGAAATCATGATATTAGATGAAATAGCAAAAAAAACAGTAAAAAGAGTAGAAGAAGCTAAGAAAAATGTTTCATTAGAAGAAATTAAAAAAAGGGCAGAAGAAATGAACTGTCATACAGGATTTCCTTTTGAAGAAGAACTGGCAAAACCGGGAATATCTTTTATCTGTGAAGTAAAAAAAGCATCCCCATCGAAAGGGCTTATCGCACCGGATTTTGACTACCTTTCAATTGCGGAAGAATACGAAAAAGCCGGAGCCGGAGCAATATCCGTGTTGACGGAGCCGGATTATTTTTTGGGAAGTGTTCAGTATCTGAAGGAGATTGCAGAAAAAGTAAGTATTCCGGTACTGCGCAAAGACTTTACCATTGACGAATACATGATATATGAAGCCAAGTTGACAGGAGCGGATGTTATTCTGCTGATTGTTTCACTTTTAACAGAAGAGCGACTAAGAGATTATATTCAGATCTGTGATAAGCTTGGGTTATCTGCTTTGGTGGAGGCTCATGATGAAAAAGAAATAGAATGTGCAGTTCGTGCCGGAGCACGTGTTATCGGAGTAAATAACCGTAATTTAAAAGATTTTACCGTAGATATACAAAACGGAATTAAATTGAGAAAAAAAGTTCCGGAAGAAATCAGCTTTGTTGCCGAAAGCGGGATAAAAACCAGAGAAGACATCCGTATATTGGAAGAGAGTGATGTGAATGCTGTCTTAATCGGTGAGACACTGATGAAAAGTGCAGATAAGAAAAAAATGATAAAAGAGTTAAAAGGAGAGTAACTATGTCAAAAGGCAGATTTGGTATTCATGGAGGTCAGTATATTCCAGAGACATTAATGAATGCAGTGATTGAATTAGAAGAGGCGTATGAACATTATAAGAAGGACGAGGAATTTATAAAGGAATTTGAAGATTTGCTGAAGAATTATGTGGGACGTCCTTCAAGGCTTTATTTTGCTTCACATATGACAGAGGATCTGGGCGGGGCTAAAGTTTATCTTAAGAGAGAAGACCTGAACCATACCGGGTCGCACAAGTTAAATAATGCACTGGGACAGGCGTTATTAGCTAAGAGAATGGGTAAAACACGCATAATTGCGGAGACAGGAGCCGGACAGCATGGTGTCGCAACGGCAACGGTGGCTGCTTTGCTAGGTTTGGAATGTGAGATTTATATGGGTAAAGTGGACACAGAAAGACAGGCGTTGAATGTATACCGTATGGAACTTCTGGGGGCTAAAGTTCATCCTGTAACAAGTGGTACACAGACATTAAAGGATGCGGTCAATGAAACACTGCGTGAATGGACAAGACGGATTGATGATACACATTATATTATTGGTTCTGTTATGGGACCACATCCATTTCCAACTATTGTGCGTGATTTTCAGAGTGTGATAGGAAAAGAGATCAAGCAGCAGATGCTGGAACTGGAAGGACGTTTGCCGGATGTTGTAATGGCTTGTGTTGGTGGCGGAAGCAATGCCATGGGAGCTTTTTATGATTTTATTCCGGATCAAGAGGTACGGTTGATTGGTTGCGAGGCAGCAGGACGGGGGGTTAATACAGCGGAAACGGCAGCAACAATTGCAACAGGCAGTCTGGGTGTATTTCATGGTATGAAGTCCTATTTCTGCCAGGATGAGTATGGTCAGATTGCCCCGGTCTACTCGATATCTGCAGGATTGGATTACCCGGGGATTGGACCGGAGCATGCCTATCTTTATGATACGGGCCGGGCCGAGTATGTATCGATCACGGATGAAGAGGCTGTAGAGGCATTTGAGTATTTATCCCGCATCGAAGGGATCATTCCGGCTATTGAAAGTTCTCATGCACTTGCATATGCGCGGAAGCTGGCACCAACTATGGATAAGGAGAAGATTATTGTTGTTAATGTGTCCGGAAGAGGTGATAAGGATGTGGCAGCAATTGCGAGATACAGGGGGGTTGATATTCATGAATAAGATTTCAGAGGCATTTGCAGATAAAAAAGCATTTATACCATTTTTAACAGCAGGAGATCCGAATTTGGAGACAACCAGAAAACTAATCCTTGCTATGCAGGAAGCTGGGGCAGATCTGATCGAGATAGGAATCGCTTTTTCGGATCCGGTGGCAGAAGGTCCGGTCATTCAGGAAGCAGATGACCGCGCCCTTGCAGCAGGGACAACGACGGATAAAATATTTGATATGGTGGAATCGATTCGGAATGAGATTCATGTTCCGATGGTTTTTATGACATATATTAATCCTATTTATGTCTATGGAATAGAAAAGTTTGCCCAAAGAACAAAAGAATGTGGTGTTGCCGGAGTTATTGTTCCGGATGTTCCTTATGAAGAAAAGAAAGAACTTACGGATGTATTTGAAAAAGAGGGACTTACCGTGATTTCCATGATCGCTCCTACTTCTTCGGAGAGGGTGAAGATGATAGCGGAGGAAGCTCAGGGATTTGTATATTGTGTCAGCTCTCTGGGAGTCACTGGCGTGAGAACACAGATCAGTACAGGAATTGCAGATCTGATCCGGCATGTGAAGTCTGTTCGTGATATTCCATGTGCTATTGGATTTGGTATTTCGACACCGGACCAGGCAAAAGAAATGGCAAAAATTTCAGATGGTGCTATTGTGGGAAGTGCAATCGTTAGGATCATAGCAGAACATGGAACCGAAAGCGTTCCTTATGTAAAAAAATATGTAGAAGAGATGAAACAGGCGGTACAACAAGCGCAATAAGATCATAAAAAAGAACAAGCGGTAAATGTGGTACAAACGTCACGAAAAATTCACTTTCTATTTTCTACTATCTGTGATATACTTACAAAAGGTATTACAAATTTAAGGAGGATGACAATCTTGAAAAAAGCATACATGGCAGTTGCGGTTGCATTGGCATTGAGTACGATGATATCCGGCTGTTCAAAGGCAGAAGTGCCTAGTGTTAAGGAAATGATGGTAGGAAAGGATAAGTTGGACTTTGACCCGTCCCAGTGCATAACGTTGAAGGACTATAAGGGGATAGAAGTTGATTGTACGGTTACAGACAAAGAAGTGCAGTCTGAGATTGATAACTTATTGGACAATAATAAAATAAAGATCAAAAAGGGTACCTGTAAAAAGGGTGATACGGTAAATATTGACTATTCCGGCAAGAAGGATGGTAAAAAATTCGATAATGGAACAGCAGAAGACCAGACGATCGTTCTTGGTGAATCACATATGATTGATGGTTTTGATGATGCGATCATCGGGATGAAGGTTGGCGAGAAAAAGGATGCCAAGATGACATTCCCGAAAGATTACAGTGAAAAGTCGCTTGCCGGTAAAGACGTTGTTTTTACAATAAAATTAAATTATATTTCTAAAGATGCTACGTTTGACGATGCATTTGTGGCAAAGAATTCAGATTACAAGACTGTTTCCGAATACAAAGAGGGAACGAAGAAAAAACTGGCTCAGAACAAGAAAGACTCTGCCGGTTATACAGCATTTGAAACTTTGACCAAGGATGCTAAAGTGACAAATACACCAAAGTCACTGGAAGACAAATGGAGAAAGATCATATCGAATGATCTTGAGATGAGAGCAAAGCAAAGCGGTATGGAAGTTGATTCCATGTTATCTATGTATGGCATGGATAAAGAATCTTACTTGAAAGAAAGTGTTGCTAATCAGATCAAGCAGATTCTGGCAGTAGAATATATTGTTCAAAAAGAGGGTATTGAGATTACCGATCAGGAAATCAAAGATGAGATCAAAGTAGCACTTTCCCAGGCAGGACAGAGCGAGAGTGATTATCGTAAATCGTTTGATGAATATTATCAGGGTGCACAGACATTAGAAGAGTTTATTGAATTTAACCTGAAAGCAAAGAAGATTTTGGAAGTTTTAAAGAACAATGCTAAAATAAAACAGTAATAAAGAAAAATCCTCCTGCATATAGTGTAGCAGTTAGGCAGATGCGAATGTGCCTCCACTATAGCAAGGGGGATTTTTTAATGGACCAATATAATGTATATCAGGATATGAGCAGACGTACTGGCGGGGAGATCTATCTTGGAGTCGTTGGACCGGTACGCACCGGCAAATCTACCTTTATTAAACGTTTTATGGAACTTGTTGTATTGCCGGAGATGAAGGATGATCATGAAAAGGAAAGAACGATTGATGAATTGCCACAGTCGGCAGATGGGAAGACCATCATGACGACAGAACCGAAGTTTGTTCCAAAAGATTCTGTCACGATTCATTTGTCCGGACAGGAAATTGCAAAAGTACGATTGGTAGATTGTGTGGGCTTTCTGGTTCCGGAAGCAGCCGGTTTTGCTGAGGGAGAGAAAATGCGGATGGTAAAGACTCCCTGGTCACAGGAGGAAATGTCTTTTTCCCAGGCGGCTGAGCTAGGAACGGAGAAAGTAATAAAAGAACATTCCAATATTGGAATTATTATAACTACAGATGGTTCTTTTGGTGATATCCCGGCAGAAAACTTTGAAGAGGCTCTGCAGCAGACAGTAAAGGAATGTAACAAAGCAGGCAAACCATATATCATCATTCTTAATACGGTACACCCCTCTGCGGAAGAAACAATGGCAAGAAAGAAGCAGATGGAAGAAAAATATGGAAAAGCAGTTGTGCCGATCAACTGTAAAAACATGAGCCGGGAGGAGGCGTTTTCTATCATGGAGCAGATGCTGGCCGATTTTCCAATAAGCAGGGTCAATTTTCTTGTGCCGAAATGGGTGGAGTTTCTTACCATGGATAACTGGCTGAAACAAGATATTGTGACACAGTGCAGGGAATTGTTAGCAAATATACATACGATGCGTGACATAACAGAGGATACGATGAGCATGAAAGCTCCCTATTTGAAAGAAATCTATATTCGCGACAAACAGATGGAAAATGGAGTGGTAAATCTGGTATTAGACTTCGAAGATAGTTATTATTATGATATTTTAAGTGAAATGGCAGGGACGACGATTGATGGAGAATATGATCTGATCGCAACCTTGCGAGATCTGTCGGCCAAGAAAAAAGAATATGAAGCTTTGGCAACAGCGTGCACACAGGTCAAAGGAAAGGGATATGGCATTGTTCCGCCGGAAGAAAATGAGATTCAGATAGCGGATCCGGAATTGATCCGTCATGGAAATAAATATGGTGTTAAGATTAAAGCAAGCTGTCCATCACTGCACTTGATCCAGGCAAATATAGAAACGGAGATTGCTCCGATTGTTGGAAGTGAAGAACAGGCGCAGGATCTAATCCATTATATCAGTCAGAATGGAAAGGAAAATCCGGATGGGATTTTTGATACCAATATATTTGGAAAAACAATACGACAGCTTGTTGAAGAGGGAATTAATTCGAAAGTAAACCGTCTGACGGAGGAGAGTCAGGTCAAATTACAAGATACAATACAAAAAGTAGTAAATGATTCTAATGGAGGTCTGGTCTGCATAATTATCTGATTAATTGAGCAATCCGTATGGTTTTGCGTGCGAACTATTGACAAAAACAAAAAGTATTCGTTATAATCTATAAGCAAGTGGAGAAGCGCTACAGAGGGGAATGATGGTATGAAAAAACATGAGATAGATTCGGAGATTAAACAAAAGAATTATGAAAAGGAGTTATTGTTGTGCAAAAAAGCAGGCGGTGATATTGAGAAATATCGCCGCCTTTCTTTTGATGTGCTGCAATTGGAGCAGATTCGTAAGGGGTTAGAAAGCGGCATTGATGTTTCCAGCTATCTGGATCCGGAGAAAAGCTGGCTTGAGATGGAGGAAATCCGTAAGTCTCTGGCAAGTGGATTTGATATGTCGGTATACTCCCAAAAGGGATTTGACTGGCTGCAATGTAATGAGATTCGTGCCGGATTACAGGCAAAGGTAGATGTCACCCGCTATCTGAATACGGCTCTTCTGGCTCCACAGATGAAGGAAATCAGGAAGGGACTGGAACGGGGAGTAGATGTTTCTTATTACGAATCACCACAATTTGATTGGTTTCAGATGAGAGAGATCCGGAGGGGACTGGAAGATAAGCTGGATGTTTCCTGCTATGCCAAACCATTTTATAAGCATGCGACAATGCGTGCGATCCGCATGGGACTGATGGAACACATTGATCTTGTTGGCTATGCGGAAAAGGGGTATTCGGGTAAGGTGCTGACCGAAATTCACAGAGGACTTAAGCTGGAAAATGATATTACGGGTTACTTAGACCGTGGGTATAATGCAGAACAGTTAAAACAGATCAATAATGCGTATGAGATGGGTGTCAATCTGGCACCTTATCTTCAGATTGTTTTTCATGGTGTTCAACTGAAGGAGATTATTATCGGCTTAAAAGAAAAATTGGATGTTTCTGTATATGCTAAAAAAGAATATAACTGGTTTCAGATGAGGGAGATACGGTATGGACTGGAATGTGGACTTGATGTCACTATCTATGCGAATCCTGACTTTTCTGCACGTCAGATGGAAGTACTGCGTAAAGGAATCATGGAGGGGATTGACGTATCACAATATGCTAAAGTGTATTATGAACCGGAAGAAATGGAAGAAATCCGTCATCGTATTCAACAGGAAGGAACTGTTTTGTCGGAAGAAATGGCGGAAGTTCTGCGTAATACACTGTTAGGAGAGGCTGAGAGTGAGCAGGAAGATACCGAAGAGGAGGGGGATCAGTCAAGAGATTTTGTGCTTGCCTCCTGTATCACTGTTGCAGAAGATCAGATGTCGGTAGTAGTGGATTTTTCCAGTATCAAAGATATTATGGGAGAAGCATTGGAACAACTGAAAGTGCCGGATATTATACGATTGTTAAAGCATCAGGATATAAAGCAGGGAATTTATCGTGACCATATCAAGAGGATGTTAGATGAGAAGACTTTCAATGAACCGGTAGTTGTAGCAGAGGGAAAAGAGCCTGTAGATGGTGAAGATGGCAGATTTATGTTTTATTTCCGTAAAAAATTAAATCGCAGGCCACATGTTTTAGAAGATGGATCCGTTGATTATAAAAACATGGAGTTATTTGAATGTGTAAAAAAGGAACAGTTGATCGCAGAATATCAGCAGGCGACACAAGGAATGTTCGGGTATGATGTGAAGGGACAGTTATTGTCACCTAAAAGGGGAAAAGAATTGCTGCCATTACGTGGACAGGGATTTGTGATGACTGCAGACAGAAAAAAATATTATTCATTAATGGATGGAATCATAGAATTAGATGAATTAGACGGTAAACTTAATATCCGGAACCTGTATACGGTAGCAGGAGATGTCAATGCAGCTACAGGAAATATTAATTTTAATGGTGATGTAAACGTAATGGGAAATGTAGAGGCAGGATTTACAATTGTGGCAACAGGAAATATTGTGATTGACGGGCATTGTGAAGGAAGTTGTGTTTCGGCAGGAAAAGATGTTATTATCCGCAAAGGATGTCAGGGGCAGGGAGTTGGTGAAATTATAGCGGGGGGAGATATCACAGGACAGTTTTTTGAATCTGCACATTTGTCGGCGAAAGGAGATATTGAAGCCAGTTATCTGCTGAATTGCCAGCTCCGTACAGAAGGACATCTTTTGGTAGAAGGGAAAAAGGGTGTTATCATTGGCGGTTACACTTGTGCAAAAAAAGGAATTACCTGTTACGGCTTAGGAAATATTGCCCAGATTAAGACGGTACTCGAAGTAGGAATTGATAAAGAAGATATGGCGGCTTATCAGGAACTGGGCAAAAAAATTGATAAATTAGATGCGGAAATGAGAACTTGTGAAGCGGCATTAAATAAATTAATGGAAAAGCCGGAACGAAATGAAAAAATATCGGCAATTGTTGAAAGACTGACAAAAGCAGTTTATACGCAAAAGCTGCAGCAAAAGGAATTATTAAAACAGCGCGAAGATCAGGTTGAGAAACTGACAGAGCAAAAAGGAGCAAGAATCCGAGTTACCGGAATGGCGTTTCCAGGCACATTGCTTTATATGAATGCAGAACCGTATTCGGTTAAAGATACATTAAGTGATATAGAATTTGTAAAGAGAGAAAATAAGGTTAGTACTATTTTGCGATAAGGGGGTAGACGAAAATGGCAAAGGGAAATAAGGTGTTGCTTGAATATTTGATTTCCATCATTGAGAGCCGGGACTTCTCAGCGGAACATCATTGTGAGAGAGTTCGTCTGTATACCGAGATCCTTTTGGAAAAAGTAATGAAATATTGTCCTGAGTATCATCTGACGGACAAAATATGTGAGCAGATATCGTTTGCGGCGATGTTTCATGATATGGGAAAAATATCCGTACCGGATCGCATCCTGCAAAAGCCGGGACGACTTTCTTTTGATGAATTTCAGATTGTAAAAAATCATACGCGTAAAGGGAGACAGATTTTTGATCATGTTTTGAAAACTATATCAGAAACAGATGAAGAGTACGAACTGTACCGGTATTGTGCTGAAATCTGTATGTATCATCATGAACGTTTTGATGGGGGTGGTTATCCGGCGGGTTTAAAGAAAGATGAGATACCTATTTCTGCTCAGGTTGTTGGTCTGGCAAATGCTTATGATGCCCTGATCAGTGAAAGAATCTATAAACCCGCGTTTGATAAAGAGGAAGCATTTGAAATGATTGTAGATGGAAAATGCGGCATTTTTCATCCGCGTCTGATCGAAATTTTTTCGATGGTACGTATGGAACTGGAGGAAATTCAAGATAGGATCGGGTGAATTTTAACGGTTTTTCGCTGGAAATTTCTGCTATGTGTTGACAGATTACAAAAATATTGCTATAATTCTTAACAAATGTAACAATTATGTAACAATTTGATTGGAGATTATTATGTATAGCAATTGGAAAAAAATAGGTGCATTGCTTATGACGGCAACGTTGATTGCCGGGCTGACAATCCATGCTGAGTCTGTAGCAGTAGAAGAACAGGTGGAGGGTGCCGGTGTACTTCTTGAAAAATATTGTAAAAATGTAGCAAATGGTTCTGTCAGTGCACAGCAGGAAGGGACAACGGTGGAAGCTTTCACCGAAACAACCATGACACCTGCTCCGACGGATGATGCTGCACAGACGCAGAAAGACAGCAAAGCAAATGAACATGTAGAATTGAATCTGAACTACAGCCGGCTGGGAATTGCCAATAAGGTAGATACTTATCTGAATGTGCGTAAGAAACCATCCGAAAAAGCAAAACTTGTAGGAAAGATGACGAAGAATGTAGGATGTCATATTTATTCTATAAAAAAAGGCTGGGCTAAGATCGTGTCCGGAAAAGTAAAAGGTTATGTGAAGGCTTCCTATCTGACAACAGATGAAAAAGCAGAAAAACTTGCGACTAAAGTTGGCCGGGAATGTGTCGAGATCCAGACAGATTCTCTTCGTGTGCGTGCTTTACCATCAACAACATCACCAATCTACTCTGTTGTGTCAGAAGGTGAGGAATTTACAATCAAACAGAAAGACATTTCATTGGATTACGTCAAAAAGATTGTAAAAAAACAGAAGATATCCAAGGAGGCAATCGAAAGAGCTGGTGGGTATGAAGGAATGCAGCAATCGTTAAAAGATTTTATCTGTATCTATGTAGATGATGACTATGCTTTTGTGGCAAAAGAATTTATAAAAGAACAGTACACTTTGAAGCGTGCGACAAAAGTCAGCACTGTTAAAGCATCTGCTTCCGGCGGTGTTTCATCCAGCCAGGCGTCGATTGTAGAATATGCCAAACAATTTCTTGGAAACCGATATGTATGGGGTGGCGCGAGTTTGACAGGTGGTACAGATTGTTCCGGATTTACGATGAGTCTGTATGCTAGGTATGGTCATTCACTGCCACATAACGCAGCAGCGCAGGCCGGATGCACAAGAAGCGTGTCCTCGCCAAAGCCTGGCGATCTGTTCTTCTATAGTAATGGAAGCCGGATCAATCATGTTGCTATGTATATTGGTGGAGGCATGGTTATTCATGCAAGTAATCCTCGCGATGGAATTAAGATCAGTAATGCTTATTATCGTCATCCGGTTAAGATAGGTCGGGTTATGAATTAGAAATAAAGTAAAAAGCAAAAAAAGCGGTGGCTGGAATGATAGGCACCCTCTTTACTGGACAAACCAGTAAGGAAGGTACATATCAGAAATTGCACCGTTTTTTTTGAATAAAAAATGATAAAATACCAGATACTATAAATAAAAAGTTTTTGGAATGGGGATTAGTATGAAACGGAAATATAGTGTTATATGTGTCTTCTTTTTATCATTTTTGGCTCTTTCGCTGATGTGCTATGGCAGTTATCGTTATGCAGAGCATAGGTCTGTTCAGGAAACGAAAGAAAGGAAGAGCAGACAAACAAGTGGAAAGAAAAAAAACAAGATTACAAGCCGTACAAAGTATATTATTGAAAAATATGACGAGGAGTCCGAGGAGTTAGTAAAAGAAGAGCGGATGATGCCACCTGAGTATATTGGATTAAACCGGAGCCAGTTACAGGACCAACTGGCAAAAGAAATGGCAACTATTTCGAGGGAGGAAGAGGAAAATGGGCTGATCAGTATTACATTACAGTCTTTTTCTGATGAACAGATTGTAGTCCGGAATACGTATTCAGAGAAGAACGAGAAAGGATTTGTCCTGAAACTTATGGATGGCGAAGTGGCAATTTTTAGTGGGGATGGGAAGACCTTATATGAAAAAACAGGAATTATGGAACAGAATCTTGCGGAAGAAGATTGTGAATTGCTTCGGAAAGGTTATGTGATACAAAATGAAAAAGAGTTATATTCTATTCTTGAAAACTTCTCCAGTTAGGGTATAATGAGAGGAAAAATGGAGGAATGGAACGGATGAGGACATATAGTGATGTGATAATTGTGGGAGCAGGAGCATCAGGCCTCCTTTGTGCCGGTATTTTGGCACAAAAAAGCATAAAAAAAAGGGATGGAACTCTATTATCCATTACCGTGTTAGATAAGAATGATAAAATCGGGAAGAAGCTGGCAGCGACAGGAAATGGAAGATGCAATTTTACAAATCTGGATATGTCAGTGGAACATTATTATGGTAATAAGGAATGGATAGAGAAAGTTTTACATCAGGTGACACCAGAACGGGTAATCGATTATTTCTCACAAATGGGTGTTTATGCCAGAGAACGGGATGGATATGTCTATCCGCATACCAATCAGGCAGCCACC
This sequence comes from uncultured Eubacterium sp., assembly GCA_934338065.1. Classification (GTDB taxonomy): domain Bacteria; phylum Bacillota; class Clostridia; order Lachnospirales; family Lachnospiraceae; genus Eubacterium_F. The sequence continues at coordinate 67,400 of CAKRGX010000002.1, read as the reverse complement.
GTGGTTCGCAGTTTACAACAGCTATGTGAAAGTAATGGACTTCAGATAGAGTTAGCGTGCATGGTGAAACGAGTACATAAAAAGAGCAGAAAAAATGGTTTTGAATTAGTTACCTCAAAAGGGGTGATCCAGTGTCAATATCTGGTTATGGCAACAGGCAGTGCGGCAGGAAAAGAAGCTGGTGGAGATGACAGCGGGTATGAACTGGTGAAGAGGCTGGGGCTTTCGGTAGAAAAGATTTATCCTGCTCTTACAGGACTTCGATGTCCAGGTAAGTGGTGGAAGCGTGTAGCGGGAACGAGAATTCAGGGAAGATTTTCACTTATGACCGGGGATGGTTTTTATAAAGGTGAAAAAGGTGAGATTCAGATCGTCAAAGATGGTGTGTCAGGAATTCCGGTTTTCCAGATTTGCCGTGTGGCAGCGAAAGTGTTAGAAGAAGGAAAGAATGTATGTGGGGTGATTGATTTCGTTCCTGATATGTCGGAAGAGGACCTTTGTGCGTGGAAGGACCGGCATGGCATACAGGGGCTGGTTCCCGAAAAATGGATCAATATTCTACAACAAGATCCGGGAATATCGCTGAAACATTATACGTTTCCAGTTTCGGATACTTTTGGGTTGGAACGTGCACAAGTGGCGGCCGGTGGTGTTGGCATTGATCAGATTGATGCGGGAACTATGAAAGTAAAAGGTATATCAAACTTATACATATTAGGAGAACTGTTGGATGTAGATGGCAGGTGTGGTGGTTATAACCTGCATTTAGCATGGGCAACAGCAATGCTGGCGGCACACAGTATAGTGCAGAGCTTAGCTTGAAATGCTGTTTGTGCATCCAATGCCGTGTTTCAGAAAGGGGATTCGTATGCTGCAATTAGCACAATGCAGACTGCCTTATCAAAAGGCTGCAAAGGACAATCTTTATAAAAAAGTGTCTCAGGTGCTTCACATAGACAGAGAAGATATAAAACGATTGATAATTGTAAAAAAGAGTATAGATGCGAGGAAGAAGCCACAGATATTTGTGACCTATACAGTACATATTGATGTTGTGCAGGAAGAAAAAGTATGGAAAAAAAATAAAACGAATGAAAAACTGACGCAGGTGAAGGAGAGTCCTTCTCTATGGAAGGTAATAAAAAAGGCAGAAAAAAAAGAGAATATCGTTGTTGTTGGTGCCGGACCCGCCGGACTGTTTTGTGCATATTATTTAAGCTTATGTGGATTCCGGCCCGTTTTGGTCGAGAGAGGGGCACCGATGGAAGAACGGGTGAAAGATGTCCGGAAATTCTGGCAGGAAGAAGTGTTAAATGGGGAATCCAATGTCTCTTTTGGCGAGGGAGGGGCAGGTACCTTTTCTGATGGAAAGCTGAATACCGGAGTAAAAGACCGTACCGGCCGAAAACAGTTTGTCCTTGAGAGCTTTGTACGCTTTGGTGCAGGAGAGGATATTTTATATGATTCTCATCCGCATATAGGGACAGATGTGTTACGCCATGTGATCGTGGCAATGAGAAAAGAAATGGAACGGCAGGGGTGTGTTTTTTTCTTTCATACAAAATTTACAGATATGCATTGGACCGAAGGATGTCTGAAAGAAATTTCGATTTGCCAAGGGAATGAAAAACGTCGTATCGCTTGTGACCGTTTAGTACTCGCAATTGGTCATAGTGCGCGAGACACGTTTACTATGTTATATGAGAAAGGAATGAACATCACACAAAAGCCATTTGCCATAGGAGCCAGAGTGGAACACCGGCAGAAAGACATTGACATGGCTCAATATGGGCTTGTAGATAAAAAGTTACCTGCTTCACCTTATAAATTAACAGGAAAAACATCAGAGGGAAGAGGTGTGTACTCCTTTTGTATGTGTCCGGGCGGTTATGTTGTCAATGCATCATCCGAGCAGGGTGGTCTGGTCGTGAATGGCATGAGTGATGTGAAGCGGGATTCGGGATACGCCAACAGTGCTATTGTAGTAACAGTAGAACCGAAAGACTTTGAAAGTGAACATCCTTTGGCTGGTGTTATGTTCCAGAGAAAGTATGAGCAGCAGATGTTTAAATTGTGTAGAGGAAAGATTCCGGTACAAAGATACGAGGATTTTGTTCATAATAAAACAACGCTTTCTTGTGGTAAAGTTGAACCTTGTGTAAAAGGAAAATGGCAGTTTGCAAATTTACGACAGGCGTTGCCAAAAGTGATCATAAATGGTATGATAGAAGGAATAAGGCAATTCGCACACCGTATTGACGGATTTGATGATGGAGATACGCTTCTTCTTGGCTTGGAGTCCCGGACATCGTCCCCAATCCGTATGGAACGGAGTGAGGAATTTGAGAGTCTGACCTGGAGCCATGTGTATCCTTGCGGGGAAGGAGCAGGTTATGCAGGTGGTATCATGTCGGCGGCTATCGATGGATTGCGGATTGCTATGGAAATACAAAAAAAGCTTCAGAATGGGGATTAGTATGTGTTCACAGTTTAAGGATAAAAAAAGAATTGTATTTAAAGTAGGTACATCAACTCTTACACATGATGAGACAGGTGGATTAGATCTTGTTAAAATGGAAAAGTTTGTCCGTATTTTGACAGATCTGCATAATCAGGGCAAGGAGATCGTTGTGGTTTCATCTGGTGCAATCGGTGTGGGACGAAAGGCATTAGGACTTAAGGACAGACCACAGGAGCGATCATTGAAACAGGCCTGTGCAGCAGTTGGACAAAGCCGCCTGATGATGGTATACCAAAAATTATTTTCTGAATATAACCAGAATACGGCGCAGATATTGATGACAAAGATAACGATAGCGAACGACACAAGCAGACATAATGCGCAAAATACATTCCGAGAGCTTCTCAATATGGGAGTGATTCCGATTGTAAACGAGAATGATACAGTGGCAACCGATGAGATTGATTTTGGTGATAATGATTATCTTTCTGCCATTGTGGCAGCTATTGTGAAGGCAGATATGCTTGTGCTGCTGAGTGATATTGATGGTCTATATACCGATGATCCGAACAGAAATCCGCATGCCAGACTGATTCCATTGGTGGAAAGCATTACCGATGAGATGCTGGAGATGGCAAAGGGACCGACAACGGATGTTGGAACCGGTGGCATGAGTTCTAAACTGGGAGCAGCGGGCATTGCCAATGATGCGGGGGCAGATATGGTCATTATCAATGGAGATACGATGGATAATCTGAATCGTCTTATGGCCGGAGAAAAAGTAGGAACTCTTTTTACAGCGCACAAGACGAAACATTTCCATTTAAAAAATTATTTGAACCGATAAGATAACAGGAGGAAGAAGGGATGACGGAAGAAAAGATACAACGTATCAATGAATTATATCACAAAAAGAAAAATGGTACGATAACTGCTCTGGAATTGGAAGAGCAGGCAATTCTGAGGGCAGAGTATATTGCTGCTATCCGTAGAAATCTTCGTAATACATTGGAACACACATCAATTCAGGAACCGGACGGAACGATTCATAAGCTTCGAAAGAAGGATACCTATAAATGAAAAAAGATCAGTTAAGAACTCTTGCGTTACAAAAAAGAGACGGCATTGGTATTGATGAGCGGCAGATCTGGTCAGAAGAGATTACAAAAAGGCTGACAGCTTTAACAGAGTATAAGAAAGCAGTGCATATAATGTCATATGCTTCTTTTCGCTCGGAAGTGATAACAGACCTCTTCCATGACATATGCTGGAAAGAGGGGAAGTCGTTGTATCTTCCGAAAACAGATCCCATCCGGAAAGAAATGATATTTTACCCCGTTCTGCCGGACGAACCACTGGTGAAAGGATATCAGGGAATCCGGGAACCATCGGGAACGGAGTGTTTTTGTCCGGATCATAAAAAAACGGGTGAATTTGTGTTCATGGTTGTACCAGGGGTCGCATTTGACAAAGAAGGGAACCGTATTGGCTATGGCGGAGGATATTATGACCGCTATCTGGAACGATATGGAAAATATATTGATCTGACAGTTATGGCTGCGTTTTGTGAACAACAGGTTGATTCGATTCCTGCGGAACAATGTGATAGAAAATTGAGAAAAATTGTTACGGAAAGGGAGATAGTGTAAAATATGCAGAAGAAAGAAGAGTATCTGGAAGAGATAGGAAAACGTGCCAAGAAAGCATCCAGGGAGATGCAGCGGCTTGGTGTTATTATGAAAAATCAAGGATTAGCGGCTGTGGCAGATGCATTAACAGCAAAGGCAGATAAGATAATAGCAGCTAACCAGGCAGATATAGAAAAAGCAAAGGCAAATGGAATGAAAGAGGCGCTGGTTGACCGCTTAACTTTGAACCAGGAGCGTATTGATGGAATGGCGGAAGGAATTCGCCAGATTATTTCATTGGAAGATCCAATAGGAGAAATCCTTCATATGAAGACGACACCGCTTGGAATGCAGATTGGACAAAAAAGAGTGCCGCTGGGGGTGGTTGGGATTATTTATGAATCTCGACCTAATGTGACAGCGGATGCGTTTGGATTGTGTTTTAAAACGGGAAATGCTGTTATTCTTCGTGGAGGAAAAGATGCAATTGGCTCTAACCTTGCAATCGTACAGATCATTCGGGAGGCATTGGAATCTTGTGACCTTCCGGCTGACAGCATACAATTATTAGAGGATACATCACATGAGACGGCTGAGGAGTTTATGCGGTTAAATGAATATGTTGATGTACTTATTCCAAGAGGGGGAGCAGGACTTATTCGGACAGTTGTGGAAAAAAGTACCGTGCCGGTCATTGAAACAGGAACCGGAAACTGTCATATTTATGTAGATGAATTTGCAGATATTTCTATGGCGGCGGACATTGTAGAAAATGCTAAGACCCAGCGGCTGGGTGTCTGTAATGCCTGTGAGTCATTGGTTGTACATAGCAAGATTGCAGAAGCAGCACTTCCTGTTATTGGCAAGAGACTGGAAGCACATAAGGTGGAATTGCGGGGAGATGATCGGGCCAGAGTCTGTTATCCAAGAATGAAAGAAGCAACCGAAGAAGATTTTGGAACAGAATACCTGGACGCTATTATTTCTATAAAAGTTGTTGACTCACTAGAGGAAGCGATTGATCATATCAATTATTATAATACCGGTCATTCAGAGGCAATCGTTACAGCAAATTATCACAACGCCATGACCTTTTTGAATGAAATTGATGCGGCGGCTGTTTATGTGAATGCATCGACACGTTTTACGGATGGATTCGAGTTCGGATTTGGTGCAGAGATCGGCATAAGTACGCAAAAACTGCACGCAAGAGGACCGATGGGACTGCTTGCCCTTACCACAACCAAGTATATTATATTAGGAGATGGGCAGATCAGAGGATAATAAAGCAGAGGTGTTTTATGAGTAAGATAAGAGACAGAGTACAGATGATCCGGTTATTTTTCCGGCTTGTGTTTGAAATGATAAGAAATTATCCGCGTCTCAATGAGGATATCGATAACAATTTTCAAATATGCAAAAAAATATGCAATAAGATTATTTGTTCTGCCCATATTCATCTGAATACATGGGGACAGGAACATGTTCCGAAGGAGGAAAAGTTTTTACTAATATCAAATCATCGATGCTTTTTTGACGTTGTGTTTCTGCTGGCGTCTGTAGAGCAGACCGTTAGTTTTGTGGCTGCCAAAGAGCTGTGGAAATATCCTGTTTTGAGAAAGTATCTGAGTTCTATTCGTTGTGTGGCTCTGGATCGCTTTGCACAGGATAGGAGTGAATTGAAGAAGAGTATTTTATCGATGAAGACAGCTCTGGAGAATGGAAATGTTGTTTTGTTTCCAGAAGGGGAGTGCAGTTATCATGATTATCACATGCGACGGTTTAAAAAAGGCGGCTTTCTAGGACTTCCAAGTGACAAACAAAAAATTGTGCCTGCTTTTTTGCAGATGGGTGTGATAAAAAATATCGGCCGATGGATGATACCGCAGGGGGATGTGTCAATATACTTTGGAGAACCTTTTATGCCGATGGATATTTCTCTTAAAAGAAAGACGGCAGGTGAGGTTGCTGTATATGCACAGCATCACATTGAAATACTGCGTGACAGGGCGTGTAGAGAAAAGAAAAAATAGTGGTTTTTTTCTCAAAATTATGTTATGATAAAGACAATTTTTAACAAAAGGCAGGAGGCAGCATACCGTGAAACCATATGGATTAAATGAATTACGAAAGATGTATTTGGAGTTTTTTGAGAGCAAGGGGCATCTGGCTATGCCAAGTTTTTCTCTTGTTCCTCAGAATGACAAAAGTCTGTTATTGATCAATGCAGGTATGGCACCGTTGAAACCATATTTTACCGGACAGGAGATTCCACCAAGAAGACGGGTGACCACTTGTCAGAAATGTATTCGTACCGGTGATATTGAAAATGTCGGAAAGACGGCACGGCATGGTACATTTTTTGAAATGCTGGGCAACTTCTCTTTCGGTGATTATTTTAAACACGAGGCAATTGCCTGGTCCTGGGAATTTTTGACCAAAGTGCTGGAAATCCCGGAGGATCGTTTGTATCCATCTGTTTATCAGGAGGATGATGAGGCTTTTGATATCTGGAATAAAGAAGTTGGGATTGCTCCTGAGCGGATTTTCCGTTTTGGAAAGGAAGATAATTTCTGGGAACATGGGGCAGGACCTTGCGGACCATGTTCGGAGATATATTATGACCGTGGAGAAAAATATGGCTGCGGTAAGCCGGGGTGTACCGTTGGATGTGAATGTGACCGCTATATAGAAATCTGGAATAATGTATTTACACAGTTTGAAAATGACGGGAATGGCAACTACACAGAATTAGAAAATAAAAACATTGATACGGGCATGGGGTTAGAACGTCTGGCAACAGTTATGCAGGACGTAGACTCTATTTTTGATGTCGATACGATCAAGGCCATTCGTGATAAAGTATGTGAATTGGCAAAGGTGACGTATGGAACGGAATATAAAAAGGACGTTTCTATCCGTGTTATAACGGATCATATCCGTTCGGTGACATTTATGGTGTCAGACGGCATTACACCGTCAAACGAGGGAAGAGGATACGTACTCCGTCGTCTGCTCCGCCGTGCGGCCCGTCACGGAAGGCTGCTTGGCATAAAGGGTGATTTTTTGGCAGAACTGAGTAAGACGGTGATTGCAGAATCACATTCCGGTTATCCTGAACTGGCAGACCGTCAGGATTATATTTTAAAGCTGATTTCTGTAGAAGAACAGAATTTTAACAAAACGATCGATCAGGGACTCTCCATTTTGAATGATATGATGATAAAAATGCAGAAGCGTGGAATTAAAGTCCTTTCTGGTGAAGATACGTTTAAATTGTATGATACGTATGGATTTCCAATTGATCTGACCATAGAGATTCTGGAAGAAAAAGGTTTTTCAGCAGATGAAGATGGATTCCATAAGGCAATGGATAATCAGAGAAAAACAGCAAGAGAGGCACGGGAGACGACAAACTACATGGGGGCAGATGTGACAATCTATCAATCCATTGATGCGGCGATAGGAAGCAGATTTGTCGGCTATGACCGGCTCACGCATGATTCAAAGATTACTGTGCTGACAACAAAGGATGCCATTGTTGATGAATTGTCAGCTGGACAGGAAGGTACCGTATTTGTAGAAGAGACGCCGATGTATGCAACGATGGGTGGTCAGGTTGCCGATCATGGCGTGATAGCGACAGAACATGGTAAATTTATTGTAAAGGATGTTATTGCTCTGCAGGGAACCAAGATTGGTCATGTTGGAAAGGTTGTCGAGGGGGTGATCAGAAGTGGTGAGATGGCAAATCTTACAGTAGATCAGGAACGTAGAAATCTGACAGCTAATAATCACAGTGCCACTCATCTGATGCAGAAGGCTTTGCGTATGGTTTTAGGCTCGCATGTAGAACAAAAGGGATCCCTGGTTGATAAGGATAAACTGCGTTTTGATTTTACACATTTTTCACCGATGACGCAGGAAGAAATCGCACAGGTGGAGGAAATTGTCAATCGTGAAATTACGGCAGGGCTTGATGTTGTTACAAAAGAGATGAGTATCGAAGAGGCCAAGAAGACAGGTGCAATGGCATTGTTCGGTGAGAAATATGGGGAAGTTGTCCGGGTGGTTCAGATGGGAGATTTCAGCTCGGAACTTTGTGGTGGTACACACGTAAGCAACACAAGAGATATTTCTGCTTTTAAGATTATCTCTGAAGGAGGTGTAGCAGCCGGCGTCCGCCGTATCGAAGCCCTGACCGGAGCAGCTCTTATGAAGTATTATAATGATATGGAGAAAGAACTGCAGGAGGCAGCAAAACTTCTGAAATCATCGACGGCGGATGTTGTAAAGAAGGTCGCTTCTCTTCAGGAAGAGATGAAATCATTACAGAAAGAAAATGATAAACTGAAAGCAAAGATAGCAAAAGAGGCAGCGGGGGATGTCCTTAGTGATGCAATCAAAGTGGATGGTGTATCTGTACTGGCAAAACAATTAACGGATATTGATATGAATGGTATGCGTGACCTTGGTGATGAGATGAAGCAGAAGCTGGGAGAAGCTTTCCTAATCTTCGGGTGTGAAGCCAATGGAAAAGCAAATCTGATTGCTATGGCGACCGATGGAGCAATTGCAAAGGGAGCACATGCCGGAAATCTTATCAAGGAAGTTGCTGCCATTGTCGGTGGCGGCGGTGGTGGCCGGCCTAATATGGCACAGGCGGGTGGTAAGAATCCTTCTGCATTGTCTCAGGCATTGGAAAAGGCACAGGAAATAATGAAAAAGCAGTTAGAAAAATAATGTAGTAAAGCGAGGGGGAAAAAAATGATAATGAAAAGAAAAATAGGTTGGAATAAGAAAGCAAAAAACGAAAAGAAAAGTATAAAGAAAAGTGTAAAGAAAAGTGTAAAGAATACGGATAAGATTCGTGTTTTCAGCCGGATTAGTTCGAAAGTGATGCTTATTATTGCATTAGCGGCAGTTCTGACTTCCAGCATTACGATGCTTATGGTAATGCCAAAGAGTACAGAACAGATTATGGGGCTTACTAAAAATATTATGACCAGTATGGCGAATTCGTATGCATCCAACATTGATGGTTCACTTCGTGAAAAGGAAAGTCTGACGTATACGGAATATTCGTATCTTCTTAAGGATGCCAAGATTGAAGGGTTAGATAGTTCATATGCCTATCTTGTTGATAACAAGGGAACCATGAAGTATCATCCGAACCAGACAAAGGTTGGAAAACCGGTAGAAAATGTAGTTGTCAAAGATATTGTAGAACGTTTGGAAAAAGGACAGAGAGTAGATCCCGGATTTACGGAATATGAGTATAAAGGTGAGATGAAATATGCCTCTTATGCAGTTCTGAGTGATGAAAGCGTTTTAGTTGTAACGGTAGATCGGTCAGATGCTTCCCGCACATCTAATATGTTATGGATTCGCGGTATTGTAGTTGCCTGTCTTGGCGTGGTTATAAGCATTATTGTTGGGTTCTTTGCTATTATCTTCATCATAAAACCATTAGTTCTTTTGACTAATGTAATCAGAGAAACGGCAGATCTTGATTTTACAGATGATACAGAAGTCAAAAATGTGGCAAAAAGAAGAGATGAAGTCGGTCTGATGGGAAAAGGTGTACTGCATATGCGGAATAATCTTCGTGAGATGGTTGAGAAGATCAAGAATACAAGCAAGATAATTTTCGATAACGTCAATCAGGTCAATAAGGTGAGTACACAGATCCGTGAACAGTGCATGAATAACTCTGCTACCACAGAAGAACTGGCAGCGGGAATGGAAGAGTCTTCTGCTACGACCGGAACGATAACAGAAAATATTACAGAAATGAAAAATGAGATTGCTGACATCTCGCAGTTGTCGGAGAATGGTGTTACTTTGTCCGATGAGATTTCCGAGAGAGCCAATTCACTTCGAGAAGTGGCAAATGAGGCAACAAAGCGTGCTATAGAAATGTATGATATGGTGAAAGAACAGGTTACAAAGTCGGTGGATGCTGCCGATTGTGTAAAGCAGATCAATGAAATGACATCTTCCATCATGCAGATATCCAGCCAGACGAGTCTTCTTGCCCTGAATGCTTCGATTGAGGCTGCCCGCGCAGGTGAGGCAGGAAGAGGTTTTGCTGTAGTAGCAACGGAGATTAGTAATCTGGCTAGTGAAACGTCAAATTCTGTAACAAGCATCAATAAAATTGTTAATCAGGTAAATGCTTCTGTCGATGATATGGTAAAGAGTATGGAGGATACAACAAGATTCTTAGATGAGGTTGTCCTCAAAGATTATAAACAGTTTATGGCTGTTAGTGATCAGTATAATGATGATGCAGATGTTGTCAAAACAAGTATGGTTAATGTGGAACATGCAGTAACTGAACTGACAAAAGAAATGCAGATGATTGTCGAGGCTATTACAGGTATCAGTGCCACGATTGATGAATCGGCTCTCGGTGTTACGGATATTGCTGAGAAGACTGGATTTGTTGTGAATGAGACAGCCCAAAATGCAAGTTTAGTAGGTGCTTGTATGGAATCTGTGGAACAACTGGAAGATATTGCAGGCAAATTTACTTTGTAATGTGAGTAAGTTCTGTAAGTTATCATAAAAGAGCTGCGTTTTAACGAGGAAAAATCGTTGAAACGCAGCTCTTTTTATAATTGGTTTTTATTGCTATTATTTGTTGCTTTTTCTCCAGATATGCATAGCGTCCGCTTCTTTGATCAATTGATCACGGAAATCAGGATGTGCAATGCTAATCAGAGCCTCTGCCCGCTGCCAGGTGGAAAGTCCTTTTAAATTAACCATTCCATACTCGGTAACTACGTACATTGTGTTGGCGCGTGTATCGGTAACGATAGATCCGTTTGTTAATGTTGGGCGGATGCGTGATTGTACTTCGCCTTGTTTGTTTGTAAAAGTAGAAGAGAGGCAGATGAAACTTTTGCCGCCTTTTGATTTATAAGCGCCTAATACAAAGTCTAACTGTCCACCTGCACCGCTGATGTTTTTGATACCAGCTGATTCGGCATTGACCTGTCCAAACAGATCAATATCAACAGCATTATTGATAGAAATAAAATTATCGTGAGCGGATATGACATCAATTTCGTTTGCATAATCAACCGGTACGCTCATACATTCCGGATTGTTGTCAAGATAGTCGTATAATTTCTGTGTACCCGCTGCAAAAGCATATACCTGACGACCTTTGTTTATGTTTTTTTTGGAACCATTGATCTTTCCGGCTTTGGCAATATCAACAAAGGCATCAACATACATTTCCGTATGAACACCCAGATCTTTCAGATCAGAATCGGCAATCATTGAACCAACAGCATTTGGCATACCGCCAATACCTAATTGCAGACAGGCACCATTTGGAATCTGCGATACGATCTGTTTTGCAACAGCATGGTCAATCTCTGTTGGAGCGGCACCACCACCCATTTGAGGCATAGAAGAGTTACTTCCTTCAATGATCATATTTACTTTTGAAATATGAATTCCTTCATCGAAACCACCCAGACATCTTGGAATGTTTTTATTGACTTCAACAATAATGCATTTGCTGCGTTCGCATGCGGCAGCCAAGTGAGAAGCACTTGGACCAAAATTAAAATAACCATGCTGATCCATGGGAGCTACCTGCATGACGGCAACATCAATGTCTTCAGCCATATCACGGTAGTAACGTGGAAGTTCGGAGTAGCGGATCGGAGAGTAGAAAGAAAATCCTTTGGCTACAGCTTTCCTTTCAATTCCACCCATATGCCAGGAATTCCAGGTCATATGATCGGCAGGATTTTCAATCTTAAAAATTTCAGGTTCTCTCATTAAAATACCGCCCCGGAAATTAACATTTGTCAATTCGTTCATGCGTGCTGCCAGAGCAGCATCAAAATCTACGGGTGTGGTTGATGTCCAGCCATAATCAATCCAGTCACCGGATTTGACAACTTTGGCAGCTTCTTCTGCCGTTGTCAGTTTACTGTTATATAAAGTTTCGTAATCCATATTAACCTCCTATTTTGTTCCTATTTTATTATATTATTCTAGCATTATCAGAACGCAGGGTCAAGTGGGCGAAATTGGAACCTAAAAAAGTTTGTTAAAATGTTGACAATATCGCATCATTTTGTTATGATTACTAAGAAATGATAAATATGTATAGGTGGGGCTTCTGATAAGGCTCACAGAATGGATGAGAACATGAGAAAAGCAATTTATCCGGGAAGCTTTGATCCCGTCACATATGGACATCTGGATATTATACATCGGGCATCAAAAGTGGTAGATGAGCTGATCATTGGCGTATTGGTAAATAAAAATAAAAAACCTCTATTTACTATGGAAGAACGCCTGTATTTTTTACAGGAAACAACCAGAAAATATTCCAATATAAAAGTAAAAACTTTTGAAGGCCTGACCATTGATTTTGCAAAACAAAATGATGCTAAGCTAATCATTCGTGGTCTTCGTGCCGTGACGGATTTTGAGACGGAGATGCAGATCGCACAGACTAACCACAGTATTGAACCGGATATTGATACTATGTTTTTTACTACCAGTTTGGAATATGCCTTTTTGAGTTCTACGATTGCTAAGGAAGTAGCTTTCTATGGATCTGACGTATCACGTCTGGTTCCCCCTGTGGTAGAAGAGGCATTTCAAAATAAATTTGATCATAGCTGCACAAGCAGAAATGATAGATGAAGTAACAAGTAACAGTTAATAATTTTAAGGAGGATATATTCATGTCTAAGAAAGTAGTATTAGCAGGTGCATGTCGTACAGCAATCGGTAAAATGGGTGGTGCGCTCAGCACAACTCCAGCACCAAAACTTGGTTCTATTGTTATTGAAGAAGCTTTGAAAAGAGCGGGTGTTCCAAAGGATGCCGTAGATCACGTATATATGGGTTGTGTAATCCAGGCAGGTCTTGGCCAGAACGTAGCACGTCAGGCTTCTATTGGCGCTGGTCTTCCAATCGAGACAACAGCAGTAACCGTTAATGTAGTATGTGGTTCCGGTCTGAACTGTGTCAATATGGCGGCACAGATGATTCAGGCAGGCGATGCAGATATCGTTGTAGCTGGTGGTATGGAGAACATGTCCATGGCTCCTTATGCTGCTATGAATGGCCGTTTTGGTTACCGCATGAATAATGGTACATTGGTAGATACAATGGTTAATGATGCGTTGTGGGATGCATTTAATCATTATCACATGATGATCACGGCTGAAAATGTTGCTGAAAAATATGGTATTACCCGTGAAGAACTGGACGAGTTCTCCGCTAACAGCCAGCAGAAATGCGAAGCAGCTATGGCAGCTGGTAAGTTCAAAGATGAGATTGTTCCTGTCGAAGTAAAATCCAGAAAGAAAACAGTTATTGTTGATACAGATGAGGGTCCTCGTGCCGGAACGACAGCAGAAGGTCTCAGTGCTTTGAAATGCTGCTCTGGTAAAGAGGGTGGTGTTGTTACAGCAGGTAACGCTTCCGGTATCAATGATGGTGCAGCAGCAATCGTTGTTATGAGTGAAGAAAAGGCAAAAGAACTTGGTGTAACTCCAATGGCTACTTTTGTTGCAGGAGCACTGGGTGGTGTTGATCCTAAGATTATGGGTGTTGGACCGGTTGCATCTACTAAGAAAGTATTTGCAAAGACAGGCCTGACAATTGATGATATGGATCTGATCGAGGCAAATGAGGCATTTGCTGCTCAGTCTATCGCTGTAGGCCGTGATTTGAACTTTGACCTTAACAAATTAAATGTAAATGGTGGTGCGATTGCTCTTGGACATCCGGTTGGTGCATCAGGATGCCGTATTCTTGTTACTCTTCTTCATGAGATGCAGAAGAGAGATGACGCTAAGAAAGGTCTTGCTACACTTTGCATCGGTGGTGGTATGGGATGCTCCACAATCGTTGAAAAATACTAGGAGGTAACAGGAGAATGGAATTCATTACGTATGAAGTAGAAGACAAAGTTGGTATTATTACCATCAATCGTCCCAAAGCGTTGAATGCATTGAACAGCACAGTTTTGGATGAGTTGAATGAGACGTTGGATTCAGTTGATCAGAATGAGATTCGTTGCCTGATTCTGACAGGTGCAGGGGAGAAATCTTTTGTAGCTGGTGCAGATATCGGTGAGATGAGTACATTGACCAAGGCAGAGGGAGAGGCTTTTGGCAAGAAAGGTAATGATGTATTTCGTAAATTAGAAACATTTCCTTTGCCGGTGATTGCTGCTGTGAACGGATTTGCTCTTGGTGGTGGATGCGAGATTTCTATGAGTTGTGATATCCGTATCTGTTCTGAGAATGCTGTTTTTGGTCAGCCGGAAGCAGGATTGGGAATCACTCCTGGTTTTGGTGGCACACAGAGACTGGCACGTCTTGTAAGTCCTGGCATGGCAAAACAGATGATCTATACAGCACGCAACATTAAAGCAGATGAGGCATATCGCATTGGTCTTGTTAATGCTGTTTATCCGCTGGATGAGTTGATGCCGGCAGCTAAGAAGATGGCGGCAGGAATCGCTATGCAGGCACCTATTGCTGTTCGTAATTGCAAGAAGGCAATTAATGAGGGACTTCAGGTAAACATGGATGAGGCAGTTGTTATTGAAGAAAAATTGTTTGGTGATTGCTTTGAGACAGAAGATCAGAAAGCAGGAATGGGTAATTTCCTTGAAAAAGACAAAGAAAAGAAATTGAAGGTTGTTCCTTTCAAAAATAAATAATTATAGGAGGATATAAAAATGATAGTAGGTGTTATTGGAGCAGGAACTATGGGTTCCGGTATTGCGCAGGCATTTGCACAGACAGAAGGATATGAAGTATGTCTTTGCGATATTAATGAAGAGTTTGCTGCAAATGGTAAAAACAAAATTGCGAAAGGATTGCAGAGACTTGTAACAAAAGGTAAGAAGACTCAGGAAGAAGTAGATGCTATTCTTGCTAAGATTACGACAGGTGTTAAGGATATTTGTACCGATTGTGATCTGATCGTAGAGGCAGCTCTTGAGGTTATGGATGTTAAGAAACAGACATTTAAAGAATTGCAGGATATAGTGAAGAAAGAGGATTGTATCTTTGCTACGAATACATCTTCCCTTTCCATTACTGAGATTGGTGCCGGAATCAGCCATCCGGTTATCGGAATGCACTTCTTTAATCCGGCTCCAGTAATGAAGCTTGTTGAGGTTATCCGTGGGGAAAATACAACGGATGATGTGAATGAGAAGGTTGTAGCTATTGCTAAGGGGATTGGTAAAACTCCTGTAGAGGTAAAAGAAGCTGCCGGATTCGTTGTAAATCGTATTTTGATCCCAATGATCAATGAGGCTGTTGGTATTCTGGCTGATGGTGTTGCTTCCGTAGAAGGTATCGATGCAGCTATGCAGCTTGGTGCAAATCATCCGATGGGACCTTTGGCTCTTGGTGATCTGGTTGGACTTGATATATGTCTTGCTATTATGGAAGTCCTTCAGGCAGAAACAGGTGATCCGAAATATCGTCCACATCCATTGTTGAGAAAGATGGTTCGTGCCGGTAAATTAGGTCGCAAGACAGGAATCGGTTTCTACGATTATTCAAAATAAGTTGCCCTACAGCTGCGATTTCTTAATTTAATAGGAGGTTTATAGTAAGATGGATTTTATGTTAGACAAACAGCATGAAATGGCGAGACAGTTGTTCAAAGACTTTGCTGAGAATGAAGTTAAGCCGCTTGCACAGGAAACAGATGAAACAGAACAGTTCCCGACCGAGACAGTAGAGAAAATGAAAAAACTTGGTTTCATGGGAATTGCCGTACCAAAAGAGTATGGCGGACAGGGTTGTGACCCTCTTATGTATGCAATGTGTGTAGAGGAATTGTCCAAGGTTTGCGGTACAACAGGCGTTATTGTATCCGCTCATTCTTCACTTGGTGCAGATCCTATCCTTATGTATGGTACAGAAGAGCAGAAACAGAAATACCTCGTTCCCCTTGCTAATGGAACAAAACTTGGTGCTTTTGGTTTGACAGAGCCGGGAGCAGGTACAGATGCACAGGGTCAGCAGACAAAGGCTGTTCTTGATGGAGATGAATGGGTATTAAATGGTTCTAAATGCTTTATCACAAATGGTAAAGAAGCTGATATCTATATTATTATTGCTGTAACAGGTATTATCGAGAAACGTGGACGTAAAGTAAAAGAAATTTCTGCTTTCATCGTAGAAAAAGGTACTCCTGGATTCAGCTTTGGAACAAAAGAGAAGAAGATGGGTATCCGTGGATCATCTACATATGAGTTGATCTTTGAGGATTGCCGTATTCCAAAAGAAAATCTTCTTGGTGCAAAAGGTAAAGGTTTTGGCATTGCTATGCATACATTGGATGGTGGCCGTATCGGTATCGCTGCACAGGCACTTGGTATTGCTGAGGGTGCTTTGGAAGCAACTGTTGAATATGTAAAAGAAAGAAAACAGTTTGGCCGTTCTATTGCACAGTTCCAGAATACGCAGTTCCAGTTGGCTGACATGGCTACAAAAGTGGAAGCTGCTAAGATGATGGTATATCGCGCAGCAATGGCAAAAGCTACACAGAAGGTATATAGTGTAGAGGCTGCTATGGCTAAATTATATGCTGCAGAAGTTGCTATGGAAGTAACAACAAAGGCAGTTCAGTTACACGGTGGTTATGGTTACATTAGAGAATATGACGTTGAGCGTATGATGCGTGATGCTAAGATCACAGAGATCTATGAAGGAACTTCAGAAGTTCAGCGTATGGTTATCTCTGGTAACTTATTGAAATAGGAGGTGCTCTCGTGAAAATAGTAGTATGTATTAAACAGGTGCCTGATACAAAGGGTGGCGTTGTATTTAACCCGGACGGCACATTGAATAGAGGTGCGATGCTTACCATTATGAACCCGGATGATAAGGCAGGTTTGGAAGCAGCACTTAGAATCAAAGAAGAAACTGGTGCAGAAGTAACTGTACTTACTATGGGTCTCCCGAAAGCTGAGGAGGTTCTTCGTGAGGCTATGGCTATGGGAGCAGATAATGGTATTCTTGTTACCGATCGTGTCCTTGGTGGTGCTGATACTTGGGCAACTTCTACAACTATTGCAGGTGCACTTCGTAATATTGACTATGATCTCATCATTACCGGTCGTCAGGCTATTGATGGAGATACCGCACAGGTAGGTCCTCAGATTTCTGAGCATTTGGGAATTCCTGTGATTTCTTATGCACAGGATATTAAGATTGAGGGAGACAGTGTTGTTGTTCAGCGTCAGTATGAGGATAGATATCATGTAATCAAGGCTAAAATGCCATGTTTGATCACCGCTCTTTCAGAGTTGAATGAGCCACGTTATATGACTCCGGGTGGAATCATGGATGCATTTGACAAAGAGATCACAGTATGGGGAAGAGCAGATTTAAAGGATGTTGATGATGCAAATCTTGGTTTAAAAGGTTCTCCTACAAAGATTGCAAAAGCTTCTGATAAAGTTAGAAAGGGTGCTGGTGAAGTAGTTACTTTGGATCCTGCAGAAGCTGCACAGTATATTGTTGATAAGTTTAAAGAAAAACATGTAATCTAATAATATATAAAGGAAAAGTGGTGAAAAAAATGAATTTAGAAGAATATAAAGGTGTATATGTCTTTGCTCAGCAGGTTGATGGTGAAGTAAGCAGTATTGCATATGAACTGCTTGGCAAAGCAAAAGATCTTGCAAAAGATCTGAACACAGAGGTAACAGCAGTTGTTGTTGGTTCCGGAATCAAAGGACTTGCTGATTCATTGGCAGAGTATGGTGCAGATAAAGTCATTGTTGTAGATGACCCGGAATTGGAAGTTTACAGAACAGAGCCTTACACTCATGCATTGGCTTCTGTTATTAATGAGTATAAGCCTGAAATCATGCTGGTTGGTGCAACAGCTATTGGTCGTGATCTTGGACCACGTGTATCTGCTCGTGTTCAGACAGGTCTGACTGCTGACTGTACAGTACTTGAGATTGGTGACTTTAATGATATTATGGCCAAAAAGACTTTGCCAAATCAGTTGTTGATGACACGTCCTGCTTTTGGTGGTAATACGATCGCAACCATTGCATGTCCATATAACCGTCCACAGATGGCTACGGTACGTGCAGGCGTTATGCAGAAGATTGATCCGATCAAAGGTGCAAAGGCAGAAGTTATTGAGTTTAATCCTGGATTTACTCCGGACAATAAATATGTTGAGATTCTTGAAGTTGTTAAGTCTGTATCGGATACCGTCGATATCGCAGATGCCAAGATTCTTGTATCCGGTGGTCGTGGTGTAGGAAGCAAAGAAAACTTTAAACTTCTGGAAGATCTGGCTGAAGTACTTGGTGGAACAGTAAGTTGTTCTCGTGCGGTTGTAGAGAATGGCTGGCTTCCTGTAGAGCGTCAGGTTGGTCAGACTGGTAAAACAGTCCGTCCTAATGTATACTTTGCTATCGGTATTTCCGGAGCAATCCAGCATGTTGCCGGTATGGAAGAATCTGATATTATTGTTGCTATCAACAAAGATGAGACAGCTCCTATTTTTGAGGTAGCTGATTATGGTCTTGTTGGTGATTTGAACAAGATTGTTCCTCAGTTGACAGAGTTGTTAAAGACAGAGCTGGCAGCAAAATAATGCATTGATAAATGGAATCATGTACTATAAAAAAGACTATCGATTTCTTTGCGTATAGAAAAGAAATCGGTAGTCTTTTTCTATTTGCAGGAAATACGGATTGTGCAGAGGTTATTTTACTTGCAGAAAAAACGTAACAAGCATATAATATTTTTATAATGTGTAACAAAGGAATTCCATGAGAAAGAGAGGAATATGAATGAATCCGATAGGGATTGTAATCTGCAATTATAATAAAAAAGAGTTTGTGCTGGAATGTGTTCAGAGTATACTGGAAAGTAAAATTCACAATTTTGATATCTATGTGGTTGACAATGCTTCTACAGATGGAAGTGCTGAGGCATTAGAGCAGACCTATGGCAATCGGATTACGATTTTAGCAAATAAGCAGAATCTCGGAGGATCCGGAGGATTTAATACCGGAATACGGGTTGTCAGAGATAAGGGATATGAGTACTATATGTGTCTGGATGATGATGCATTAGTGGATGAGAATGCCATTGATGCTTTGTATCAATACATGGAACAACATGTGGATGTGGGTATGGCTGGATGCCGTGTGTATCATCGCCAGATGCCGGATTATATACAGCAGTGTGGTCTTATGATTGACTTTGATCATTGTACGGCATATACAATAGGAGCGGATCAGTTGGAGGATGGAACCCTGCCGGATGTTATTGAATGCGATACAGTAGCTACATGTGCTGTTATGGTGCGTGGGACTGTCATCCGTAATACCGATGTTGGAATTATGCCGGAAGACAACTTTATCTATTGGGATGATATGGAGTGGGGACATCGGATTCGTCTTGCCGGTTATAAAGTTGTTACGCTGGCTGCTGCAAAAGCACTTCATCAGATGGGATCGAATGTGAAGAGAGCAAATACATTCCTGAATTATTATATGTGGCGCAATCGTACGAACTTTTTTATGCGTTATACTCCGGAAGAAAAAATGGAACAGATGAGTGTGCAGATACTGGGTGATTTTTTTGATGCTATGTATGAATGTATGTTTCGCGAAGAGCATAATATCATGCAGACACTGGCGTTTGCCTATCAGGATGCGATCTCAGGAACAAGAGGAAAGGCACAAGAGTATCAGATTCTGAAAAATGATGCGAATGATGATAAACTCATACACTATTTACAGGATAAACATTCTTATTTTATAGAGTCAGAGGGTATGGAGGAAGAGGCAGTATATCTTCGTAATTTTATTGAAAAACATAATGATAATATGAAAGAAGAAGAGAGACAAAAAGCAGAGGTAGTATTTCACCTTTGTCCTTATATTTTTGATGTAAAGGATCTGTCAAGAAATGAGATTTACATAGATGGGGAGCGTAATTGTATTATATCAGAGGATGATGCCGTCTGTGTAAAGAACTATGAATATAGTAAATTATTATATATTTATATGAATCAGGCAGTGCTTTTGGCACAGGCAAAAAAATTACGGAATGGGGATTAGTATGAGAAAAAAATTTATGAGATTTCCGGAAGGAAAAACAAAAGCGGTTACATTGAGTTATGATGATAATATAGAAGAAGATCAGCACCTGATTACTTTGATGGAACAATATCAGATGAAGGGGACATTTAATCTTATTCCCGGTTGGTTTGCTAAAGAGGGAACTATCTATCCGGAGGACGAAACATATCGTCTTGTTTCTGCCAGCATGGCAAAGAAAATGTATGACCATTCTTTGGTTGAAGTTGCTAATCATGGATACACACATAAATATATGAGCACTCTTACAACGATGGAAATGACACAGGAAGTATTAAAGTGTCGTAATGTGTTGGAAGAAATGTATGGAACGCTAGTCAGAGGAATGGCTTATCCTTATGGCTGGCATAGTGAGGCACTTAGGAATGTTCTTAGTCTGTGTGGGATTACTTATTGCCGGACGGTAAATAGTACAAGGAATTTTGAGCTTCCACAGAACTGGCTGGAGTGGAATCCA
Organism: uncultured Eubacterium sp.; assembly: GCA_934338065.1. Lineage (GTDB taxonomy): Bacteria > Bacillota > Clostridia > Lachnospirales > Lachnospiraceae > Eubacterium_F. The sequence continues at coordinate 46,701 of CAKRGX010000002.1, read as the reverse complement.
ACCTGTCATCATGATGACCCGCAGCTTATGGAACTGACAGAAAAATTTGTCAAAGGAGATGTTGCAGAATCTCCACAGTTGTTTTATCTTTGGGGACATACATTCGAGTTTGAACGAAATAATAACTGGCAGGTAATGGAACAATTTATGAAAACTGTATCCGGCCGGCAGGATATATGGTATGCGGCTAACGGTGAAATCTATGACTATGTAAAAGCCTATGAAGCTCTTATCTATTCGGCAGATGGCAAACGTATTGTGAATCCATCCAGACAACCCGTCTGGATAGCAATAGATGATATAACATATGAAATAAAGGATCAGATTGTATTGGATTAGGGGGATTCATGTGAAAAAAATAGTATGCTATCTTTCAGTTTTGATTCTTTTAACATTTTTTGGCATTTGTGCAGGAAATGTGCCATCAAAAGCGTCAACGCCGCTGCAGAAATGGGGGCAATTAAAAGTTTCAGGAACAGATATTGTGAGTCAGACAGGAAAAAAAGTACAGTTAAAAGGAGTAAGTACTCATGGGATTGCCTGGTTTCCGCAATATGTGAATAAATCATGTTTTCATAGTTTTCGAAAGCTGGGAGCTAATACGATTCGTCTGGCCTTGTACAGTGATCCTGGGGCAGGATATACAGAAAGCTGGTATAAAAAGGTAGAAGAGGGTGTACGTTATGCAACGGAACTGGGGATGTATGTGATCATTGACTGGCATATATTAAGTGATGGCAACCCAAACAAACATAAAAGAGAAGCTTTAAAGTTTTTTACTTCTTTCTCAAAGAAATTTGGCACACAAAACAATATTTTATATGAGATATGTAATGAACCCAATGGCAATGTTACATGGAAAAGAGATATAGAGCCTTATGCCAGAAAAGTAATTACACGCATTCGGAAATATGATAAGAAAAATATCATAATCGTGGGAACGCCGACCTGGTCACAGGACGTTGATGTTGTGGTACAAAAGAAATTAAAGAAAAAGAATATCGTGTATGCACTTCACTTTTATGCTGCGACACATACGGATTGGAACAGGGAAAAATTAATCAAAGCTCATGAGGCAGGGATTCCTGTATTGGTTTCGGAATTTAATATATGTGATGCTTCAGGAAATGGCAAGATTGACCGAGCAAGCGCAAAGAAGTGGATGAAATTGTTGAATCGTTACCGTATCGGCTATATTGCATGGAACATTTCCAATAAAGCAGAAACATCCGCACTGATTAAGACTGGTTGCAGCAAGACAGGAGCTTTCACGAAGAATAATCTGTCAAAAACAGGAAAATGGATCACAAAATGCTGGAAAAAATAGGGGCTGAAGATGAAACAGGACTTTGCACAAAGTTATATAAAAAGTATAATGGAATGTTTTACAATTCACGGAGGCTGATATTGACAACTTTTTTATGTATCAGTATAATAAAATACATACAAATATTTAGGAGGTATTTTTATTATGAGTATTCAGATTCAGAAAGTGACAGACGCAGCTTTTAAAAAGTATGGACGTGTATTGACAGGCGAATATGAGGTGGATGCATTGGTGGAAGCTATGCAGAAAACAGAGTGCCCGGATGATGCGGTAATCTATATACCATCGGATGCAGAGATTGAAAAGCTTCCGGTTATGAAAGATTTTACGGATAGCTTGTATGGGGGTCTGCCAATTCAGATCGGTTATTGTAATGGTTATAACAAAATGTTGAATGCCGTAGAATATCATCGTTCCTCTGAGATCAATGTGGCCTGTACCGATCTTATTTTACTGATTGGATGCCAGCAGGATATAGAGGATGACAATACATATGATACGAGTAAGATTGAAGCATTTCTTTTGCCAAAAGGAACCGTTGTGGAAGTTTATGCCACGACATTACATTATGCTCCATGCAGTGTTGGAAATGATACATTCCGCTGTGTTGTTGTACTGCCAAGAGATACTAATCTGGATTTGGTTGTTAAGCCGGAAGGAACAAAGGAAGATCCGTTGCTTGTCGCTCGAAACAAATGGCTGATTGCTCACAAGGATGCTGCCATTGAAGGTGCTTTCAATGGATTAAAAGGAGAAAACATCAGCGTTGACTAATTGTATCATATAATAGGGATGTTTTTTCGGATTAAAAAGCATATGCTGGTCAGACAGTGACTGACCGGCATATGCTCTTTTTTATTCTACAGTAACACTTTTTGCCAGATTTCTTGGCTGATCTACGTTCAATCCTTTTTCTACGGATACATAGTAGGCCATATATTGAAGAATGACAGTCGCAACAAACGGGGCAAATATCGGTTCCGTTTCAGGTAAAACGATATGGTAGTCGCATAAGGAAGCATCAACAGCAGCATCGGGACCGGTAATTAATATAACTTTAGCGCCACGGGAGCGTACTTCCTGAACGTTAGATATAATCTTGGCATATACATCGGGCTGTGTTGCCAATGCTATGACAGGAACATTGTCTGTGATCAGAGAGATTGTACCGTGTTTTAATTCTCCTGCGGCATACGCTTCGGAATGAATATAACTGATTTCTTTCAACTTTAGTGAACCTTCGCAGGATAGTGCATAATCTAATCCTCTGCCTAAGAAGAAAATATCTGTGGCGGTAGTCAGGCGTTTAGCAATTCGCTCTGTCTGCGAATCATATCCGAGAACGTCCTCTACTTTGTTGATAGTGTCCGTCATTTTTCTTATATATTCTTTTGCTTCATCTTCTGTAATCTTACCACTGACAAGTGCAAAGCGGAATGCGATCAGATACATCACAGCGACCTGTACACTGTATGCCTTTGTGCTGGCAACCGCAATTTCAGGCCCGGCATGAGTATATAAAACATAGTCACTTTCGCGGGCGATAGAAGACCCCTTTACATTGACAACGGAAAGGGTTTTTGCACCACGTTCTTTTGCCAGACGAAGAGCTGCAAGGGTATCAGCGGTTTCTCCGGACTGAGAAACGGTAATCAATAACGTCTGTTTGTCAATGATCGGATCCTGATAGCGGAATTCCGATGCAATGTCTACTGTAACTGGAACACGGCAAAGTCGTTCAATCATATTTTTTCCCATAAGACCGGCATGCATTGCTGTGCCGCAGGCAGTAATGATAATTCGGTTAATTCCTTCAAAAATATCATTTCCAACATTGTCTGCACTAAAGTCCGGTAATTCGTTAACAATACGGGGACGGATCGTATTGCGCAGAGCTTCGGGCTGTTCATGGATTTCTTTCATCATAAAGTAGTCATAACCGCCTTTTTTTGCAGATGCCATATCCCAGCTGATATGATGAATGTATGGCCCATAAATTTCATTATTTTCATCTTTTACGATAATCTCATCTTTTGTTAATTTTGCAATGTGTCCCTCTTTAAGAACAAAGTAATGTTTTGTATAACTTACCAAAGCTACCATATCAGAAGCAATGATCGAACCATGATCCGTATGGGCTGCAACAAGGGGGCTGCCATTTCGAACAGCGTAGATAACTTCCGGAATATCAGCAAACATGATGCAAAAACCGTAAGCACCTTGTAATTTGCCGGTAGCTTTACGTATTGCTGCTTCCGGATCACCAGTATAGCAGTCATCAATGACCATAGCAGCAATCTCTGTGTCTGTCTGGGAAATAGGTTCCTTTCCCTTAGCAGCCAGTTCTTCCTGCAATTCTTTATAATTTTCAATAATTCCATTGTGGATCAAGGTAACTTTACCTGCCGTATGTGGATGAGAGTTTGTATCTGACACACCACCATGAGTAGCCCAACGCGTATGGCCGATGCCGCAGGTCGCAATGTCACTTGCTGCCTCTTCTTCGACTTTTTGTTTCAGACAGGATACTTTTCCTACCGTTTTGATTGTTTTTATTCCATCCGGCTGACAGTAGGCAATACCGGCACTGTCATAGCCGCGATATTCTAATGCCTGAAGTCCTTTGATCAGTGCTTTTTTTGCATCATCAAGACCAACATATCCAATAATTCCGCACATAACATTTCTCCTTTATCATTATTATATGAAATAGTATCATTTCTTGTGTAAGGTGTCAAGATTTAGCGGTTTTTTGGTTGCGAAAATACAAGGTATACGATATACTTAACATATCATTGACAGAGGAGGATAAAAAATGAGCAGCTTTCGGGTTGAGTTGAAAAAGGTGGTGGACGATTCCTACGATGTGCAGATCGGCCAGAATCTTATCGGTACCTTGATAGAAGATATCAAAAACGGACTTGCAAAGGGAAAGAAAAAATTTGCTGTTATTACAGATTCTATCGTGGAACCTTTGTATGGCAGACCAGTTCTGGAGGCATTGGAACAGGCGGGATATTCTTGTGATCTGTTTGTGTTTCCGGCAGGAGAAAAAAGTAAAGTACGTGCAACAAAAGAAATGTTAGAGGATCAGATGTTATTAAAAGGGTACCGCAGAGATTGCTGCGTGATCGCAGTTGGCGGAGGCGTCGTTTCTGACCTGACCGGATTTTTAGCGGGCACGTTTGGCAGGGGAGTGCCGTTTATCAACTATGCAACAACGCTTCTGGCTGCGGCGGATGCATCAATTGGAGGTAAGACGGCAGTGGATACAGATCTGGCAACAAATCTTATCGGGTTGATCTATCAGCCATTAAAGGTATATGTCGATATTGCTGCCTGGAAGACACTGCCGAGGGAACACTTGATCAACGGAATGGCAGAAACGATCAAACATGCCTGTCTGGCAGATGCAGAACTTTTTGATTACATCGATGCGCATTTAGATGACATTTTAAGCTGTGATCCGGATGCCTGTACTTATATTTCGGAGCACAATTGTAATGTTAAATATCAGGTGGTTATGAAGGATGAAAAAGAGAAGAATCTGCGGGAAATATTAAACCTTGGCCATACCGTTGGCCGTGCAGTAGAAACAGTTAGTGATTACCGCCTTCTGCATGGCGAAGCCGTTGCGATTGGAATGACTGCGCAGGTTAATCTGGGATGTGAATGTGGCTATCTGACGAAAGAGGAAAGAGACCGTGTCATCGCACTGCATGAAAAGACAGGACTTCCGGTTGTAATTCCGGAATATATTGATAAGGAAGCACTGATAAAGAAACTGTATACGGATAAAAAAGTCAGAGACGGTAAATTGCGTTTTGTTTTTCAGAAGGGAATTGGTGATGTCATGACATTTGGAGATGAAGTGTATGCCAGACCGGTTCAGGAAGACGAAATCCGCAAAATAATTATGAAAATGTAGGTTTGAACAGGAAAGAGAGGTAAGAAAATAGTGGCAGGGATTATAGTAGCAGCAGTAGTTATCGTATTGATTTTGTTTGTTATTTCACAATATAACAAACTGGTAAAAGGAAGGATTAATGTTGAAGAGGCCTTTGCAACGATGGATGTGTATCTGAAGAAACGTTTTGACCTTATCCCGAATCTTGTAGAGACGGTGAAAGGGTATGCAAAGCATGAGAAAGAAACATTAGAGCAGGTAATCGCTCTTCGTAATCAAAATTATGATGCTATGTCAGATGATGAAAAAGTTGCCAATGGAGCGGCAATTTCCAAGATGATCCCAAAGATTCTTGCGGTTGCTGAGTCCTATCCGGATCTGAAAGCAAATGCAAATTTTATGGAACTAAGTTCCCAGCTTCAGTCAGTGGAAAATGATATTGCAAATGCAAGGAAATATTATAATGGCACGGTAAAGCGCTATAATCTGGCAGTACAGACAATACCAAGCAACATGATAGCCGGGTTATTTCATTTTGAGACAAAGAAAATGTTTGAAGTAGAGAGTGTCGAAGAACGTAAGAATGTAAAGGTGGAGTTTTAGCGTGAAAAAATTATTACAAATAGTTTTTGTCCTTTCTTTTTTCTGCCTGTCTGGAACATCCGTTGCGCAGGCAAAGTCGAATGATTTTACTATTACAGGCTATCAGGTTGATATGAAGGTTACGAAGCAGAACATCTATCGTATTACGGAGAAGATAGCGGTGAATTTTTCAGAAGATCGGCATGGTCTCTACCGTGATATTCCACTGTTAAATAAGATTCAGAGACAGGATGGAAGCACCGGCAGCGTTATGGCAAAGATTGATCATATATCCTGTTCGGATGACTATTCTGCTTCACGGGAAAGCAGTGGCTCGGGTGATTTTTGTCGTCTTAAAATAGGGGATGAAGAGGAAACTGTTATAGGCCAGAAAAATTATACAATCTCATACGATTACATCATGGGAAATGATGTATTAAAGGATAACGATGAGTTATACTTCAATGTAATCGGTACTAAATGGCAGACAACGATACGAAATGTTACGTTTTCTATTGAAATGCCGGATGCATTTGATTCAGATCAATTGGGAATGAGCTACGGATCCTATGGTGAATCCCGTCTAAAAGGATTATCTTATCGTATCGAAGGCAATACCATACAGGGCAAGCTAGATCCGGCGGTTGTATTACAGCCGGGCGAGGGGGTTAATGTACGGCTGCTTTTGCCGGAGGGGTATTTTGAACATGTTGATGAAACGCCAATCCTCGCTTATTGTTCTATTATTGTTGCCGTTTTGGGAGCAATCCTTGCTTTTGTTTTATGGTATATTTTTGGAAGAGACGATCCTGTGATAGAAACGGTAGAATTTTATCCGCCAGATGGATTAAACAGCCTGGAACTTGCCTTTGCTTATAAAGGTTCTACAGATAGTGATGACGTTGTTTCTCTTCTCGTTTATCTTGCCCAAAAAGGATATTTAAAAATATATGAAGAAGGCAGGAAAGATTTCATTATTGAAAAAGTAAAAGATTATGATGGATTGAATGAGGCAGAGAGAACATTTTTTAATGGCTTGTTTACAAAAGGAGACAGGGTGCGAAAAGCAGATCTGCAGAATTCGTTCTATACAACAGTAAATCTGACAAAATCAATGGTAGATAATAAAAAGAATAAAGAAGTGATCTATCAGGCCGGTTCCATTAACAAGGGATGGATTTTGTGGACATTTACGATACTTTCCTTTATCCTTGATCTTTTTATTCCGGCAGGAGAATATGAATTTTCAATGTTTGCCGGAATCATATTAGGACTTGGAGCAGCTCTTGTTACATGTTTTTGTGTACGAAGTTTTTTTTCACAAAGAATCCGTTTAGGTGCAAGGGTGACTGTGTCTCTGGGATTGCTAGTCGTAGATGTTGCAGTTTACCTGCTGTTTATCAGAGATGCTTTGAGGTATGTGAGTGAATGGTACACATTGGCTCTGCTGGTCTGCTATGTGTGCGGTGCGGTTACTATGTTTTTCTGCGCATTTTTATATAAGAGAACACCTTATGGTACAGAAATTCTTGGCAAAATACGTGGTTTTCGTAATTTTCTGGATGTGGCAGAAAAGGAGCGTCTTGAAGCACTGGTTCAGGATGATCCTCAGTATTTTTACGAAATTCTTCCCTATACGTATGTGTTAGATCTTTCTAATAAATGGATGGATAAATTTGAAAGTATTGCAATTGAGCCGCCATATTGGTATTCGGGAACCGATACAGATATGTTTGATATGGTGATGTTCCATCAGTTTATGAATACAACGATGGTTCAGGCAGCCAGTTCTATGGTATCTATGCCAAGTTCTTCCGGAGGGGGAGGCTTCTCCGGTGGTGGATCCGGAGGCGGGGGAGGTGGCTCCTGGTAAAAATATAAGAGGAAAAGGAGAATGGTTTGAACATGCAATTAGCAACAAGACAGTTTGTAAGGCCGGATGCTTATAATCACCACGAAACAGTGTATGCGGGCAGATTAGCTGACTGGTTTACAGAGGCAGCGATGATCGGTGTTACACAAATATTAAGAAAAAATGATCATGTTGTGCTGGCGGCACTGAAGGAATTCTGTGTTACAAAACCAGTAACTGCTGGATCCATTTTAGAGTTTTCTTATGAGACTGGTCATATTGGTACGACGAGCATTGAAATTCTGGTTGAGGTGAATGATATGCTGTCAAAGGAAAGTTATGCCAGAGGCAGTGCAGTATTTGTGACCATAGATGAACAAGGGAAAAAAGCACCACACGGCATGCATACGGAGGATTGATGGATGATGAAAAATAATGTTATTCTGATCGGAATGCCAGGGGTGGGCAAAAGTACGATTGGTGTTGTACTGGCAAAGAACCTCGGATATTCATTTGTTGATTCTGATCTTGTGATACAGGAACAGGAAGGGATGCTTTTGCATGAGATCATAGAGCAAAGAGGTCTGGATGAGTTTGATCAGATTGAGAACAGGGTCAATGCGTCGTTATCGTTTCATCATGCGGTCATTGCTACGGGGGGAAGTGCCGTATATGGCAGAGAGGCGATGGAACATCTTTGTAAAATTGGAACGGTTATTTACTTATCACTTTCTTATGAAGAATTATCTCATCGTCTAGGTGATTTGAATGAGAGAGGCGTAGTCATAAGACCAGGGCAGACCTTACAGGACCTTTTCAATGAGCGCAGACCTTTATATGAGAAATACGCTGATATGATAGTATATTGTCATGGAAAACAGATTCGCGAGATTGTTCATGAGATAGCATCTGTTGTACGAAAAAAATAAAAGTATGACATCAGGGGCAGAAGACATTTTGGTCCTGATATCAATTTGCAGAATGGAGGACAGGGTAGAAAAATGGAAAATTTATATTGCAGTAATTTATTTACATTGGAACACACGATTGCTAAAGATATTTTTGAAGGAGTTACGTATCCGTTTGAGGTATTGCCAAAGATTAGTGAGTTTATCATTGAACTAGGAAATAAGCTTCCAAAACAACAGTATGAATATAAGGGAGAGAATATCTGGATTGCTAAGAGTGCAAAGGTGGCACCAACAGCCTGTATTATGGGACCTGTTATTATTGATGAGGGAGCAGAGATACGTCATTGTGCATTTATCAGGGGTAATGCGATTGTAGGAAAGAATACGGTTGTAGGAAATTCTACAGAATTAAAAAATGTACTCCTTTTTGACCGGGTTCAGGTACCTCATTATAATTATGTAGGAGATTCTATTCTGGGATATAAATCTCATATGGGAGCAGGTTCGATCACATCCAACGTGAAATCGGACAAGACGCTTGTTGTTGTAAAAGATGGTGCACGAGAAATAGAAACTGGCCTGAAAAAGATGGGTGCTATCCTTGGCGATGAAGTAGAAGTGGGGTGTGGAAGTATATTAAACCCTGGTACTGTTATAGGAAAAAATACGAATATTTATCCGCTTTCAAGTGTCCGGGGGTATGTTCCGGAAGGGAGCATTTATAAAAAACAAGGTGAGATTGCGCAAAAGAGGTAATGCAAATTCACGTTTTGTAAGCGTCGGTAATTGACATTTTTACGAAAATATTGTATTATTTTGAAAGGATATGAACAAATTTCTGAAAGGAGTTACGACATGATTTATTCACAAGAAGTAGAAAACATGTGCCCAGTTGCTCAGGGTGTAAACCACGGTTGTGCACCGATTCCTGAAGAAGCAAAATGGGTAAAGGCAAAAGAAGTTAAAGATATCTCTGGTTTAACACATGGTGTAGGCTGGTGTGCACCACAGCAGGGTGCTTGTAAGCTTACTCTGAATGTAAAAGAAGGTATCATTCAGGAGGCATTGGTTGAGACGATTGGTTGTTCCGGTATGACACATTCTGCCGCTATGGCATCTGAGATTCTTCCTGGAAGAACAGTTATGGAAGCATTGAATACAGATTTGGTTTGTGATGCTATCAATACAGCTATGAGAGAGTTGTTCTTACAGATTGTTTATGGTAGAACACAGAGTGCATTTTCAGAAGAAGGATTGCCAATTGGTGCAGGATTGGAAGATCTTGGTAAAGGACTTCGTTCTCAGGTTGGTACTATGTATGGTACTTTGAAAAAGGGACCTCGTTACCTTGAGATGGCAGAAGGATATGTTACAGGTATCGCTCTTGATGAAGAGGATATGATTATTGGTTACAAGTTTGTTAGTCTTGGCAAGATGACTGATTTCATCAAAAAAGGTGATGATCCAAACACAGCTTATGAGAAAGCATGTGGACAGTATGGCCGTGTTGATGATGCAGTTAAGATTATTGACCCAAGAACTGATGAAGTACTTAAATAAATAGAGGAGGAAACAAATCATGGCATTATTTGAATCATATGAAAGAAGAATTGATAAAATCAATGGCGTATTAGCTGAGTATGGTATCTCCTCTATTGAAGAAGCAGAGAAGATAACAAAAGATGCTGGTCTTAATGTATATGATCAGATCAAAGCGATTCAGCCTATCTGTTTTGAAAACGCTTGCTGGGCCTACACCGTAGGTGCTGCTATTGCAATTAAAAAAGGATGCAAGAGAGCTGCAGATGCAGCCGCTGCAATTGGTGAGGGACTTCAGGCATTCTGTATTCCGGGATCTGTTGCTGATACCCGTAAAGTAGGACTTGGACATGGTAATCTTGGCAAGATGCTTTTGGAAGAAGAAACTGAGTGTTTCTGCTTTTTGGCTGGACATGAGTCATTTGCTGCTGCTGAGGGCGCTATCGGTATTGCAGAGAAGGCAAACAAAGTTCGTAAAAAGCCTCTTCGTGTAATCCTGAACGGTCTTGGAAAAGATGCAGCACAGATTATTTCACGTATTAATGGATTTACTTTTGTAGAGACTGAGTATGATCCGTACAAAAACGAAGTAAAAGAAGTATTCCGCAAATCATATTCCGAGGGACTTCGTGCAAAAGTAAACTGCTATGGTGCAAACGATGTTCAGGAAGGTGTTGCAATTATGCATAAAGAGGGTGTAGACGTATCCATCACAGGTAACTCTACAAACCCTACACGTTTCCAGCATCCGGTTGCAGGTACTTATAAGAAAGAGTGTATTGAGCAGGGTAAGAAGTACTTCTCTGTAGCATCTGGCGGTGGTACAGGACGTACTCTTCATCCGGACAATATGGCTGCAGGTCCTGCTTCCTATGGTATGACTGATACATTGGGACGTATGCATAGTGATGCACAGTTCGCAGGTTCTTCTTCTGTACCGGCTCATGTAGAGATGATGGGACTTATCGGTGCAGGTAATAACCCTATGGTTGGTATGACAGTAGCTGTAGCTGTTTCCATCCAGGAAGCTGCTGAAGCAGGTAAATTCTAATTTATTTGAATAATATATCTATAGCTACATTAAGGGGCTGTCGTAAGACAGCCCCTTTGATTTATTGTGCTATAATATAATTTTAATTATTTCTGATGATTAACTTCAGCCATTTTCATAGCACGCACTTTAGTGGAAAGACCAAACAAGTTGATAAATCCTTCAGCGTCATGGTGGTCATAAAGATCGCCGGTAGTAAAGGAAGCAATGCTTTCATTATACAGGCTGTATGGAGAAGTTGTGCCGGCTTTGATGATGTTGCCTTTATAAAGTTTAAACTTAACTTCGCCTGTTACATATTTCTGTGTAGATTCAATAAATGCCTGTACTGCTTCACGAAGAGGAGAGAACCATTTTCCTTCATAGCAGATCTGTGCCAATTTGTTGCCCATATCCTCTTTGACAGCATAAGTATCGCGGTCAAGAATCAGTTCTTCCAACTGCTGGTGAGCTTCATATAAAATTGTTCCGCCAGGTGTCTCATATACACCGCGGGATTTCATGCCGACAACCCGGTTCTCAACAATATCTACAATGCCGATACCATGTTTTCCGCCAAGTTCATTTAGTGTACGGATGATATCGGAAACTTTCATTTCTTTACCATTAACGCTTTTTGGAACACCAGCTTCAAACGTCATTGTGACATATTCACCTTCATCAGGAGCTTTTTCCGGTGTAGTACCAAGAACCAGAAGATGATCATAATTTGGTTCATTGTTAGGATCTTCCAGCTCTAATCCTTCATGGCTAATGTGCCACAAGTTACGGTCACGGCTGTAGCTGCTGTCAGCAGAAAACGGAAGATCTATGCCATGAGCTTTACAGTATTCAATTTCGGATTCACGGGAATCCATTGTCCATTTATCATTTCTCCATGCAGCAATGATCTTAAGATCAGGAGCAAGAGCCTTGATACCTAATTCAAAACGAATTTGGTCATTTCCTTTTCCGGTGGCACCGTGGCAGATAGCTGTGGCGCCTTCTTTGCGGGCAATTTCTACAAGACGTTTTGCGATAACAGGGCGGGCCATTGATGTACCAAGCAGATATTTATTTTCATAAACAGCATGTGCCTGAACACATGGAACGATGTATTCATCACAAAATTCATCAATAACATCTTCAATATATAATTTAGATGCACCACAGAATTTTGCTCTTTCTTCCAAACCATCCAATTCTTCTCCCTGTCCACAGTCAATGCAGACACAGATAACTTCATAATCGAAATTTTCCTTCAGCCATGGAATAATTGCTGTTGTGTCCAGACCGCCAGAATAAGCTAAGATAACTTTTTCTTTCATTATAACAACCTCCATATTTTTATTAGACAGAAGCATAACTTTTTTTGTTACACTGTCTTGCTGGTATTAAATATACACCACCTATGAATATTATGCAAGAGGGAAATGGAAGATTTTTGTTTGAAATTGAGTTAATTTGTTAATTACTATTGCATAATTTGGGGATTGGATGTATAATAAATGAAGTTTATGAATATTGTGCATAAATATTCAATCTGAGTGAATATTTAAGAAGTACATAGTCAGAAAGGAAGGAAATAGATGATAAAGGCTGGTATTATAGGTGCAACGGGCTATGCCGGACAGGAACTGGTCCGGTTATTATTACAACATAAAGAAGTAGAAATTGTATGGTTTGGTTCCAGAAGCTATGTTGATCAGAAATTTAGTTCTGTATTTAGAAATGTGTTTCAGATTGTAGAAGATATATGCAAAGCAGATGATCTGCATGAATTGGCAAAGCAGGCAGATGTTATTTTTACTGCCACACCGCAGGGATATCTGGCAGGTATATTGGATGATGAGATTCTTGCTCATGCCAAGGTGATCGATCTTAGCGCAGATTACCGGATTAAAGATGTAGCTACATATGAAAAATGGTATGGGATTGAGCATAAGAGTCCCCAGTATATAGAAGAGGCAGTGTATGGATTATGTGAGATTAATCGTGAGCAGGTTAAGAAAGCACGGCTGATTGCTAATCCGGGGTGTTATCCGACTTGTTCTACATTATCAATCTATCCGTTAGCAAAAGCAGGTCTGATTGATATGAGTACATTGATCATAGATGCAAAATCAGGAACTTCCGGTGCTGGGCGGGGGGCAAAAGTGCCGAATCTGTATTGTGAAGTGAATGAGAATATTAAAGCATACGGTGTGGCATCACACAGACATACGCCGGAAATCGAGGAGCAGTTGTCATATGCGAGTGGGGAGGATGTGATTCTTAACTTTACTCCACATTTGATTCCGATGAACCGGGGAATCCTGATTACTGCTTATGCAAAATATAAAAAGGGCGTGACGAAAGAGCAGATCCGTCAGGCTTATGAGAATACATACAAAGATGAATATTTTGTCCGGGTGCTTGATGAGGGAGTCTGTCCGGAGACAAAATGGGTAGAGGGAAGTAACTTTGTAGACATTAATGTAAAGGTAGATGAAAGAACCGGTCGTGTGATCATGATGGGAGCGATGGATAATATTACAAAGGGTGCTGCCGGTCAGGCAGTACAGAATATGAATATCATGTTTGGTCTGGATGAGAAAGAGGGACTTCGTCTTGTGCCAATGGTGCCATAAAGAAAGGATAGTGGATATGATAAAAATAATAGACGGTGGTGTTACCGTGGCAAAAGGATATCAGGCAGCCGGGGCAGAGGCCGGCATAAAATATCAGGGACGTAATGATATGGCTCTTGTATATACTGAGACAGCGGCTGTTTGTGCCGGAACCTTTACGACAAACGTTGTAAAGGCTGCCCCAGTACAGTGGGATAAAGAACTGGTGAAACAGGGAAATCCTGTGCATGCTGTAGTCTTAAACAGTGGAATTGCAAATGCCTGTACCGGTGAAGAGGGCAGAAAGCTGAATTATGCGATGGCAAAGGCGGTTGCTGACCAGTTTTCCATCAAACCGGAAGAGGTACTGACTGCTTCAACCGGAGTGATTGGGATGCAGCTACCGGAAGTGCCTTTACAGAAGGGAGCTGCGTTATTAAAAGAGTCGTTAGCTGCTACGGCAGAGGCTGGAAAATCCGCTGCAGAAGCTATCATGACTACTGATACTGTTTCAAAGCAGTCATCTGTTACTGTCGAAGTTGAGGGACAAGTTTTCTCCATAGGGGGGATGTGTAAAGGGTCCGGCATGATCCATCCCAATATGGCGACGATGCTGAGTGTTACAACAACGGATGTAGCAGTCGAACAGTCTGTATTGCAGGAAATGGTAAGTGAGATCGTTGCCGATAGTTTTAATATGATATCCGTTGACAGGGATACTTCTACCAATGATACATATCTCGTACTTGCCAATGGAGAATCCGGTGTTAAAGTTGAAAAAGGAACAAAAATCTATGATGCTTTCCGTGAAGCGTTAGCTTATGTCTCCACAGAACTGGCAAAGAAAATGGCGGCAGATGGTGAGGGCTGTACCAAGTTAGTTGAAGTTACTGTGAAAAATTGCGAGTCAAAAGAAAAGGCAAAGATTCTTGCTAAGTCAGTGATTACTTCAAATCTCGTTAAGACGGCAATGTTTGGCAGCGATGCGAACTGGGGACGAATTCTGTGTGCGCTTGGATATGCAGGAGTATCTTTTGATCCGGAAATCATTGATCTGACGATTATGGCAAAGGGAGAATCACTTAATATTGTTCAGAATGGAGTGGCAACCGGCTATAGTGAAGAGAAGGCAACGAAATTACTTAGTCAGGAAGCTGTCACGGTAGTTTGTGACATGAAAGAGGGAAACAGCGAAGCTACGGCATGGGGCTGTGATCTGACACATGAATATGTCACGATAAATGGTGATTATCGAAGCTGACGTTAAGGTGCATCTTGTATGATATTTTATTTAAAAGGAGAGTAGAGATAAATGGAACCAACGATGGATGATGTGTTGATCAAGGCAGAGACGCTGATCGAAGCACTGCCTTATATTCGTGATTTCAATGGGAAGAGGGTTGTTGTCAAGTATGGCGGAAGTGCTATGCTGGATGAAAAATTACAGGAATCTGTGATTAAGGATGTAGCACTTTTGAAACTGGTAGGAATGGAACCGATCATTGTACACGGTGGTGGCAAAGAGATCAACAAATGGCTTGGTTATATGGGAAAAGAAAGCAAGTTTGTAGAAGGACTCCGGGTTACCGATGCTGAAACAATGGAAGTGGCTGAAATGGTTTTGAGCAAAGTGAACAAGCATCTGGTACAAATGATGGAAAAACTTGGGGTAAAGGCTGCCGGAATCAGCGGGAAAGACGGCGCTACCATATTGTGTAAGAAGAAAACAGTAAAAGGACAGGACATTGGTTTTGTAGGGGAAGTGACTTCTGTTAATTCTGATTTGATCGATACACTGATCGAACAGAATTTTGTGCCAATTATTGCACCAATCGGCATGGATGAGAAGTATCAGGCGTATAATATCAATGCGGATGAGGCGGCAAGTGCAGTTGCTAAATGTATCCATGCAGAGAAACTTGCTTTTATGACAGATATTGAAGGCGTTTGCCTTGATCCCGAGAAACCAGAAACGCTGATATCCGTATTGCCGATATCGGAGGCAAAGAAACTTATAGCAGATGGAACGATTGGCGGTGGTATGATCCCTAAAATCCGCAATTGCATCGAAGCCGTTGAACAGGGTGTGAATCGTGTACATATATTAGACGGACGAAGAGAACATTGCCTGCTATTGGAATTTTATACAAGAAAAGGTATTGGTACAGCAATTATTGATAATAATGTCAATCTGTACCCGCATGAGAAGACAGAGATATAGAAGGAGAGACCAAATATGGATCAGATGATAGAACAGGCAGAGGAGCATCTTATTCATTCCTATAACCGTTATCCGATTGTATTGGATCATGGAGAGGATGTTTATCTGTATGATGTAGAAGGTAAAAAGTATTTAGACTTTGGTGCGGGCATCGCGGTATGCGCATTAGGATATAGTGATGAAGCATATAAAGAAGCATTAAAAAAGCAGATTGATAAAGGAATACATTTTTCAAATTATTTTTATTCTGAGCCGCTTATTCAGGCAACGGAAGGGTTAGCGGAAGCAAGTGGAATGGATAAAGTTTTTATGGCAAATAGTGGAACAGAGGCCAATGAAGGTGCCTTGAAGCTTGCCCGTAAATATGCGATCATGCGGGGACATGAAGAGCGTCACGAGATTGTTTCTATGAATAAGGCGTTTCATGGAAGAAGTATGGGTGCGCTGTCAGTTACTGGCACAGCAAAATACCGTGAACCATTTGAACCAATGATCGGTGGTGTTACGTTTGCCGATTATAACGATCTGGAAAGTGTGAAGAAAGCCGTCACCGATAAGACATATGCTGTCATTGTAGAGGCTGTCCAGGGTGAGGGCGGTATATATCCGGCCAGGGAGGAGTTTTTAAAAGGACTCCGCAAGTTGTGTACAGAACATGATATTATGATGATCTGTGATGAAATTCAGTGTGGAATGGGACGATCCGGCAGGATGTTTGCTTATCAGCATTATGGCATTAAGCCAGACATTGTTACGATGGCAAAGGGAATCGGCAATGGCATGACAGTCGGTGCAATCGCAACAACAAAAGAGATTGCAGAGGCACTTGTGCCAGGTGATCATGGCACAACATTTGGAGGAAGTCCATTGGCATGTGCGGCTGTTGCTGCAACGCTAAATGAGTTTAAAATGAAGCACATTACGGAGCATGTAAAAGAAGTTGGAGATTATCTGGCAGAACGTTTGGAGTATCTGGCACAGACAAAAGAAGTCGCAAAGGAAACAAGAGGACTTGGTCTGATGAGAGGGCTAGAACTTCATGAACCTGCCGGTCCATATATAACAAAGGCACTGGAACAGGGTGTTATCCTTATGAGTGCAGGAACACATGTGATACGCTTTATACCACCACTGATCATAGAGAAAAAGCATGTGGACGAAATGATCACTGTTTTGGAAAACGTTTTGTAAAAAGAGACAAATGTATAAAAGTACCTCATTTTTCCTATACTAGTAAAAATATGGAAATGAGGTGCTTTTTCTTATGTGGGGAATCTTGATTGCGGCAGTATCCGGGGCATTGATGAGTGTTCAGGGGGTATTTAACAGTGAGGTCACAAAGCAGACAAGTGTATGGCTGGCAGCTTCCTTTGTTCAGGTAACAGCATTTGTGGTGTGTGTGGCAGCATGGCTGGTCACCGGAAAGGATGGAACCGTTGGTAGTTTGTGGCAGGTATCACCTAAGTATATGTTATTAGGAGGTGCCATTGGTGCCTTTATCACCTACACGGTAATTCTAAGTATCAATGCGATCGGACCGGCAAGATCGGCGATGTTTATTGTATCCGTGCAGATGCTCGTCTCTTATCTGATTGAATTATTTGGTTTGTTTGGTGTTGATAAACAGCCATTTGAATGGCGTAAATGTATCGGTGTTGTCGTTATTATTGCAGGAATTATCACATTCAAATGGAAATAAATAAAAATGGGTGTTGTAAAAGTTGATGTTCATTGGTAAAATATCTATGTGCATCATTTTCCTTTTCCGACCCAAAAGGATGAAATGAATGGATAATAAGAAAAGAATACAAATTGTAACAGGAGTAATCACATTTTTTATATTGGGCTGTGTTTATTTATGGAAGAATGATTCTGCGCCTGATGCTGATGTGGTTACGGAAGTGTTTTCAGATGGGGAATCCCGTCAGCAAGAAAAACAGGAGAAAAATGGCAGGCCAGATAATCCGGCAGTATCTTCTTCGGGTGTATATATTCATATCTGTGGTGAAGTAAAGGATCCGGGTGTGTATACGTTTCAAAAGGAGCCGCGGGTGATCGATGTTGTGCAGAAAGCCGGCGGTCTTACAAAAAAGGCAAAGCAGGATTGTGTGAATATGGCTCAGATCGTAGCGGATGCGACTCAGTTAGTTATTGCTGCAAAGGAAACAAAGAACAGGCATGCTGCATCCGGATCACAGGAGCCGCAGAGTGATTCTGGCAGAGTTAATATAAATACAGCATCAAAAGAAGAATTGATGACTTTAAGCGGAATAGGGGAATCCAAAGCAAGACAGATTCTTTCCTATCGGGAAAGCAGTGGGAAATTCTCTAAAATTGAGGATATTATGAATATTTCCGGAATAAAACAGGGAGTGTTCAATAAGATTAAGGATTATATTACGGTTTGACGTAAATAAGTGGAGGCAGACAGAAATGGCAAGAAAAATATTGGTCGTGGATGACGAGAAATTAATAGTAAAGGGGATTCGTTTCAGCCTGGAACAGGATGGAATGTCAGTGGATTATGCCTATGATGGTGAAGAAGCATTGGAAATGGCTCGTCAGAAGCAATACGATGTGATTCTGCTTGATGTTATGCTGCCAAAGATGTCGGGATTTGAAGTCTGTCAGCAAATACGTGATTTTTCTGATGTGCCGATCATTATGCTTACGGCGAAGGGGGATGACATGGATAAGATTCTTGGGTTGGAGTATGGTGCTGATGATTACATTACCAAGCCGTTTAATATACTGGAGGTAAAGGCTCGTATTAAGGCTATTATACGGCGCAGTCTGAAGCAGAACAGGGACTATGGCATGGATAAAATGATGGTCAGTGGCGGCTTACAGCTGGATACAGACGCACATCGTGTTTATATTGATGGTATTGAGATCGGACTTACGACAAAAGAGTATGAGTTGCTTAATCTTCTGATTAAAAATCCGCGTCAGATCTATAGCCGGGATCAATTATTACAGAAAGTGTGGGGGGCTGATTATCCTGGTGATGCGCGAACGGTCGATGTACATATTCGACGTCTTCGGGAAAAGATAGAGAAAAATCCAAGTGAGCCTGATTTTATACATACTAAATGGGGTGTTGGTTATTATTTTGAAAATAAGAAATAAGATAAGCTTTCTAAAAAGCCTTCGCACCCAGAGTATGGCAGTGTTGATCTTATTTGGTGTAATTCCACTTATTATCTTTACTCTTATTTTTATTAACACGTACCGGTCGAAGGCAATATCTCAGCGCATTAATGAACTACAGACACGAGGTTCTGTTATTTGCAACCTCGTTATTTCGTCTGCTTTTTTTAGTAATGCATCTTCTCTTGATGTTGATTCAGAATTATCACAGGTTTCCGATATTTATGATGGCCGTATTGTTATTGTTGATTCTAACTTATTAGTTATGCGTGATACATATAATCTGGAAGAGGGAAAGTCTCTTATGATGAGTGATGTTGTCCGGTGTGTAAGGGGGGACGAAAGCAAGATTGTTTCCCGGGACAAAGACACAGTAAGTATAGTATTGGCGGTCAATAATGCGGACATGAATTCTATTGATGGTGCAGTGTTGATGAAATTTTCCTTACAGCCGGTATATCGTTTATATGATGAAATCTGCACGATTGCAATTACTGTCATTGTTATATTGAGTCTGATCATTATTGTTGTGGGCGTTATTTATTCCGGACACATCGTATCACCGTTAAAGGAGGTTGCAGGTTCTATTGCGATGATCTCTTATGGAGATTTTAATGAAGATATGCAGGTAAAAGGATATACGGAGATTGAGGATATATCAGATAAGTTCAATTCCATGCTAAGTGTTTTACAGAATCTGGAAAACGTCAGACAGGAGTTTGTGTCCAATGTGTCTCATGAATTGAAAACACCGATCACTTCAATGAAAGTTCTGGCAGAATCTCTTTTGGGGCAGGAGAATCTTCCTGTAGAGCTATATCAGGAATTTATGGTGGATATTAACCATGAGCTTGAGCGTATGAATAAAATTATCAATGATCTGTTGACACTTGTAAAAATGGATAAAAATGCTTCTGAAGTGAATATTGCAGAAGTGAACATTAATGAGTTTGTGGAAAGTGTGCTCAAACAACTTCAGCCGATTGCCGATCAGAGGAATATTGACATCATTTTTGAGAGTGTGCGTCCGGTTACAGCACAGATTGATGAAGTCAAGCTGGGAATGGCTTTTCGTAACCTTATAGAAAATGCGATAAAGTATAATTACGATAATGGCTGGGTCCGTGTTTCTCTTAATGCCGATCATAAGTTTATGTATCTGAAAGTATCGGATTCGGGTGTTGGCATACCAGAAGAGTTACAGGATAATATTTTTGAGCGCTTTTATCGTGTGGATAAGGCAAGGTCACGGGAAACAGGGGGGAATGGTCTGGGACTTGCCATTACACGTAATGCGATATTACTTCATCGTGGTTCAATCAAGGTTCATAGTATTGAAAAACAGGGAACAACGTTTGCTGTACGTATTCCACTGATGTATCTGGAGTAGGAGGAAAAGGTATGCGGCTATTAAAGAAGATAATATTAATATTGTGCATATGTGTACTGGTTACTGCTTGTGGGAAGAAAGAAGACAGGTCCGGACTGCGTACTTTTTCGATTTATTATTTAGACTCTGAAATGACAGAACTGGTAAAGGAAGATTATGCAGTTGAGAAGGACTTTACAGCCCCTCTTGTGGTGGCAAAGAAATTGTTAAAAAAAATGCGTTCCAGTGAGGATGCTAACAATAAGAGTGCCTTAGGTGAAAACGTTGAGGTAACCAATATGTTATATAAAGAAAATAAGCTTTCCTTATATTTTTCCGCAGCTTATAATGGGAAAAATGGCACAGAGGAAATCTTATCAAGGGCAGCGATCGTGCAGACACTTTGCGAAATTGAGGGAATTGACTACGTAGAATTTTATGTTGAGGACCAGCCGCTTATGTTGTCCGGTAATGCTGTAGGACTTATGAATGCATCTTCCTTTTTATCCGATCTGGAAGGAAAAGGAGAACAGACAAAACTGCTGACGCTGTATTTTTCGAATAAGCGGGGAGATGGTCTGGTCGATGCACAAACGCCAATTAAATATAATTCTGCGGCACCGATAGCCAAGCTTTTGATCGAATCGCTTATTCAGGCAGATGAAACGATTGCTAATACAAACAAAAAAGATGAAGTGATACCAACACTTCCGTCCTCTACGGTTCTGAATAATCTCACGATTCGGGATAATGTATGTTATCTGGATTTTAGTGATGATATTAATAATCTGCTACCGGGGATCGAAAGTGAGGTTGTGGTGTATTCAATTGTAAATACCCTTTGTGAGCTTCCTAATGTGAATCGTGTCCAGATCACAGTGGAGGGAGAGCAACAGGAAAAATATGGTGAAATGGAGGGCTTTCATCTTGTCCTGGAACGTAAATTGGATATTGTAAAATAGGGGGAATGTGAAATTGCATCTAAGACCATTATGTGTGGCCTTGATTGTATGGATTGGTATTATTTTTCTGTTTCGTGATTATTGGAAGGAGAATCCGGAGGAGCGGAAGGGAGATCATCTGTCAATGGTATGTCAGGTAGAAGAAATTCTTGGGACAGAAAAATCTTTATCACTCATTGTCAGAAATGTATATGTAGGTGATACAAAAATATGCAGACGTATGAAATTGTATCAGGGAAAGAATCAGTCACTATTTTCTAACATTCATATCGGACAGATCCTTCAGGTAAAAGGGACTGTTTATTCTTTTGATCTACCGGGTAATCCCGGACAATTTAATGAATATGAATATAATCTGAGACAACTAATTCAATATCGGTCTTTTGTTGACCATATCACGATTCTTGATCGGAGCTATCATAGACTTCAGGAGAGAATCCGTCAACTTCGTTTACAATTATATCGTGGGTTGCAGGTATGCTGCTCGAAACGCGATGCCGGAATTCTGGCTGCCATGATATTGGGAGAGAAAGGGGCGGCGGATGAAGATATCAAGCGGCTTTATCAGGAAAATGGGATTGCGCATATTCTGGCAATTTCCGGACTTCATATTTCTCTGATCGGGGCAGGTTTGTTCTTTTTACTACGTAAATATATTATGCCCATGAGGATGGCTGTGTTTGCCGCATCCGGTATTCTTATTCTGTATGGTATTCTGACCGGGTTCCCGGTTTCTACATCAAGGGCGGTAAGTATGATGATCTGTATGTTTGCAGCAAGGCTTGTCAACAGAAAATATGATGCATATTGTGCACTTGCTTTAAGCGCATGGTTCCAGCTGCTGAGATATCCTTTGTCACTTTTTCAGACAGGTTTTTTGCTATCCTATGGAACAGTGCTGGGTATTCTTTTATTTGTCAAACAATTTCAAAAGGCAGAATCAGGTAATCAGGTGTTGGCACCGGTAATGGGCGCATTGGGGATATCTTTTGTGACATTACCAGTTTTGTTATATTTTTATTATGAGATACCTTTGTACAGTCTGATCGCTAATGTTGTATTACTGCCATTTTTAGGTATTTTGCTTGGAACCGGCTTGTGTGGTGCTTTTCTCTCTCTTTGTTCTGTATATGCAGCTCGGTTTTGTATGGGAATGGCTCATTATATTTTGGGTTTTTATGAAATTGTATGCCGCTTTTTGGAAATTCTGCCCAACCATCAGATTATATTAGGCTGTCCTTATTCATGGCAGATTGTGGCTTATTTTAGTTTGCTTTTCCTGTGGATCGTATTTCAAAAAAAATACCCTCAATATAAATTCTGGATTCTTCTTGTACTTGCGGTAGGTATTCTTGATCTGACCCCACGCAGAGAAGCAGACGGATTACGGATAACGAATCTGGATGTCGGACAGGGAGACTGTACCTGTATCAGGATAAAAGATAAAACAATATTGATCGATGGTGGAAGCTCTGATGTAACGGAAGTAGGAAAATACCGAATCGTAAAATTTTTAAAATATTATGGTATACGCAGAATTGATCGGATATTTATAACACATAGTGATAGTGATCATACGAATGGTTTGCTGGAAATCATACAGGATCCATCACATATGGGATTTTCTATAGGGAAAATTGTGCTTCCTGATATTAAAAAGCAAGATAAAAATTATTT
Source organism: uncultured Eubacterium sp. (assembly GCA_934338065.1). Taxonomy (GTDB): domain Bacteria; phylum Bacillota; class Clostridia; order Lachnospirales; family Lachnospiraceae; genus Eubacterium_F. The sequence continues at coordinate 23,565 of CAKRGX010000002.1, read as the reverse complement.
TAAGTTGAAAAAATTATGTGTGGCATCGGGTCTTCCTGTTGATTTTATGAAAAAAGGAGATTATGTCTCTATAGATCATGTTAAGATGCGTTGTCTGCATCCGTATCCATCTTATGACTGGGAGAGTGAAAATGATTATTCGCTTGTTTTGGAAGTTCAATATGGAAACTTTAAAGGATTATTCACCGGGGATTTAGAAGAACAAGGGGAGAGGGAGATATGTTCCCAGCTTCATACAGTGCAATATCTGAAGGCAGCACATCATGGCTCAAAGGGATCCAGCAGTGAAGAATTCCTTACCAAAACAAATCCCCGAATCTGTGTGTATTCTGCGGGTGAAAACAATCGCTACGGACATCCGTCAAAGGAAACAAGACAACGGGTAAAAAAAATCAAAGCAAAAGAGTTTTGTACGATACAAAAGGGAGCGGTTACCATAATTACAGATGGTAATGTTTTGTCAGTAGAAAGCTTAAAGCCATAAATATAAGGGCGCCATGCTAAGATAGCACTAAAAAAAAGAAGTTCACTCGTTCCGAGACCGGATAATGTCTGCATTACAACTTTTACGAATCCAACTTCTTTTTCGGCTTACAAGAAATAAAAAACGGAGACGGTGGGATTCGAACCCACGTGCCCGTGAAGGCAAAACGATTTCGAGTCGTTCTCGTTATGACCACTTCGATACGTCTCCAATACCAAACAATATAGATTAAACCATTAAATCAACTATTTGTCAATGCCTGAATTAAAAAGAGTTCCACAGAAAGCTGGTCATTTATCCTTCCCATTTTAATATCTTCCTCGTATTTTAGGCGGTTTTCAAGCATTTGTAATAACTGACTGCGCTTAAATAATTTTGCCTGACGCGAATATTTTGGTATGGTAAATGGGGGAACACCACATTTTTTTGCTATGTCATTTCTGCCTAACCCAAGATTCATACATTCTTTCATTTGTAATAATATATTTATATGACGAGAGAATAAATAAAGGATTGACATGGGAGGTTCTCTGTTTGCCAGCAGATTATCATAGAGAGAGAGCGCTTTGTCTTTTTCCTTCATTGCAACAGCATCGATCATATCAAAAATCTTAGAAATGGTGAGGCCGGATGAAATAGCCAGAATGTCATCTGGTCCGATCGTTTGCCGGTCACCGGCATAGCCAATGAGTTTATCTAATTCATTACTCAGTGTTTCCATATCTGTTCCGACACGTTCCATAAGTAGTTCGATCGAACTAATGCTGATTGATTTACCGGATTTTTTTAAATAGCCGGCAATCCATTGTTTGAGCAGTTTTTCCGGTTGTGGTTTACACTCTGTGATGCAGCCATTTTTATTAAACCATTTATATAACCGGCTTCTTTTATCCACATCTTGTTCAATAAAAATAAGATAGGTTGTATCAGGAAAATCATCCAGATAATCAACCATGTTATTGGCTTTGGAAAAAAAATGACTGCCTTCTACGATAAGGAGACGTTGTGGTGCAAAAAAAGGAAGAATCTGTGCTGCCTCGGCAATGGAAGAAGCCTCCATTTCCTGATCCTTAAAGTAAGTACAGTTCATTTCGTCGCCCGGCTGGGATAATTTGGATACTAATATATTTTTATAATATCGGACCATATAGCGTTCTTCCCCATAAATCAGATGGAAGCGGGAAAACTGGTTGTTTTTTATTTCACCTTCAAGCTGCAGCATATTGTGCCCTCTTTCTTTTCAGACTTTTCGTGCTTTGTGTGTCAGTCTGATTATAACAAGAAAAATTTGCCTCGTCAATAAATGTGAAAGATGGAATAAATTTGAAAAACTGGATGGAAAAATCTATTGAATTATTGTAAAGTAGTTGATATAATTACGTAGGATAATGATTCATAACATATTTGAATGGGAGATAATATAAATGAAAAGCAAAAAAGTTTTAATCGGGTGTGTTTCAGCAGCATGTGTGTTTATAATTTTACTCGTTTCATTTTTTGTGTCGAGCAAAGAGTATTTTTGTGGTGATTTTTCCCCTCATGCGATTGTAAGTAATACGGATGTCAGCGCAATGAATGTAGAGGAAGCTGTACAAAAGATGAATGCTGCAGAAGGTTTTACAGTCACTTTTTTGAAAGGTAAAAAAGAGCATGTGATTGATATTTCAGATGCCGTTTCACGCAAATTTGAACAGGAACAGGTAAAGAATATGAAAGAGCAGATCTCTTTCTTTGATTATCTTTTTCATCGTGACGTTGTAGTTTCTTTAAAGCCGGAGCAAGTCAGCATTGATGATAATAAATTACAGGAAGTACTTCAGAGACAACTGCCTGAGGCAAGTAAGTTTACGGCAGATGCTTATTTTGATAAAAATCTTGAATTAGTAAAAGAAGTTCAGGGTGATGATGTGAATATGCAGGCATTGCTGGCTGCGATGAAGCAGGACATTAGTGAAGGAAATGAAATAAGATATGAACTTTCTGATTATTATAATAAACCGGGTGTAACGGCAGATAATGCAAAGATTACTTCACAGAAAAAAGATATTGAAGCGTACCGTACTATGAAGATCACTTTTACCTTTGGTGAGGATATGGAAGTGATTGACGGTAATATGATAAGCAAACATCTTTCTTATAAAAATGGAAAATTAAAGATGTCGAAAAAATGGATATCTGATTATGTAAGAGAGATGGCAAAAAAATATAATACATATGGAAAGACAAGAAAATTTAAGACAACAAAAGATGGCACTGTGAAGATACATGGTGGAATCATGGGCTGGTGGATCAACGAGGATGAAACTGTGAAAAAAATCAACAAAATATTAAAGAAAAAGAAAGATGCTACACTTGAGCCTGTGTATCGAAATGTGGCTGCCCGGCACGGAAAAGATGATATTGGTAACACTTATGTCGAAATCAGTATTGCGAGACAGCATTTGTGGTTCTATAAAGATGGCAAGTTAAAGATGGATTCACAGATTGTCAGCGGACTTCCGACAAGAGAGAGAAGAACCGTGACAGGTGTTCATCGTATCTATGGCAAACAAAAGGATCGTTATCTGGGAACGATTGCCGTTCAGGGTTATCGCAGTCATGTTAATTACTGGATGCCGTTTAACTGGGATGGACAGGGACTGCATGATGCAACATGGCGCAGTAAATTTGGTGGTAGTCTTTACAGGCATGGAGGTTCTCATGGTTGTGTTAATATGCCATTGCACAATGCTGCAAAGCTATATGATTATGTAAGTATTGGCACTCCTGTAGTTGTATACTGATCTGAGGGGGCAGAAATGTTAAAAACAATTCTCGTCGTAGTTATTGCTTTGTTATTGGGTGGATATTCCTGCTTGCGTTATCATTATTTATGGTCACGTATGCGAATTCCTTTGATGTGTTATTATGTGTTCCAGGCTGTTTTGCTTGGAACACTATTTGTATGTTTTTTCTTTACATACTACATCAATAATGATGTAATGCTGTTTGTTATCCAGCTTATCAGTTGTATTTATATCATGGTTATGCTCGTTACACCGGTATTCAGCATGATTCGAGGTGCTGTTCGAATGATTGGAAAAAGAGCAGGGTGGAAAAACCGCTTTTTTTTCTTTTTTAATCATCCAACAAAGGTCAGTAAGATTGTTCTGGTAGTCACGATTCTAATGGGAATTGCTTTTTTTGTTCAGATCAAAATACCGCAGATATCAAAAAAAACGGTTCAGATTAATAAACAGGCGTCAGTGAACTCACTTACGGTTGCTGCTGTATCGGATCTGCAGATTGGCAGATGTATGACAAGACATGAAATAGACATATACTTTGAAAAACTGAAACAATGTCAGCCGGATTATGTCATCTTTTTAGGAAATATTTATTCATATCCTGCAAACAGAAATCTGCGCGAATATACCTATAAATATTTAAAACAGTTAGCGGGAGATATCCCTGTGTACTGGGTGGAAGGACCTAATGAGGAAAATCAGAAGGAAAGTGTTACGAGAGAAATACGATCCTTGGGTGTAAAGATATTACAAGATGAACTGATTCAGTTATCAAATGGAATACAGTTGGTTGGATGTCGGTATCAAAAGGACAAGAAAAAGAAAGATATTACGTTTATCTGTTCGCTGTTAGATAAAAATAAGCCTGCGATCGTTTTATCCTATGAGGATTTCAAAGATAAAGAAAAACGACCGACAGACTCAGATCTGCTGCTTCATGCAGAAACACATTATGAAAAATGGATCAGCCCAAAGCAGATTTCATTGTTTCACATACAATTTAAGCCCAGGGACTGAGAACTTCTCCAATAGGAGCCTGAATCACAAGATCGGCGTGGCTGTCGCGTGCGGTCTTGTCTTTGTTAATTAGTACTAATTTATTTCCCGTATAGTAATCAATCAGTCCTGCAGCAGGATAAACGGCTAGAGAGGTTCCTCCAATGATAAGCATATCTGCATTTTTTATGTAAGAGACAGATCGTTCCAGTGTGTAGGAGTCAAGACCTTCTTCATAGAGAACTACATCGGGCTTTATGATACCTCCACATTCACAGTGAGGAACTCCTTTACATGCCAGAATATCATCGAGCGGGAAAAATTTGTGGCATGAAGTGCAGTAGTTGCGAAGAACAGAGCCATGAAGTTCATAAACTTCTTTGCTGCCGCCTTTTTGATGTAAACCATCAATGTTTTGCGTGATAACAGCTTTTAGTTTTCCGGCTTTTTCCAGGTTCGCTAAAGCAATGTGTGCTTTATTGGGTTTTGCATCAGGAAAGATCATTTTGCTACGGTAGAACCGATAGAATTCTTCTGTATTCTTTTTATAAAAACTGTGGGAAAGAATCGTTTCCGGTGGATAATCATAGTCTTGATTATATAATCCGTCCACACTGCGGAAATCAGGAATATGGCTTTCGGTTGAGACACCGGCACCGCCAAAAAAAACGATGTTATCAGATTCTTCCACCCATTGTTTTAATTGTTCTTGTTCTGTCATATACGACCCCCCATTTCAAAGACTATATATATAGTATAATACTTTTTTATTTTAAATAAAAGGTTTTTGTATACCCGGAATAGTACCAGATTCCTTTTGTTTTTTTTCGAACTCGCAGCCGGAAACGGACAGGATGTTTCTTCTTTTTTATTGACAGGTACGTTTTTGTTTTTATTATTTTCTTTTTCCATTTTTTTCTTCCTGTTTTCTGATAGAGAACCGTCTGAGTTTTCTTCGGTTTTTTCCAGGATATTTTATAGATTTTCTTTTTCTTCTTTATTCGTATGTGATTCGGTTTTCTCACAACCACACGAATGTAAGAGGAATTCTTGCTGTCTTTTGATCCAGAGGCTGAGAGGACAGTTTTTTTACTTTCATCGGCTGTAGCAGTTTTTTTCCCTATAGCAAAAAATGTCCCGCTGTCATTTGAATAATACAGTGTACCATCCTTACCAGCACATATACTTGATAGACAAAATTGTTTTGCTGCTGCAGGAATAAATAGTGTTTGCAGTGTGCTGGAAGTTGTTGTTCCGCTATCCGTGAAGTAATAGATTCCACCTGGAAAAGCATTGGCAGATACATAGACAGTTACCTGACCACTTGTATCACCTCTTGTTGACAAGAGAGGAGAGGATTTAATCTCAGCGTTGGCAAAACCTTGTACTTGATAGATTATTGCCAGAGCTTTGGCATCAATGACCGCAACCCTGCCGACACGATCAGCAATATAACCAATGTAAATACGTCCATTGTAAATCGTTGGGGTGCTTGTACAGTTGATGGTGACATCATTTTCATACAGTTTTATCGAACTGATATCATGGATCTTTGAACGGTCTGTTGTAATTCGATAGAGAGTTCCGTCATTACTTGCTGTGTAAAGGGCATTTGTCTGTAAATCGTAGGTTAAACCTGTACGGATATTTGCTTTGTCTGTTATGCATTTTGTATCATATACATCTGCTTCTGTAATGCTGTGAGAAACAAGAATTCCGTTGTCTCCAGTGAAAAACAGTGTATCATCACGTACAATACTGCCGCTCCAATAGTAACCACCCGGATGTGAAGCGTCTTCGTAGGTCCATACGGTCGAGCCATCTATGGTATTCAGACAATAGAAAATACCTGTTGTACCACGGCTGGTAATATTTGTCGTTCCTGCAAAAACATATCCATTGTAATAAAATACGGTAGATAAGGATTGTCCACCAAAGGATTCACTGCACCACTCCTGTGTCATGGAATCGATGTTGATGCATGCCATTCTGCCGCCATTCAGTGGGATGTAGAGCTGATTTTTTTCCAACAACATATAACAGACAGAGTTAATTTTCGCAGGCAGTGTCATCTGCCGTAAGATGGTTCCCTTTTTATCCATTTCATACAAAATGTCTGCATTTACCAGATAGATTGACTGATCTGTCAGGATAGGAATAGAATTGTAAGAAGTCAGGCCGGAACGAAGAAAAGAGCGCGACCAAATGAGCTGGCTTTGTTCTTCTCCTATAGGAGTATCATAGGGAACAACATTTGCATTTTCTGAACCGGTTTCTCCCCGAAAGGTTGTAAAAGCACAGGAAAACAGTAGGATAAAACTGAATGATACTAAGACAAGGATAGTTTTAAAAAAGTGTTTCATCTAGAATCTCCATTCCATCGATATATTGAGACGGGGATATCTGTGATATCCCCGTCTCTGTCTGATATAGGACATAAATTATTTTACTCTGATTTTTTTCGGCTTACTAAAAGCTCCGGTAGTTTTTGTCTTATCTGCCTGTTTTACATAAGCACGGATTTTTATGTAATAAGTTCCCTTTTTCTTACGGATCGCTGCCTTTGTTTTTGTTGTATCGGCGGCTTTCTTAAATCCTTTGTTTTTTTTCTTGGAAAGGTATACCTGATAACCGGTTGCGTTATTTACCTTCTTCCAGGTAAGAGTAATTGTTTTTTTTCTTTTCTTTGTTTTTTGTACCGTTGCTTTTATCTGTTTAACTTTTGCCGGAGCCGTTTTTTTGTCTGTTACCGTCTGTGGATTTACATCGGATAACAGGATAGGTATAACGGTAGCTGTTGCTGTAGGGACAGCCGAAGCCATAGGAGCAGCCGAAGCCGTTGGAACAGCTGAAGCTGTTGGTGTAGGGACAGCCGAAGCCGTAGGAGCAGCTGAAGCCGTAGGAGCAGCTGAAGCTGTTGGTGTAGGGACAGCCGAAGCCGTAGGAGTAGCCGAAGCCGTTGGAGCAGCCGAAGCCGTAGGGACAACCGAAGCCGTAGGAGTAGCCGAAGCCGTTGGAACAGCTGAAGCTGTTGGTGTTGGAGCAGCTGCATCTGCTACTGTAACTGTCGCATAGGGACGCGAAATATCAAAGTGTGCGTCATCCGTTGTTTTACGATAAGCTGTAAGTGTATAGGTACCAGCAGTATCAAGGGAAAGTGATGCAACACCATTCTCATCTGTTACATATTCTTTTTCCATTTGTTTTCCGCTGGCATCTGTGATAACAATGTGCGCACCTTTCATGGCGTGATTCGCTTTTACACCATAATCGTTAAAAATATCAAAGCCAATAAGCTTTATATTGAAGGTCTGATTTGTTTCTGCCTGATAGTTTTCCTGAGCAAAGGTAGTATAGTAAGGACTGACAGCGTTTACATAATCGCCGCCCCATACACCGTAAAGGACAAGGCTATCCTTATCCTGCATAGGATATTCATTCATCCTGTATCCGTATCCGGTAGCCGGATTTACAGGAGAAGTATCGTTTACAGCAAACATCCAGTAGGCATCCTTTACTTTTGGATCACTGGATGCTGAACCAAAATCTGTTTTGGCAGTGCCATTTACGGAAATGCCAGAAAGAAATCCTTTATTGAATACAATGTAGTTGCTTAAATTTTCTTCTGTAGCACCCTTTTGAGTTATCAGGTATTTGGCTAATACATGCAGCGGTGTCATTGTATCTGTTGGCAGTTTCAGATCGCCGTAGGCTTTTACATCATCCGGTGTCATAGTGATCTGTACCGGTTTTGTTAAGGTTGTCTGATCCTGCTCCAAACGAAGTGTTACCGTGATCGTTTCAGCAGCCTTTGCTACAAAGCCGTTTGTCAGAGTGATCGTCATGACAAAGACCAGAAGCAGTGATAGTAGTTTTTTTGTGTTTTTCATGGAAAAAACCTTCTTTCTCGCGTATTGCGTATTTTTTGGTGGTATAGTGGCAATACAAGAAAAGTCCTTCTTGCCTGGAAATAATTCCTGAAATGGGCGCAGAAAGACCTGTGATGACTAAGAAAAACATAGTCAGAACATTTCCTCTCCCTCCGAAAGGTCATATTTCACACCATAGGGCAGGTCTTCCGACTTAACGATCAGCAAGACAGAATACCTTCCCAACTTAAGTCAGTGGCATATCATTCTGTCTCTCCTGTGATACGGCAGCGGGGGCTGTGACGGACTCACACCGTCTTCCCTATTAATCTCTTGCGAGAACCGTATGGTTACTAATATTATTTATACCATCGTTCCACATTATAGCAACACTTGACAGATTTGTCTATTATTTGTTACTCTGTTGAGAGAAAAATACAAGGAGAGCAGAAATGAAGTGGAATCGTAAAGGAATCTTACTCTGCATCATAATTTGTCTTGGGCTGATTGGTCTGATGGTGGGACGAGTGCTTATACAGCATCAGAGAAACGAAGACATGTCTTATGCATCCGAAGAAGATATTGTTTTTCCGGATGTCAGCACCGGCAAAGCAGTTACCGGGCCGGCGATACAGCCAGCGGCTATACAGACAGCGATGCCGGAAAAAAAGAAAAAGATAAAATCACCTGCTGTTACAAAGCCGGTCAGTTCCGGGGCTCCGGTAAAAAAAGAGAAAAAAAAGAATGTCAAAAAAACCGAAAAAGAAGATCCTTCAAAAAAGGTAAAAAAACAGGCAGCAAAAAAAACTCCTGAGCCTCTGCCGGTGGAGACGGCTGTTCCGACTGATTCGGTAAAAGAGACCGATCATATCTCTTTTACGATCCAGTGCAATGCGATCATGAATCATAAAGAACTTTGGAAAGATGGCATAGAAGAAATCATTCCTTCTTCCGGTTGCTATTATCAGGGAGAGCAGGCTGTATCTGACGGGGAGACGGTTTATGATATTCTGAAGCGTATCTGTAAGGAACAGAATATAGCCCTTGATGCAGAATACACGCCGGTTTATGGAACCTATTACGTAAAAGGAATAGGAAATCTGTATGAGTTTGATTGTGGCGATGAAAGTGGATGGAAATACAAGGTAAATGGCATCCTGCCGGGAGTTGGATGCAGTAGTTATCAGGTAAAAAAAGGAGATGAGGTCACCTTCTTTTATGATTATCGATACTAGGAGAATGTGAAGATATGGATAGTTTTATGAAACGGCATCCGCTTGTGACAGCAGGATATTATATAACAGCATTTCTTATGCTTCTTATGGCAGGTCATCCGACTTTATATATAGTGGCAGTTATTTGTCTGCTTGTCTGTCGTTTCTTCCAGATAGGAGGGCGTCAGTGCCTGCGTTCTCTGCTATACTGCATTGGAGCCGCTGCTTTGTGTCTCGTCATCAATCCGTTATTCAATCACCGGGGGGTAACTGTATTATTTGAACTCGGTGATACACGTATTACAAAGGAAGCGGTTCTTTATGGAGGTCATATGGTCCTTCTTTTAATTGCATCCGTAAATCTGTTTTCGTGCTTTAGCTATTATATGACGTCAGAGAAAATCATGGCACTGATGGGAAAGCGACTTCCTGCCTTTTCTATGCTTTTTTCCATGATTCTCCGTATGGTACCCAAGGTAAAGAGAGATTTTAAAGAAATTACCCGGTTACAGGGAAATCGTCCCAAAGTGTGGTCTGCTTTATTTGGAATGGGTATGGAGGAGTCAGTTGAACGAAGCATAGCTATGAAGCAGAAACAGTATGGTGAAAGGAATCGTTCTCATTATTGGGGAATGGAGATGGCGTGGCAGGACTGGACTATGGTGGGGCTGGTCTGTTGTATGCTGGGATATCTTATCAGAATGAAGATATTCGGATTGATATCGGTACGTTATTTCCCAAGTATTTATATCACACATCTATCGTGGCAGCAATGGCTGCTGTATATTGTTTATTTTGGCATGCCTGTCTGGCTGCGTGGAAAGGAGGAATGTAAATGGTTCTTGTGGAGGCAGAAGATTACAAATTCTATTACCCGGAACAGACAAAACCGGCGGTTTCTATCGGGCAATGGCAGATCGAAAAGGGAACAATCAATCTCATAGTCGGAACATCGGGATGTGGCAAGACAACACTTCTGCGTCAATTGATGAAACAGAGTGGATGGAAGGGCAGAGAAGAAGGAATACTTTCCAATCGTGCAGAGCAGACGGCCTATGTCTGGCAGAATCCGGAATCACAGATCATAACGGACCGCGTGGAATATGAGATTGTATTTGGACTTGAAAATATGGGTGTGCCAAAGACCCGGATGAGAAGACGTCTGGCGGAAATCGTTACACATTTTGGACTGGAGAGTATATGGAAACGTGATACGATGGATTTGAGCGGAGGCGAAAAACAAATCTTAAATGTGGCTTCCGGTATGGCGATGAATCCACAGCTTATGCTTTTAGATGAGCCGACGAGCCAGCTTGATCCGATAGCCGCACGTCAGTTATATGAGCTGCTGTACCGTATTAGTGAAGAGTATGGAACAACGATCATTATAGCAGAGCAGCGACTGGAAGATATCGTGCCTTATGCAGATCAGATGCTTGTTATGGAAGAGGGAAGAATTGCTGCAAGTGGAAATCCGCGCAAGGTTTATTGCGAATTACGTGGAACAAAATACGATATTTTCTTTCCTTTTTATATGAAACTTTTTTCGGATAAGGTTGTGCTGACTAAAAAGGAAGCCCGTCTTGCTTTTGAACAGGAATATGAGAGTGCGGAACGGGAAAAATGTCAGAAAGCATTACCGAAGAAAACGGAATCTTATATTGAATGTAAAAAGTTATCTCTTCGTTTTGAAAAAAAAGGAAAAAATATTTTGAATTCCTGTTCCTGTAACATACCATTGGGAATGATTACTTGTCTGGTGGGCAGTAATGGAAGTGGAAAAACTACGTTCCTGCGCGTACTGGCAGGAATCCTGGCTCCCTTTGAAGGAAAAATAAAAGGGCTTAATGGTCCGGTATGTTATCTGCCACAAAATCCGGCGTATCTTTTTTTGGAAGACACGGTGCAGCAGGAGCTGAAAGGTGTGACAGATGATAATAAGATACTATGGAAGTTAGAAGGCCTTATGCAGAGACATCCATCGGATCTGTCCGGGGGTGAGAGACAGCGGCTTGCTTTGTGCAAAATACTATCGTCAGAAGCAGAGTGTTATCTTTTGGATGAACCAACAAAAGGTCTTGACATGACAAGGAAAGAAACATTATTGGAACAACTTAAGCTTTTGAAAAAACGGAACAAAACAGTGATTGTTGTATCCCATGATATGGAATTTGCAGCACGGATTGCCGATGTCGTTGGCATGATGTTTGAAGGGGAAATTGTGGCATTGGAGAACACACGTCAATTTTTTGAGGGAAATCAGTTTTATACGACTTCACTTCACCGTGTTTGCGGGCAGTTGGAGCCACATATTATAATAGAACAGGATGTAAATGAATATGCTAAGAAAAAATAGTCTTATGATACTGCTCATACCGATTTGTCTGTGCCTGCTGGCATATGAAGTGCTGATTGCTAAAGGAGAAACCTATTATTATACAGCATTGGGCATTATTATGGTCGGACTGATTGGTTTCTTTATTCATTTTGAGTCAGGAAAGCCAAGTGCCATCTTATTAACCATGATCGCCTCATTGTGTGCGCTTGCTATTGGTTCGCGCATTGCTTTCTTTTTCCTTCCGCAGATCAAACCTATCGCAGCCATTGTTATTTTAGCCGGAATCGCTTTTGGCACAGAAGTTGGGTTTGTGACAGGAGCAGTGAGTGCCTTTGTATCAAATTTTTATTTTGGACAAGGATCCTGGACTCCTTTTCAGATGTTTGCGCTTGGAATTATTGGTGCAATGGCAGGACTTTTGTTTTGCGGAAGAAAATATTCAGGATGGCAGGTTACATTATATGGTTTTTTATCTGTTTTCTTCCTTTACGGAGGAATTGTTGACCTTAATACAATCTTTTTTACCTCGCAGGTTATTACGGCTTCACAAGTGATTGCTATCTATGCTGCGGCCGTTCCCTTTGATCTGCTGTTTGCTTTTTCAACTGCGGTTTTCCTTTTCCTTTTGAGAAAACCAATTTTGAAGAAGATTGGACGGGTGCAGACAAAGTATTGGCTTGTTGACAAAAACGACGAAAAATAGTATGATATGAAGCATATTGTATTGAATGAAGAGGGAGATGGAGCAATGAAAAAAGTAGCCGTCATTACAGATAGTAATAGTGGTATTACGCAGGATCAGGCAAAAGAAATGGGGATTCATGTCGTACCAATGCCTTTTTTTGTGAACGATGAAACCTATCTGGAAGACATAAGTATGAGCCAGCATGAATTTTATGAATATCTGGCCAAGGGAGCAGATGTTACGACATCCCAGCCGTCGCCGGATACGCTGATGAATTTGTGGGATGAGGTTTTGGAAGAGTATGATGAGATCGTATATATTCCAATGTCCAGTGGACTGAGCAGTTCATGCGGAACAGCAACGATGTTGTCTTTTGAAGAAACTTATGCAGGAAAGGTTTTTGTTATTGACAATCAGAGGATATCCGTTACCCAGCGCAGATCGGTTCTGGATGCAATCGAACTGGCTGAAAAAGGATACGATGGTGCGCAGATTCGTGATATTCTGTTACGGGAGAAATTTGAATCCAGTATTTATATTATGGTAGATACGTTATCTTATTTGAAAAAGGGTGGCCGTATCACACCAGCCGCTGCGGCAATCGGTACTGTGCTGCGCATCAAGCCTGTGCTGCAGATTCAGGGAGAAAAGCTGGATGCATATGCTAAGGTTAAAACATTGAAACAGGCAAAAGCTACTATGATCAAGGCAGTACGAAAGGACTTTGAAGACCGATTTCACGATCCAAACGGTGAGAAATTTGATATTCAGGTTGCTTATTCGGCAGATGGCACAGAGGCAAAGGTGTTTAAAGAGGAACTGGAACGAGAATTCCCCGGTCATAAGATCCGTGCCATGGATCCATTATCTTTAAGTGTTTCCTGTCACGTTGGACCGGGAGCATTGGCTGCTGCTATTTGTAAGATTGTAGATGAACTGCAATAAAAGATGGATCGGCTATGTAATAGAACTTTCTTGTAAATAAAAAAAGAAAATCAATCATTCGCTTGCCATACGAGAATATCGCTCATCGGATAATTTGCCGAGAATGTTGTCTTCATAAATTCGGTATTGGCAGCGTTGCTATCCCAATACACTGCTCGCTAAGTTTCTACATAAAACTTCATAGCAAAAAATTAAGGCACAGCTTTCAGGAAAATTTCCGTCGGCTGTGCCATGCTTTCAGTTAAATATTATTTGATTGTTTACGATTTCCGTTGCTCGGTTGCAGATATTATTTCGCAGGTTTTACATATACGTCATCATCTTCAATATCATCATCCTCAAAATCATCTTCAAATTCATCATAATCAAATTCGCCATCAAAATCAGCGTATTTAGGATTCATATAGCGGTAAACAGCAAAAGCAATAGCGGCGACAGCGGCAACAGCACCAACGATAGCTAATAACCATAAAACAAAATTTTTGCTTTCTTCCTCTGCTTTTTTCTTATTTAATAACTCCACAATCTTTGCATTATTCATAATTTCTTCAAATTTTCCTGACATAGTCATCCGTCCTTTCCACGATTAATAAAATACTACAATATAGTATACCATGTTACAAGGAAATATACAACTGCGTAATCCAATATGATAGTATAAAATTATTGAGAAAGTTTTGTTAATCTAGCAAACGAAGAACGTAATTTGCGCTGGCCAAAATCATCAAAAGATACAACGACTTCATAATCATTTTCCAGTTTTTGAATCGACGTCACAGTACCGGTACCAAATTTAAAATGTGAGACTTTGTCCCCTGTCTGATAGTCCGGCTCGTTCATGGAAGAAGAGTGGGACATTCCTTTCTGAATATAAGGATTGTCGGCAAAAGGGTTCTTTTTGTTTTTTGAATACATGCGCGCTCCTGACACAGAAAAGGATGCTGCAGAGCTGCCGGCTGATTCTGTCATGTTTCCGGAAAAAATAGTTTTTGGCGGAACTGCACCATAAGTCTGTTTGATCAGGTACCGTGGAATTTCATTAATAAAACGGGATGGACGGTTAAAGGTAATATCACCATTTTTCATGCGTTGATTCGCACTGGTCATTGTTAATTTTTCTTTTGCCCGGGTGATACCAACATAGCATAAGCGACGTTCTTCTTCCATTTCGTCAGGGTCATCACCAAAGACAGCAGCAGCGCCGGGAAAAATATTTTCTTCCATACCGCTCATATAAACATAAGGAAATTCAAGCCCTTTTGCGCTGTGTATGGTCATAAGCAGAACCTGATCGGTATCTTCTGAAACGGTATCAATATCGGCTACCAAAGCAATTTCTTCTAAAAGTCCATTCAGGGTTGGCGCTTCTTCTGCACTTTCCTCTTCATATTGTACGATTTTATTTAATAAAGAATCAATATTGTCAATTCTTGCCTGAGCTTCCGGAGAATCCTCTGCTTCAAGATCGCGCACATAACCTGTGGTATTAATGATTTCATGGATGAGATCTTCTAATGAATAGGTATCCGTGCGGAGATTACTTCGCAACTGCTCAATAAAACTGACAAAGGATGTTACATTGGCACTGGCTCTGTTGCATCCGGGAATCTCATCAATGTGGGTAAGTGCCTGATAGAATGAAATTTCATTTGACAGTGCATAATCCGTTATCCTTCCTATCGTAGTCTGGCCAATGCCGCGTTTGGGAATATTTATAATACGTTTGATCGCAATATCATCGGCACTGTTATTAACTGTTTTTAAATAACATAATAAGTCCTTGATTTCCTTGCGTGCATAGAAGTTGATGGCACCAATGATGCGGTAAGGGATACCTTCATACACCAGTTTTTCTTCAAACACACGGGATTGTGCGTTGGTACGATATAAAATAGCAAAGTCTGAATATGGGCGTCCCTCAAGATGCTGTTTATGAATATCACCGGCAATTCCCTGTGCTTCTTCATACTCGGTATCATACCGGCCGTATGAAATCGGCTGTCCTTCTTCTGACTCTGTCCATAGAGCCTTTTCTTTGCGCATAGAATTATTTTTGATCACTTCGTTTGCGGCTGTTAATATATTTTTGGTAGACCGGTAGTTTTGTTCCAGACGAATGACTTTAGTGGCAGGAAATATTTTTTCAAAATTAAGAATATTGTAAATGTTTGCTCCGCGGAATTTGTAAATTGACTGGTCATCATCGCCTACAACACAAAGATTCTGATAACGGCTGGCCAGCAGACTCAGCAAAGTAAATTGTGCTGTGTTGGTATCCTGATACTCATCTACCAGAATGAACTGAAAACGCTGTTGATAATAGTCGAGAATCTCCGCATTGGAACGGAATAACCGGACAGTCAGCATGATGAGATCATCAAAGTCAAGAGCATTGTTCTGCTTCAGACGTTTTTGATATTCTTTATAAACAGTGCCAAAGATTTTTTTGTTATATTCTTTTGCAACAGTATCGGCATATTGTTCCGGTGTCTGCAATTCGTCTTTTGCCTTTGAGATGGCATTTAAAAATGTTTTTTCCTTGTATTTCTTTGTGTCAATATTCAAATGTTTGCAGATATCTTTCATGAGGGCACGCTGGTCATCACTGTCGTAGATCGTAAAACTGCGGTCATAGCCCAAATGATCAATATAGCGGCGTAAAATACGTACACACGTAGAATGAAAGGTACTGACCCAGATATTTTGGGCACCATACGTTACAATCCGGTCTACGCGTTCACGCATTTCGTTGGCTGCTTTATTTGTAAAAGTCAATGCTAAAATATTATAGGGACTTATCTGGTGCTCCTCAATCAGATAAGCAATGCGGTGAGTAAGCACGCGTGTTTTTCCGGAACCTGCCCCAGCTAAAATAAGGAGCGGTCCCTCAAAATGGAGAACCGCCTCTTTTTGTTTGTCATTTAATCCATCTAACAATCCGTTCATAATCATTTATCCTTTTTCTCATTTTTATAGTCTGATAGTGTTTCGTCAATCATTCGCTCTACAATCTGCTTTTTTAAGTAAGCGTCAAAACTCAGAAGGCAGATAAAAGCAAAACGAGATAGAAAATCTGCTTCTTCTTCATCTTTCACATCTGGAAACAGGTTTTGTGAGTACTTGAAACGGCGGACGACATCTTTGGTCAGATTATCTGTCTGAACACGTTCCATATTGAAAATCATGCGGTAAATATCTTCCAGATTGATATCCTTTGATCTGCCATTATAAAACATATCAGTTAATGGCTTGAATATTTTCTGTATATCTGTGATCGTAAGTACATTTTTAAAATAGTACAAAAAAATCAAAAGATACATATGTTCTTTTGAGTATTTTTTCTTGACCGGTGGTGGAAGAAAATTATTCTTTGTATAATTATTGATCATTGTTTTTGTCAGGATTTTATCATCATCCAAACGTTTACAAGCTGCCAGATGTTCATCCATAAAGGTCGTTACCTGATCCATATATAAATCAATGTTAGGAATATCTTCCGGATTTATATAGTCAATGTCTTTTAATTTTTGGATGATATCCATAATACTTTCTTCGTTGGAATGTTCCATCATGGGTACCTCACTTCATTCATTCTTGTTGTGCTGAACACGCCCACACTAATCACAAGTATATATGATTTGCTTGTTAATTACAAGGATAAATGGTATAATATATGGCAAATATTTGATAGCTTCAGAATGGGGATTAGTATGAAAAAGAATGAGATATATGAGGGAACCGTAGCTAGTTTAAAATTCCCTAATAAGGGAATGGTTCAGGTAGAAGGAGAGGATGCAGCGGTACTCGTTAAGAATACGATACCGGGTCAACGGATACGGTTTCAGTTGAAGAAGGCAAGAAAGCAGAAGCCAGAGGGAAATCTTCTGGAGGTTCTGCAGCAGTCGGAAAAAGAAAATCAGATTCCGCCATGCCCACATTTTACTGATTGTGGAGGATGTGCTTATCAGACAATGGATTATGCGCAGCAGACCGCCCTGAAGCTGGAACAGGTACAGAATCTGCTGCGAGCGGTATATCCCGAATTTCCACTAGAGGAATGTATGAGCAGCCCGCAGATATGGGAATATCGGAACAAAATGGAGTTTTCTTTTGGGGATGAGGTAAAAGACGGACCGCTTACGCTTGGTCTGCATAAAAGAGGCAGTTTTTATGATATTGTTCCGGTTACTTGCTGCCAGATTGTAGATGAAGACATTCGTAAGGTTTTAATTGCTGTGTTAAACTTTTTTCAGGAGAGACATACTTCGTTCTATCACAAAATGCGCCATGAAGGTGTATTACGCCATCTTCTTGTCAGAAAGGCTTGGAAGACGGGAGAGATACTTGTCTGCCTTGTTACAACTTCAGAAGAAGAGATACCAGAGAAAGAGTTCTGTGATCGTTTGCTGGATTTGGATTTGCAGGGAGGCTATGCCGGTATTTTGCATATGATAAATGACAGTCTTGCGGATGTTGTCCGGTCAGACAAGACCATTGTTTTATATGGCCGTGATTATTTTTATGAAGAACTATTGGGACTTACTTTTAAAATATCTCCATTTTCCTTTTTTCAGACGAATTCTTCCGGGGCAGAAGTATTGTATCAGACAGCAAGAGAATATATTGGTGACATTGACGGCAAAGTTGTGTTTGATCTCTATAGTGGAACGGGAACCATTGCACAGGTGCTGGCGCCGGTGGCAAAGAAAGTAGTCGGAGTGGAGATCGTGGAAGAGGCTGTGGCAGCGGCAGCAGAAAATGCGGCGCTCAATCATTTGGACAACTGTTTCTTTCATGCCGGCGATGTTTTGAAAGTCATTGATGAACTGCAGGAGATGCCGGATACGATCGTTCTTGATCCGCCTCGTGAGGGAATACATCCGAAAGCTATCCGAAAAATACTTGATTTTCATGTGAAACGGATTGTTTATATTTCCTGTAAGCCGACAAGTCTGGCAAGAGATCTGGAAGTGTTTTTGGAATATGGTTATCGACCGGTAAAGGCAAAGTGTGTTGATATGTTTCCGTGGACAAGAGGAATCGAGACGGTTGTTAAATTATCCCTCAAAAAAGATACACCTAAGATTGAGGTTACAATGGAGCCTGAGGAAGAGAGTAATTATACACCACAAGAAAAGGCTACTTATTCAAAGATTAAGGAATATGTGAAGGAAAAGTATGGTGTGAATGTGCATACTTCTTATATTGCACAGGTGAAGCGGATGTGTGGTCTGGACATGGGCGAGAACTACAATAAGTCCAAGAAAGAGAACCCAGAAGTAAAGCAGTGTCCGCAGGAGAAGGTGGAGTATATAAAGGATGCGTTGCGGTATTTCAGATTGATTTAGTAAAATTGATGGTATGTCACGGCAATATCATTAGATACTCCTACAAAGCCTATAAATAAGCCATTTTTCGGCTGGAAAAGTGCTCTACTACACACTTACTACACGTTTTTAGAGAAATAGCTCGGTATGATTATATTAAATGGATAATTGACATTATGGTATATATGCCATATAATATTTACAAAGGTGATTACATGACAGAATTTAAACTGATAGCATATGAAAAAGAAAATGGCGAAGTTCCAGTAGAAGAATTTCTGGATTCTGTTAATCCTAAGATGCGAGCTAAAATATTTGGATTGCTTGGTATATTACAAGAAAAGGGAAATATGCTTAGAGAACCTTACAGTAAACATCTGGATGATGGAATATTTGAATTGCGTTGTAAATTCGGAAGTGATATTACCAGAGTTTTATATTTTTTCTATTATGAGGGAAAAATAATACTGACGAACGGATTTGTTAAAAAGACACAGAAAACTCCTAAAGAGGAGATTAAGATTGCAAAGGATAGAAGAAAAGATTTCATAGAAAGGGTGATGAAGGATGAGAACATTTGATGATATGCTTTCTAAGCAGCTAAAAGATGATGAGTTCAGAAAAGAATATGAAGCTATTCAGCCTGAGATGGATGTTATAAGAGCTATCGTGGATGCTCGTACTTCTCAGAATATGACGCAGAAGGAGCTTGCAGAACGTACTGGTATTAACCAGGCAGATATCAGCAAGCTGGAGAATGGAACACGAAACCCTTCTGTTAATTTGCTTAAAAGATTAGCGGATGGTATGGGAATGGCTCTTAAGATTGAGTTTGTACCTAAACAGAAAGCGTGATATATGACCTCACTGGATTGGTGTCTGGTGAGGTTATTTTTATAGGTTTTGAGTTATTTGAATAAAGTGATTATATATACAGAAAGGGGAAAATATGGATTTTTTTAATGAAATCATGAAGTTTGGTGATATATTTGAAAGTCAAGAAACGATAGATGAATTGAAGGACATATCTGACGAGATAAAAAAGTATGATGTTTATGATGTCTTAGCAAGAATATCAGGCTTAAATTTAATGCCTCATAACCAAAATAAATCTGTTTTATTAGATTCCTTGATAGCAGGTATTATTTGTGAAGAGGAAAATACATACAATTCCACATATAAGATGAGTGCTGGAAAGTTTAAGAAATTAATAGGAAAAATAAATGAAACTAATTTAGCATTGTCTATTGACCCGAATGAAAATGCTTTCTACCAGAATGTAATGTTGATGGATAATTATACGGTTTTTAATGGAATTGATAATACACCCGCTTATAATCTTCAAATGCTTATAGATATATTGTTCAATTATGAAAATGACTTTCCTAAAGAATACAACCAGAAAATAGGAAGATTGATGATGCTTATATTGGGATTATCAGAGGAAATAGCTAGAAAAATAAGCATAAGGGAATGTGAAATAGCATCTGATGAAGGAAAGTATGTGGTGATACCAGATAGTGAAAAGGTTAAAGAATATGCGGAATGCGTTGTGTTTGATGAACAGAGAATACAGTTGTTTCTGAAAGATTATTCTGATTTACTAGAAGAAATAATTATGCCTTTCGGAAGTGGTAATGTGGGTTCAATGAATAATAGACCATTTTACAGTAAACCATTTGTGAGAAATTGCAGAGACAATACAATTATATTACTTAATGTTTCTCTATTACCAAATTTTCTTTTTTTTCAGGCATTAAAAATAGCTTCAGAGTTTGGAATAAAGGATAAGGTGATAAATAGATATAACAATTATGTATGGCGAGATTGCCGTAAGTCACTAGAAGCATTGGGACATCACAAAATAAAGGAGAGCATGCTTGGAATTGAGTTAATAAATAATGCATATTATAAAGAATGTATCGTAAATGTGTATAATAATCAGTTAATGTTGACTGTTTTTGTATGTGATGATGCTTGTGACTATTCAGAAAGAACAATGCACTCAGAATATCCTGATGAAAAGCATACTTTGTTATTTGAGAAGAGAATGAAATATTTTTTTGAAAAAATGCAAGAAAATGCTATCGAAAGGAATGATATCTATTGTCTGTTGATAATTAGTGGATTTGGAAGAGGAATGGGACTAAGAGTAGCTAAAAATCCATCTAAATATAAGTCATTACAATTGAATCCATTTGAATTGCATTGTATAAGTGTCAATGAACGAAAAAAAGAGAATTTTGTACCAAGATATATACGTGCAAAAGAGAAAGTAAGCACACAAATACCAAATTTATTTAGTGAGCTAAATGCTATCAGCATATATACAAGTAATCAGTATTCATTTTATTTGAATGATGATTTTAATCCGTATAATACTACACTTTTGATTGCTCCAGGAGATTCCATTGATTATATTAATCAGTCAATAAGGAATGAGGGGGCTGTATTGATTGATTCTTATGAAGATGGTTGGAAAACGAGAGTGGTCTTGTGTGATGAAATGAGAAATATGTACACCGAAGAATGCATGATGGAGACAAAAAGGAGTACATTATGTATTCGTTATAATAACAGTATTATTTGGATTACATCTGGAGAAATAAAGGAAAAGGCAGATGTTAATTTGAATTTTTCAATTATGGACACTATATCTTATTGGCTGGCAGAATGCAAAGATATTATTGAAGATATGGAACTATTGAATACATTATATCATTTTTCAATAATATTGGAGGGTGATAAGAAAGCCTATTATTATGCTCCAACTGAGGATATTACTGTATCAGATTTAATTCGTGTTGAAAAAAGAGGCAGACATTATAATTTGGTATGGACACCTAAGGCATATAGTCAAATGAGTTGTAAGACGAATGCAAAGGAAAAAGAATTGTGCCAGATGCTTTTGGATATTTTAAATAATAATGCATATGAGCCAGTTGCTTATGAGGATAGGTTAGATAAATTGTTTGATAATCCGATGAGGAGAAAAATATTTTCTTTGGATTTTCAGGATAAACCATATTATAAACCAATATTGTTTACTGCGGATAGGATTGTTCGAGAAGAAGACGAGGATTATTTGCTTGATATAATAGGGAAATCTATATTACAAAGTAGTAAATGGACATATGGAGTTATTCCAGATGAGAAAAGAACAATGATTGCCAATGAAGTTGTAGGAATGTTATATAAAATGTTACAAGAAGAGATTGAGGTATTAAGTTCACATCATTTGGTAGAAGCGATTTATTCCGATTTGGAAGAAGTTTTATACAAGCTAATGCTTGCAGAAAAGACTTATGCTTATGAGTTGTCATGTTATCCTGAAAAAGAGGAACAATATATAACAGAATACAATAATTTGAATCGAGTATCATTAGCATTAAAATTCATGATGGAATACGTTGCTGCTAAACCGCCTAAAGGTGAGGTGACACTTGGTATAGGAAAATATGAATATATATTGGCAATATGCTCGCTTATTATAGAGTGGGCATATAAGAATGACTTGTTTCACTATAACATTTTTAATACGCCAGTTGAAATATTGAAATCGGACCGAATAGGAATGAAGCAGGATGAATTTTATACAATATATCAATATGGCGATAAATATAGAAGAGAACAGCTATATTATAAATCTTCTAGTGATTTTCATAAAAAATATACCATCAATCATGAAGATTATTCAGATTCTTTAGATATTGCTTTTCAGGCTGAGTATGGGTATTCTTTTACTCAATTTTGTAGGTTAATAATGGGGATGATAGAATATGGTAAGGAGAGAGAAGAGCAGGAAGTTTATATAGCACCTAAGGAAAAACTTATAGAATATATTGTTCAAATTGATGAGAAGCTATCTAATGAAATGGCAATAGCCATAATTAAGGATATTTCTTTGACTGAAAGAGATGATTTTTTGAAAGTGCCATCTGGGTTTAGGAAAGAAGATGTATATCCATGGCGATTTAATCGTGCATATTCTTTTAATAGGCGGCCAGTAATAATCAGAAACGATATGATAATATGGGGTAATAGACAATTATATCATATGCTTATGTATGTGACAGACTTGATTTATGAGGGCAAAATATCAACAAAAAATGATAAGATGTGCACTTTGATAGGACGAATTAGTGATGATAGGGGAAGAAAATTTAATAAATTAATTTCAGATATCTTGTCAGATATGGAAGTGTTTGTTATTGATTCGAATGTTGATAGGATTAATAAAAAGCCTGTAGCTGACAAGAATGGAAATACATTAGGAGACATTGATGTGCTAATAATAGATAATGAGATGCATCATATATATGTAGCAGAGGTAAAGGATTTTAATTTTTCTAGAAATCCTTATGAAATTCAGCTGGAGTATCAGAAAATGTTTGTTGATGGTAAAAAGAAATGCTATGCAACAAAGCATGCTAGAAGAGTAGACTGGGTTAAGGAACACCTGGAAGATTTAAAAATATACTATCAACTATCTGATGTTATATGGAATGTTTACGGATTATTCATTGTAAGTGAGCCATTAATCAGTACGCAAGTATATCATCAAAAACTCGAAGTTATATCTAGAGCAGAGTTAAGTGTGGAACGCATTAGAAGTATTAAATAATCCATCAAATTGCTAAATGTAAGAAGGTTGAAATACACCTTCTTTTTTAATACCCATTTTTAAGGAGATGGTGCTAAAAGGCATACATAAATACTGGGACGTTCCGTAAATGGATGTCCATACATTTCGGGATTGTTTATCAGTCCTTTTTTAGTGGTTTCAAAAATATAGACATTTAACAAATGGAAATGAAGAAAATATGACACCAGAAGAAATAAACAAATGTAGAATAAAATCTATGGAAATGCGTACAGATGATGAAAACAGAAAAACTGTAACAGGATTGACATTTAGAAT
>CAKRGX010000001.1 GCA_934338065.1 uncultured Eubacterium sp. | reverse complement strand
TATTCTTATCGAATATTTACTCCGAAAAATTATTTTATTAATTTTTCGAGGTTGTTTCACTGTTCAATTATCAAGGTTCTTTGTTGATTTGGTAAGTGTTCTTTACCGCGTCAGCGAATACTATCTTATCAAAGATGTTTCGCTTTGTCAACACCTTTTTTGCATTTTTTTTAAAAACTTACATTTTTTTTAAAAAACACAATTTTTTGATGTTTTATGTCTGATTAATCATAAGATTATTTCTTACTCTCAGTTCAGACACAAAGACAACCCTGTCAAGAACAGGATTGTCTTTAACGGAGAAGGAGGGATTTGAACCCTCGCGCCGCGCAAACGACCTACACCCTTAGCAGGGGCGCCTCTTCAGCCACTTGAGTACTTCTCCAGCTGAATATGCTTTCGATATTCAATTGCACTTCTGTTTCATCAGTGCAAGCACTATTTTAACAAACAAATGAATGTTTGTCAATCACTTTCTATAAGAAATTGCTGCAGTTTCATACAGATTATTTCCTTCACAGTCAATAACTGTTATCACAGGCAGCTTTTCTACATATAATTTACGTATTGCTTCTGTTCCCAGATCATCATATGCGATTACTTCACTCTTTTTTATGCATTGCGATAACAGCGCACCTGCACCACCTACTGCTGCAAAATAAACAGCCGTATTTTTTTTCATTGATTCAATCACAGATTCATTTCTTTTTCCTTTACCGATCATTCCCGTCTGACCCTGTTCCATTAATATTGGAGCATATTTATCCATTCTGCTGCTTGTTGTTGGTCCGGCTGAGCCAATGACCTGCCCCTCCCGGTTTGGAGTTGGACCCAAATAATATATAATCTGATCTTTCATATCAAAAGGTAATTGTTTTCCCTGTGATAGTTCTTCTGTCATTCTCTTATGAGCTGCATCACGGGCAGTATAAATAGTTCCTGTTATATATACATAATCACCTGCATGTAATTTTCTTATCTTATCTTTTGTCAATGGTGTTTCTATATATTTATCCATTTTAATCTCCATTTCAACAAATTTACAATGTTCTTCTAATATGCCTGTTTACATGACAACATATATTTACTGCTACAGGAAGTCCCGCTATATGAGTTGGATAAGTTTCTATATTTAGTCCTATGGCTGTCACTCTTCCTCCCAAACCTCCTGGTCCGATTCCAAGATCATTTATTTTTTTCAACATTTCTTCTTCCAGTTCTTTTACATAAGGAATGTCTGAATGAGAGTCCAGATCTCTTGTAAGTGCTTTTTTTGCTAAAATTGCACATTTTTCAAATGTACCACCTATACCTACTCCAATGACCATAGGAGGACAGGCATTTGGCCCCGCCTGTTCTACAGATTCTAAAATTGCCCTTTTTACTCCTTCTATCCCATCGGCTGGCTTTAACATAAAGATCTTGCTCATATTTTCACTGCCAAATCCTTTTGGTGCCACAGTAATCTCCAATTGATCTCCGGGTACCATTTCATAATGGATGATTCCCGGTGTATTATCTTTTGTATTTTTGCGAATGAGAGGATCCCCCACAACTGATTTGCGAAGATATCCTTCCTGATAGCCCTGACGGATTCCTTCATTAACAGCATCTTCTATATATTTTCCTTCTATATGCAGATCCTGACCTATTTTCAAAAATACTACTGTCATTCCTGTATCCTGACAGATTGGAATGTCATTTTCTTTTGCTATTTTCATATTTTCTTCCAATTGTCCTAATATCTGCTTTCCTAATGGTGATTCTTCTTTTTTCTGTGCTGACAGGAGTGCTTGTTTTACATCCGGTGATAACTGTACATTAACCGTCATACACATTTCTTTTATGTTTTTTGTGATTTCATCTGTATGAATCGTTCTCATTCTTATTCCTCACTCTCAACATCTTCTTCTGAGGTTTCTTCCTCAATTTCTTCCTCTTCATGAACACGGGCAATACTTGCTACTTTAATATTTTTTTCATTGTCCAGATTCATCAGCTTAACACCAGATGTAACACGTCCTAATTGGGATATATCATCTACACCGATACGAATAATAATTCCTTCATTTGTGATCATCATAATTTCTGTTCCATCTTCTACTGCTTTACATCCGACAACATCACCTGTTTTTTCTGTAATCTTGTAGCATTTCACACCTTTTCCACCACGAAATTGTCTGCTGAATTCATCAATAGATGTTCTCTTACCCATACCATATTCAGATACTAATAAAAGATTTGGTCCCTGACTATCCATCTGCATAGCTACAACTTCATCTTTATCATCGATTTTCATACCTCTCACTCCGATGGATGTACGTCCGGTTGTTCTGGCATCTTTTTCATTAAATCTGATACATTGTCCTTTTTTTGTTACAAGGAATATATCACGTTCATTGTCAGTTACCTTTACTTCGATCAGTTCGTTTCCCTCACGAAGAGTAATTGCCTGAAGCCCTGTTTTTCTAATATTTTCATATTCTTTAACCGGTGTTTTTTTAACCGTACCATCTTTCGTTGCCATAAAGAGATATTTATCGTCTTCATATTCTTTTAATGAAATGACTGCTGATATTTTTTCTTCTGGTAATAATTGCAAAAGATTTACTATCGCTGTTCCTCGTGATGTTCGGCTTGCTTCCGGTATTTCGTATGCTTTCATACGATACACTCTTCCCATATTTGTAAAAAACATAAGATAATGGTGAGTTGTTGCCATAAAGAGATTTTCTATATAATCATCTTCAATGGTCTGCATACCTTTAATTCCTTTTCCACCACGATGTTGATTTTTAAAATTATCAATAGTCATTCTCTTTACATAGCCCAAATGAGACATAGCAATAACTGTATTTTCAACCGGTATGAGATCTTCCATTGATATATCAAATTCATCAAATCCTATTGATGTTCGGCGATCATCACCAAATTTATCACGAATAACACAGATTTCTTCTTTAATAACTCCAAGTAATAATTTGCGGTCAGCAAGAATAGCTTTATAATATTCAATCTTTTTCTGTAATTCAGCATATTCGTTTTCCAGTTTTTCTCTTTCCAAACCGGTCAATGCACGAAGACGCATATCAATAATAGCTTGTGCCTGTACATCATCTAAGCCAAAGCGTTCAATCAAATTTTCTTTTGCTATAGCTGCACTTTTTGATCCACGTATGATACGAATTACTTCATCTATATTATCAAGTGCAATTAATAATCCTTTTAAAATATGAGCTCTTTCTTCTGCTTTATTTAAATCATATCTTGTGCGGCGTGTTACCACTTCTTCCTGATGTTTCAAATAGTACTGAAGCATTTGTAAAAGATTCATAACAACCGGCTCGTTATTAACAAGTGCCAGCATATTGACACCAAATGTATCCTGCATTTGTGTATGTTTAAACAACTGATTCAAAATTACATTAGCATTAACATCTTTACGCAGTTCAATACACACACGCATCCCTTCGCGTGAAGATTCATCACGAATTTCCGTTATTCCATCAATTCTTTTATCTCTATGTAATTCAGCAATTTTTTCAATCAGTCTTGCCTTATTTACCATATAAGGAAGTTCCGTAACTACAATACGGTTTTTTCCATTTTGCATCGGTTCAATATCTGTTACTGCTCTGACACGTATTTTACCATGACCGGTACGGTATGCTTCTTCAATTCCCCGGCGTCCAAGAATAGTTGCTCCTGTTGGAAAATCAGGTCCCTTGATAATTTCCATTATTTCATCCAGTGTAGTTTCTTTATCTTCTACCTGGTCATCAATAATTCTAACAACACCATTAATAACCTCTCTCAGATTGTGAGGAGGAATGTTGGTTGCCATACCTACAGCAATACCCGATGTACCATTTACTAAAAGATTTGGAAAACGGGAAGGAAGAACAATCGGTTCTTTCTCCGTCTCATCAAAGTTCGGCATAAAATCGACAGTATCTTTATTTATATCGGACAGCATTTCCATGGAAATTTTACTCAATCTGGCTTCTGTATAACGCATGGCTGCTGCACCATCTCCATCTACAGAACCAAAATTTCCATGACCATCTACAAGTGGATAACGTGTAGACCATTCCTGTGCCATATTAACTAAAGCACCATAAATGGAACTATCACCATGCGGGTGATATTTACCCATTGTATCACCAACGATACGTGCACATTTACGATGTGGCTTGTCCGGTCCGTTGTTTAATTCTATCATTGCATACAAAATACGTCTCTGTACCGGCTTCAAACCATCCCTCACATCCGGTAAAGCACGAGAAGCAATAACAGACATAGCATAGTCTATATAAGAATTTTCCATTGTCTTCTTCAAATCCACCGGATGGATGGCATCGTATCCGTTTTTATCAAAGATATTTTCATCCATTTTTTTACTCCTTTCTGTCTGACACAGAATTATCTATCACAATTTTAAATATCCAGATTTCTTACATACTTGGCATTTGTTTCTATAAATTCACGGCGAGGTTCTACTTTATCACCCATCAATGTATTAAAAGTCAGATCAATCTCTGATGATTCTTCTTCGTTCATCGTTACCTGCAAAAGAATTCTCTTCTCCGGATCCATCGTCGTATCCCACAACTGTTCGGCATCCATCTCGCCTAGTCCTTTATAACGTTGAATACTATTATTACCATCTCTCCCTATTTTTTCTAATGTTGCATTTAACTCTTCATCACTATAGGCATAATAAGATTTCTTATTCTTATCTATTTTATATAAAGGAGGCTGTGCAAGATATACATATCCCTTTTTAATCAGATCCGGCATAAAACGATATAAAAATGTCAGTAATAATGTTGCAATATGTGCACCATCAACATCGGCATCTGTCATAATAATAATCTTATGATATCTTAATTTTTCTATATCAAAATCATCTGATATTCCGGTTCCAAATGCTGTAATCATTGCTTTTATTTCAGCATTTACCAAAATTTTATCCAATCTTGCTTTTTCTACATTTAATATTTTTCCACGAAGAGGAAGAATTGCCTGTGTTGCACGATCACGTGCTGTTTTAGCACTGCCACCTGCAGAATCACCCTCTACGATATATATTTCACAATTTTCAGGATTTTTGTCGCTGCAATCAGCTAATTTACCCGGAAGTCCCGAGCCATCCAAAGAAGTTTTTCTTCTTGTCAGATCGCGCGCCTTGCGCGCCGCATCACGCGCTCTTTGTGCCAAAATTGATTTTTCACAGATCAAACGGGCTATTGTTGGATTCTGCTCCAGATAATAAGTCAGTTGTTCACTTACTATACTATCAACTGCTCCACGAGCTTCTGAATTTCCAAGCTTCTGTTTTGTCTGTCCTTCAAACTGCGGTTCCGGAATCTTAATACTAATGATAGCTGTTAATCCTTCCCGGATGTCTTCACCACTCAGATTAGGATCATTATCCTTTAATATTTTCTGACTTCTGGCATAATCATTAAATGTTTTTGTCAGCGCATTTTTAAAACCTGCCAGATGTGTTCCACCTTCCGGTGTTGTTATATTATTTACAAAACTATAACATCCCTCATTAAAAGCAGAATTATGCTGGAAAGCTACCTCTACAAATACATCACCTTTCTGTCCCTCACAATAAATAATATCTTCATATAATGGCTCTTTATTTTTATTCAGATAAGATACATATTCTTTTATTCCGCCTTCATAATGATAGATTTCCTGCTTTTCATTTTCTTCTCTCAGATCAGTAAGTATGATCTTGATTCCCTTTGTCAGAAATGCCATCTCACGCAGACGTTGTTTTAATATATTAAAATCATACACTGTCGTTTCAGTAAAAATTGTTTCATCCGGTAAAAAAGTTACTTTTGTCCCTCTTTTATCTGTTGTACCCACTTCTTTTAACGGATACATTGTATTTCCTTTTTCATATCTTTGCTTATATTTTTTACCATCCTGGCATATTTCAACTTCCAGCCAGTCAGAAAGAGCATTTACAACAGATGCTCCTACTCCATGAAGTCCACCAGATACTTTATATCCTCCTCCACCAAACTTTCCTCCGGCATGAAGGACTGTAAATACTACTTCTACTGCTGGTTTGCCAGCTTTATGATTGATGCCCACCGGAATACCACGACCATTATCAATTACTGTAATGGAATTATCTTTATTAATAAATACCTGTATTTCATCGCAAAAACCTGCCAATGCTTCATCAATGGCATTATCCACTATTTCATATACCAGATGATGAAGACCTCTCTCGGATGTGCTTCCAATATACATACCCGGTCTTTTGCGAACTGCCTGTAAACCTTCTAAAATCTGTATTTGATCTGCTCCATATACTACTTCTTTTTCTTCGTTACTCATAAAGATCCTCCATTATCCGTTATCTTTGATACTTCCATTTACTATTTCAAACGTTTGATCAATATTAATACCATTTTTTATAAATTCCTCCAGTCCTGTACATGTGATAATCGTCTGGATTCCTTTTATATTCTCTAATAAATAATTTTGACGATTTCTATCTAATTCAGACAAAACATCATCTAATAATAAAATTGGCTTTTCTCCCGTTATCTTTTCAACAATTTCTATCTCAGCCATTTTTAAAGATAAAGCTGCTGTACGTTTCTGTCCTTGTGAACCAAAATTTTTGATTTCCTGTTCTCCAATGTAAAACATCATATCATCTCTATGTGGTCCAACAGAAGTAGATCCCTGATAAATATCTCTATCTCCATTGATAAACAACTGTTCTTCCATATTTTCTGCCTTACAATTCGGTTTATATATTACTTTTATCTCTTCTTTTCCCCCTGTAAGACTACGATGTTTCTCTTTCATTACTTCATCAATTTCTTTAACAAAGTTATCTCTCAATTTTATGATTTTTGATCCATACTCTACTAACTGGGCATCCCATATTTCTAAAGTAGATGATAATTGTTTATTTTCCTGAATTTGCTTCAATAATGAATTTCTCTGCTTCAATACTTTTTTATATTGTGTCAGATAATACAAATACGCTTTATTGACCTGACACAATTCCATATCAATAAATCTTCTTCTTTCTTCAGGACCATCTTCTATAATTCTTAAATTTTCAGGAGAAAAAAATACGATATTACTCAGCCCCATTAACTCCCTGCTGCTCTTTATTGGCAATCCATCTATAGCAATTCCTTTTGTTTTTTTACGTCTCATATGTATTTCAACTTTAAAACAACATCCTTTTTTTTCAACAACATATCGAATATGAGCTTCTTCTTTTCCTCTCATTATCATATCCGCATCTTTGCTGCCTTTGTGAGACTTCGTCGTGCTGCCAACAAAAATTGCCTCCAATACATTTGTTTTTCCCTGAGCATTATCTCCATAGAGAACATTTGTACCTTTATGAAAATGAAATTCTTCTCTTTCATAATTTCTAAAGTTGCATAGTTCTATAGACTGAATGATCATATATTAACAACCTTTACTTCATTTCCCTCTAACTCAAAAATGTCCCCTGCATATAGCTTTCTTCCACGCCTTTCATCTACTTCACCATTTACAGTAACCAGACCATCCTGAATCAACATCTTTGCCTCAACTCCGGAACTTACCAGACCAGCTAGTTTTAATGCTTGTCCCAGTTTAATGTATTCATCTTTTATTCTTATTTCCTGCATGATCAAAATCTCCTTAATTCATATTAACTGGTAAAATAAGGTAAATATAAGATTCTTCATCATTTTTTATAAAACATGGTGCGTTGGAATTAAACATATACAAGTTCACTTCTTCATCATCAATTACCTTTAACACATCATTAATATATTTTGGATTAAATGCAATCCTAAGATCTTTACCATCTTTCACTGCCGATACTTCTTCATCCATAGAACCAATCTTAGTATTCATTTCCATCTGAATTTCGTTATCTCTTATATTAAGAATAACCGGTTTTTTCTCAGCTTCACGAAGAAGAAGAGTAGCACGATCAATACAGCCATATAATTCACTTTTATTGATTTTTACTTTTGTTTCATAATTATTCTTTAACATCTGATCAATATTATAAAAATTACCTTCTATAAGACGTGATATAACAACAGTCTGGTCAAATTCAAAAATTACATGATTCTTAGAAAATAAAATTGTTACTTCATCTTCCATATCACCATTTAATATTTTACTTACTTCGTTTAATGTTTTACCAGGTATAACAACTTTAATATGTTCGTAACTTTCTTTTAATTGAATCTTCCGGATTGATACACGAACCAGATCAAGAGAAGCAATCTTAAATTCATTACCATTAATCTCAAATAATTCACCGGTAAGAATCTTATTACTTTCATTATCCGAAATAGAAAAAATAGTCTGACGAATCATTTCTTTTAACGTAAACTGAGAAATATGAATTGTTTTCTCCACTTCAATCTTAGGAAGCATAGGAAATTCTTCATGATTAATGCCAGGAATATTAAATTTGGACTTTCCACAGAAGAGAAGAATATTATTATTTTCATCTACTTCAAAATTCACATCATCATCCGGTAAACGTCGAACAATTTCAGAAATCATCTTAGCATTAACAAGAATGATTCCTTCTTGTACAACCTCAGCAGGAATCTTGGTTTCTATACCTAATTGCATATCATTTGTAGTCAATTTGATACTTTCACCCTTTGCTTCAATGACAACACATTCAAGTATGGGCATTGTAGTTTTGCCTGGTACAGCCTTCAAGGCAATATTGATTCCATTGTTAAAATTATTTTTACTGCAAGTAAATTTCATAATGTGAATAACTCCTTTCAGTCCTTTTATAAAATATAATAATAAGGTTTAGTTAGTAGTAGTAGTAGTAGGGGCTGTTGATTTGTGGACAAGTCTTACAAGCACTATGAAAACTGGCTTATCGAAACATGTGTAAGGATTTATAAAATGTTATTCAAGGTGGAATAACTTTTATAAGTTTAACGTTACGATAATGGTTAAAATAGGTTTATTAAGGTTGTCCACTTAAATAATACAAGTTTTCAACAATTTATCAAGAATTAAGCTTTTTCTTTAATAATTGAATGGTATTTTCTAATTCTTTATCAACAAGAATATCCTTGCGGATTTTGTTGATACCGTGGATAACTGTTGAGTGGTTCTGTCTCTTGAGCTTTGTAGCTATTTCATTAAGTGTAAGATTTGTTAATTCATCACACAAATACATGCAGATTTGTCTGGGTATTGTTATAGTCTTTGTTCTTTTTTCAGAAAGAATGGCTTCTTTATCTAAATTAAAATGATCTGCTACAATGTCTATGATATATTCTGCAGTAATCACCATATTTTCATTAGGAGAGATAAAATCTTTTAATGCTTCTTCTGCCATTTCTAAAGTAATATCTTTGCCTTGATTTGTAAATCGTGCAAACAGTAATATTTTATTATAAGCTCCCTCTAAAATTCGAATATTGGATTTAATGTTTGTTGCTATGTAACTCAGTATTTCATCATTCAGATGAATATCTGAATTTTCCTGTTTATTTCTTAAGATGGCCATACTGGTTTCATAATCCGGAGGCTGAATATCTATTGTCATGCCGGAATTGAAACGGGAACGATATCTCATGTCCAGATGCTCCATCTGACTAGGTGGACGGTCACTGGATATAACAAGCTGTTTACCTGACTGGTAGAGCGCTTCAAAAGTATTAAAAAATTCTATCTGAGTTGTATCCTTTCCTATTATAAACTGTATATCATCAATTAATAAGACATCAACATTTCTATAATTTTTTCTTAAGTTAGAAGCAGCAACCGTATCTTGTTTATTACGGATTGCTTCGACAACATTATTCATAAAATCTTCGCTTGTTGTATACATAACTGAATACTCAGGATGATTTTCTAATATGTAACGGGCAATTGAATGCATCAGATGTGTTTTACCTAATCCTGGACCGCTATAAAGAAAGAGTGGATTATACATTTGTCCGTCTGGATTTTCTGCAACAGCAACTGCAGCAGCATAAGCAATGTTATTACTTCCACTTACGACAAAAGTATCAAAGGAATGTCCCATTTTTAAAAAAGGATATTTTTCTTCCAGAATTTCCTCTTTATTATAGGTAGAAACTCCTTTTTCTTCTATATCACTTTTGTATACGAAACGAATATCCACTTGTTTATTTGTTATTACTTCAATGGAAACTTGTAAAGGAATTTTATACCTTTGTTCAATTAAATTTAAAATATCTCCCTGCGTATTTTTATCAATAGCAATGACAAGAGTATTATTTTGAAAGGAAATTACTTCCAATGGTTCAATCCATGTACGAAATAGTACTCTATTGATAAGATATTCTTCCTTTAGATAAGTGATTATTTCACTCCATTTGTTTTTTATCTCATTATTCATCAAATTTCCTGCCTATCTTATTAAAAATTGATTTTAGGTAAAAACATTCACTTTTATTGTACTACAAAAGGACAGTAAAATCAAATTTTATTAACACTTTTTCATTAAAAATGTTGATAAAGTATAAAGATATGCTTGACTATTATAAAAAGAGATAATATAATTAGGCTTGATACGGATTTTGATTATATTATTGTGAAGAAGGAGGTGTATTGAACATGAAAATGACGTTTCAGCCTAAGAAAAGACAGAGATCTAAAGTTCATGGTTTTCGTAAAAGAATGAGCACATCTAATGGTAGAAAAGTGCTTGCAAGAAGAAGAGCAAAGGGAAGAAAGAAACTGTCTGCATAAGGTCGATTTTATTCGACCTTTTCTTCTCTTAATGTGAGGAAGATAAGATTGTTTGAGAAACTGGGTAAAAATCCTGAATTTCAAAAAGTTTACAAAAAGTGTAGATCAAAAGCAAATAAGTATTTGGTAATGTATGTGAAAACTGGGGAGAGTGGTCCCAATCGTTATGGCTTTTCTGTAAGTAAGAAAGTTGGTAACAGTGTTGTGCGTCATCACATTACCAGATTATTAAGAGAATCCGTTCGTAAGAATGACGCATTAGTAAAAGAAGGCAACCGTATTGTAATTGTTGCTAGAAAAGATGTTAGTGGCAAGACATTTAAAGAAGTAGACGGTGCAGTATTTCATTTATTGAAAATACATGATATTTTGAAATGAAGTGATTATGTGAAAAGAATATTATTGGGAATGTTACACATATATCAAAAGTATATATCGCCAATGAAAAGAACACCTTCCTGTATCTATACACCATCCTGCTCAGAATATGCTGTTCAGGCAATTAAAAAATATGGTGCATGGAAAGGTGGTTTTTTGGCTATCAAGAGAATTTTGAGATGCCATCCTTTTCATAAAGGTGGTTACGATCCTGTGCCGTAATTAACAGGAGGAAATAATTTTGTTTAATTGGTTATATTGGATTTTTGGTAAGATTCTTCTTGGTATTGACTGGGCAGTGTTCCATACGATAGGTATTCACAATGTAGGAGTATGTATTATTTTATTTACTATTGTTGCCTATCTTCTTATGTATCCGTTAAATGCCAAACAGCAAAAATCGTCACGTTTGATGAATAAAATTAATCCGGAGATTAAGGCTATTCAGAAAAAATATAAGGGTAAAACGGATCAGGCTTCACAGATGAAGATGAATCAGGAGACACAGGCTGTATATGCAAAATATGGTATTAGTCCATTTAGTGGATGTCTTCCTATTCTTGTTACGTTGCCGGTCATGTTTATCTTATATAGGGTTATGTACAACATAAAAGAATATGTTCCTTCTCTGGCAGAAGTGAAAAATTCTAATATGTTCTTAGGATTAAATATTGATATGAGTCCATTACAGTTTTTTAAAGAAAAACATGTATTTGGATGGGCTGCTTTTATCATTCCGGTGCTTGCTGTATTATTACAGTTTATAAATACAAAATTAATACAGGTAAAGAGTGATGAAACTCAGGAACAGGATTCTATGGCAAGTTCCATGAAAATGATGAATTATTTTATGCCATTTATGTCAGGATTTTTCTGTTTAAGTCTGCCAATGTATATTGGTTTGTATTGGGTTGCCGGAAGTTTATTCAGAATTGTGCAGGCTATTCTGGTAAATAGAAAAGTTGATAATATTTCGATGGAAGAATTAATCGAGAAAAATAAAGAAAAAGCTTCTAAGAAAAATGCAAAGCGTGAACAAATGAATAAACAGATGGAAGGGTATGCGAAAACACGTACTTCTACAATTAAAAATGCTTCTTCTTATCAAAATAAAGCAACATCAGACGATAAAGAAGAGGATCATGAAGTTAACAGTGTACAAAAAAATTATGAATCAGGAAGTATTGCAGGATATGCACATATGCTTTCTGGTAAAAAAGATAAGAAGTAGGGGGATTTATAATGGAAGAATGGAAAGAATTTTCTGCTAAAACAGCAGATGAAGCTTTGACAAATGCATTAATCCAGATGGAAACTACAAGTGATCAGATTGAGTATGAAGTAATAGAAGAAGAGAAAAACGGAATTTTAGGTTTGTTTAGTAAACCTGCTGTTATTCGGGTTCGTAAAAAACAAGGATTAGAAGACACAGTACGTAATTTTCTGGAAAAAACCTTTGAAGCTATGAAATTAGTTGTAGAAGTAGATATGGATTATAATGAAGAAGAAAGAACGATTAACATTGAACTGAAGGGCGAAGAAATGGGAATGTTGATCGGTAAGAGAGGACAGACATTAGATGCTATTCAGTATTTGACTTCATTGATAGCTAATAAGAAAAAGACTTCTGAAAATTATATTAAGATAAAAATTGATACAGAAAATTATCGTCAGAGAAGAAAAGAAACGATTGAAAATCTTGCCAGAAATGTAGCAAGTAAAGTTAAAAAAACCGGTCGTCCTGCTTTTCTTGAGCCAATGAATCCTTATGAAAGAAGAATTATTCATGCAGAATTGCAGAATGATAAATACGTTGATACTCATAGCGAGGGAGAAGAACCACATAGAAAAGTTGTGGTAACATTAAATAAGGAGTTTGCTTCAGAACTTCCAAGAAAAAATAACTATAAAAGAAGAAATAATTATTCACGTGATCGCAGAGGAACTTATACAGAAAAAAGAGAAAGCGAACAAGAAGATTAAGTGTGAAAGGCTGAGTCTTAGGATTCAGCCTTTTGTTGCCTTAATGAGTTTTTGTAAGAAATGAGGTTAGATATGTTTTATGAAGACACAATAGCAGCCATAGCAACATCATCCAAAAATGGAAGTATTAGTATCATACGTGTTAGTGGTGAAAAATCTTTGTATGCGGTAAGTCAGATATTTTGTAATAATAAAGGAGAAAAAAAAAATCTGGCTATTTGTGAAACTCATACAATTCAGTATGGGTATATTTGTGATGAAAATAAAAATATGTTAGATGAAGTTTTAGTTTTGATTATGAAAAAACCTCGTAGTTATACGGCAGAAGATGTAGTAGAAATTCATTGTCATGGTGGACATTTTATATGTCAGCAAATATTACAATTACTTATAAAAAATAACGTGAGAGTTGCAGAACCAGGTGAATTTACAAAAAGAGCTTTTTTAAATGGAAGATTAGATATGTCTCAGGCAGAATCTGTAATGGATCTTATAAAGTCGAAAAATAAAATTGCTTTAGAAAACTCATTAAATCAGTTAAAGGGTGTTGTTAAAGATAAAATTGAAAAATTAAGAAAAATTATATTAGAGGATGTTGCTTATTTAGAAGCAGCTTTAGATGATCCGGAACATATATCATTGGACGAATTTAATGAAAATATTGAAAGTCATATAGATCATTTATTGGAAGAAGTGCAACACCTTTTGAAAAACAGCAATAATGGAAGATTAATAAAAGAGGGTATTTATACTGCTATTGTAGGAAAACCAAATGTAGGAAAATCTTCTTTACTTAATTGTATGTTGAGAGAAAGCCGAGCAATCGTTACAGATGTTCCTGGTACAACAAGAGATACTTTGGAAGAAGATGTTATGATTGGTGATATTTTATTACATTTGGTTGATACGGCAGGAATTCGTGAAACAGAAAATAAAGTAGAAACAATTGGAATAGAAAAATCAAAAGAATCAATAGAAAAAGCTGATTTTGTTATATGTGTATTAAATCAGAATGAAAAAATATCAGAAGAGGATGAAAAAGTATTAAAATTGATTCAAAAAAAAGAAGGAGTTATTTTATTAAATAAGAATGATCTGACGCCTGCCTTTATTCTTGACGATATAAAAAAATATACAAATAAAAAAGTAATTTATTTCTCTGTAAAAAGGGGAATAGGATTGGATGAATTAGAAAATTATTTATATGAAATATATATGAAAAATAAAATTGATACTAATGATGAAATATATATAACTAATATAAGACAACAGCAGGCATTGATAAAAACAAAGGAAAGTTTGATAAAAGTAAAAGAAAGTATAGAAAATGGAATGCCAGAGGATATGTATGCAATTGATCTGACAGATGCATATGAGTCTTTAGGAATTATTATAGGTGAAACAATAGAAGAAGACATTATTGAAAAAATATTTAAAGATTTTTGTATGGGAAAATAAAAGGAGTATATCATGACGGAACAATATGATGCAATAGTAGTTGGTGCCGGTCATGCCGGTTGTGAAGCAGCATTGGCTTTAGCAAGATTATCTGTAAAAACAGCAATATTTACTGTTAGTGTAGATAGTATTGCTATGATGCCTTGTAATCCAAATGTCGGAGGAACATCCAAAGGACATTTAGTAAGAGAAATTGATGCATTAGGTGGAGAAATGGGAAAAAACATTGATCGTACCTTTATTCAATCAAAAATGTTAAATAAATCGAAAGGTCCTGCAGTACATTCTCTTCGTGCACAGGCAGACAAAAAAGAATATAGTTATTCTATGAGAAGAGTGTTGGAACAGACAGAAAATTTGTCAATAAAACAAGGAGAAATAACAGATTTGATCGTAGAAGATGGCATCATCAGAGGGGTGCGTTCTTATACAGGAAACGTCTATAAATGCCGTGTATGTGTACTATGCACAGGTACATATCTTAATGCAAAATGTATCACAGGTGAAGTGTCTGTATATACAGGACCAAATGGCTTACAAGCTGCGACACATCTTACAGATTCATTGATTAATCTTGGTATAAAAGTAAGAAGATTTAAGACAGGTACTCCGGCAAGAATGGATGGCAGTACAATTGATTATTCTAAGATGGAACCGCAGTATGGAGATGAAAAAATTGTGCCATTTTCCTTTACTAATAATGGAAAAGATTTGCAGCGGAATCAGGTAAAATGCTGGCTGACTTATACAAACGAAAGTACGCATGAAATTATAAAAAATAATCTTGACCGTTCTCCTCTTTATTCCGGATATATAAAAGGTACCGGTCCAAGATATTGTCCATCAATTGAAGATAAGGTTGTACGATTTTCTGATAAAGACCGACATCAGGTATTTATTGAACCAGAAGGTAATTATACGAATGAAATGTATGTAGGGGGTATGTCCAGCTCTCTTCCTGAAGATGTACAGATAGAAATGTATCATTCAGTACCGGGGTTAGAAAATGCAAAAATTGTAAGAAATGCCTATGCAATAGAATATGATTGTATTAACTCATTAGAATTGTTGCCTACATTAGAACTTAAAAAAGTAAAAGGACTTTATAGTGCGGGACAAGCAAATGGAAGTTCCGGTTATGAGGAAGCTGCTGCACAGGGGTTAATTGCAGGAATTAATGCAGCAAGAAAGATATTAAATAAAGAACCAGTTATTATTGATCGTTCACAAGGATATATTGGTGTTTTAATTGATGATCTTGTTACTAAGGGAACGAATGAACCATATCGAATGATGACTTCACGTGCAGAATACCGTTTATTATTACGTCAGGATAATGCGGATGAAAGATTGACAAAAATAGGCTATGAAGTGGGATTAATTTCAAAAGAAAGATATGAGCATTTCACTAAAAAGTATGAACAAATCAAAGAAGAAGTAGAAAGAGTTAAAATTACTTATGTTGGAAATAACAAAAAGGTACAATCTTTATTAGAAATGTATCATAGTACAAAATTAGTCAGTGGAATATCGTTAGCAGAATTGGTTCGCAGACCAGAGTTAAATTATGACATTCTGGCAGAAATTGATGAAGAGCGTCCTGATCTATCAGAAGAGGTAAGAGAAGAAGTAAATATTATACTGAAATATGAAGGATATATAAAAAGACAGAAAAAACAAGTAGAACAGTTTTATAAACTGGAAAAGAAAAAAATCCCATCTGATATTGATTATAAAAAAATAAAAAGTCTTCGTTTGGAAGCTATTCAGAAACTTTCAGATATTAAACCGGAATCAGTAGGACAAGCAGCGCGTATAAGTGGTGTATCACCATCCGATATATCAGTGTTACTTATTTATATGGAACAATACAAAAGGGGGGAGAGTGTATGAAAAAAATATTTGAACCATATCAAATAAAATTATCAGATGAACAAATATTAAAGTTAAATAAATATTATCAATTATTGATAGAATGGAATGAAAAAATTAATTTAACATCTATTACTAATTATGATGAAGTAGTAAAAAAACATTTTTTGGATTCTGCACTTATTATGTCAACAGATATATGGAAAGATAATTCTATTAATGCTGTATTGGATGTTGGAACAGGGGCAGGATTTCCTGGAATGGTTTTAGCAATATTGAATCCGAATATCAGATTTGTTTTATTAGATTCTTTAAATAAAAGAATTGATTTTTTAGATGCTTTAATGGATGAATTGGCAATTAAAAATGTAGAAACATATCATGGAAGGGCAGAAGTTTATGCCAGAAATGAAAAATTTAGAAATAAGTTTGATTTTGTTGTTTCCAGAGCTGTTGCAGAACTTCCTGTATTGATGGAATATTGTATTCCCTTTGTTAAAAAAAATGGTTATTTTGTTTCATATAAAGGAAAAAAGCAGGAAGAGGAATTAGAAAAAACAAAAAATGCATTTAGAGAGTTAGATGCTTCTCTTGGAAAAGTAGAAAAATTTAATTTACAAGATAATGAAGAAAGATTTTTATTATTTATAAAAAACAATTGTGAAACAAAAGATAAATATCCAAGAAAAGAGGGAAAACCAAAAAAGAAACCATTATAGAAAATGTTTCACGTGAAACACTAATAAAAAAGAAAAATAATGTTTCACGTGAAACATTATTTGATAAATAGAATTTTACAGTAGTCAAAGTATTTTGAAAGTGATATAATGGCAATAGTTGAGTTACGAATGGAGGAATTAAGAGTGAGCGAAATTATGGCAATTGCTAATCAGAAAGGTGGAGTTGGTAAAACTACTACAACAATTAATCTGGCTGCAGCATTGGCAGAAAAAGGAAAAAGAGTTTTGATTATTGACATGGATCCACAGGGAAATACATCAAGTGGACTTGGTATTGATAAAGATGAGTTAGATACTACAGTTTATCAGTTGATGATTGGAGATAATACATTTGATGAATGTGTTCAAAGAAATGTTTTTGATAATTTAGATGTGTTAGCTGCAAATGTTAATTTAGCCGGTATTGAAATTGAAACAATGGATATGGATAATAGAAATTATATTTTACGAGACATAATTTCTAAAGTTGAGGATAGATATCATTTTATTATTATTGATTGTCCTCCTTCTTTGAATACATTGACTATAAATGCTATGACAACAGCAGATTCCGTTCTTGTTCCTATTCAATGTGAATATTATGCATTGGAAGGATTAAGCCAGCTTATTTATACAATAAATCTGGTAAAAGAACGTTTAAATTCAAAATTATGTATTAATGGTGTGGTATTTACTATGTATGATGGCAGAACTAACTTATCTATGCAGGTAATAGAAAATGTAAGAAATAATTTGAATCAAACAATTTATGATACGATTATTCCGCGAGGTGTACGTTTAGCAGAGGCACCAAGTCATGGATTACCAATTACTCAGTATGATATTCGTTCGACGGGGGCAAAAGCGTATATGGCACTAGCGCAGGAAGTAATAGAGAGGAGCAGACAATAATGGCAGGAAAAAAAATGGGCCTTGGAAAGGGACTTGATTCTATGATTCCTCCAAAGACTACAAGCAGAGCAACGAAGGATTCTTTGAAAAACGAATCACAAATTTCTAAAACAGGAGAAACAATTTTAAAAATTAATGAAGTTGAACCAAATAAAAAACAACCGAGAAAATTTTTTAATGAAGAGGCGCTTCAAGAATTAAGTGAATCAATTAAACAGCATGGTATAGTACAGCCTCTTGTTGTAGCAAAAAAAGATGATTATTACGAAATTATTGCTGGTGAACGTCGTTGGAGAGCTGCAAAATTGGCAGGTTTAAAAGAAGTACCTGTTGTAATTAAAGATTATTCTCCACAAGAGATAATGGAAGTTGCGTTAATTGAAAATATTCAAAGAGAAGATCTTAATCCGGTTGAAGAAGCTAGAGCTTATGAAAATCTGATTAAAGAATATAATTTGAAACAGGAAGAATTAGCGCAAAGAGTGTCTAAAAGCAGATCAGCAATAACAAATTCACTTAGATTATTAAATCTTAGTGATGAAGTATTAGATATGTTAATGGAAGAAACAATATCCAGCGGTCATGCAAGGGCTTTACTTGCTTTAAAAGATAAAGATCAGCAGTTACAGGTGGCTGAAAAAATTATTAGTGATAAATTAAGTGTCAGAGAAATTGAAAAAATAGTGAAAACAATCAATAATCCAGCAAAAAAGACACAGAAAAAAGAATTAAAAAACGATTTTGTATATCGTGATATTGAAGAACAGTTAAAACAAACGATTGGAACTAAAGTGAGAATTAATCGTAAGTCAGAAGATAAAGGGAAAATAGAAATAGAGTATTATTCTCAGGATGAATTAGAAAAAATAGTTTCATATTTTAAATAATAGTACATATGTTCGATAGGAGGAAGAAAAATGTTTCAATTTAGTGATATTGGATTAAATACAGATGTTATTTTACTCGGATCTATTGTAGCAATACTTATTTTATTTGTTTTATGTATTATTTTAATAGGAAAGAACAGCTCTTTGAAAAAAAAATACGGTTCATTTATGCAGGATTCGAATGGTAAGAGTTTAGAAGAATCTTTTAAGAAAAAATTTGAAAATATGGATTATATTAATGACAAATTAATAGAGATGGATACAAGATTAAATGGAATTGAAGATAACCTGTTGAAGACATACCAAAAGATAGGAATCGTAAAATACGATGCTTTTAAAGAAGTGGGTGGTACATTGAGTTTTGTATTGACTCTTTTAACAAAAGAAAACGATGGATTTATCATGAATTCTATGCATAGTAATAAAGAAGGATGTTATATTTATATCAAAGAAGTAAAAGCAGGAGAAGTATTTGTTACATTATCAGAAGAAGAAAGCCAGTCATTAGAGCAGGCAATGGAAAATTAACAGAAAAAGGTGGCAATAATTGCCACCTTTCCATTAAAAAAAGTGACAGGAGCAAAAATAGATGAAATTATATTTTGTAAAAAAGCACAAAAAAAAGCCCTCACCCAGCAGTTGCAGGTCTGCCAAACAAGGACTCGGGAATACGCCATCGGGGGCTCGAACCCCGGACACCCTGATTAAGAGTCAGGTGCTCTTCCAACTGAGCTAATGGCGCTTACTTTTATCACGCAAAAAATATTATATAACATAATTATAAAAAATGCAAGTATTATTTTAAAAAAAATAAAAAATATAGGAGGAAA
Source organism: uncultured Eubacterium sp. (assembly GCA_934338065.1). Taxonomy (GTDB): domain Bacteria; phylum Bacillota; class Clostridia; order Lachnospirales; family Lachnospiraceae; genus Eubacterium_F. Next base: position 229,287 of record CAKRGX010000001.1, on the reverse strand, counting down.
ACTCGAAAATGAAAAATAGGTGTATTGAAATACTTCGAAGTATTGTAACAAACATTTGGTATGTCATTGCTATTATCGCAACAATTGCCATAGTATTCATGCTTGTGGCTAATTGGGGTGCTGTGTGGATGGCACTTGGTAAATTGATAGGTATATTGATGCCATTTATCTTTGGATTTTTCTTTGCTTATTTGATCAAACCCCTTGTTTCACTTATTAAAAAAGGGCTAAATGTTATTTTTTCCCAAAAAGGTGAAAAAGTAAAGAATATGGTAAGCGTGTTAATTAGTTATCTGATTGTAATTGGAATACTTACCGTTATTATCGTATATATCTATCCACAAGTCAGAGATAGTGCCAAAGATATGGGAAAATCCGTACAAAATGGTTACAAATATATGATTACTCATGAAAATGAAATTAACAATAAAATTCCCTTTATTGATGTACGTGGAGTCATTGATTATGTCAAAAATTTTATGTATGACAAAGTGATGAATAAGGCGACGGACTGGTTTCCTTATTTGTATCAGATATCATCCTCATTTTTTGTAACTTTATATAATGTAATAATGGGATTGGTTATATCTATTTATATGATAATTGATTCCAAAAAATTAAAAAATGGATTGCGAAAAGTAGTATATGCATTTTCTCCTAAAAATAAAGAAGTTGAATGTTGGAAAACAATAAAACAATGTAATCATATTTTTAATGGTTTCCTGCTTGGAAAAGTAATTGATTCACTTATTATTGGGATCATTTGTCTGATTGCTATGACAATTTTGCAGCTTCCCTATTCACTTTTACTTAGTCTGATCGTATGTATAACCAACATGATACCATATTTTGGACCTATCATTGGAGCAGTACCGGGAGTTTTTATTTATCTGTTTATTGATCCGAAGCTGGCAATCATTTTTGCAATATTAATCTTAGTACTGCAGCAATTTGATGGACTTTATCTTGGACCAAAGATTCTGGGCGATCAGACAGGAATCAAGCCTCTTTGGGTGATCTTTGGAATTACGGTTGGGGGAGCGTATTTTGGTGTGATGGGGATGTTTCTCGGAGTACCGACTGTAGCCGTGATCATGTATCTGCTTGAACTTTTTATTCAGAAAAAGCTCAAGAAAAAAGAATTTTCATCATTTGATGCATAAAAGTTTTTTAATTTCTTCTATTGAGTGAAAAATACAAAGGATTTTTTTACATTTTCGGCAGCGGGATAATTTAAAAGCAATTTTTCTTTGAATAGATGAACTCATAATAAAAGCCCCTTTTTCTTTAGTCTATGAAAAAGGGGACTTTTAAGTGAATGATCTAGTTACGTGAAATAACAAAACGGCAGATCGGTTTTCCTTCAGATACAAAGCGTTTTTCGTATTCTGTCATAATATTTCCATCTATGAATTCGCTATGATGCAGGTCATAAGTTAATTCTTCTATATGCCAGACTGGGGACTCGTTAACCGTATCAACCGAAAAATTAAATAAGTCACGATTATCTGTTTTAAATTGGATCAATCCATCCGGTTTTAAAATGTTGTCGTAAATGGATAGAAAATTTGCACTGGTAAGACGACGCTTTGCATGGCGGTCTTTAGGCCAGGGATCAGAAAAGTTTAAGTATATACGTGAAACTTCATTTTTATCAAAAATTTCATTCAGATATTTAGCATCAAATCGTAAAAAGAAAAGATTATCCATATCTGTTTCGACGCGCTTTTCAAGTGCCCGGTAAAGTACACTGGAATACATCTCAATTCCAATATAGTTAATCTGTGGATTACTACTTGCGAGTTCATGGATAAACTGTCCCTTACCCATACCAATCTCTATATGAAGTGGATGATTATTATTAAAAAGAGATGACCATTTTCCTTTGTAGTCTTCCGGATTGTGAATCACAAACGGACTAGCTTCAATAAATTCTTTGGATCCTTTTATATTTCGTAATCTCATGTAAAATTGTCCTCCATTCGCAGTACATTATGTAATAAATATAACATAAATACAAAATAAGTGAAATAATTTATTGGAAAAATATCTGAAATCGTGTATGATAGAATAGAATAATTTTATTTGGAGGCGAAAAATGAAAAAACAATTTATACTATTTTTTCTATGTTTATCAGGACTATTTGTTTTTAATAGAGAAATTGAGGCAAAAAATGTGCCATCGATTTCTGCAGAATCAGCTATAGTCATGGATGTTCAGTCGGGAGCAATTTTGTATCAGAAAAATATGGATAAAAGACAGTATCCTGCCAGTATTACAAAAGTAATGACGGCAATGCTTGCCATTGAAAATTCTTCACTCTCTGAGACAGTAACCTATTCCAGAAATGCAGTAACGAATTTGGAATCAGGAGCTTCAAATATAGAAATTAAACCAGGCGAAAAATTATCTATGGAAGATAGTTTATATGGTATATTGCTTATGTCAGCAAATGAAGCATGCAATGGTGTGGCAGAGCATGTTGGTGGAACGATAGAAAATTACGTTAATATGATGAACGAACGGGCAAAAGAATTAGGATGCACAAATACACATTTTGCAAATACAAATGGACTCTGGATGAAGGATCATTATACAACAGCACATGATATGGCGTTAATATCCAGACAGGCGTACAAAAATCCTACTTTTGCAAAAATTACCGGAACGAAACGTTATAATACAAAGAAAACCAATAAAACAGGAGTTCGTCCTTTACATAATCATCATGGAATGTTATATGCCAGTAATTTTCCACAGTATTTATATGAATATTGTGTGGGAGGTAAGACAGGTTATACTTCAAAATGTCGTTATACATTGGTTACATATGCAAAGAAAAACAATATGACTTTGGTTTCTGTCATTATGCGTGCTCCAAATTCACCGTGGACAGAACCAAATGAGTATACAGACACAACGAAGATTTTAAATTACTGCTTTGAAAATTATAAAAGATATTCGATTGACAAGAATGCTAATAAGCAATTGATGAATAGTAGTTTGTTTACAAAATTCAGTCCTTTTTATAATTTGGATGCGAGTACTCTGGCCATTGATGAAAATGCGGGCGTTATGCTTCCAAAGGGTATTACCTTGCAGCAGACGCAAAACAAGATTGAATTGTATGATACTCCAAAAGAAATTTCAAAAAACAAGAAAAATATCGGAAAAATAACGTATACTTATAATGGAAAAGAAGTGGGTGGATCGGAAATATATTTTAATACTAAGACGATTCCTACGTTAAATGACAGCATTGATATGTCGGAATGGTTTACAGACGCTGTGGAGAAAGCCAAAGCGGAGCCTTTTCCGTGGAAGAAAGCAATTATCATTGCAATCATAATACTTGTTGCCTGTGCAGCAATCGTTATCTTTATCTGGTGGTTCTACAATCAACGAGATCGAAGAGAAAGAAAAAATCATTATAAACGGACACGGAGAAAGGTTAGAAATAGCGAAAGAGGACTATATTACCGAAAAAGGAGATAGTTTTCATGGCAAAAACCAAAATTGTCTGTACCTTAGGACCGGCTACAGATGAGGGAAAGATTTTGGAACAATGTGTGACACGAGGTATGAATGTGGCACGATTTAATTTTTCACATGGAACACATGAGGTTCACAAGAAGAGAGTAGAACAGCTTCGTGAAATTCAAAAGAAAATAGATCGTCCGATTGCTCTGTTGCTTGATACAAAGGGACCGGAAATCCGTCTGGGAAATTTTCAACATGGCAGGGTAGTTTTAAAACAGGGACAGCAATTTACTTTAACGACAGATGAAGTATTAGGTGATGATACAAAGTGTCATGTTTCATATAAAAATCTGACAAAAGAAATGAAACCGGGTAGGAAGATTTTGATTGATGATGGTTTGATCGAGATGAACGTGGAACAGATTCAAGACAAGAGTGTTGTCTGCAGGGTAAAAAATGACGGAGAAATTTCTAATTACAAAGGTGTGAATATACCGGGACTTCACTTAGATATTCCATATTTAAGCAAACAAGATAAAAGGGATCTTATTTTTGGAATAAAATATGATTTTGATTTTGTCGCTGCTTCTTTCGTTCGAAGTGCGGATGATATAGAACAGCTTCGAGATTTTTTGTGTGAGCATGGCGGTACAGATATGCTGATTATTGCAAAAATAGAAAATCGTGAAGGAGTAGAAAATATTGATGAAATAATCCGTGTTTCGGATGGTATTATGATTGCACGTGGTGATATGGGTGTTGAATTGCCAGAAGAAGAGGTTCCTATATGTCAGAAAATGATCATCAGCAAAGTATATCAGGCAGGAAAACAGGTGATTACAGCAACACAAATGCTGGAATCTATGGTTTATCATCCGCGTCCAACAAGAGCGGAAGTAGCAGATGTAGCGAATGCAATTTATGATGGAACAAGTGCTATTATGTTGTCTGGAGAGACTGCTGCAGGAAAATACCCTGTAGAGGCAGTTGAAACAATGGTAAAAATTGCAGAACGAATAGAAGAAAGCATTGATTATCAAGAAAGATTTTTTTTACATGGCAGACAAAAAAACCCGGATATTACAGATGCAGTCTGTCACGCAACATGTACAACTGCTTATGATCTGGAAGCATCTGCTATAGTTGCTGTGACAAAATCCGGATGCACTGCCAAAAAAATTTCCCGCTATCGTCCTGCCTGTCCAATACTGGGTGGGACAACTTCTCGGAAAGTGTGGCGGCAGCTGGCGTTATCCTGGGGAGTAAAACCATTACTACTACAGGAAAAAGATGAGGTAATGGTTTTATTTTCACATGCGATAGAAGAGGGACACAGAACCGGTTTTCTCAAAAAAAATGATACAGTAATCATAACTTCCGGTGTTCCGATTGGCAGGTCGGGAACGACAAATATGATGAAAGTTGTAAGAGTATAAGGAATGTTGTGAAATTCCAGATAAGTAGATAAATAGAACAAGTAAAAAAGGACAGAGTAAAAAACTCTGTCCTAAAAATATAAATTACTTAGTAAGTTCATTCCAAGCAATATCGTTGTCACTGAAAAGTGAAGTCTTCGAAGCAGTATCAGAAAGAGTACTTGCAGTAACGATATCCTCGTTTTCAAATTGAATTACTGAAATCTCAGGAATCACATAATTCTTCTTCATAAAAAAATCCATCCTTTCACCATTTTTAATAATTAATATTGGATGGTATAGTGATAAGCATAATTTCAAATATCATTATATCAAAAATATAAGATTTGTCAAATAAATATTATATAATTAAATAAAATTTGGTAAAAATACACAAAAATATTAAAAAATAATTTACTTTTACGATAGATAAAACTTGTTGAACATAAACAGTCAAATTGATATAATTTAATTAGGATGGTTAATATGAAGCATAATTTTAAGAAAAATCAATTTATGAAAAAGAAAAAAAACTATAGGAAGTGAATTAGGAGGGAATTAAGTAATGATAATTACAAAATGTGCAAAAAGACTGATGGCCACTGTAATGACAACGGCGATCGTTCTTACCGGATTTGCTGTTGCTCCGAAAGAAGTGAAGGCAGCAGAGGAGAATCCGACGGTTGAAGTACTTGGTGCTACACTGAGATTACACAATAATGCGGAAAATTGCCAGTCTATGAGAGTAGGTATTCTGGTAAAAAATGCAAGTAAAGCTAAGTCTTGTGGAATTAAACTTTCAATTGGTGATAAAGCGGTTGTAGTTTCTACTGAGAATGAGAAATATAGGAATATTTATGATTATGACAAAGATAATGATGTGGTAACATATACGGCAGTTATTAAAGATATACCTCAAGATAAATTTTCGACAGATATTAATATTCAGGGAAATTTAAAAACTACTGGTACAGAAACTGAGATAAATTCTGGAGAACAAGTAGAAAAAAATATTAATGGTATCGTGGAACAATTAAATAAAATTGATTCAACAATCAAAATAAACAATAAAGGAATTTTGGTAAGATTGGTTGATGGATCAGAAGTTCCTATAGAATCAAATGATGCTATTTTGGGTCTATCACCATCAAAAGAGACAACGTCTGCTAATCTTAATCTGTCTGAATTTAATCCAATGGGCGATAAACTTACAAAAAATGAAGATGGAAGTATAAGTGTTGAATTTACTGCTAATTATCGTGGTGCAAATATTGTTGTGCCATCGATACTGAAAAATTTAAAATATGTCGAGATATCTGTTGTTTCAAGTAAACATGGTGAAGAATTAAACGGTGGAAATCAAATTGTTCTTAGGGATACAGAGGGAAAAGAGATTTTAACTAAATATGGGAAAGGTGTAATTTCCTCTATAGTTCCAGAGGATAGAACCCTCGGTTCTATAGTTCTTAATGCACAAGAAGCAAAAGAAAATGAATCGCAAACAATGAAAATTAATTATATAAAATTATCTAAAGTTGTTTCATTAGATCTTAAGAATTTTAAGCCACAAGGGGCAGAAGACTCTCATTTTAATGAAGATGGTAGTTTAGAAATTAAGTATATCAATAATTACACAGGATCCTATATTGAAATACCTTCACAATATCAGGATTACAAGTATTTTGAACTTAAAGTCAAATCGCCAAATAAGGAGGAAGAACAATCTGGAACTCAGGTAGTTTTTGTAGGTTCCGATGGAAAAGAGATAGTGACAAATTATGTGGGTAAATGGAATAAAGAAGGCATTGTTTCTTTTAATCTTCCTGAAGGAAAAAAACTAAAAAAATTGATTGTCAATACACAAAGTGCAGAAGCGAGCAATCCTGTAAATCAAACAATATATTATATTAAGGCAATAAAGGGTTGATTTTCTATAAAAGTAGCTAAAATAAAAACTCCTTTTAGATTTATTCTAAAGGGAGTTTTCAATTTAAATCCAAAAATATTTTCTAAAAAAGTGCGCATTCCGCATCTTGGTTAGATGTGTAAATTCGTACTTTTTTTGAATGTTTAATTTTTTTTTTCGTATCACGCTGAAATCACCGAAAAATAGGTGTTGACAGACATTTTTTTCTTTATTATACTTACTTTACAAGCATATATTTCTTGATATCTTTTGTTCTTTTATCTTATTTTCATTTTATGAAATCTATGCTTTTATCATTTTATCAAAGCAGGAGATTTCTTGATAAGAAAAGAACGTGAGAATCGGAAATCTCCCAGAAAACCAAAAGGGGGGAAGGATAATGCTGCAGGTATTGTCCGCTGGTATGCTGAAAAATACAGAAATAAAACAGTCGATTTTACTTGCTGACAAAAAGAGTCAGTATGATGAGCTGGCAAAACGGATTCTGGGTTCTAAAATGGTGATTGCACATCTGCTTTCCAATACGTTGGAAGAATTCCGAGGAATACCGGTTGATGAGATCATTTCGTTAATAGAGGGAGAACCTTATGTTGGCGTTGTTCCCATTGAACCGGGATTTACCAATGCAATGTCAGCTTCCGGCGAAAGGCTGATTGGTTTTAATACAGAAAACACAGAGATAAATGAGGGAATGTGCCGCTTTGATATTGTTTTCTATATTCGCCGAAAAACCGGACTTCAGAAAATGATTCTTAATATTGAGGCGCAGATGTCGGAAACCAAAGAATATCCCCTGATAAACCGGGGTATCTTTTACTGTTGCCGGCTGGTTTCATCACAAAAGGAAAGAAATTTTTCCAACATGAATTATGATGATCTTTTACCGGTTACGTCAATCTGGATTGTAATGAACAGTAAAGAAAATTGCCTGTCTCATGTCCAACTGAAAGAAGAGATTCTGTTTGGAACAAAAAGCTGGGATGGGTTATACGACGCCATTAATCTTTATATGATAGGATTGGGAAGAAATGTCCCGGAAAAAGAGGAAAGAAAAACATTACATCGTTTTCTGGGAACTTTGTTTTCGGAAACTATGTCAAAAGAGAATAAATTGAAAATACTGGAAACAGAATTTGGAATAACAATGAACGAGAAGATGAGAGGAGAGGTGAGTCAGATGTGTAATTTGAGTGAATATTTTATTCAGCGTGGTATTGAGCAGGGCATTGAGCAGGGTATAGCTATTGAAAAAAAACGTACAAAAGATTTATTGGCTGAGAAAGATGCTCTTATCAATCAAATGAAAGATCAATTAAGCGAATTGAAGAATATGCAACTATAATTGAATAAATTTATTTATCTCATGTTCATTACATGATGGAGACAGTACCGACAATGTCTATTAGTAAAATTGTAAATCTGATGAAAAGCTATATGACATATCATATATGGGAAAGATATTCGAAGTTTAAGAGCAGGCACGACAGTCATAAAGCATACACAACGAACTTTACAAATGGAAATATAACGGTAGATTTTAATAGAGACAATGTAAAACTGCTTAGAAATTTCAGCGGACAGATAAAGTCTGCAACGGTATCACAGGTTCCGAGTGGAAAATACTATGTATTACTTCTGATGGGAAGAAATACGAAAATCCAAAAATGATCAAGAACTATGAGAAGAAACTGGTAGAATTGCAAAGTCAGTTAGCACATAAAGAAAAGAGGAGTCAAAATTACTATAAAACCAAGAAAAAGATAGCATTATGCCATGAGAAATAACAAATACCAGAAAAGATTATCTGCACAAGATATCTCATGAGATAATGAGTGAAAACCAAGTGATTGTTTCAGAAAATCTGCAGATAAAAATATGGTAAAAAACCATCATCTGGCAAAGTCCATAAGTGATGTATCATGGCATGAGCTGACAAGGCAGTTAGAGTATAAAGCAAAGTGGAATGGCAGGAAATATGTCAAAATAGATACATTTGTTTTTTGCAGCGGAAATTCCTTTAACTGTCAAGATGGGAGTATATCAGTTTCATTAAGAAATGTCATTTTCAGTGTCTTAATTTATGAGACCATTATAGGGAGAACCCAAATATGAAAAAAACAAGATGAAACATTCTATGTGAGATTGTTTCATCTTGTTCGGATGCATTAAAAAATATACTTATTGAAAATCACTAAATGAAATTTCATTGTCCTGTCCGGTTGCCTTTTGTTCGGCTAAACTCTTGTCAGAGCTATCTTTTTTTGGTGATGTTGTTTTTACCGGACTTTTTTCCGTTTGTTTTTTCTTGTCAGAATCGTCTTTGGTCAGAGTAGTCTTTCCATTTTTACTTTTCTTTGAGATTTTGGTGGATTTGCTGCTGCTATTATTTGTGGATGGTGATTTTTGTTTTTTGTCATCAACAGAAGATTGATTGTCATCAGTGGAAACGGCATTGGATGAACCACTTGTTGTTTCTGTTGTTATCGGAATAGGAGTTGTCGCTGATTCCGGATCAGATGAAGATTTTTTACTTCCCAATATAATTCCTAATATTGTTCCTGCAATGAGAATGGCTACAACGATAAAAGCGCCGATCGTCAGCCAACTGTTTTTCTTCTTTTTCATGGTATTCTCCCCTTTGTATTTTAATAAATATTGTAGTCTATAATAAATGGATTGTCAAATTTTACTCATACCCTCGTAGGCAACTTTTGCTGCTTCTTCTTCCATATTACAGTGCAAAAGATAGCAGGAGGTCTGCCTGATCAATTGATCCATCAGGTCTAAGTAGTGGATCATTTCATTTTGATGAACAGGCATCAGAATCTGATGACCGAGCCGATTCATTACTTTAGGATCAGGAAGTGGTTCAATTGTGTTGGTTATGCCACGCTCTAGAAAGCAAATAGCTTTTAGAGGGGCTGAAGTGTTGATGTTCCAGCCTTCTTTTCCGCACCACGGTGTGCCATACACATAAAAAATGTCATTGCGCAGACGCAGGATTGGTTTGTCACCGTTTATGATATGTGCTTTTTCTCCAAAAAGTTTTTTCCATAGAAGAAGATGTGTTGATTTTCCTGTGCCACTTTTTGCACAGAAGGCGTAGACATTACCATCATATTCGATGCAGGCACCATGCATGAGGAAAGCGTCATATTGGATCAGGTGGCTGCTTATTTGCCGATAGATACAGATGCTCTCACAGTAATCAGGTGTGCAGGAGATGGAAGCCTCCTGTTGTTCTTTTTTTATTTCTTCCGGAGTGGCTTCTATGTCAAGATCGATATTTGTATCAGAGGTGAGATAGCCGTTACACATTTGCTCGACATAAGAGTAATGATTATGTATGCAGATGTTCAGGTCAGCAATTCGTATGGTAAACAATGGTATATCCTCCTATTATTCTCCAATTGTCAAATGTTTATTGCAAAAGGAAATAGCTGCTTTTCGATGGGTTACAATAAAACAAGTACAATCCCGGAGAGAAGAGATGTTTTCTAAGACAGCAAGTTCAGTGGCTTCATCCAATGCACTTGTGGCTTCATCCAGTAAAAGAATGGGAGCGCCGCTTAGTAAAGCACGCGCAATTGCCACGCGTTGTCCCTGACCTTCGGAAAGACCATGTCCTTGTTCGCCAATGACGGTATCGAGTCCGTCTGGCAGAGTGTCAAGAAACTGATCTACACAGGATAAATGAAGAGCACGATTTATTTCTTCTTCCGAGACACGATCACTCAGAAAAGTTACATTTTCTCTTAATGTACCGGAGAAAAGGTGGTTTCTCTGAGGAACATAGGCGAATAATCGACGGGTTTCTTTTCCCAAAAAAACTTTTCTGCCGGTTTTTGTCTGAAGATAGAGAGTTCCTTCCTGAGGCTGGTAAGCGCCAAGAAGTAAAAGAAATGTAGTGCTTTTTCCGCCTCCGGAGAGACCGGTTATCGATACAAAATCGCCTTTACATATTTTGAAAGATAAATGATCTAAAACCCGGGTCCGACCATAGGAAAAGGATAGATGATCTCCACACAAGGTATCCATCTCTTCATAGATTGAGGAAGGGATGATCAATGCCTGTTCCTTTTCATCCGGAAGCTGTTCCAGTTCCATGAGGCGTTCGGCCGATGCAATCATGGAATAATATCTCGGTAAAAGACCGGATAGATTGGTAAACGGCTGTTGTACCTGTCCGACAAGCTGTAGAACAGCCGTCAATGTTCCATAGGTCATTGTTCCGGTCATGATGCCGTTTGCGCCTAGTAGAAGTGCAAAAAGATAGGCAAATTCAAAGGCAAATCCTACGCCGGCTCCGGCGATAATACTCAGACGGCGTCGTTTCATCTGTGTCTGATAGTAATCCTCCTGAAGCTCCGATGCGTGATTAAACATTTTCTTTTCGGTTGCAAATACTTTGACGATCAGAAGGCTTTCTGTCATTTCCTGTAGGAAAGAGCGAACCTTGCCAGAGCGTTCCTGTACCCTTTTGTGAAGTGACTTCATTCGGTTACGAAAGACGGCAGTTATGCCAATAAGCAAGATACCACCAAGGAAAAAGATGAAGGTAAAACGAGGACTCAATACAAACAAAACAGTAACAGCACAGATGCCCTTTGTTACCATAAGAACAAAATTTGGCAGGATCGTAGTCATACCATCACAAATAACCTGTGTGTCGTTAAACATACGATTGAGCAATTCTCCACTATGAAAGGAGCCAATCGATTGATATTCCTTGTGGATCAGCGTTTTTAATAAATGGTTTCGATAGAGTATTTCCAGACGGACATGAATTCGTTCTGACATGCTGTTGCCACCGATGCGGAGAGCAAAGGCAGCAAGTATGGCAAAAAACATGGCAGTCCCGTACCAGATCAGGGCATGTTTATTATGAGAAACGGCACTGTCTATGATTCCGCGGCACAGCAAGGCAAATGCCACGCTGAAAAAAGCATAAATACCGTTGATTAAAGTAACGATGATCAATGCCGGTATCTGTGATTTAGATTGCTTGATGATCCACTTAAATGCCATTGTAATATCCTTTCCTTCTAATCCTGAAGTCCACTGTCAATCCAGATTTCTTTTATGTGGTTCCGTTCCTGCTCATCAATCGTACGGATGGAGTGTAATTCGTTTTTAAACTTATCAGTACGTAAAAAGATGCTTCGGAAACCACGTACAACCCAAAAAACAGGAAGAAGAAAAGGAAGCTTTTCTAAGATACGATATTGCATCTGCATAAATGTTAAGTTTGGGAAAAAGCGTTGAAGCAGATACCTCTTTTTACTAAGATCATTTTCTGAAATAGCAGAGGATACGCCGACATCCATACGGCCGTAGGTTCCTACCGAAAGAATATGGAGAGCCATCTTCGGATGGCTGTTGCGGTCAACGTCAGGGTTCTGCGAAAACCAGGATTGTGCCAGCTCTTCCGCAGCATGGGCAAATCCGCGTAGTCCCAGTTTGTCTAATTCTTTGTCAAGATATGTCTGGTCAAGAGTATCTCCATAGGCTTTCCGGTATTCATAAATATCCATAATGGAGCGTACGCCGGTTCCTCCACCACGAAAATGTTTTGCCATATGTCCAATCAAATGAATATAAAAATCTTCATCGGATAATTTCTGTTCTTGTTTTCCCTCCGTAACAGGAACTGCTTGATCCATATATTTTTTAAAATAATCAAAATAAGGGGATCGTTTCGGAAATAAAGACCAGTGAATTTCAGTTGTCAGTGTTTGTGATTTTGCATATTCGTCATGGTTTTCACCATGTAATTCAAGAGAAAAGCCGCATTTCTTCATTAACGCAGGAATCTGCTTCATGACATGGGATGGGACAAGAACATCAACATCACACATCGAACGCATATCAGGACGGGGATAAAGATGCTTTAAGTGCCACCCCTTGAGAGGAAGGTAGGGAATACCGGCTTCCTCCATATGCTCCATAACATTTTGAAGTTCAAAGTGCTGCATGGACTCGCGCCCAAGAACAATCTGCATTGCCTTGCGAAAGAGTGCAAGGACAGCAGATGCCGGCTGTTGCTCCTGTGGCAGTAAAATAATACCATAGTATACTGTGTTGGCAACACTATGGAAATCAGCCAGACGATAGAAAGCTTCCCAATCCAGGCCGGATGGAGGAGCATCTGGTGTTGTTCCGTTTAGAGCGGAACGCAGTATATGTATAAAATAATCGTACATGTTAATTTGGATTCCTCGATTTCTTTATTTTTTTAAATAGTCTTCTGCTGTATTCTTTAGTGATCAGAAAACAGCAGCGAATGGGATAGAGAAAACGCCATATATAAACATAAGCATGATACCATCGGTTTTTCTCACAATCAATATAATGGTTTCCCTTGAAAAATCCAGCAAGTACACCAACGATATCTTCATCTTTTACATGATATTCCTTGCGCCAGAGATTGTCTCCACAGATTACGTAACCACCGTCTTTACGTATCTTTATAATACGATGAAGGACAAAACGTGTGGCAGACCGGCGGTACATTGGTACATCGTACTTTTGCAGTGGCCGGTCGACAGCGACGATAACGATATGATCTTTGCGGTTTTTAAGCATGGGCCACATACTGATACCAACAGGAACGGTAACGATCTTACCTTGTTCCTGAATCGTTTTAACCATTTGTGAGCCTTCTGTTGAATGAATTTCAGCCATGACTTAATCTTCGACAAAGGCATTTTCTGTGACTATGCCAATGAATTTGTCAACGTCCTGCGCAGCCTGGTCTTCGGATACATCGTAATGATCCAAAAGTACTCGGATCAGGCCATCGCGGTCTGCCCCTTTTTCCAAAGTCTTCCATAATAAAGCCCCGCTTGCATTCAGATTGACCATTCCATTAAATTCCTCCGATCTGCCGCCAACAGCAACAACGACATAAGAACCAGCGACTTCCCGGAGCATAAACCCACTTTTTGTTTTCATAATTTCTCCCCCTTTACATTTATGAAAATTATAGCACAGATATATTTCCCTTTTCAAGATAATTGTGTTATAATCTGTGGCATCATAAGAAATGGGAAAGGGTGAATGAAATCTATGAAAAAGTCAATTCTATTAGGCACAATGGCAGTGTCAGTCATGCTGACATCTGTTGTACAGGCAAAAGGAAGAGTTCTGGCACTGAACATGAAAAATAAGACACTTGCTGTTGGGCAAAAATGTCAGTTGAAAGTGAAAAATGCCGGCAAAAAGAAAGTAAAATGGAGCAGCACCAAAAAAAAGGTTGCTACGGTGAGCAAGAAGGGAAAAGTGACAGCAAAAAAAGCAGGAACAACGAAGATACGCGCAAAAATTGGAAAAAAGGTTCTTGTCTGCAAGATTGTTGTGAAGAAAGCAAAAACAAAATCTCCATCTACGGTACAGCAGCCGTCGGCTAAAGTTACAGAAAATACGACGAAAGATACACCAAAACTATCAGCGAAGCCAACGGAGAAAACAAAAGTATCACCGACATCTAAACCGACATCGACACCTAATTCGATTGTCAATAATCCAACGGAAGATCCGAATAAGAGAGATGAAGGATGGGTGCCTGGCTGGTATTAATTAAGGTCAAGGAGTAAAAAGGGAAATGAGAGACAAAACGATATATAAAAGGGCATTGCGTCTGGCTGTACCGATGATGATCCAGAATGGTATTACCAACATGGTTACCTTAGTGGATAATGTAATGGTGGGAAGTCTTGGTACGGAGGCAATGACAGCTGTGTCAATAGTAGGACAATTAATTTTTGTGTATAATTTAGCAATATTTGGGGGAATATCCGGGCCGGGGATTTATGGAGCACAGTTTTACGGACAGAGAAATATGGAAGGATTCCGCAATGCAGTCCGTATGAAGATATGGATCTGTATTGCCTGCGTAGTTGTGGGATTAGCAGTTTTTCTATGTGCAGGTGAATCTCTGATAGGACTTTATCTGCATGGTGAAAGTGCGATGGTAGATGCCGGCATGACAATGGATTATGCGATACAATATCTGGATATTATGTTATTCACTATTTTACCATTTGTTGTAACACAGGTTTATGCAAGCAGTCTGCGGGAGACGGGAGATAGTGTTAAGCCGATGGTCGCGGGAGTTATTTCGGTTTTTGTAGACATTTTGTTTAACTATCTGCTGATCTACGGTAAATTTGGATTTCCTCGGCTTGGTGTGCGTGGTGCAGCGATTGCAACGCTTATGGCACGTGTTGTTGAGATGCTCATTGTTGTAATATGGGCTCATTTGAAAAAGCATGAACACGAATTTTTACAGGGGCTTTACCGCACATTGCTTGTTCCACGTGACCTGATGGGAAAAATGTTAAAGAAGGGCTTACCAATCTTCTTCAATGAATTTTTGTGGTCCGGTGGGATAGCAGCACTGACACAGTGTTA
Source organism: uncultured Eubacterium sp. (assembly GCA_934338065.1). Classification (GTDB taxonomy): domain Bacteria; phylum Bacillota; class Clostridia; order Lachnospirales; family Lachnospiraceae; genus Eubacterium_F. The sequence goes on along the minus strand of CAKRGX010000001.1, from coordinate 214,052 downwards.
TTCAACGAGAGGGCTGGAGATCGTTTCAGGACTTAATATTTCCAATGCAATCTGCAATCTTTTGAACGTTGTCTTTGTTTCGCTCGGTTCAGCGGTAGGAATTTTATGTGGACAGACACTTGGTGCCAGCCAGTATGAGAAGGCAAAGAAAAATGCTTTCCAGCTTATGTGGTTTTCCGGGATATTGTGTGTTTTCCTTACGGTAATATTGATCAGTATTTCCGGAGTATTTCCGAAGTTTTATGATACGTCAGAACAGGTCAGAAATTATGGTCAATGGTTCATCATCATTACGGCTTTATTTTTCCCTGTGCAGGGCGTCTTAAATGCGTTATATTTTACGTTACGTTCCGGTGGAAAAACATTGATAACTTTTCTTTTTGACAGTGTCTATTCATGGACGGTAACATTACCGGTCGCACTGTGTCTGTGTTTTCTTACAGATCTGCCAATCCTCGGTGTATATGCAATCGTACAGGCGGCAGATATTGCAAAAGTGGTTATTGGATACCGCATGATAAAAAAGGGAGTATGGATCAGTAATATTGTTGAGTAGTTAGCGGGCAGACTACGTCAGTCACTATTGCGGAAGATCGGATGGTGGCTGTTCCGGTATTGTGTTGGTGTCATGCCGGTATGATGTTTGAAGGCATAAGAAAAGGCATGCCCATCACAAAAACCCAGGCTTAGTGCGATAGACAAAATACTCCGGTTTGTGTTATATAATTCTACTTTGGCATATTCCATTGTCTCATTGATGAGATACTGCTTTAATGTCATGCCGGTTTCTTTGTGAAAGAGCGACGAAAGATATTTGGGATGATAGCCAAAGTAGTTTGCCAGACCGGCTACGGTAAGGTGATAGGCCTGATTCCATTTAATATAATTCTTTACATTCTGTAATAAATAATCCTTAAAGGAATGTTGTGATAACAGACTTTCCTGTATCTGATTATATAGTTCCAGTAAAATATTCATTGCGTAGAAGTTGTTTGTCCGTTTGTCCCGGTAGGTAAAGTTGACATCATTAAGCTGGGAGAATACGGCAGTGATGCGGTTCATAGAGGATAGAGAACCGCAGCGGGGGAGTGTGATAATGGCTTCATCCTTAATGTGCAACATCGGACATTCAAAATGAAGCCAGTAGAAAGAACAAAGGGAGGGTGCCGTTCCATATTGATGTCCCGGTTTCAAAATTAAATATTCATTTTGGTTTACCGTATAGTCTTTTTCTGAATCTGCTATGTGTAAAGTACCTTCTGTTACGATAATGAGCTGATATTCTTTCAGTGTCCGAGACATATGGATCCAGTCGGGTGAGCTGGATTCAAACAGACCATTGTATTTATAAGATACCTGGGCAGCAGTAGAAATTATAATATTTTCCATTTTCAAACATCCTCCTTTTAGCTTATGAAAGCGTTTAATGCAACTGTAAGCAGGTAATGTATAAAAATAGTATAGTATAATAATCTTACTTTTTCAAACCAAATGTATCACTTTTTTTATTTACTTATCACTTACTATATGCAATAGTAAGATTACTAAGTTTTTAAAAAAATGTATGGAGGTTTGAGCGTATGAATGTCAGAAGATATCAAAAATGGGCCAAGAGCGGTCTGGCTATCATGTTGGCAGGCGCCATGATGGTAGGAACAGCGGCATCTGGTGGAGGGATGACTGCACAGGCAGCAGAAACAGAAAGCAGTGACACGGTTAGTACACAGAAGGCGGTAACGTCTGATGCAGCATCCCTTCTTTTTACGGAGAAGCATATTACATCAGATCTTACATTACCAGTGATAGGAGCTTCAGGAACTACGATTTCTTGGAAATCCTCTAATCCGTCAGTTCTTTCTAATGAAGGAAAGGTTACAAGACCGAAAAAAGGAGCAGCGGATGAAGAAGTTACCTTGGAGGGAACAGTGAAGATGGGAGATTATGCAAAGACGAGAAAGTTTTCGTTTGTTGTTCTGGCAGAGTCTGAGATGGGACCAACCAAAGAATTTGCGCTAGATCAGGTGGAACTTCTGGATGATTATTATCTTACAGCACAAAATTCGGATATTGAGTTTTTGAAGAAATTTGATAATGATCGTCTGTTATCAAGATTCCGTGAGACAGCAGGACTTGACACGAAAAAAATTGCTCCTTACGGTGGCTGGGAAGATGGCTGGCTTGGCGGTCATAGTGTCGGACATTATCTTACGGCGATAGCGCAGGCTGTGAAAGCGACTGGAAATGCTGATCTGAAAGAAAAATCCAAACAACTGATTGAAGGACTGGCAGAGTGCCAGAATAAATTAGGAACAGGATTTATCTTTGGTGCCAAGATAGAGACGGAAGGATATGTGGAAAAACAATTTGATATTCTGGAAGGTAAAACAACCGGAAAAACATGGGTACCGTGGTATAACATGCATAAGATGCTTACAGGACTTGTTGATACTTACAAATACACAGGTAATAAGCAGGCACTTGAAGTTGCAAAGAAGTTAGGCGACTGGATTTATAAACGTGTTAGCAAATGGGATGCCGGTACACAAGGTAGGGTTCTTGGTACAGAGTATGGCGGAATGAATGATTGCCTGTATGAGTTGTATTTATGCACCAGAGACAGTAAGCATCTGGAAGCTGCGCACAAGTTTGATGAACCTAATCTTTATAAGACTGTAGCCAAAGGTGGTAAAAACTGCTTAAATGGTAAACATGCCAATACAACGATTCCTAAGTTCCTTGGTGCTTTAAAACGATATGTTGTTTTGGAACAGACAGGTGAATTAACAAAGGATGATGAAGCTTATCTGACAAATGTAGAGAAGTTCTTTGACATAGCGGTTACAAGACATGCCTATATAACAGGTGGCGTCAGTGTTATGGAACATTTCCGCAAAGACAATAATCAGGACGGAACAAGAACACAGACGAACTGCGAAAGCTGTTGTGCACATAATATGCTGAAAATGGCAAAAGAGTTATATAAGGTAACAGGTGATAAGAAATATGCGGATTATTATGAGACAACTCTTCGCAACTCTATCATGGGTGCTATAAAATCCGAGAGTGGAGCCGCTGCTTATTTCATTCCGATGGCTACCGGTTACTTTAAGACATTTGGTAATGAAGATCCGGCCAAAAACATGTTCTGGTGCTGTACCGGAAGTGGCATGGAGAACTTTACGAAATTGGGGGATAGTATTTATTTTCATACTAATGATACCTTGATCGTAAATCAGTATGTTTCTTCTAAAGTAACATGGGAAGAGAAAAATCTTGTTGTGACTCAGAAGTCAGATGTAACGAAATCAGACAAAGCGACATTTACAATTAATGCAAAAGGTGGCAGTACAATTCCTTCCGCAGCATTGGCATTGCGCGTTCCGGACTGGATGCATGGCAAAGCTGTTGTTACGGTAAATGGTCAGGAAGAGAAAGCGGCATTCAGCTCAGGTGGTTACATTCTTCTTGAGCGTGAGTGGAAAGATGGGGATGTTGTTACAATGGAATATCCGATGTCAGTAGAAGCTTTCGGGCTTCCGGATAACAATACGGTATTTGCGTTCCGTTATGGTCCGACTGTTCTTGCAGCCAGATTAGGAAAAGCAAAGATGGCTTCAACTACCTGGGCAGGTGCTAATCTGACAGCCCCATTATATAAAGTAGTTGGTGATCAGAATCAGAAGATTACGATCAAATATGGTGAGTCAAAAGCGGCAACACCATTGGGAAATGAAACATTAACCATTCAGGAAGATATGTCGACGATTGAATTTATCGATCATATTGACAATTATCTTGTGAAAGATACAACGAGTGGTACCTTAGCATTTAAATTGAAGGGAACCAATGCGGACACAACATTTAATGGTGGATTGCAGTTCGTTCCATTTAACAAATTAAATGATGAGCGTTATGGAATTTACTGGTATTTTGATACAAAGTATACAGAGAGTGACGAAAAACAGATCCTTACAGCAAAAGAAAACGGACGTCTTGATGCCAGTATTCTTGATTCTACGCAGCCGGGATATGGACAGTACGAAACAGATGTCATTCATCAGTTACAGGAAAAAGACTCAGTTGCCGGCACGATTACGGATGGCGGAAGTACACGGTATGCAAAAGCAGGTGGATATTTCACTTATAACTTTATTGTAAATCCGGATAAAGGTAACGCTTTGTTATGCCAGTTTGCGAAAGAAGACAATGGAAAAACAATTAAGGTCATGGTCGGTGATAAGCAGATCGCCAGCAAAAAACTGGCATATGACGGAACGGCAGCCTTCTATACCGAATATATTAATATTCCGGATGATGTATTGAAGAAAAATGTGAAGAAGATCGTGCCGGAAGGAGATACAAAAGAATATACCGTAGTGTCGGTACGATTTGAAAGTGGTTCTGACGCAGAAGACAGCGCACGTCTGGTAGGCGGTTTATATATGACACAGAGTTTTAGTGATCAGGCTGTCCTGAATACTTTGACAAGCTCGGCTGGTGAAGTAAGCAGTGCCAATGACACATTTACGATCGTTGTGCCGAAGGGAACAACTTCGGTAGCTTTGAAATATGGTATTGCCGATCAGTTTGGTCTGCTGTATGTTAATGATAAACTTGTAGATGATACAAAACAGCAGACATATGAGCTTACGGCTGCTCCGCTTTCACTGAAAGTAAAAGTATATGCAGAAGATCATAAGACAGTAAGGGACTACTCGGTTGTCATCAAAGTAAAAGAAGATGATGTGAAAAAGGACGATACGCCAAAGAATAACAATAATACAAATATCACAAATAATAATTCCGGTTCTTCACAGAATACTGCGACACCAAAATCGTCAAACTCTTCAAAGAAAAAGGTATCTATTTCAATCACGGGTAAGAAATCGGTGAAAAAGGGCAAGACGATCACATTGACAGTAAAGAAAAAGAATGTGAAAGGAAAAGCAAAATGGAGTGTTAATAAGAAGAAACTGGCAAAACTGAAAAAGAAATCAGCAACAAAGGTTGTATTGAAAGCACGTAAGAAGGGTAAAGTAAAGGTAACAGTTAAAGTTGGTAAGTTAAAAGCGACTAAGACGATTACAATTAAATAATAAAAAACAATCCGCCGGAACCAGTTTCCAGCGGATTGTTTTTTGTTGTTAGAAAATTCTTTTCACAAAATTATACAGACCGTGTTTCCATACTTTCATTTCATGACCACCCGGTGTTACATAAAACATATGAGGTATGTTATGGTTTGTCAGATCATTGTGGCATCTGCCTCCGATTGTAAGAGCTCCACCACCCTCGGAGCTGCCGTTATTGATCAGTAGTAAGGTGTTGTCTTTATAGGCGTCCGGTAATAGGAAATTATCATCCGTAAAAAGTCCCTCTTCTTTTACACCGTTTGCCTCATAGGAAAAAACACCATATCCGGGACTAAAAGACGCAATATAACCAAACGTTTCCGGCATATGAAGTCCAATATTGAGGGATTCTCGTCCACCCATAGAATAACCGGCAATTGCCGTATTCTCACGGCCTTCGGCAATGGAATAGTTTTGTTTTACATAAGGCATCAGGTTGTCACGCAGATCATTGATAAAGTTGTCAAAAGCAGCATAATGTTCCAGAGAATATTCGTTTGTTGCCGCATCGCTTGCACGGGCACGGCAGTTAGGTATGACAACGATCATTTCTTTTGCTGCTCCTTTGGCAAGCAGGTTTCCAATTATGTATTGCGGACTTCCGGTCATCCATTCATTTTCATCACCACCGATGCCGTGAAGCAGGTAAAGAACCGGATATTTTTTGCTTGTAGTGTATCCTGCCGGAACGATGATATTTACTTTACGGTTCTTACTGGTTGTGGTGGAATAGTAAGTTTTCGTCTCTTTTTTTCCATAATAAGATGAATTTTCTTTATTCGCTTTGTCATAACCTACTGGAACCTCAAAACCAGCCGGACCGATTGGTGTCGGTGTTGGCGCAATGATTGGCGTTGCTGTCGGAGCAGGTGTATTGGCAGCAGTAGAAGTTGGTGTCGGCGAAACTGTTGGTGATGTGCTGCTGTTTGCTGTTATCTGTGCGGTTGGTGCAGGGGAAGAAACTTTTTTGTTGGAGATTTTCACAGAGATAAAAACCTGACCAATTTTTTTCTTCTTTTTTTTGTATTTTTGCCAAACAGTTATTTTTGTTTTTCCTGCTTTTTTCCCAGTTACCACTCCTTTTTTGGAAACGGATGCAATCCCTTTGTTAGCAGACTTAAATAAATAGACAGCGTTTTTCTTTTTGTTTTTTAATACGATCTTTTTTTTGTTTCCCATCTGCAGGGATAATTTCTTTTGCTTGACCGTAACTTTTTTTGTTTGTTTTGCTGTGCCGGTCATTCCATTCAGTAGAAGACTGAGTGACAAGGCAGTGGCGAATAGTCTGATTCCTTTTTTCATGATTCCCTCCTGTGTTCGTTATTGTTTAACATTAATAGATGTTTGCCGGATGCGTTCATTTTTTGCAATTCCTGCAAACATTTATAAGTATATCATAGATGGTGTTGTATACAATAGGAAAATATGATATGGTAGAAAAAAAGACATGAGAGGTGACGACTTGAGTTATTCAGAAAAAATGCAAAAGGTATTAGAGGAAATCTGTATTCCGGATGCGTCGGAAATCCGTGGTAATATTACGTTGCCGGAAGAGCTGGGTGAAGCGCGGATTTCATGGAAGAGCAGTGATGCCGCGGTCATCACGGATAAAGATCAGGGGAAATTGAAAGCAGGAGTAGTTACCAGGGGACAGAAGGAGAAAAAGGTTCTATTGACAGCCACGATCGCTTTGGGAGAGGAAACTGCCGAGAAGAAAATCGAAGTTACTGTGCTGCAGGCACCGGAACCGATTGAGGAAGAAGATTATGAGGGATATTTGTTTGGGCATTTTATCGGAGAAGGCAGTGATAAGGGCGAGCAGATTTATTTTGCCATCAGTGAAGATGGTTTAAACTTTAAAGATATGAATGATGGCAGACCGGTACTGGTTAGTGATGTTGGGGAGAAAGGGGTCCGCGATCCCTATCTTTATCGTTCCCACGAAGGGGACCGCTACTTTCTTGTAGCTACAGATCTCAGCATCTTTCACCGGGGGGGCTGGCTGCAGAACGAACAGGGATATTGTGATGCCAGTACGACGGGAAGCCGGTATCTGATCTTGTGGGAGTCCACGGATCTTGTACATTGGAAAGAGCCTAAGATGATGGATGTGGCACCGGAAAATGCCGGGATGGCATGGGCACCGGAGATGATCTATGATGATGAGACAGGAGAATATATTATTTTCTTTGCTTCCAGTATTATGAATCCGGCTACGAAGCATAAGGTAAAACCAAATGCTATTTATTATGTTGCGACAAGAGATTTTGTCCATTTTTCTGATACGAGAATATTCATTGATAATCAAATAGATGGGGAAAAAAATGGGATGGAAAGGGAGATTATCGATACCACTGTACTAAAAGTGGGAGATGTTTATTACAGCGCATCGAAAGATGGCGGTAATGATGAGGAGAATGGCGGTATTCGGATCATGAAGACGAAGTCTTTGTTAGATCCGGACAGTTGGAAAAAAGTACTTGATCTGGATGAACTGGGACTAGATATATCGGGACTCTCAATCAGGGGGCTGAATAATGGCGATCTGGAAGGACCGGAATTATTTCAGTATAACAAAAAAGACTGGGCAGATCCGGCTGTTCCGGAATATGGGATCATGGCAGATCAATATATGGTTGATGGCGGATATCTGCCACTTAAAACGACAGATATGGAAGATGCAAAGAATGAAAGGAAATCCTGGAAATTGCTGGCTTCGGATGAGTATTCCTTCGATCAGCTAAAGAAACGTCATGGAACGATCTTCCGTATTACAAAGAAAGAATTACAGGCATTAAAACAGGCTTTTATGTAAAAGAATTGCGAAGGGTACCGGAATGTTACCCTTCGCTTTCTTGAGTATACAATGCACAAAGTACGTTATGCCATACCGTTTGCTGTTTTGTATTTGTAGATCATTTCAGCGTGATTCTGCTCTTCTGTCTGAATGTGATTGAGTAACCGGCGGATCGCAGCAGCGCCAAATGAGAATAATTCGGTGTTGTAGGTACCGGACACAAGTTTTTCTGTTGCAATACAGTCTGTGCAAAGAAACTGGTCATGGCGTTTATCCTCTGAATTGTTACCGGAAGCATACGTTGTGGATGGTTTGAAATCTTCCATTCCGCTTCTGGCGGCCTGAACATCAGGAACATCACCTTTTAATACCTGACTGAGGGAATCGAAGTGTTCCTGTTCTTCATCACCAATACGGTGAAACAGATTTTTTAATTCCGGATCTTTGGCAGATGACTCATAAAAGCGGTATTTTTCAATACAAGTCTGCTCCTGGGTCTGAAGATCTTTGATAACTGTTTTTTCCTGTTCTGTTAATTGCATAAATTAGCCTCCTTATAGGTTTTGTGATAGTATGGGCATTAATAACAAAAAATATGCAATTAGCATAAGAAAAGGTAAAATGAAAGCGTTGACAATCGGATAGTGGCTATGATTAAATAGAAAGCAGGAGAGGAGGATGTGATATGAATACACGATTTCAGATTTGTGGTTTAATCATTCTGCTGTTGATATTTATTTTTTACAAAAGTCACAAAACTTTAAAATTATATAAAGAACGACTTTTTTATAGGGCTTTATGTATTATTATCGTCAGTGCGTTATTAGACATCCTTTCTTTATGTGCTATCTATTATTCAGAGAGTCTGCCTTTAATTTTGGTTCGGCTGATATGTAAGTGTTATGTCATTACATTGATCTGGGCAGCGAATGCAGCGCTTGTCTATGTACTGGCAGATCTTTGTCCGAAAAAAGATCATCGGAAGATTGATTACAAAATATCCATTTTTACGCTAATGGCTAGTTTGGTTACGTTTCTTTTTCCCATTCACATTTATAATCAGGGAAATCAGATTTATACATATGGACACGCTGTCATATGTGTATATATTCTGGTGGCAATTTATATAGTAACAACGCTTATATTGGCAGGAGCTTTTTATAAACGTTTAAACCCACGAAGGGCATTTGCTGTTATTATGTGGATGGTAATCTGGATTATGAGTGCGGTTATTCAGTTTTTTAATAATAGTTTATTGATCGTAGGGTTTGCCAGTTCTATTGGCGTGTTGATACTCTTTGCCATTATGGAAAATCCGGAGGTGTATCATGAACGAAGATTGGGTTGCTTTAATTCTTATGCACTTACAGAATATTTAAAAGCTATGCTGGAGGATCAGACTCGCGTTAGTGTACTGGATATTTCATTTGAAAATTCGAATGTGCTGGAAGATCAGGGATTAGATGCTTATGAGGTTTTGCAGAAGATTCTTCGCCTGATATATCCTTATCAGGATATACGGGTATTTAAAAATATATCGTACGGCCTTATGCTGATCAGCAAGAATGAAGACAGCCTGAAAGCTGCAGGGGAAAAGATAATAGAGAAGTTTTGCTGCACGGATACCTTCCGTAAAAACACAAAACTTATTCTTGCTCCGTTGACGGATGATTTTGGTGATGTGTATGAGTTTTCTCATTTCCTCTCGCATATCCGGTCAGAACATATAGAAAATAATGGTCAGATTTTCACCGCAGATCATGAAATGATAAAAGAATATAAAGATCATTATCTTGTTCAGCAGGAGATTACATGTGCCCTGGCAGAGGACCGGGTGGAAGTTTTCCTGCAGCCAATCTATTCTAATAAGAAAAAATGCTTTATATCTGCTGAGGCACTGGTTCGTATCAGAAAGAAAAATGGGAAATTGATCGCACCGGGAACTTTTATTCCGATTGCTGAGGACAGTGGTCAGATTCTTGAGCTGGGTGAACGGGTCATCGAAAAAGTGTGTCAGTTTTTAAAGGAAAATGATATACAGCAATATGGTTTATGCTATATAGAGATAAATCTTTCTGTTATTCAGTGTGAGAATAGTGATCTGGCGGATAAACTTATTTCAATCATTGAAAAATATGATGTTGATCCTGGTCTGATTAATTTTGAGATTACGGAGACCGCTTCGATCAGTGCCAGAGCGAAATTGTTAGAAAATATGAAAGAATTGATTGATTATGGGTTCTCTTTTTCCTTAGATGATTTTGGAAAAGGTGAATCAAATCTCATGTATGTTGTTGAGATGCCGGTATCGACGGTTAAACTGGATTATGATATGTCAAAGGCGTTTTTTATGTCACCGAAGGCAAAGCATGTCGTCAGAGCGGTTGTAAATATGGCGCATGACATGGATCTTAAACTGGTGGCAGAGGGAATTGAGACAGAGGAAGAACAACAGGGAATGAATCAGGAAGGAATAGATTACATACAAGGATTTTATTATTCACGACCGCTTCCGATGGATGAATTTATCGAATTTTTAAAAAATTTTAAGAAAGCGAAGAGAAAGGAAAAAAATGTTAGAGAGTAATACGAAAAAGATAAATCGGAAAATAGCAGTAACACTTGCCTTTTGCTCGTTTTCCATGATATCACTTTTAATATTAAATGCTATAGATATATTTACTTTTTCATCGTCATTGGTTGCTATTATAGCAAGTGTAGGACTTATTACAACATTTTCTCCGATCATTTTGTACCAGTGTGGTGTCCCGGATGAATTTTTAAAGTATTATATGTTTTTCTGGATGGCATTATTAGTCGGACTTCTGGGATGTTTTAATGGTATTGGTATTTATATCACGTTTGTAGCGGTACCGGTTGCGAGTTGTCTGTATTTTGATCATAAGTTTACAATTATATGTGCAACCTTTTCTTACATAATTATGAGCATTGCTGTCTATATCAATTCCGCAGGAAAGATGGAAGTCATTTATAAAGGATGGAGCCATAATGAGACGTTTATTGCTTATATGATTGGATTTTCCATTGAGTATATTGTTATAGCGCTTTTTTTGAGCCAGATTATGAACCGCGCGATATCAATTATGAAGAAACAGCATGATTCGTACATTCAGTTAAAGGAACAGGATTATCGTTATCAGCTTCTGGTAGAAGGAACTGAGGATGTTATCTTCCAATACTGGTTGGAAGAGGGAAAATATTCTGCCAATCGCTCAATCTATGCAAAAAAAGGCGTGGAAAATATTCCGATCGAGGTTAAAAAGTACGACGATATGGTGAGTAAGTATCCACAGATGCAGAAATTTATGAACCAGTTGATGGAGAGTACAGAAGAAGGAATTCGAAAGTATGAATTAGATTTTTCATATGAAGAGGACGGAGTTGTGGTCCCTTTGTGGTATTCTTGCGAGAGTTTTTTGATGCGTGATGGGGAAAAACTGGTTAGTGTAATAGGTAAGATGCACGATATCACCCAGGTAAAAGTGACACAGGCAAGCCTGCAGAAGCAACGTGTTTCCGATATGTATCTGGATGTGCTACAGGAAAAGAAGAAGTCCTTCTATGATTATATCATGGATGGCAGTCAGGAATTCGGCGAGGAAGAATTTGCAAAGCTGGCAAGGGGACACCAGTTCCTTGTTAGAATGATGGATTCCTTGAAATATACGGCAGATCTGGATGCAACATTAAAAGAAGTTCTGGCGCAGATTGCATCGTTCTTTCTCCTTGACCGGATCGGGGTATTTGAAACCGATCTTACGGATGGAACGAATGAACTAACATATCAGTGGAATGTAAGAAAAGATATGGAACTGATAGAATTTATGAAAGATATCGGCAGGGAGGCGATTTCGGCCATTGCCCGTATTTATGATCAATATGGATATATTGAGGTGAATCCGAAACATGAGATTTATTCCTGTGGCAGGGACAGATGGCTGCGAATTGATACGAAAGTGCAGGATGCGGTTCTTGGTGCTTCTCTCTGGATACCAACGTTAACCGATGGTGATTATAATGGAGCTGTATATTTTGACAAGTATGAGGATACCCCATATACATTAGTGGATAAGATATTGTTATCCGAAGTTGTTAATATGATATCTGCTTATATTACAAAACTTCATGCGGAACAAGCGAATAAGGAAAAGAGTCTGTTTCTGTCTACGATGACACACGAGATCCGGACTCCGATGAATGCGATTGTGGGAATGACAGAAGTTGCTCTTAGGGAGGATATGGATGATAACATCAGAAAATGTCTGAAAACGGTTCAGTCATCTTCGTTTGGGCTGTTGTCCCTCGTTAATGATATTCTTGATTTTTCTAAGATTGAAGCAGGAAAGATTGATATTGTGACAGAAAAATATCATACGCTGTCTATGGTTAATGATTTGATGGAGATCATTAAAGCAAGAAATAACAATAAGCTGAATTTATCACTTCACATTTCGGAGAATTTTCCTTCCCGATTAAAAGGTGATGTTGTCCGTTTAAAGCAGGTGATGATCAATTTCTGTACCAATTCGATAAAGTATACGGATGAAGGCTCGGTTGATATTTACTTTGATTATGAGAAGATAGATGAAACTACCTGCCGGATGAAATTCTCAGTAAAAGATACCGGAATAGGAATTAAAGAAGAGGATATTGGCAAACTGTTTAAATCTTATGTACAAGTTGACACGAAGACAAACCATCACAAAGAGGGGACCGGTCTGGGGCTTGCTATCAGTAAGCAATTGGTAGATCTGATGGATGGAGAAGTTGACGTTGACAGTGAGTATGGCAAGGGAAGTACATTTTCTTTTACGGTTATACAGGAGGTTATGGACTGGCGTCCGGCTGGCAGGCTGGAAGATTTCATGTATGAAGAGGGAGAAGATGATCCGGCAGATGCCAAACCGTTTACGGCGCCGGAAGCAAACATATTGATTGTTGATGATACAAGGATTAATCTCAAGGTGGCACAGGCTTTGTTCCGGCCGTTATGTGTGAAAGTTGATCTGGCAAACGATGGTTATGAAGCGATTAATAAGACAAGAGAAAATAAGTATGATATTATCTTTATGGACTATTATATGCCGGGATTGGATGGCGTTCAGACAACGCAAAAGATACGCGGGATGACAGATAACCAGAATATAAAGACTCCGATTGTTGCACTAACGGCAGATATTATGACAGATAATAAGAAAGAGTTGTTCCATCAGGGAATGGATGATTATCTGTCGAAACCTATTATACTGGAGCAGGCGTATCAGATTTTCCGCCGCTGGCTGCCAAAAGAAAAAATATGCGAGTTATAAAATTAAAAATAAATTATTCAAGGAGGCAATAAAATGGAATTACAAAAAGTATTAGAGGCGAGAAGAAGTGTTCGCAAGTATGATGCAGCAAAGAAAGTTAGCAAAGAGCAGGTAGAGGAATTGGTAAGCGCTGCTATTCTGGCGCCATCCTGGAAAAATTCCCAGACTGCCAGATATCATGTTGTATTGTCCGATGAGATGACAAAGAAAATGCTTTCGGATTGTCTTCCGGAATTTAATGCGAAAAATGCGGAAGGAGCGGCTCTTGTTGTTACAACTTTCGTGGCAAACAGGGCAGGATTTAATCGTGAGGGACAGCCGGATAACGAAGCCGGTAATGGCTGGGGATTTTATGACCTGGGGCTGCATAATGAAAACTTTGTTCTGAAAGCAAAGGAAATGGGGTTAGATACATTGATCATGGGAATCCGTGATGAGGCAAAGATTCGTGAGACATTACAAATTCCGGAAGCTGAGACGATTGTATCAGTTATTGCACTTGGTTATGGCGAACAGAATCCGGATATGCCGAAAAGAAAATCACCGGAAGATATCATTACCTTTCATTAATGCGCCAACTCAATCTCTGTGATTGTATCAAAAGAAATTTTTGTATGAACGATCTGTATATAGCCGGCGGTGGTGTCAATCTTAGATACCATGCCGGTTATCTTTTTTTGTGACAGGAGCTGTTGACCGGAATCTTCCTCGTCATAATACACGATCGATACAATATCTTTGTATCGGATCTGCCGGAATCGACGATCTAATTCATCGCGATATTCTTCTGATAATTCTTTCCTGGGAACAAGAATTTTTTCTTTCTGTGCCAGGGCTTCCGGAAGTCCTTTAAGTGCGGCAAACGGCATAAACTGTTTTGCGCGGTCTGCCTGCGACATCCGCATATGTGGAGTGTTATTCGCCACTTTTGTGTCCTCCAATCTGTTGATTCCGCTCAATGGCGGTTGCACCTTTTTGCAGATTCATACCTTTCATGAGTGCATTTTTTCCATATTTTTTTTTGATGTCCAGAATAGTAAGCTGAAGCCTGTGTTCCCGCTCTCGTTCGATTGGATCGGTAAGAAGATCGTATTGTTGATAAGTTTCCTCTACTACGTTGTTGTACGTAAGTGTAATACGTCGGATTGGGACGGCAGGATTTACAATACGGCGGTAAAGTGTTTCACATTCGTTCATCAGTCGTTTTGTTGAGCTAGTTGCTGTTTCTAAGGAGGTAGTTCCATGCGCCGGTTTGTTCTGATATAAATTCGAATAACCAACATGCAGTGTGATGGAAGAGGTGATAAGACCTTTGTCTACCATATCTAAGGTAAGCAGGTCTGACATTTCTTTGATGATCAACGCTCCTTCTTCAAATGCATAATCACGAGGAAGAACCTGCCCGCTGCTAAGAGAGTTATTTTGTGGTTTGTAATGCTTGATATCTGCAATCGTTGTTGGTTCTTTGCCCCAGGCGTGGTCAATCAGTAATTCCGCATCAATGCCAAATAACTTATAAAGTGCATCTTCGTCATAGTGGGCGATGTCTCCCATTGTCAAAATTCCAAGTGAAGAAAGCCGTCTGGCTATTCCTGCGCCTATACGCCAGAAGTCAGTAATTGGTTGATGGTTCCATAAACTTTGTTGATAACTGCTCTCCGTCAGGTAACCAATGTGATCATCGACATGTTTTGCTGTAATATCCAGGGCAATCTTTGCCAGATAAAGATTTGTGCCGATACCACAGGTGGCAGTAATGCCTGTCGTGTGAAGAATATCATCCATGATCGTTTTACCGAGTTCATTAGGAGACATTTTATAGAGTGACAGATAATTCGTGACATCAAGAAAAACTTCATCAATGGAGTACACATGGATATCCTCTTTTGCGATGTATTTCAGATAAATGCTGTAAATATCAGCGGAATATTCAATATATCGTTTCATTCTTGGCGGTGCCATGATATAGTCAACACTTGCCGGAATCTGAAAAACACGGCATCGGTTAGGAATACCCAGTGCCTTCATTGAGGGTGAGATAGCAAGGCAGATTGTCTTTTCAGAACGTGTCGGATCTGCCACGACAAGGTTGGTTGTGAGGGGATCCAGCTTTCGTTCTACACATTCCACTGATGCATAAAATGATTTTAGATCAATACACATATAACATTTTTCTTCTGCCATGCTTTCACCTCGTTAACTAATGTGCTTTATAACATTTGATATAATTCCCGTAACAGACTCGTCGTATGCACGATTGCCTGTCTGGCAAATGCCGGGTAGTCCATATGTCCGGAATTATCTGCTTTATCTGAGATAGCGCGAATGATCAGGAAAGGAACTTTGTTGAGGTAGGCAACCTGTGCCATGGCAGCTCCCTCCATCTCGGCACAATCTCCGTGGAAAGTCTGGATGAGGTAGTTCTTTTTATCGGCACTGGCAATAAACTGATCGCCACTGACAACCTTTCCTGTGTGGCAGTGAATGTCGGGATTTGCTTTCTCACATGCTGTTCTGGCAAGAGCAAGGAGATTTTTATCAGCCGGGAAGATGGATACATCCATACGTGGGATTGTTCCGACCGGGTCCCCAAGCGGGGATACGTCCATATCATGCTGCTGGGCACATTCGGATAATACAATGTCGCCAATATCCAATCCGTTGTTAAGAGATCCTGCGACACCGGTATTGATGACGGTATCTACTTCATATTCATCAATTAAAATCTGTGTGCAGATGGCCATATTTACTTTTCCAATACCACTTACAACAACGACAGTATCAATATTCCATAGATTTCCATGAATAAAGGACATGCCTGCTTTTGTCTTTTCATGGGTATCTTTCATATGCTGCTTGAGAATGGCAACTTCTTCATCCATAGCACCAATTAAGCCGATTGTTCTCATATAGAATCCTCCTGATAATTGTTTTTCATGATTTTTTATTATAGCATATTACGAAAATTTATTCTATTTTCATTTCACAAAAAAAGTGCTATAATTTGAAAGGATGATATCAGGGGCAAAAGACTGTTTGGCCTCTGCATCAAGGATTACAAAGAAGAACGGTACAATATTTCTGTACTGATTCAGAATGGAGAAGGTTATGTCAGCTAATTACCATACACATACTAAACGTTGTCATCATGCTTATGGCGAAGACCGTGAGTATATAGAAGCTGCGATTGGAGCAGGGTTTGAGGCTTTGGGTTTTTCTGACCATTGTCCGTGGATTTTTTCAGATGGTTTTGTATCAACGATCCGTATGACTGCTTCAGAAACAGATGAATATTTTTCCTCTCTGGAACGTCTGAGAGAGGAGTATAAGAAAGATATTGAGATACTGATTGGATTCGAAGCGGAATATCTGCCACCGCTGATGGAGGCGCAGGATAAATTTTTAAGAGAGTTTCCTGTGGATTATATGATTCTCGGACAGCATTATGTAGGGGCAGAGAGTTATGAAAATTATGCCGGGAAGGAAACAAAGAGTGAGGATAAACTGACTGGGTATGTTGACCTTTGTATCGAAGGGATGCGGTCGGGTCGGTATCGTTATCTGGCACATCCGGATCTGATTCACTATATTGGTGATGACGGAATATACAAAAGAGAGATGCGCCGTCTTTGTGAAACATTGAAAGAGATGGATTGTATTATTGAGATGAATATTTTAGGGATGAAAATGCATCGGAATTATCCGAATCCGGTATTCTGGCAGATTGCAAAAGAGGTTGGAAACCGTGTTATAATTGGTATGGATGCGCATGAGCCACAACAGCTTGCCAACAAAAAGACGGTAGAACGTGCGAAACGTCTTTGTGAAGGAATGAAGATGGTTGAGCATTTAGATATTAAATAATCTAATTTATTTTGGAAAGGAAGGAATAGAGAAATGAGTACAAGAATAGGAATTATTGGTTATGGAAATCTGGGACGTGGGGTAGAATGTGCGGTCCGCCAGAATGATGATATGGAACTGGCTGCCGTATTTACCAGAAGAGACCCGTCGTCGGTGTCGATTCTTACCGAGAGTGCAGCAGTTGCTTCGGTTGAGAATGTCAGGGACTGGTCAGACAAAATTGATGTTATGATCTTGTGTGGAGGAAGTGCCACAGATCTGCCGGAGCAGACACCGGAGTATGTGAAGTATTTTAATGTGATCGACAGTTTTGATACGCATGCACGGATACCGGAGCATTTTGCTCATGTGGATGCAGCGGCAAAAGAAAGCAATCATGTAGGAATTATTTCTGTCGGCTGGGATCCGGGCATGTTCTCTTTGAACCGCTTGTATGGAAATGCCCTGCTGCCGGAAGGAAATGATTATACGTTCTGGGGGAAAGGTGTCAGCCAGGGTCATTCCGATGCAATCCGCCGGATAGATGGTGTAAAGGATGCAAAACAGTATACGATTCCGGTTGAACGCGCCCTTGAGGAAGTCCGTTCGGGAAGCAATCCTGAATTTACAACCAGAGAAAAGCATACGAGAGAATGTTTTGTTGTTTTGGAAGAGGGTGCCGATGCAAAGCGTGTAGAAGAAGAGATTAAGACAATGCCAAATTATTTTTCTGACTATGATACGACCGTGCATTTTATTTCAGAAGAAGAGCTCAAGAAAAATCACAGCGGTATCCCCCATGGCGGGCTTGTCCTGAGAAGTGGTGTTACCGGATGGAATAAAGAAAATAAACATCTTATTGAGTATCGTTTAAAACTTGACTCCAATCCGGAATTTACTTCCAGTGTTCTCATCGCATATGCCCGTGCGGCACATCGTCTGGCAAAAGAAGGACAGAGCGGCTGTAAGACGGTATTTGACATTGCGCCAGCGTATCTGAGCGCGAAGAGCGGGGAAGAGCTGAGAGCGTCATTGTTATAATAAGGAGAGATGTGAATGGATTATATGAAGGAAGCGCTGCAGGAAGCCTATGATGGAATCCGTCAGGGACATGGAGGTCCATTTGGTTCGGTAGTTGTAAAAGATGGAACGATCGTGGGCCGTGGACATAACCGCGTTTTGTACAAAAAAGATCCGACTTGTCATGGTGAAATGGAAGCAATTCGTGATGCGTGTCAGAATTTAGGAACACATGATCTATCCGGGTGTGAGTTATATACGACGGCGGAGCCATGTCCGATGTGTCTGGGTGGAATCCTTTGGTCAAATATTAAGGCTGTTTTTTATGGATGTGACAGGGTGGATACCGATAAGATCGGGTTCCGTGATGATATTTTCTATGATTATTTAAATGGTGAGAAGGATTTGCTGACGCAGACACAAATACAGCATGAGGAGTGTCTGGCATTGTTTGAGGAGTATAGCAAAGACGAAAAAAATCAAAGATATTAGGTGGAAAGCCGGCAGTAACATTTCGACAAAATTTTTCATAATATGATAGTAAACATCAAAAGAACGGAGATGGCTATGTACTATTTACTGGGTATCTTAGTTGTTATTCTGTGTATTTTAGCTATCATTCATTTTTGGAAAAAGCGGAAGTGTCTCTGCCGGCTTTGCGGTATGTCAGCCTGTGAAAAATACCGGCTGCTTAATGATCTTGTAGAACCTCTTGGATATGAATATGAGTTGGAGTGGGATGTATTTTCCAGCAGGATTGATGCGTGGCAGAGGCAGTTTGGATTTGGCGCACTTTATGATCGGGCAGCCTCTTTTTTTAATATGGTGTATGAAACACTTCCGGTTTATTTTGACTACGATGGGAAGACATGGCTCATTCAGTTATGGAAAGGACAATATGGTATCTGCAGCGGATGTGAAGTTGGAATTTATCATACGGATCGTATTATTACAAAGGAAGAGCGAAAACTGACGATCTTTCATGCAGTGGATGATAGAGAGATGTTAGATATAACGACAGAACTGTGGAGAATGGGGAATCGCATAGCATCCCTTAGAAAAAGGCATTGGTGGCTTACAACGTTTGAACCAGGCTGCTTTTCAAAACCGTCACAGTTATCGTTTGATATTTCAATCTGCTTTGCGGATAAAGAGATGCAGAAGGCTTTTTATGGGGGATTGATGGAACAAGGAGTAGACTCTTATGATATTTTTATGTATGGAACGGCTGTATTTTTTCATTATCCGGATGGCAGGGGGCACTATTCCTTATTACGGCGATGGCAGCGGGCGCTGGCACAGGGGATCAATTATCTGAATTGTCGTTTGTTTTGTTTTATGACAAGGTGTTGTTATAGCACACAGGATCAAATTTTATTTCTTTATTTTTACATGCCGTTTCTATGTCATCATCTATTGAAATTGCGTCGTTTTACAAGAAAAAAGGGGTGATTTTGTGGGATATCAGAAAAGATTGGATCATGCGTTTTGTCATGTGCCGACGCTTCCGATCTGTCCGGAAAGGAAGTATGTTCTTTTTAGCGACTGTCATCGTGGCAATGGAACGAATAATGATAATTTTCTGAAAAATCAACACCTGTATATAGCCGCATTAAGACATTATTATGAAAATGATTATATTTATGTGGAGCTGGGTGATGGTGACGAACTTTGGGAGAACCGGAATATGGATTCGATTAAGGAAGTCCACAGCGAAGTTTTTAAGATTTTGTCAAAGTTTTATCACGAAAACAGATTATATATGATATATGGAAATCATGATATTGTCAAAAAACATGATTCCTTTTGTGAGAAAAAGTGCAGGACTTTTTATTGTGCCACAAGCCAGACAGAAGAGCCGCTTTTTCCGGGAATTACCTTTTATTCCGGGTTAATATTGAAAAACTGTGCCAATGGCAGAAAATTATATCTTACGCATGGTCATCAGGCATCTTTGTTGAATTCAACGTTATGGCCAGTCAGCCGTTTCCTTGTCCGGTATGTCTGGAAACCACTGGAGCAGATTGGTGTTCTTGACCCGACGAGTGCGGCAAAAAATTACAAAACAAAACAGCGGATAGAAAAAAGGCTTACGGAGTGGGCAAGAAAAAATGAACGTACGCTGATCAGTGGTCATACACATCGTCCGATGGCTGCGGAGTATACAACTCCCTATATGAATACGGGGAGTTGTGTCCATCCGTGCCTGATTACCTGCATTGAGATTGGGCTGGAGCAGCTTACTTTAGTAAAATGGTATATGGATGCCAGAACCAATGGCAGTCTGTTTGTTGAGCGAGCTCACTTGTAGTTTGTAAATGGTAGTATGTCAGTTGTACGTTGACAATACAAAGTGAAAATCAATGCTTTTTTCGGATAGTTTATATTTTTCCTGTAATTCCGGACCACAACTGTGAGAACCGATACCGCTGACTTTGTAGTCTATGCGTACGTATAGATCATCTGCCGGCTGTAGTTCGTCTGTGTGCCGGGCAGCAGTCAGACCGGAAGGACTGTATTGTGATACAGCAAATTCAAATGGCTGCTCTGCTTCTACCTTCATGCCATGAATTTTCAATAATGTTGTGTCCGTGTGATTGCCATGTTCCTGTGGTCGTATATAAGGAACATATTCAAGCGAAGGACGGCTTTCGAACAGGGAAATTCTTGTATGATAGTGCATATCAATATAGTTTTCTTTTTCGCCGCGCCCAAAGTAATGAAAAGGCTGGTCGCTTTTTGGCAGACGGAATTCGAAACCGAGACGCGGAAGATACATACAGGTTTCTCTTACATCAGCATGGAAATCAACACCGATTCTTCCATCTGCGCTGATCGTATAGATTGTCTTGTAGTGAAAAAGCGGTGCTCTGGATATGCCGGCAATACTTCCGGTGACAGTAATGGTATTATCCTGCCATTCACAGGAATACACTTTATTTATCGTCCGGTTGTAGTTGTGGGAGTCCCAGTTACCCTCGAATAATCCCCATTTGTCTTTGTCAAAGGCATCATTGTCGGTAGGAGCGCGCCACACTGAAAGCTGGACCGGTTTGTCTAAAATGACTGCGCTGTCATATTCCATGTGTTCAAAGGTTCCATAATGTTTGTTGAAAGTATAGGTAAAATCATTTCCTGACAGGATTAATTTTTCCTCTGTCTCGTCTGCGCATAGTTCGTTTTTCTGAATGTGGATAGGAGGAAGTGGTTCTACTGTTACAGGCAGCTTATGTTGTTCCATAGCAATTGTTTCTTCCCCATCCATGAGGAAAACATCCAGAAAACAGCCAAGATGACAAGAAGAAGGAAGAGGTATCTCAAGGGGATAATGGTGGGTCTCTTTTGGCTTGATATCACAGCAGAGAGTACCTTCTTGTGAGACTGTTCCGTCGATCGTCATCTGCCAGATGAGCGTATAGTGATTTAGGTTTGTAAAGTCGAAACGGTTCAAAACCGTTAATATTCCATTTTGATAAGAAGTTTTTATATTTTGATACACGGCTTTGGCATTTAAACTTCCTGCTTTTAATGAGCGGTCGGGAAAAACAAGTCCATCGCAGCAAAAGTTGTTGTCATGGGTTTCTTCGCCAAAATCACCGCCATAGCGGTAAGTATCATTTTGCAGCACCGCATGGTCTGCCCATTCCCATATACAACCACCAATGAAAGAGGGATTTTCATAGATTTTTTCCCAATAGTCCATGACATCACCGGGACCATTTCCCATGGCGTGAGAATATTCACAAAGAAAATAAGGCCTGGTTTCCCCTGGTTTGTGGATAAAGTCATCCAGTTCATCATATCCCGTATACATGCGGCTGACGACATCGACACCACAGTTGTCTTTAACTAGAAACGCGCCCTCGTAATGAATGAGACGGGAGGAATCTCTGTTTTTTGTCCATTCGATCATGGCAGCATGGTTTTTGCCATATCCGCTCTCGTTCCCCATTGACCACATAATGATACAAGGGTGGTTTTTGTCTCTCTCGATCATTCGTGATACGCGGTGGACAAATGCTTTCTGCCATTCTGTACGGTTGCATAACCAGAACGGGTTTTCAATATCATAGCCGTTGCCTTCATGACAAGTACAAAATCCGTGTGTTTCCAGGTCCGTTTCATCAATGACGTAGAACCCCATTTCATCGCAGAGAGAAAGGAAGAACGGAGTTGGCGGATAATGAGAAGTACGGATCGTATTGATATTTAATTTTTTCATTTGTTTGAGATCAAAGCGGAGATCCTCTTCCGACATGGCATACCCCTTTTCGGGATGCGTGTCATGATGGTTGATTCCCTTGAGCTTGACGCCTGTTCCATTGACCAGTAGCTCCCGCTTTTCACTGACCCGGATGTCGCGAAAACCTACTTTGAATGGGATATATTCTCCTGCCTGTTCGACTATCAGAGTATATAGGTAAGGATTTTCTGCGTTCCATTCAACGGGACACGATAGGTTGTCTATCGGGGCAGTTCCGTTGTAAAGTGTGTAATTTGTGGAACAGGTCAGATTCCGGCGGTCTGTTTTTATTTCAATATCATGTATGTGCCCTTTGGCTCTTGATAGTAGATATACATCGCGGAAAATTCCTGACAGACGGAAAAAATCCTGATCTTCCAGATAACTTCCGGCACACCATTTTAGTACTTTGATCATGATGCGGTTGGTTCCCTTTTGTAAGTATGGGGTAAGGTTTAGTTCACTCTGCATATGAGAGACCGAACTAAATCCGACATAAGCATCATTTACATAAAGGTAAAAACAGGAACTGACACCTTCTAAGATCAGATAGGTTTCCCGTTCATACCAATCGGCAGATATATCTATATCGAGACAATATACGCCACAAGGGTTATCGTCCGGTACATAGGGAGGATCTACCGGATAGGGATAATTGACGTTGGTATAGTAGGGAATATCGTAACCACACATCTGCCAGTTGGAAGGAACCATGATCGTGTCCCATTCTGTGATCGTGTCTGGCACATCAATATCCCTTTCAAAATAACGAAATTTCCATTCTCCATTGAGCGGCTGATAAAAGGCGGACTCTTCTTTTTTTCCTTTTAATGCCTTTTCGATGGAATCATAGGGAATGTAATATGCCCGCTGTGGCTCGCAATTTTCCTGAATTAGTTCAGGATTTTCATAATGTCTCATATAACCTCCAATTGGTTTATTTATCGTAAAAGGCAGAAATAATGGTACTGCCTTCTTTTACAAATGCAATAAATGAATCGAGATCGGCGTCACAGGTCAGCCATGTTTCGCCATCGAATATGTCCTGGCTGTGTACATTGATCCATCTGCCGGCAGGAAGGTATACGCTGCGCTGTGTCTGTCCCTGGGCTGTAATCGGGGCGAATAAGATATCCTCACCAAACATGTATTGATCTTCCAGTGTATAACAGGTTTCGTCGTTATAATAATCAAAAAACATTGGCCGCATAAGTGGGGCGCCGGTTTCGGATGCCAGGTTCATATAGTGGCAGATATAAGGACGAAGTCTTTCACGTAATTCAACTAAAGCTTTTAATCTGGTGTAGTTTTCTTCTCCAAAACTCCAGAGTTCATTATCACCGCCGCTTCGCTCTTTGACACCGGGATGACGGTCTTTTTGATCTTTTGTTCTAAGACGGGAGCCATGAAGACGCATAACCGGGCTGAATACACCAAATTGTGCCCAGCGGACAACTAATTCTTTAAAATAGTCACTTTCTATATCGCCCATGAGGAAGCCGCCAATGTCACTGTTCCACCATGGTATACCACTCATGGCCATGGACAGACCGGTTTTTACACTCATGCGTAGAGCTTCAAATGTTGACATGATATCTCCGTTCCACACAAGAGAGCCAAATTTCTGACTGCCCGGATAAGAGGCACGGGTTAGTAAAATGATTTCATCTTCTCCCTGTGACTGTAAACCATCATAGAACATTTTGCTATAATAGTAAGGATATAATAGGGCACTTTGCGCACCATTTCCGGCATAAAATTTCAGATTGGAGTATTGCTGAGGATGCACTTCCGGTTCTGCTTCATCCAGCCAGAAGGTTCTTATGCCATATTTATAGTAATTTTCTTTTACTTTATCCCATACAAATTTTCCTGTGTTAGGATGTGTGACGTCAATAAATGTCTGCTGTCCATAGAAGTCGAAGGTTCCATACTGACCGTTTTCTGTGCGGACAAGCATATTTGCTTCATTCATTTCAACATAATTTTCACTGTTAGGATTGATGGTCGGCCAGATGGAGACAACGGGTTCAATGCCCATTTCTTCTAATTCTTTACACATGGCAGCAGGGTCCGGCCAATACTCGGGATCAAATTTCCATTCACCTTGTTCTGTCCAGTGGAAATAGTCAATGACAATGGCAGAGATCGGTATACCTCTCTTTTTGTATTCTCTGGCAACTTCCAGCAGATCTTCCTGGCTTTCATAACGGAGTTTACTTTGCCAGAATCCGGATGCCCAGGAAGGAAACTTAGGTGCATATCCAGTCAGATCACAGTATAATTTCATCACATCAGCGGGTGTCTCACCAGCGTAGATCAGGTAGTCAGCCTGATAAGCACTGTCGGCAACCCACATGGTATGATTATGTGTTGTCTCGCAGCGGCCTGGGGCTGGATTATTCCAGAAAAAACCATACCCCAGTGAGGAATAGAATACAGGCATAGCAGATTTCGTATTGTAATGCTGCAGATTACATGTGCATCCTTTTCGATCAAACTGGTCTTCCTGTTCCTGGCCTAAACCATAAAAATGTTCGCCCTCATTGGAGTCAAAGATTACTTTGATCTGATAGTGGTCACCTTCGGTATGTACATTTCGCCCGGTATAATCTCCTTCAAACTTTGTGTGGAGAATCTGTTTTTCTTTTCTAAAGTAAGAAATGATGCCGCCATACCACGGCTGTCCGGCTTCAATCGTAGCAGAAACTAAACCATTCTGAATGGTTGCTGTTTTTTCATCACCGGTTGTCTTGCATTCATCCCTAGTCTGAGGTGGCAGAAGTGTCCAGTTTTCATCAAGAATTTTTGCGTTTTTTGTTGACCGGCACCGCAGACAGTTTTTTCCATATGGTTCAATGACAGTTAATTCGTCACGCCGCTCAAAAATTAGTTTATTTTCCAATATTGTTATTTTTCCCATGTGAACCTCCTGTTGTTTATAAGTCTGATACAGATATTATATTGCTTTGTTCCTATGATTTCTTGAACTATATTGTTGAAAAATAGTACTATATTGATAAATTTATTGTTTTGCGTGTCCCTCTGTCTGCCATTGCATGAAGTTACTTATTTTTGAACCTGCTCTTTTTATGCTTTTGTGTTTTCAGCAGAAATGATACGTGACACAGCGGCACGTTTGTTGTTGTACCCCAGTTAAAAAAGTGTGCGGATCATATCATGAAAAATTATGGTGAAAGTATTACATTAAATGAGCTTGCAGAACTTGCCGGGTTGAGTGAGACACCTTCTGCTTACCGCAGGAAGAATATATTATAAAAGGGACGGCTGGATGAAATCACACATATTATTTAAAACGAAAAAGGTTTTGATCTTTTTCAGTCAAAGCCCTTTATATTTTTTTGCCATATCCTATGTGGCATTAGTAAAATCGCATCCCCTTATGTTATTTCTTGGAAGGGAAAGCCCTGACAAGCAGGTTGTAGTATCCGTGTAAGAACACGTTTTTGTAGTGAGTTCCGCCACCAAAGCCCATTGTTTCGTAATAAAGGTGAGGGGTTCCCGCCTGAAGAAGTTTCTTATGATATTCCAGAGGACTATCTTTTACAACGTCATCCTTTGCACCTTTACAGATCAAGATCAGAGTGTTATCGGCATATTCCTTTGGCATATTCAGATAGTCATCCAGGACTCCCGGAGCGGCACACATAGCACCGATGTAACCAAATTTATCCGGGTGCTTAAATCCAATCTGCAGCGTCTCACGACCACCCATAGAAAAGCCCCAGAGAGCAGTATTTTCTCTTCCTTTTAAAACCGGATAGTGTTCCTCAATTGCAGGCATAAGGCAGTCGATCATATCATTAACAAAGTTGTCATATGCTTCTACTGTTTGTTCACCAGACTCATTGGCACATACGGCCGGACATACAAGGATGACGTCCTGTGCTTTGTCTTCTGCTGCGGCATTCCAGGAAATGATCGGTGCGCCATCGTCGATCATGGATTTATACCAGCCATTAAAACCATGAAGAGCATAAACAACCGGATACTGCTTTGTTGGTTTATAGCCGTTAGGAAGAGCAACCATCGCTTTGCGCTCAATGACTTTATCTTTATCGATTGCCGTAGAATTATATTTGAATTCTTCGACCTGACCACAGCGGGCATCATATTTTGTTATCATATTTCTCGGAACAGCAAAGTCAGGGTCTTCCGGAAATGCTGTTGGTCCGGGTGTCCGGGTCGGCCGCGGAGTACGTGTCGGTGTCGGTACTGCCGAAGGGGATACGGAAGGAGATGCAACCGGTGTCGGAGAAGGACTGTTCGTAGGAACCGGCGTTGTCGCAGGTTTTGTTTGTTTTGGTTTTACGGTAACAACAACTTTTCCTAATTTACGTGTCTTTTTTTTGCTCTTTTCCTTAACTGTAATGGTTGCTTTACCAGCTTTTTTTGCAGTGACAACTCCTTTTTTTGAGACACTTGCTTTTGCTTTCGTGGAGGAGGAGAAGAGGTACTTCGCTTTTGCCTTTCTCCTTTTGATGGTAATTTTTTTCTTTTGTCCGATTGTCAGTGTCATTTTTTTTGTACCAAGCTTTGCCTTTGCAGATGCGTCATAAGAACCGGTGGCAAGTGAAGTTACTGCCATAGCAAGTGAAAGACAGATGCTCAGTGTCTGTTTTCCTGTTTTTTTCATAATTGCAAACTAACCTCCCTTTTAATAATATGATGTTGGGGTCAAAATACTTTTTGACCTTTGTATTATATAATTGCTTCTACTTTATCATAGATTGCTGAAAGCGTCAATAAAGGCAGAAAAGCGAAGTTTTCCAATTCAAATAAAAAAGAATTGCCATTTTATTCATCCCTTATTATAATGGTGAAAGAGGGAGGTGTGTCAATCAATGAAAATATTGAATAAGATAACAACACACGCAGTCATCTTTGGTCTCTGTCTTGCTACGATAGCGCCGGCAGCAGCCACGGATGCAAAGGCAAAGAAGCCAAAGCTTTCCAAAAAAAACGTGACGATTACAAAAGGAAAGACAAAAACAATCAAGCTTTCCCGTGCAGGGAAGAAAGCAAAAGTTACCTGGAAGGCAAGTAAGAAAAAGATCATTAAACTCACAAAGAAAAAGAAAACATCGGTAAAAGTAAAAGGTTTGAAGAAGGGCAATGCCGTATTGTCCTGCAAGGTAAAGATCAAAAAGAAGACCTATACACTTAAGTGCAAGGTTAAAGTTGTAAATAAAAAGCAGGCACCGAGCCTTCTTAACGCTTATAAAGAAATTGTTCCTTATATGGGAGCTGCTGTTAACTACGGCAAGTATTCTCCACGGGAATTAAGAACACCTAAGACACTTTCTTTTATTAAGAAGCATTTTAACAGTTTTACATTGGAAAATGAAATGAAGCCGGATAATATTCTCGGTTCTTCTGCCAAAACACTTACAATAACAGAAGCGAAAGCAAAGGGATATTATATTCCTGCAGATTATAAAGAAGCAACCGTTCCACAACTTAATTTTAACGAAGTAGATGGTGCGCTTCAGGTAGCTGCACAGAATGGTTTGAAAATGCGTGCTCACACTCTGGTATGGCATAGTCAGACACCGGGCTGGTTCTTTACGAAGAAATACGAAGGCAAAACTGTTGTTTCCAAGACGGATATGGATGCCCGTCTTGAGTTTTATGTTCATAACGTAATGGCGCATGTGATGAATCAGGAAAAATCTCTGACGGGTTCATCCGGAAGTATCGTCTATGCATGGGATGTTGTTAATGAATATCTGCATCGTTCTTCTTTTGGTAATAAAGTCTGGGATAGTGTATATGGTAACATGGGAGCTTCCCCTTCTTATGTCAAAAAAGCATTTGAGTTTGCTTATGATATGCTGAAGAGTTATGATGTTCAGGACAAAGTAACACTTTTCTATAATGATTATAATACTTACTTTGGAGTGAAGGAAACATTAGACCTTGTTAATTTTATCAATAAAGATGAGCCTGCAAGGATCTGTGGCGGAATCGGTATGCAGAGCCATGTAGATGTTAAAGTTCCTACCGTAAAACAATATGGTGATGCTTTGGAGCAGTTCCTTGCGGCCGGGTATGAGATTCAGATTACAGAGCTTGATTTTACGATTAATTTTGAGACAGAAGGAACACATCCTTCTTATGCGTACAGTGATGAAGGGGAGACGGATGCGGATCAGGAGAAATTTGTTAAAAAGCTTATGGAGACGATCATCACAAAACAAAAAAATCGTAATAAAACTGTGAATCCAAAGGGAATCACAGGTATTACGCTCTGGGGACTCTGCGACAGCACGTCATGGCGCGCCCAGTGCCAGCCATTGCTGTTCGCTGAATCGATTGATGAGCCAAAAGCTTCTTTCTTTGCTTTTCTGGAAGCAGTAAAAGTATGGTAGAATAATAAAAAGTAACCACTGGCAACTTGAGTCAGTGGTTATTTTTTTATTATGGTAAGCCGATAAGTCTGCGGTTACTCCCACGCATAACTCCCGTTTTCTTTTTTTATATCACCAAGTTCCTGATAGGTAAAGTTTCTGAATTCTGCTTTGGTGTCATAGCCGGCATAATCGACACAGGCCAATCCGACAAATGCTCCGGTGAAGAAACCGCCATAGCTCTGTAATACATAGTCATCGGAAAGAACGGCTGCATCCAGAACAACTGGTATTTCGTTATAATGAACGCCATCAAAAGAATACTCAAAAGAATAGCTTTCTTTTCGCACTTTTGTGCGCAGCCATACATCCGAACCATCTGGTACAGGTATCGCATTATCACGCAGGAAAGAAGTATAATTTCCGCGATTACATTCAGCAACTTCGATTACACGTCCATTTTTTTCATTCCATGTGACAAAGGCAAAGGACCAGTGTTTATCATTATAGTAATTCGTTAGTCCGGCCATCTGCTGATAAGAATATGGTTCATAACTTACTTTTACAGAAGCATCAAAGTAAAATGCCTGCCAGCGTTTTGCAATAAGGGAAAGTTCATGAGTGTTACAGAGAGAACCTTGTCCACGGAGAACCAGTTTTCCGTCTCCTGTACTACCCATTTTCTCTGTAAATGGGACACGAAGCGTATTCCATTCATCATGTAGTTTTGAGGTATTAAAGTCATCTTGCATGGAGTGGTCGGCCGGTGCTTCCGTTGTAATACCATCGGCAGGTGCATCGACATAGACGCTTCCACCATGTCCGCCAACGATACGAGGCCAGCCTTCTTCGTCCCAGTATACTTTCTGAATAGCTGTCTCGCGTCCCAGCGTACAGTAACCGCGTGGGTCAATGCAGGATTCATTTTCGTGAGTCCACGGACGGCCGCATAAGCTGGCATAATACCATTCTCCGCCAGATGTTTCAACAAGAGCGCCATGTCCCTGTTTCTGGATACCGAGATAAGGCGTGTCAAAATTGGTAATGAAAGGACCATCAGGTTCCGACTCAAAACTCAAAGCATCCAGTGTTTTGGAGCGGGCAACTACTTCCTGATGGGTATAAACCGTTCCACCCTGAGCAGCAAACAGATAATAGTAACCATTGATCTTATAAAGATGAGGTCCTTCTACCAGTTTCACATCTGTTCCCTCATAGATGGTGCGGGCTGTTTCCGGTTTTAGTTTCATTGTCTCCGTATCAAATTCTGTCAGTGTGATGCCATCAAAAGCATGATGATACTCACGATGATCCCATGTCTGTTGAACAAGGTATTTTCTGCCGTCATCGTCATGGAAGAGAGAAGCGTCAAAACCGACACCATTTACACGGATCGGATCTGACCAGGGACCATGTATGTCTTCCGCAGTAGTAATATAGTTAACCATATCCTTAAAAGGTCCCTCGGTTATCTTGACATCGGTGTATACCAGCCAGAATTTACCATCAGAATATGACAGATCAGGTGCCCAGATACCACCGGAAGAAGGGTTTCCTTTCATATCCAGCAGAGTTGTCGTTGTCAAAGGGGAAGGAAGGAGATTCCAATGTATCATATCCTTTGATTCGTGCAGGCGCACACCCGGGAACCATTCAAAAGTAGAGTTGGCAATATAATAAGTATCCTCTACACGAATGATGGATGGGTCAGCATTGAAACCGGGTAAGACCGGATTTTTAAATTGTTTCATAAATAGATAAGCCTCCATTCTTATTGATAAGCTAATTTTACAAAAGGATAGGAATTTTGTCAATTTATTGCGGAACAGTGGTGAAAAAAATAACTTGCTATTAAGGGAAAGTGCTTGGTATAATGTAAATAGCATAAATATGGAGGATATTCGTATGGAAGAGAAAATGACAATGAAAGATTTTGAAAATGAGATCAATGCAAGTTTTCGCAGATTCTGTACAGGAGAACGTGTGACCGGAACGGCGGTCAGTGTGGAAGAAGACGAAGTTCTTGTTGATCTGAATAGTTTTGCTCAGGGTGTGATCCCCGCAGGAGAGTATAGTGATGATCCCTCTTTTCATGCGATGGATGAAATCCGTACCGGGGATAGTTTGACCTGTATTGTTCTGGAGCCGGAAGATGGACAGGGGCGAGTGTTACTTTCTCTTCGTGAGACCAGGAGGGAAGAGGCCTGGGAAAAAATGGAACAGGCACAGGAGGACCGGACGGTCGTTAATGTAAAGATACGAGAGGCAGTTAATGCAGGTGTTATCACATATATAGAGGGTCTGCGTGCCTTTATTCCTGCTTCACAGTTGTCGATGGAATATGTAACGGATGTGGAAGCATATATTGGAGAAAATCTGGATGTTATGGTTATTACGGCAGACCGAGAAAAACGTAAGCTTGTATTATCTGCAAAAGAAGTACAGCGGGAATGTCTGGCAAGAGAGAAAGAAGAAAAGCTCAATGCACTGCAGAAAGGTTATGTGACAGAGGGAGTTATTGACCGTATCGAGCCATACGGATGTTTTGTGACATTTGGAGAGGGTCTGACCGGTCTGGTGCACATCTCCCAGATCTGTAATAAATTTCTCCATTCGCCAAATGAAGTAGTCAAACTTGGGCAGATGGTAAAGGTAAAGATTCTTGATGTTGAAGATGGAAAGATCCGTCTCAGCATGAAGCAGGCAGAGGATATAGCTCCTGAAGTGCAGATGGATCAAGAAGAACAGGTTTCACTTGAATATCATGATGAAGAGGCAGGTACCTCGCTGGCATCCCTATTGGCGGGAATCAAAATTGAGGAGGAAGACGATGCAGAGATATAGTGAAAAGTTCGAAAAAGAAATTATTAAACATTTACGCATAGCTGTTATTATCATCTTAGTGATGGAGCTTATTCTGGTAGGATGGCTGGAGATCTCATCATTTCAGAGTGAGAATACCATACTTAAGACAGAGAGTAAGAACAATGTAGATAAGTGGTTTGATGAGCAGATCTCATTGTTAGATTCTTATTTGTCATATATCAGCTCCGACACATCTATGCTGAAAGATTATGATACGACACAGAAATATCTGGAGTCAGCCGCGAAGGGAAAGAAAACGCTTCTGGCTGCTTATGTAGGATCACCTACGATTAAGACCAAGATGATCTGTAGTGATAACTGGATTCCGGAAGATTCAGATTATAAGGTAGAAGACAGAGAGTGGTATTCGGGAGCAAAAGAAAACGATGGTCTTTATGTTTCTGAGCCTTATGTAGATGCTACTTATGGCAATCTGTGTATCTCAATTTCAAAACCAATTCCGGGAACAGATGCTGTAATAGTTATCGATATTGACCTTACGACGTTACAGAAGGCAATTGGATCGTTCTGTACAGATATGCAGAACGTAACGCTGGTTTCTTCAAAAGGTGTTATTGTGTCCTGTCCGATCAAAGAATATGCGTTGACAGAGAAAACATCGACCAAGCTTGCAGATACACCTTTAGGTAAGGCACAGGGAGAGAATGGCAGCTTGATCCGTACTTCTGGTATAAGCTTTTATGAAGCATCTTTACAGCCACTGGATGATATTTCCTATAAATTGTATGTGGGAGTAGGACTGCGGAATCTGCTGATCAAATTGTTCATTTTAATTGTGGGAATTCTGGCTATGTTAGTTATAATATCCATCATCATGAAGAAGAGGATCGTTACTTCCATTACAAAAGGTTTTGTGCCATTTGAAATCATTAAGAAAAAGATATTTGCGCTGTCAGAATGTGACCTTGATGTCGTATTTCATGAGGAAACGGATATTATTGATATTCAGGAATTGCAGGACTCTCTGGATCTTATGACAAAGAATCTGCGCAGTTATATTAAAGATATTGATAACGTACTCTCAGAGATTTCCAATGATAACCTGAATGTAAAAAGCGAGATCGAATATCAGGGAGACTTTGCTGCTATTCAGGATTCGATCAACAATATTGTATCGAAGGTTCGTAATATTTTGCAGGAGATCAATGAGGTATCCACCACGCTGAACCTTTCTTCTGAGGAAATTGCATCTGCGGCGAGCGAGATTGCAGAAAATAGTGCAGATCAGACTTCTTCTATGGGGCAGCTGCAGGGAGAGTTTGAACAATTCCGTGAAGATATGCGTCAGATTCATGAGCAGATTCTTTCTACTAATCAGGCAATCAACGAAAATAGTAATGCTCTGAGTCAGATTGGTGAAACTGATATGCAGGAGTTGTCGGGCAGCATGCAGAAGATCAGTGACAGTTCTGCCCAGATATCCGCTTTTGTCTCTATGATTGAAGACATATCAACACAGACGCAATTGTTGTCGCTGAATGCTTCGATTGAGGCAGCCCGTGCCGGAGACAGTGGACGCGGGTTTGCTGTTGTGGCTGAGGAGATCAGCAAATTAAGTGAGGATACCTTAAAAGTAAATTTAGAGATAGAAGAGTTAATAAGGAATAACAATGAATTTGTCAAAGAAGGGATTCATATTGTTGATTCAACCCGCGAGACTATGTTTCATTCCATTGAAGAATATCGCAGGATGTCAGGGCAGATCAATGATATTACCCAGATTTTAGATATGTTATTTGGTAAGATCCGTGAGATTGACAAAGAGTTAAAAAGATCGGCACATCAGGGTGAACAAAACATGTCTATGACAGAGGAGTGTTATGCACATACAGAGGAATTACTGTCCAGTTCGGAAACGCTGAAAGGAAATGTTGAGAAGTACGTGTTGTAGAATAGAAGGATGGGTAGATGCATATGAAGGGAAAAAAGAGCCGGAAGATCATTCATGTTATATTTGTAATATTGTTATGTTGCGTGTTTGCCTATTTTTTACTGGGGGAAATTTTTCTTCCCTCTGATAAATTAGGGGAAGCAGGCAGTGTGAAGAGGTATTCGGGTGAGTGGGAACGTGTACTTCCATCTTTGCTTTCGTAGTGCAAAACAGGATATGAATTTTTCTAACCAGCATCGCAGAGAGAAGTCAGATTTATGCTGTTTTAAAATCATATCCTGCCGGGTATATTCTTAAGCCGCCGGAGAAAGAAATTCTTTTGAAAAGGATAGAGGAAGTGCTGTGGAAGAGTAATTAGCATTTTTCATAAGGTTAATAGAATGCATTGATAAGAGGAAGAAAAACTCATTATCATCACATCTTTACAAATTTCTCTTCCTGTGTTATCCTATCACCTATGAGCGGTATTCGTAGGAAACTGCATCAGATGATAATGTGTTGTCACTGGTTTCGGAGGTGATGACATGAAGATAGGGTTTATAGGCGCCGGGAAAGTTGGGTGTTCAATGGGAAAATACCTTGTTGAGCATGATATTTCGGTTGCCGGCTATAGCAGTCAGACGAAAGAGAGCGTGGATACAGCCGCGACTTTCACAAAGACAAAAGCATTTAAATCTATGGAAGATTTAGTAAGTGCGTGTGATCTGATTTTTATTACGACACCGGATGGGTGTATTTCGCAAGTGTGGGATCAGATTGCAAAATATTCAGAACAAAGAAAAATAGTATGCCATTTCAGTGGCTCATTATCATCCGCTGTTTTTTCAAATAGGGAAGAGCACGATATTTGTGCGTGTTCCCTTCATCCTATGTATGCGTTCAGCGATAAATTCACATCATATCAAAAATTAAATCAAGTCATATTTACTGCCGAGGGAGATTTGGAGGCATTAGAAACTGTCCGTTCTTTATTTGATAAGACTGGCAATCAGGTGTGTGTGATCCCTTCAGAACAAAAGCAACTTTATCATGCGGCTGCTTCTGTAGTAAGTAACATGATGATAGGGCTATATGATATGGGAATCCGTATGCTTACCCGCTGCGGCTTTGTAGAGGACAAAGCCAGACAACTTGTCTTTCCACTTGTTGCGGGAAATATACAGAGCGTATTGGATACCTCGCCGGAACAGGCATTGACCGGTCCCATCGAACGAGGAGATGCTTCCACGGTAGCCGGACATTTGGCTGTGCTTACAGATGCGGAACGGGTTGTTTATGTGAATTTGGGACGAGTTCTTGTGGATATTGCAAGGAAAAAGAATCCACAAAGAGATTATACAGAAATAGAGACTATACTTCAGAATGGAGGTCAATATGAAAAACACAGTAGTTACCTTTCAGGAAATGAAGAAAAAAGGTGAAAAAATATCAATGCTGACAGCGTATGATTATTCAACAGCAAAATTAGAAGATGAGGCAGGAGTAAACAGTATTCTTGTGGGAGATTCACTGGGAAATGTTATTCTTGGTTATGAGGATACCATATCTGTTACAATGGAGGATATGATCCATCATGGAGCTGCTGTAGCACGCGGTGCTAAAAATGCGCTTGTCATTATAGATATGCCGTTTATGTCGTATCAGACATCGGTATATGATGCGGTAGTAAATGCAGGACGTCTGATGAAGGAAGGACGTGCCGGAGCTGTTAAGCTGGAGGGTGGTATCGAAGTATGTCCACAGATTAAGGCAATTGTTGACGCCGGGATTCCGGTATGTGCACATCTTGGACTTACACCACAGTCAATCAACGCATTTGGAGGATTTAAAGTGCAGGGCAAGACAGAGACAGCAG
This sequence comes from uncultured Eubacterium sp., assembly GCA_934338065.1. Classification (GTDB taxonomy): domain Bacteria; phylum Bacillota; class Clostridia; order Lachnospirales; family Lachnospiraceae; genus Eubacterium_F. Next base: position 178,684 of record CAKRGX010000001.1, on the reverse strand, counting down.
CCAAAAAACTGCTGGAGGATGCACTGGAAGTAGAAAAAGCAGGTGCGTTTGCCGTAGTATTAGAAGGTATTCCGAAGAAGCTTGCTGATCTTGTTACAGAGAAACTTACCATCCCGACAATCGGTATTGGTGCAGGAAACGGTTGTGACGGACAAGTGCTTGTTTATCAGGATCTTCTTGGTATGTTCTCTGACTTTACGCCGAAGTTTGTAAAACGCTATGCGGACATTGGGGAGATCATGAAAGAAGCATTTCGCCAGTACTTTGATGAGATCCAGTCCGGTGTTTTTCCGGGAGAGGAACATCAATATAAGATCGATGATGATATTATAGAAAAGTTATACTAAGATGTCAGGGCATAGAAAAAGAAAGGAAACGATGAACATGAACGTTGTATCAACAGTAGATGAAGTAAGGACACAGGTAAAGGCATGGAGAGAAGAGGGATTGAGTGTTGGTCTTGTACCGACGATGGGATATCTCCATGAGGGACATAAGAGTCTGATCGACAAGGCAGTAGAACAAAATGACCGTGTAGTAGTCAGTGTGTTTGTAAATCCGATTCAGTTTGGTCCGACAGAAGATCTTGCGACATATCCTCGTGATCTGGAGCATGATGCTGCTTTATGTGAAAATGCAGGAGCAAGTCTTATTTTTCATCCGGAACCGGAAAATATGTACTTTGATGATTTTTGTACTTATATAGATATGGACAATCTTACGAAAGGCTTGTGTGGAAAGACACGTCCAACACATTTTCGTGGTGTTTGTACAGTAGTAGGTAAATTGTTCAATATTGTAAAACCGGATCGTGCCTATTTTGGACAGAAGGATGCCCAGCAGTTAGCAGTTATCCGTCGTATGGTGCGTGATTTGAATTTTGATCTGGAAATCGTTGGCTGTCCGATCATCCGTGAAGAAGACGGTCTGGCAAAAAGTTCACGTAATACGTATCTGTCACCGGAAGAGAGAAAAGCAGCCGTTATTCTCCACAAAGGATTGACAAGGGGAGAAGAAATGGTACGTGCCGGTGAAAAAAATGCGGAAGCTGTAAAGAAAGCAATTCGTGACATTATCGAATCCGAGCCATTGGCGAAGATTGATTATGTTGAGATCGTTGATTTTGACAGCATACAGGAAAAAGAAGAGATAGAAGGTTCTATTCTGGCAGCAGTAGCTGTTTATATTGGTAAGACACGATTGATTGATAATTTTATTATCATGGCATAAGATCCGTAGATGAAGGAGATGGAGGGAAACCATGACGATTCAGATGTTAAAAGGTAAGATACACCGTGCCGTTGTTGTTCAGGCAGAGCTCAATTATGTAGGAAGTATTACGGTTGACCCGGAACTGATGGAGGCAGCAGGTATTTTGGAATACGAAAAAGTTCAGATCGTAGACGTTGAAAACGGCAGCCGCTTTGAGACCTATACGATTGAGGGAGAGCCGGGAAGTGGTATGATCTGCCTGAATGGCGCAGCAGCCCGTATGGTACAGACGGGAGACCATATTATCATTATGAGTTATTGTGATATGACGCCGGACGAAGCACAGGTGCACAAGCCGAAGGTTGTATTTGTAGATGAGGAAAACAAAATCAGACGTGTGACAAATTATGAAAAGCATGGACAGCTTTCTGATAAAATCTGATACAAAAAGGGGATTCATATGTTAAAAGGCAAAACAGTTGTGCTCGGAGTGACGGGAAGTATAGCGGCATATAAGATAGCAAATCTTACTAGCATGCTGACAAAGATGCATGCGGACGTTCATGTGCTGATGACAGAGAATGCGACACATTTCATTAATCCTATTACGTTCGAGACTTTAACAAATCATAAGTGTCTGGTCGATACCTTTGATCGAAACTTTAACTATAATATTGAGCATGTTGCGCTGGGGAGCAAGGCGGATATAGCATTAGTGGCACCAGCGTCTGCTAATATCATTGCCAAGATGGCACACGGAATTGCCGATGACATGTTAAGTACGACATTGCTTGCCTGCCGATGCAAAAAGATCGTGGCACCAGCTATGAATACGAATATGTATGAGAACCCGGTGACACAGGCGAATATTAGGCTGTTGAAACAATTCGGTATGACAGTGGTTGAACCTGATACGGGGCTTCTTGCCTGTAAAGTAGTTGGGAAAGGAAAAATGCCATCGGAAGATATTTTACTGGAATATCTTCTTCAGGAAATTCAGTATGATCATGATATGACAGGAAAAAAAGTTCTTGTTACGGCAGGGGCGACAAGAGAGGCCATTGATCCGGTGCGTTATCTTACGAATCATTCGACCGGGAAGATGGGCTATGCGCTGGCTTGTGTGGCAGCAAAGCGTGGTGCGGAAGTGACATTGGTCAGTGGTAAGACGGATCTGGCTGTGCCGTTTGGCGTTACATGTGTTGACATTGTGAGTGCTTCCGATATGTATAAAGAAGTGACAAAAAGAGCACCAGAGCAGGACATTATCATTAAGGCTGCAGCGGTGGCAGATTATACCCCGGTAACTGTCAGCACAGAGAAGATTAAGAAGCAGGAAGGGGAGTCTTCTATTGCACTGCAGCGAACGAAAGATATTCTGGCATGGCTTGGTGAACATAAACGTGAGGGTCAGTATATCTGTGGTTTTTCTATGGAGACAGAACATATGCTGGAGAATTCGCGTAAAAAACTGGACAAGAAAAAGGCAGATATGATCGTGGCGAACAATCTTCGACAGGCGGGAGCGGGATTTGGAACAGATACCAATGTTGTAACACTTATTACAAAAGAAGGGGCAGAGGAGCTTCCACAGATGACAAAAGAGGAAGTAGCTGTTCAGATCTTTAATAAAATATTGAATAAATAGGGAATATTTGGCATAGAATATCTATAGTGGTCTAAAAATGGAAGGCGTAAAGAAGTCGCAAGGCGTCTTCGGAATGGAGGATTCTATGGCAAATGTAAGTATAGGAAGTGTACGGCGCGCTGTAGCTGGTCATGTAGGCAGCAAGGTGCGTGTCAGAAGTAATCTTGGCAGACATAAATATGACGTGACAGAAGGTGTGATCACGGAGATTTATCCTGCCATTTTTCTTGTTCGCGTGGAAAATGAAGAGGAAGACAGTTACCAGACGATATCGTACAGTTATACCGACGTGATCACACGGGATGTACAGTTAACTTTGTGTTAGCGGATAGTGATTTTTGTTCTATTATTCCTGTTCTGTGAATATATACTACTGTGACATAAGTGGACGAGGAGGCAGTAGGATTGAAGCTGGTGATGCAAAGAGTTCATATGAACAAGTGCAACTGTAGAGAGAAAAAGCAGATTACGTTAGATCGGGATTTTAATGTCCCGGATGTGAAACCGGATGCTCTGCAAATTATAAAGGAGCGGGGAGAACTGCAGATTGAAGAAGCCCATATGATAGAAGGAAAAGCAAGTGTGCGGGGGGGCATGAATTTTCAGATACTCTATGCGTCTGATGATGCGGCAGGCATCAACGAAATGAGCGGGAGTATTCCGTTTGAAGAGACGATACCGCTTAGCTGTGCCGAGCGGGGGGATGAACTAACCGTGCAGACGTCTTTTGGTGATCTACGAAGTGAACTGATCAATTCACGTAAATTAGGAATCAAGGCAGTAGTAAACCTTGATGTTAAAGCAGAAACGGTTTGTGATGGAGAAGGTGCCGTGGGACTGGAAGAGGCCGAGCATATTTATAGCAGAAATAAAACATTGGATGTTTCCCGTCTTGTTTTCAGCAAGAAAGATATCCTGCGCATGAGGGATGAATGGAAGATTCCGGGAACCAAAGATGCAATAAGCAGTGTTTTATATACAGATGTCCAGCTTGGTGAGATCAATACCCGGCTTCAGGAAAATGAGCTGCAGGTAGATGGTCAGGCAACTTTTTTTGTAATCTATTTTGGCGAAGGGGAAAATGGTACGATAAACTATTTCGAAAATACGATTCCTATAGAAGGAACCATTGAATGTAATGGTTGTGAAACGGATATGGCGGCGCAGATCATAACTGGTATCCATAGCTATGATGTTGAAGTCAAGGAAGATGAAGATGGTGAACCCCGCGTGGTTGATGTGGAGTTCGTTGTGGATTTTGATATGAAAGTCTATGGACAGGAGCAGTTAGAATTACTTACGGATTTTTACTCGTTAAAGGAAAATTGTACACCAGTCTATGAAGATTCATTTTTTGAGAATCTGATCATGCATAATAAGAACAGAGGCAAGGTGACAGGGAAGATCGCAACCGGTGAGTATACTCCTCTGCAGATATGGAACGTGACAGGAGAACTGCGCATAGACCGGCAGACGCATAATCAGGGCAGGGTAGTTGTAGAGGGCATTGTAGAAACAAATGTCCTTTATCTGACGGGAGATGATAAGATCCCGCTTGCGACAGTTAAGGGCTCGATTCCGTTTGAACAGATTGTAGAAGCAGATGGAGTCACGGAAAAGAGTAATGTCTGGCTGCATGGATTACTGGAACAGATCAGTGGCACTCTGACAGGAGAAAAGGAAATTGAGATAAAAGCAGTGATTGCGTTAGATGTGATTGCGTTTGAACGAATGGAAGAACCGATCATTTCTGGTTTTCAGTGTGAAGAGATTGACTGGAAAGAGCGGAGCCGTGAACCAGGTATGGTCGGCTATGTAGTGCAGGCAGGCGAGACTTTGTGGGACGTAGCGAAGAAATTTTTTACTACGGAGGATAGTATCCGGGAGATCAATGAGTTAGAAGGTGATGATCTGCACCCGGGCGATCTTCTGCTTGTATTAAAAGAGGCTGCTCTGATGAATTAAACAAAAAGAAAAAGAAGTTCGATTCGTGTGAACTTCTTTTTCTTTTTGGGATTACTTAGTGTGACAATTCCAATCCCTATGCATTTTGCTCCTCGGATGTAATACCATCGCGCCAATCTTCCAGCTTTTTAACGGCAGCGTCAATGGTATTCCTGCAGATATCAGGAAGATCTTCGCCCCAGTCTTTGGTTGCCTGGTCAAAGCCTTTTTTAATCGCTTTAATCATTAAATCGGCCTTCTCTGTATCACCGCCGCTTAATGCCTGAGCCATAGAAACTAAGCGGTCGCTGGTCTGATCTACGCCCCAGTATCCATCATCGGCAATATCTTTCTTTGCTTGTTCGATTGTAGCAGGATCTGCATTCAGATTTTTGTACAGATCCGCAAGTTTTGTATACTTGTTAGCCTGTTTTCCCAGTAACTGGTTAACCAGGTTTTGGAGCTGCGTATTCTTGTCAGACAACTCCTTTTTTAAATTTGAAACAATGGCAGAATAGTCGGTTATCTTGTTATTTTTGCTATCCGTAGCATTGTCAGACTTTTCATATACAACACCGGTATCTTCCGCTTTTTTTGCATCGGTAGAAACAGACTCTGCTCTTTTTGCTGCAGCCTGGGCTGTGTTTGTATAAGAAGAAGCCACATTTGTAATTCCATTTACACTCATAAGATGCCTCCTTTTCCTGTGCAGCTTTTTGCAATACACAAATAATCTTATATTAGTTATATCGTTATTTGCCAGTTAAAACTTTAGCCTTTTTTACCAATTGTATCATTCGGATCATCGATACAGATCTGTGACAAAGACAAAGCACCTATATGGAAGAGCACGGCATTTCTCTTTGGCAAGAACCGCCTTATCATAATCATCAAAAATTCCAAATACGGTAGGTCCGCTTCCACTCATAAGAGAACCAAGTGCTCCATGCTCCATCATACATTCTTTTATCGTAGCGATCTCCGGGTGCGCAGGAATCGTAACAGATTCTAATACATTTCCCATATTGGCACACAGATCATACAGATCTTTTTTCTTCATGGCTTCGATCATACGGTCGATGTCAGGATGTACGGTATGTTCATTGAGTACAAGATTCGTATACACAAATTTCGTAGACACATGGATACCCGGCTTGGCAATTAGGATAAAACAATCAGGTGTTTTCGGAATGGTGGAAAGTTTTTCACCAATTCCTTCTGAGAGTGCCGTCCCTTTCAAAATACAATACGGAATGTCGGCACCGAGGGTTACACCGCGTCTCATAAGACTTTTTTTGCTTAAGCCCAGCTCATATAGTTCATTCATTGCCAGAAGACACGAAGCTGCATCCGTACTTCCGCCTGCCATACCGGCAGCTACCGGGATATGTTTGTCAAGGTTAATATCAATACCACCTTCAATATGAAACTCATCCATCAGAAGTTTTGCACTCCGGTAAACCAGATTATCCTTATCGACAGGGAGAAAATGCAAGTTTGTATGTAACTGTATGCCGGGTGTGGATGTTTTTGTGAGGGTCAGCCGGTCAAATAAGCGAATACTCTGCATAATCATTTTTACTTCGTGATAACCGTCTTCTCTCCGGCGGAGAACATCTAATCCAATATTTATTTTTGCCGGAGCATTAATCCAAATAGAATCCATGTAAATGTTTCCTTTCTTTTTGTCTTATCTATGAGTGTATCACAAATACAAGGGGACGAAAAGTGTATAAAACAAAAAAATTGGGCTATCCTTTTTGTATCATAATAAAAAGGGAAGGAAATCTTAAACATGACAAAAAAAACAAAAATAGTGGCCTGCTTTGTATTGGTTATCGTAACGGGGCTGCTTATGATCGGTTATAATCGTGCAGTAAAGAGGCAGCGGATCCAGCAGGATATAGCAAGGGAAATCGTGCGTCTGCATGTAATCGCTAATAGTGACAGTGGCGAAGATCAGAAGCTGAAACTTCAGGTAAAGGAAACGGTTGTCACGTATCTGCGTGGCTCGATGAGTGAAGCACATTCGGTTGAAGAGGCGAGAGAACAGATTCGGAAAAGACTACCTGATATTGAGAAGATAGCAGAAGAGAAAATGCATAAGGAAGGATACGATTATCAGGCACAGGCAGAACTGGGGCAATGCTATTTTCCTGTGAAGCAATATGGAGATCTTACATTTCCTGCCGGTGAATATGAGGCACTGCGTGTCAAACTGGGAAAGAGTGAAGGACGAAACTGGTGGTGTGTGATGTATCCGTCTCTTTGCTTTGTTGATTCGACTTATCAGGTTGTTCCGGAATCATCGAAAGAGAAGTTGAAAAAAAATCTCCGTGGAGACGAGTATAATACTCTTTTGGATGGAGGAAAACAGGTACAGTATTCTTCCCGTCTCATAGAATGGATTAACGACACTCTTTTTTCTTGAAATTTGCGAAGTTACGTGCTAAAGTATAATTAGATTACAATGGTTTTAGCTCAGTTAGGGGGATAACAATGAAAAAATCTGTGGCGGTCATTTTTGGAGGAATGTCTTCGGAGCATGAGATATCGTGCATTTCGGCAAAAAATATTGTCGAGGCACTGGATAACTCCCAATATGAGATACATATGATTGGCATCACAAAAGATGGTCGGTGGCTTTACGTAGAGGATAAAGAGGCACTTGGTGATGGAAGTTGGCGTGAGGGGAAGATTACAGCAGTGATTTCTCCGGACCGAAGTAAGCCGGGATTATGGAAAGTTACGGATGATGTTGTTGAAGTTGTTCCTATCGATGTGGCATTTCCTGTTTTACACGGGAAATATGGAGAAGATGGTACGATCCAGGGTTTGTTTGAATTATCAGGTATTCCTTATGTCGGATGCGGAGTTCTCGCTTCTGCTGTCAGCATGGATAAAATATCGACGAAGATATTTGTTGACCGGATCGGTGTGAGACAGGCAGCTTATGTTGCTGATGTTGCCAAAGGTACTTCGGAGATTCAGGTTACGATGGATGAAGTGGAGAAGAAACTGGGATATCCGGTGTTTGTTAAGCCGTCTAACGCAGGATCTTCCAAAGGTGTGAGTAAAGCGCATGACCGTGCTGAGCTGGAGAAAGCAATCACTCTTGCCAAACAGCATGACCGCCGTGTCCTGATCGAAGAGAATATCAATGGCAGAGAAGTGGAGTGTGCGGTGCTTGGAGCAGAGGACGTTCAACCGACAAAGGTGGGTGAGATACTTGCGGCAGCAGAATTTTATGATTTTGATGCTAAGTATAATAACGAAGAGTCTAAGACTGTGATCGATCCTGATCTTCCGGAGAATGTTAAGGAGCAGATCCGCAGGGATGCTGTGGCTGTGTTTAAAGCAGTCAGTGGATTTGGTTTGTCGCGTGTAGATTTTTTTGTTGATAAAGAGACGAAAGAAGTTATTTTTAATGAGATAAACACGCTTCCTGGTTTTACTAATATCAGTATGTATCCTATGTTATGGGAGGCAATGGGAATCAGGACAACAGAGCTGTTAGATCGTCTGATAGAAATGGCATATGAGAGATAAGGAGCAGATATATGGCACAAGAGGTAAAGCTGAGAGTCCGTGGTGTACAGCTGGAGGGAGAACCGGGAGAAGATAACGTAGAAGTGGTTTCTGTCGGACAAATGTATGAAGAAGACGGATTTCTTTGTTTAAATTATGACGAGGTTGTGGATGAGAATGAGAGCGGCGTGGTTCAGGTTGTCAAAAATCTCATGAAGATCCGTGATGATCAGGTGGAAGTGATCAAAAAGGGACCGACAGAGAGTCATATGGTATTTGTGCCGGATCAGGCAACTTACACGTATTATTCAACGCCAGTGGGAGAATTGGAAGTTAGCATATTTACCAAGCATATAAAGAGGGAGCAGAGAGAAGATGGTTTCCGTCTGCAGTTGAAGTATGATTTAGAAATGAATCAGACATTTGTATCGAAGTGCAGTGTCGACATCGAGGTAGAACAGTAAAGGAATGGGGATAAATATGAAACTTCATTTTACTAAAATGCATGGAACAGGAAATGACTATGTGTATGTTAATATGTTTACGGAAAAAATAGACGATCCATCCGCACTTGCCATACGTGTCAGCGATCGTCATTTTGGCATTGGCTCGGATGGGCTGATTTTAGTAGCGCCATCTGAGACAGCAGACTGCCGCATGATCATGTATAATGCGGATGGTACTGAGGGAGCGATGTGCGGTAATGGAATCCGCTGTGTTGCCAAATATGCTTATGAGCATGGAATTGTAACAGAGGATCATATTACAGTAGAGACAAAGAGTGGCATTAAATCGTTAGAGCTGACAGTGGAAGACGGACAGGTTACATATGTTAAAGTGAATATGGGGCAGGCAATCCTGCGTCCGTCAGATATTCCAGTCAATGCAGAGGGGGATTGTTTTGTAGATAAAAAGATTGTTGTAGAGGGAAAAGAATATCATGCTACCTGTGTTTCTATGGGAAATCCTCATTGCGTGATATTTATGCAGGGAATTGATGATCTTGATTTGGAGAAACTAGGACCCAAGTTTGAAAATCATGAATTATTTCCGGATCGCATCAATACGGAGTTTGTTGAGGTAGTGGATCGTCACACGATCAAGATGCGCGTATGGGAGCGTGGTTCAGGAGAGACGATCTCCTGCGGAACCGGCACCTGTGCATCTACAGTAGCGGCAGTTTTAAATGGGTATTGCAGCCGGGGAGAGGAGATTGAAGTCCGGATCCGTGGCGGGAAACTGTATGATACTTATTTGGAGAGCGGCGAAGTAGTGATGAAAGGACCGGCAGTAAAAGTATTTGATGGGGAGATAGATGTATGAGATATATTAATATAGATAATGCGGAACCCGGCATGGTGGTTGGAAAATCAATCTACAATGAACAGGGAAATGTTCTGATCAATTATCGTGTAAAACTTACGGACAAGCTGATCCGTCGAATGAAAGAAAAAGGTTTGCCGGGACTGTATATTGATGATAATCTGTCCGCAGATATCGACGTGGAAGATCTGATCAGTGACGAATTGGGTGTAAAAGCGACACGTGCCTTGAAAAAGATGGACATTGATCAGGCATTGGATGTGGCTTCCAAACTGACAGAGGAATTGAAATTAAATAGTGATATCAATGTAAATCTGATTAGTCTGCGAACCAATTCTGATTATACATACAAACATTCCGTAAGTGTTGCCATCTTTTCTGTCCTTACGGGGATAGGGATCGGTTTGAAGAAATCAATGTTAAAGGAACTTGCGGCATCAGCGTTACTTCATGATATCGGAAAAGTAAATATTCCCATCGAGATATTAGAAAAGCCCGGTACATTGACAGAAGAAGAATATGAGATTGTAAAGACTCATTCGGAGATTGGATATGAGAAATTAAAAGGAAATATTAACATAAGTTCCAAGACGAAAATGGGAGTTTTTATGCACCATGAAAATGTAAATGGAAGTGGCTATCCGCTGGGACTTCATGGTGATCAGATTTATATGTTTGCGAAGATCATACATATTGCCGATGTTTATGATGCAATCACAAATGAGAGGGCTTATAAAAAGGCGCAGTCGCCTCATGAGGCTGTCGAATTTTTAATGAACAACTGTGGAAGCATGTTTCAGCCCGAATATGTAAAGGCGTTTATCACATATATTCCGTTTTACCCACGTGGACGGAATGTAGAACTTTCCGATGGCAGCATTGCCGTTGTTGTTGAGAACCGGCAACATAACACTCTGTATCCGGTGGTACGCCGTTTGTCAGATGGAGAAACGATGGATTTGTCAGAACAAAAGGAAGGTATGCCGACAGTTGTTGGATTTGCCTGAACGATGAGATTTTCGTTAAGATAAAAAAAGATGAGCTATGTCACGGAACGGACGGCTCATCTTTTTTTCATACCTGATACAGTTGTTATCTTCCTGCTTTTTTCAAAGCCTTCAGCTTTGCTTTCTGCCAGAAACCAAGTTTTTCCTCTGGGCTTTCAAGTACATTTCGGCCTTTTACACCCATAATATAAATACCACTGATCACAACTTTTAATTCTTTCTTCACCGGAAGAACAGGAAAAATTTTTTCATCACACATCAGGGACATAACCTTTGGACCGATTTTAGCTTTCACAATAGGAACTTTGGAACCACGCAGATATTTTGGCGTGTTTTCCAGAACCATTTTCGGCAGACCGGATTCCTTCAGCTTCATCCTTTTTTTGTCAATGACGAGAATCGTGGCAGTTTGTGATGCTGCCTGCATCTGAGCCTGTGATTCATCCTGACGTTTCTGCATTTTCTTGCCTACGAAGTAAAGAACAACCATAACGGCTATCAGTATTAAGGCAATGATTCCGAGTACGATTAAAAAGGTTTTCATTATTTCCTCCATTCTGAAGCGTCAAAAATATTAAAACAAGACGCTTTCTGCTTTTTCAAGTTTGATGCACCCTAACTTTATATATTTTATCATGAAAAACCGGAAAAATAAATAGCAAGTTATTTTATACCCAGTCTTTTGATGCCATTTTCGTACATATCGGCAATCTGCCCACGGACATATGCACCCAGATGCTTTTTTGTCTCCTTGTCAAGTTCTGACGGATAGATCGGTTTGCCATATTCGATAGAGATTTTGCCACTGTGCAGCCAAGGCAGATAGTTTTCAAAGATATTTTCCGTATTGCACAGACATACCGGTATGATCGGGCAATTTGTCTTGGTCGCAATTTTCATGCTGCCCTCTTTAAATTCTAACAATTCATCACTGGCGTTCCGTGTACCTTCCGGTGCAATATAGATTGAGTACCCCTCTTTGACCAGTGAGATTGCCTGGAGAATGATGGTCAGATTTTGTTTTACATTTCCACGGTCCATAAAAAGACAGTTCAGAAAATACATCCATTGTCTGATACAAGGCATTTTTTTAATTTCTTTTTTTGAAATAAATGCGGTCTGGTTTGGTACTGTGGCATATGCCAGTACAATATCAAAAAAACCACGGTGATTTGCTGCGTACATGACAGGGGTGTCTGTTGGTATGTTTTCAAGGCCAATAATTGTTTTCTTACAGCCAGACACAAACATGACGAGATTAAATACCAATCGTACAATCGCCTGAGCAGATCGTGCAGCAAGTTTCGGGTTAAAAAGGCGGATGACAAATTCGACTGCATACAAAGGAATACTTAAAATAGCGATAATTACATACAATAATAATACAAGGATAGTTCGCATAATGATCTAATCTCCAATTCAAAAGGTATAGGTGTAATACATGATTTATTCTAAATCCACGCCGGACTTGGTTTCAGATTGGTTACATACGCCGTAATATTCTTCCAGCGTAAGTTTCTTTTTGTATAAATAAGAAGCCAGTGTCCTGCCAACATAGCGGATGTGCCATGGTTCGTAGGAATAGCCGGTTATTTTTGAAGTATCTTTTGGATAACGGACAATGAAGCCATATTTGTGGGCGTTTCTGGCAATCCAACGTCCTTCTTTTGTCCTGCCAAGGCGTTCGGTCAAAAGGCAGTTTACCGATGAAGCGGATATGTCAATCGTTAATCCGGTCTGATGTTCACTGCTTCCCGGCTTGGCAGAAAGGGAATCCGTTGCTTTTTTTCCATGTAATGATACATTACGGTTGTAAATGCTTTGCTGCCGTTGATATGACCGGTAACCGGATACTCCGTACAGGATCAGTTTCTTTTTTTCGGCAGCATGAAACATGTTTTTTAATGCTTCAGCAGCGACTTTGCGCAGCTTACGTTTATCATCATGTTCGCTATGGCTAAACCGCACACTGGGTTCAACGAGATCTTTTGGCACATAGTCGGAGGGCAACAGGTAGTCCCGCGTAACAAGTACGGTGTAACTGCTTGGAATCGTGTCGATAGGAATCGTCGTATTTTGATCTTTGATCGAATCCAGATCAACAGGTAAAAGAGGATTGGCTGTTGCTGTGGCAGCAGGCTCCGGAGAATATGCCGGTGCCGCTTTTGTTGTCACTTCCGGCTGCTGTGAACAGCCCCACATACTAAAACAAAGGATAAGTGCAGTAATGTAAGATACAATATATTTCATAGGTCTATAGTCCTCATGGAATTTCTTATATAACACGTTTACGTTGAACTATTATACCTTGTAAAGCAGGAAAAATCAATGTTTTTCAAAGAGTGTTCCGTGGTATTTCTTCAGTGCAGTCAATAGGATCATACCCAGTATATAGCAGGACAAGATCTCACCAATACCGACGGTTGCCATCATATAAGGCAATGCGTCTTCTGCGCCATATGCATAGCGAAGTACAAATGGTACGATCAGCATATTAGAAATAACTGGTGGAAGCGGAACAAGCCATTGATGTTTGCGCAGCAGATAGGATCCCATGGCACCTAAAAAAGTAGCAAGTGTACCAAATAGAATATCCCAGATGACACATCCGGTCAGCCAGTTGCTTAGCAGGCAGCCAATGGTAAGTCCCGGAATAGAAGCCGGCGCAAAAAAGGGAAGGATAGTCAATGCTTCTGATAGGCGTACCTGTATGACTCCACTGGCAAGTCCAAGAGCATTGGCTATAAAGGTAAGTACAACATAGAGAGCAGCGATCATAGCTGCCTGACAGATAAAAGTAGTTTTCTTATTCATTTTAAAATCTCCTTAGTTTTGTTTTTTGAGTGGATGGTTTCGAACACTCAGTTTTGTAATCCGGGAAAAATCAAAGCCGGATCAATGGGTTTCCTGATAAGCTTTTCGTACTGCTTGTGCTAACTGATCGCCACAGGAAGTTCCCTTAAAGCCACATTCGATATGGCGCAGCTTTTTCTCAATATCATCAACAGACATACCATCAACAAGTGTGGATAATGCTTTCAGATTACCATTGCAGCCACCATAAAAGGTTACGTTGTGGATGATATTATCATCAATATCAAAGTCAATCTGCTGGGAACAGGTTCCCTTTGTTTTATAGGAATACTGAATGCCAATCCCTCCTTTCTAACGCAGTATATTGTAACTAAAAAGTTCTTGTTTGTCAAAGAGAAAAAGAGTATAATATGAATAAGTATACATACAGACGCAAAGCGTCTGTGGAATGAGGCCTGTTATGAAGATTCCGGAGAATGCATCATTTATTATACAAACATTAGAAAAAAGCGGCTTTGAGGCTTATGTGGTTGGCGGTTGTGTCCGTGATATGGTGTTAGGGCGAGAACCAGAGGACTGGGATATTACAACGTCTGCCACACCACAGCAGGTAAAGGCTCTTTTTCGGCGCACGATCGATACGGGAATTCAGCATGGAACGGTTACGGTCATGGTGGGGAGTGAGGGCTATGAGGTCACGACATACCGGATGGATGGAGAGTATGAGGATCACCGCCATCCGAAGGAAGTTGTATTTACGCCCAACCTGATTGAAGACCTGAAGCGGAGAGATTTTACAATCAATGCGCTGGCATTTAATCCCCGTACAGGACTTGTAGATGAGTTTGATGGGTTAGGGGATCTGGAACGGCACTGCATACGGTGTGTAGGTGTTGCAAAGGAGAGATTTGAAGAAGATGCACTGCGGATGCTGCGGGGGATCCGGTTTGCCGGACAGCTTCAGTTTGAATTAGAGGAAAAAACATTGCAGGCGATAGAGGAAAAAGCCCCCACACTTACTAATGTCAGTGCAGAACGCATCCGTACCGAGCTGACTAAACTGATCGTTTCCGGTGGCAGTGCGCGGTTAATGTTGGCAGTACAAACGGGACTGAGTAAGTATTTTTTACCCGAACTTGATGTTATGCTGGCAACACAGCAGCATAATCCCCATCATTGCTTCAATGTGGGATATCACTCGTTAAAAGTTGTTGAAGGTGTCAATCGGATATGGAAGGAGCATCCGGTGAAGGGAATGGCAAAAGAACATGTTACGTTAGCCTATGCTGCACTTCTTCATGATGTGGCAAAGCCAAAATGCAAAACAACAGATCAGGAGGGAATCGATCATTTTTACCGTCATCCTGAGAGAGGTGAGGAAATGGCCAGACAGATCCTGCGAAGATTGAAATTTGATAATGAAACGATAGGAATGGTTTCACGGCTGATACGATACCATGATAAAAGACATGAGAGTTGTCTGATCGATGGTCAGTATTCACAGAAAGGAAAGAAGGCGATGCGCCGGCTGGTCAATGTGGCAGGAAAAGAGACAATGCCTCTATTGTTTATGTTGCAGCAGGCTGACCTTTTGGCTCAGAGTTCTTATCAGCAGAAGGAAAAGCTTGATAAATTGAATGCTGCCAAACGGTGTTACAGGGAGATTGTGGAGGCGGGAGATGCCGTCTGTATAAAGGATCTTGCTATCAATGGCGGTGATCTGATCGCACTAGGGATGCAGCCGGGACCACAATTGGGTGAAATGTTACAGCGTTTGTTAGATGTGGTGATGGAAAATCCACAGGAGAATACAAAGAAAAAATTAAAAGAATTAGCAATTATATGGATTCATGAACAATAGTCAGGGGGTCTTTATGTTTTCAAATAAGAGAAAGACGATCGGGGTTGTTTTGGAACGTGCCACAAGTGAGTATCAAAATAATCTGTGCCAGGGCATCATTACGAAAGCAGAAAAATTAGGGTATAATACGGCAATATTTTCTGCTTTTGGAAAGTATGGTCAAAATGAACGATATTTCATAGGGGATCAGACGATTTGGACGTTGCCTTCTTATGAAGATTTTGATGGTATGATCCTGGCGTTGGATACCGTTATTAACGTAAAGGAAAGACAGAAGATCATACAGATGGTGAAGGAACGATGTCACTGTCCGGTTGTCAGTGTGCGAGAAATCGTAGAGGGCACCAATAAAATACTTGTTGATAACCGGACTTGTATGGCTGGTATCATTGAGCATTTTATCGTAGATCATGGGATGAAACGGCTCTGTTTTATGACCGGACCTGAGAATCACTGGGATGCCCGAGAGCGTCTGGAGGGTTTTTTGGATAAGATGAAAGAACACAATCTGCCGGTTACTGAACATCAGTACTTCTGGGGGGATTATTGGAAAGGGAAAGGAAAAGAAGCGTGTGACTGGTTTTTAGGAGCCGATGAGCGTCCGGAGGCGATTATTTGTGCGAATGATCACATGGCAATGGCTGTCGCAAGTGAGTTGAATGGACGCGGTTTCCGTATGCCGGAAGATATCTGCGTGAGCGGATACGATGGCTTGCGAGGGACAGCTTCCTTTTCGCCTTCTGTGACAACCGTAGAGGTTCCGTTCTTCGATATGGGGATGAAGGCGGTAGAACTGATTGATCAAAAGCAGGAATGTCCACAGGACATAGAAACCATCTATTTTGATACCATACTAAAAAAGAGAGAGTCGTGCGGCTGTATGTCTATCGGTGGAAAAGAAACGATGGATCTGCGGCAATATATGTTTGAACAGGAAAACAAGGATGAAAACAGAGAGATGCAGTTTCATTTTATGTCCATGCATCTAAGTGAGTGTCATTCGGTAGATGAGATATCGGAGCGTCTGACGTATTATGCTTATAATCTTGACGGATTTCGCGATTATTGTCTCTGCCTCTGTGACGGTATTATGGAGAATGGTGGATCAGACACTTATACAGACCGCATGAATGTACAGATTGCCATCCTTGACCGACAGGAAAAAAGGGATATCCGGGTAGCATTTGATAAACGGGAACTGCTTCCGGCAGAGATTACGGGAGAAAAACCACAGATCTGGTATTTTGCACCGGTGCATTTCCATGAAAAGTGTTTTGGCTATGAGGCGTTACGCTTTTATGATGCTAAAACTACGGGAAAGTTATATCTGTACTGGAATACTATTATGGGAAATCAGATTCAGAACATTATAACATACCAGAAAATGAAGAGTTTGATGAAACAGTTGGAAAATATGTATGACCGCGATGCGTTGACCGGAATCTATAACCGCAGAGGTTTTGAGAACTATGCAAATCCAATGTTTACCGATGCGAAGCAAAAGGGAGAGTCGGTTTTTCTTGCTGTTATTGATCTGGATGGAATGAAGCAGATTAATGATAATTACGGGCATATAGAGGGTGATTTTGCGCTATGTAAAGTTGCTGGAGCAATCAGCCAGGCTCTTCCCGATGGGGCAATCATGGCAAGAACCGGTGGTGACGAGTTTGAAGTCATTGCGGTAAATCTGGAAGAAAATGAAGGGCTTGTCTGCATGGGAAATATAGAGAAGTATCTTGATAAATTTAATGCCGCGAACGAGAAAGAATATGATATTCATGCCAGCTTTGGTACGGTGAAACATGTTCCGGGAGAAAAAGATACACTTGAGACTTTCATAAAGGAAAGTGACGAAGTGATGTATATGAATAAAATTGCAAATAAAACAAGACGAGGAGAGCCTTTGCGGTAGGCTCTCCTCATTTTTTGTTAAAAATTTCTATGCTTCTATCCAAAATACCGTTTAGATGGGCAATGAGAATTCCATAGTTTACGATCGGTGTATTCTGATCTACACATTCTTTAATACGAAAAGCCATCTCACGGTTGTTGAGTGTACATCCGCCACAGTGAACAACCAGCTGGTATGGTGACAAATCATCAGGAAACTGTCCGCCACTGCATGTATGAAAGTGAAAGGTCTTTCCTGTATACTTCTCCAGCCAGTGTGGGATTTTGACTGTTCCAATATCTTCACATTGGCGGTGGTGGGTACATCCTTCTGCAATTAGGATATGATTGCCATCGTGCAGATGACAGATTGCCTGAATACCGGCCAACTGAGTTTCTAAGTTTCCTTTATAACGTGAAAATAATATGGAAAAGGATGTGAGCAAAATGTCGGGAGGTGTATCAGCGGATACAGAGGCAAATGCCTGTGAATCGGTAATGACAAGTTTTGGTGGATGTGATAACCGTTTTAGTGTACCGGTAAGCTCTGTGTCACGGCATATGACAGCAGCTGCCCTTGCTTCCAGTATATCCCGGATGACCTGCTGTTGTGGCAGGATCAGCCGCCCTTTTGGTGCGGCTGAGTCAATCGGTATGACAAGTACAACACAATCACCCGGCTGCAGTTTATCACGTATCAGATAATTTTCTTTTACACTTTCCCGGATTGTTTTATCTGCCATAAGTTCCCGAAGTTCATGAATATGAATGTTGTCCTTAGCACTTACGTAGATATCGGGTTCTATGTGAAGTGGCGTCGAAAAGTTTTTTGGTGAGCATGATTCCGGATGCTGATCACATTTGTTCATAACGATCAGATAAGGGATATTTTTTGTCTTTATTTCGTTGATCAGATCTTTTTCAAAAGAAAAATTGTCTTTGACCTGCGAAAGGTCTGTGACAACTAATGCCAGATTCGTTTTATTCAATATGGATCGTGCCCGTCGGATACGTTCTTTACCCAGGAAGCTGTCATCATCTAATCCGGGAGTGTCAATGAGAAGAACCGGACCGATGGGGAGAATTTCCATTGCTTTACTGACCGGATCGGTAGTTGTTCCTTTGAGCTCGGAAACGATGGCGGTATCCTGACCGGTTATGGCGTTGATCAGACTGGATTTGCCGACGTTGCGGCGTCCAAATAGTGCAATATGCACACGTTCACCGCTTGGTGTGCTGTTTAATGCGTTATGCACAGGGAACATCTCCCCGGCAGTCGAAGTTTTATCTTTCATAATAATCTCCATTTCGTAGATGCTTTGCCTCTTTGTATTTATAATATGGTAATATATATTCTGATTTTTTGCAAGAGAACCCCTTGTGGTTGGTTTTGTTTTGTGTTATGATGATTATAACATAGAACCATGTTATTTTGTATGAGGATTATTCAACGGAATCAGAATGCAGGAGGGGAATATGGAACAGTTTTTGACAGACGATGATCTTCTTGGACTCTTAGAAGAGTTAGACGAAGAGGATGCAGAGATTGAGGCGCTGGAGATTGAGATGGAAGCATCGAATCGACGCTATGAGGAGATTATTCGTAAACACCAGATGGATTAAAAAGGACACCTGTGAGTAGTAAGGTGTCCTTTTGCTATAGGAAAATTCTCTTTTGCGGTCATGAAGACCGTTTTTTATTTTTATGTAGGAAAAACCGATCATTCAGCGATCTGATCTATCCAAAATGCCCAAGACGTTAGTGCAGCGACTACAATAACACAGATGACGATCTTAAGAATCAACATAACGTTTCCTCCTTTCCCAAATTCTAATCCAATTAGAATGGGAAAGAATGATAGGTTTCTCCGTTTTGGTCATGTATGTAACGGATCATATACAGATTATCCGCCCGATTCGGGAAAAATCGTTTTCTTTGCTTTTTGTGTCGATGTAGTAAAGCCAAGAAAAATAGTATGCCATTGAAATAAAGAATCGGTACAGCCGGTGAACGCAAAGGAACTCTTCGATAATGTCCCACAAATAACTGACTGGCAGCACCAGATCTGGCGGCTAGCCGTTCTTCATTATGGTATGGATAATGGTCAAGTCCGATGATAACATTTGAGTGTGGAAGGATCTGATCGGACCTGTGCTCAAAGCAAGTAAAACCATCTACATAACAAAAGAAAGTGAACAGACTTGATAATAAGATTGTAATGCACAAAAAATGACACAACAGGAAGGAACCCCGTGCTTGTCTTTTGTTTTGATACGATGTGATCATGTCTGTTCACCCCCTTTAGCAAATCAGGCCTCTTAGAAAAGAGACCTGATTGATCGTTTATGCAATGTTAATAACTTAGTTTAAAGCATCTACTAACTTCTTCAATGCAGCAAGTGCTTCATCTGGAAGTTTGTCATAACCGCCTTTGTCTGTAGCGAATTTCTCAACTGCATTAACACGGTTCTGCATAGCAGCTTTAAGAGCAGCTTTGTATTCCTGATTATTCAGATCAGGTTTGAAATCTGCTGTTTTGCCAGACCAGTCATACATAATCTCGATATCATCGAAGTTGCCCCATTTTTCGAATTTAGCTTTTCCCTCAACGATTGTCTCAAGGATTCCCAAGGTATCCTCTTTCTGGCATTTTGTACCCATGAAGTCACCGGTATTAACGATGTAGCAATCTACATTCTTCTCAGCAACCAGTTTCTTAAACTTATCATAGTCGTTTACCAGAGGATAGGTTCTGAATGGGTTAGCATAAGGAACGATACGAAGAGCGTTCAAATCAGTACCTGCAGCTACACGCTCTGCAGTAGATGTTTTTGTTGCCAGTGTAGCACCCATAACGGATGCCAGTGCAGCACCCTTCAGTTTAATGATTGGTGGAATCGTAGGATCTTTCATGATCCAGAAAATAGCATTAACAGGAGCATCGATCTTGTCTACACGGTTTGGAGACCAAAGTTTGGATTTAAGGGCACGTCCATTACCATTACGGATATCCTCTGTTACAAGCTGGATTTTACCATCTTCGTCCATTGTTGCAGAGCAGTTCTGAACAGTTAGGAGATATTTGTTATCAGGACATCCTGTTGGGTAATCGGCTGTCTTATCAAAATAGGTTGGCTCCAATGCGATAGAAGCACATGTGTCTGAGTTGATGATGAATGCGTCATCATGCAGTACTTTGATGCCACCGAAAGCATCGTATTTACCGTCGTGCTTTGCGTGAGTCAAAGTAGATTTGCCGGATCCTGAAAGTCCATATACGGAAGCAACGAATTTCTTGCCACCTTCCAGTGAGTACTCTTTCTGTCCGCCGTGGCAGGATGCATAACCATTACGGTTTGCAAGAGCCCAGGCCATTGTCAGAGTACCTTTCTTGTGCTCACCGAAGTATTTCATACCAAGGATAGCAGCACAGTTTTGGTTGGTATCAAAGTAGCACAGAGTCATAGGATCGCTCAGACAGCTGTAATCAACATCAGGACTCTCTGTAGGTGTCCACTGTGGGTTAGAGAAAATGTAGATATCAGGCTCTTTGCCATCTCCGATGAGTACGGAATCTTTATACATTTTTACATATTCATCACTCATATACTGGAAGTTCAGCATCCAGTTATAAAGAAGATTTTCTTCTCCTTCCGGAATAAGAAGATGGGCTTTTGCCATAAATTCTGTATCCAAACCTACAAAACATGTTGCATGATATAATTTCTTGAAACGAGTTTTGTAAACAGCATCCATTACTACTTTATCCAATTTAGCAGCGTCTACACCAGGCTCGCCTTTGATACGACGGGCAGCAGCGTAACGTCCGGTTACAGCACCATCGTTGAAAAGAAGAACTTTTGCGTCAGCATCAAGTCCAAATTCTTCGCCTCTGTAAACAGGCATATCCGTAACGATTGTTCCTGGTGAATTTTTAGCCAGATTATAAGCTTCTTTCAATGTGTTAACTTTAACAACATTGTTGCCATAAAATGCAGCTTCAATGATTGCACGAGTGTTGGTTACAGCCTCACCTGTTTTTGGAAAGCCAATTTTACCAGCACCAATTTCACTAAGTTTGTAATTCGCTTTTGTTGCCATGAAATCTTACCTCCTAAATAAAATTTATTTATATAGATAACCTCGTTGAAACGAGGTTACTATAAATCTAAATCCTCGTTTCCCAAATATCATTATACCCAAAAGAGGAAAAAAGTCAATCATCTTTTGCTATGTTCTTCACTGGAAAGCGGTTGATATTTTTTTATGATTTCAAAGGAAGTTGGCCCCATATCCAGTAAAAATGTATGGAAGTCCATGTCTGAATGAAACGTCGGGCGCAGTTCTTCTATTTGCAAATATCCGATCGTATAGGGAAGATAAGAACCAGGGCTTTCAATGATGGCTTCATATACGTGACGGATATTTTCTTCGCCGGTAATGCCATGCGTTTCTAAAAAGGAACGCAGCTGCATTTTTGTCCAGTGCTGATAATGGATGCCGATATCGCAGAGCGCATAAATACAATGAGTAGCGATGGTATTGTTTTGCAGGATACCCGTCTCGATGGCAGAGGCTCCGGTGTAACGGTAGGAATAGACCTCGGCATACGTGGCGTAGCCCTCTGTATAAGCAGGAAAGTCAAGAATGTATCGAAGCAGAGGAAGATTGCGGCTGCGCAGGTAACAGTTCTGGTAGAGGTGTCCGGGATAGCCCTCGTGTGCCAGCGTGTTAAAGAGAGAACTGAACCGGTAACGAGGGGAATGATTGATGTAGATGGCATTGCTTTTTCGGTCATCAATGGGAGGAGTCAGGTAAAAGGCAGGGCTTAGGTAATCCTGTAGGGAAGGGTCAACGTAATGGAGCTGATACGAGGTGGATGGACATGCCGGGAAGTCTCTCCGGATACTTTTCTGCAGGGTGGAAAGGATGTGGTCAGGAGAGGTGAATTTACTCTGATAATCTTCACAGGTACGGAAGGCTGCCGGATCCGTCGTGGCATAAGAAATAAGCTGATTTTCTGCCTTTTTAAGACGGCGGGTCAGTTTTTTCTGCCAATCGCTGACGGATTGAGAAGAACCGGTTTTTTCACGAAAGAGAAAACGATAATAGGATCTGCCATCCGCATAGGATGCCAGTGAGCCGTCGGATGGAGCAAATGGCAGGAGGGCGGTTAATCCGGTGCTTAAATCCCGGTATGCCGGAATCACACAATGCTGCAGAAGACTTTTGTGTTTTGTGATAAGCGAAGAGGCTTTTCGGGGAAATTGTGCTTTAACCTGTCTGGCAAAACAGGACTGTATCATGTTGGTTCCATTCTGAGTGATGAAATGATCACATTGCTGTATGATCTTTTGTATGGAAGAACGTGCGGGCAGAGTAGCAGCCTCCTTTTTTTCGTTTTCCGTGGACAGGAGAGATTGAAAATATCCGGGAACAGACTGCAGCAGAAGAAAATACTGCCTGACATCCTGTGCTGTTTGCAGATGAAATTCTGCAAGCAGCACAGGGAGCTGTGCCTGTATACCGGAAGACGGATTCAGCCAGTTACTGAAGGAAGGATAGCGGGAACTGTCAAGTTCGCAGGAAAGATAGTCCTCCAGTGTATCGTACAGGATTCGGTGCGGAAGTGAAAGTTCTTTTGCATTATATTGGTGGAGGCGCTGAAGAAGATTTTCGGCCTGGCATGATGGGGAGTTATCTTCAGAAGGGGAAGAAAATCCACGGGGGAGTTTTGTGATACCAAATTTCCCCGGCTCTTTTAACGTATAGTTGAGAGTCAGGGAATCACAGCAGACCCATTCACGAAAGAGTGAATCGGTGAATTTTCTGAAGGATTGGTCAATGGTTTCTGAGGGCGCTGATGGCTGGCATGAAGTCAGCAGCAGGCTGATGATAAGAAAAAATATAATGTAGTGGCGGCGCATGGCGGCCTCCCGTAGAGAGATTAATTAAGTATACGAAAGAGATAAAATAATTATGTTATTTCGCATATTTTCTATTTTACATCATAGAATTTAAGGCAGAGAAAAGGGAATTATGAGGAGGGGTTTTGTGGAAGACAGACAGGAGTTGGCGTTGGAGCAGTACGCGTTTCGGGTAAACAATCGACGAAGAGCCAGGGGTGCTGTCCTTTTAGAAACAAGCGATGGGCTGCGTCTTTTAAGAGAATATACAAAGATTACCTCCCATTTTGCGTTTGAAAATGAAGTGAAAGAACATTTGCGGCTAAAGGGGATGGAACGCCTGGACTGGGTTGTGAAAAATCAATCCGATGAATGGATTACCGTATGTGAGACAGGAGAGCAGTACGTAGTCTATGAATGGTATGGTGGCGAGGAGTGTGATTACAGAAGCACTCACGGATTATGGGAAATTGCTTCCAATCTGGGGCGGCTTCACCAATGCCTGAAAAACTATACTGCTGCGCCGGTTCCTGTTGATGAAACTCTTACCCGGCAATATGAACGGCATAACCGGGAGATGAAACGAGTATATAACTTCATGAGGGCGAAAAGAAGAAAAAGTGAATTTGAACGTTATGCCATGAGTTGTTACGCCGGATTTGCCGGTCAGGCAGAGAAAACGAGAAAGCTGCTGGAACAATTGGAGTATTATCAGGTTTATGGAACAAAAACCAGAGATGTGTGCCACGGCGGTTATAATTACCATAATCTTATACAGACAAAAGAGGGGCTGGCTACAACGAATTTTGAACACGCCGGCATGGGAATCCAGTTGATGGATCTGGTCTACTTTATGCGGAAAACAATGGAGAAAAATAAATGGAACTGGGAGAAAGGAAAAGCAATCTGGGAGGGGTATCGGGAAAATGTTTCTCTGACCGGAGGAGAGAAGGAATTTGTTGCCATTACACTTTCTTATCCGATTAAATATTGGAAACTTTTGAATCAATATATAAATGGAAAAAAAACATGGATATCGGATAAGAGTCTGGAAAAAATGAAGGATGTCAGAGAACAGGAGGAACGCAAAAAAGAGTTTCTGGTGCGGTTGCAGTCATTTGAAAAGAATGGCTGGTCATAAACGGACAACTGTGCTATAATAAAGACCCATAAAGAAAAATTTTACATGGAAAGAAGAGACTTATGAAGCGAAGGATTTTACTGGGAATTTTGGCGTTTTTATTATTGGGAACGACGGGGTGCCGTTCCGGTGTTAAAACAACGCAGACGACAGAAAGACCAAACGAAGGCGTGACATATGAAAAAGGTGTTGATTTTGTCGGAACGATAAAGAACGTGGACGCGGCGGGACAAACGATAGAATTTTATAATGCATCTTTTAATCTTGCCGAGTCCTATCCGTATTCGGGAGGTACGGAGATCCTTACCAAGAATGAAGCGCAGATGACAGCACAGCAGATAGAGCAGGGTGAAGTGTATGATGTTTATACGAGTGACGATGGCAGAGAGATCGTGAAGATGCAGCAGAAGCAGGATCTTATCGTGTGTGAGGATACGACAGTCTCTGTTGATGATTCGCAGAAGCGTCTGACGGTTCAGGGCGTGACTTATGCTTATACGGACCAGATGCCTGCGTTTTCGGAAGGTAAGCTGATTCAGCCGATGGAGATCACATCGGAGGATAAGATTACTTTTCGCGGTGTGAAAGGACAGGCTTATTCTCTGGTGGTAACAAAGGGGCATGGCTATATTCAACCGAAAAATTATAAAGATTTTCAAGGTGGGACGATTCTGGTACAGGGGGAGACGATTCTGCCAGTGTCAAAAAACATGTTATTATCGGTACCGGAAGGAACCCAGACGGTAACGATGAAAAATGGAGATTTAGTCAGCGAGACATCTGTCGAAGTTGCACGGGGCAAAGTTACGGAAGTGGATATTTCACGTTATCAGACGCAGGTGCCGGATACCGCCAGGGTTCGTTTTAAAGTTCGTCCTGCCGGAGCAGAATTATATGTAAATAATGCCCTTCAGGATCCCTCAAAGCTGATTTCACTAAAGTATGGCAATCATTCAATAAAAGTAGTGCTGGAAGGCTACAATGACTATGAAGGAGTTGTCAATATACAGGATCCCAATCCTACCATAAAGATTGATCTGGCACAGGAGAGTGCCAAAGTAGAAGAGGATTCTTCTTCAAGTTCCGTTTCGCAACAGGACGGCAGCAGCTCCTCTTCGGAATCATCAAAGACAAGTTATGATCAGGAACACAAGATTACGGTAAGTGCACCGGCAGGAGCTGCTGTCTATGTGGATGGCACCTACAAAGGAGTGGCACCGTGCGAATTTACTAAGATGATAGGGAATGTTACACTGACACTGACAAAAGAAGGTTATGCAACAAAGAGTTATAGTGTGGAACTGTCCGATGATGGACAGGATGTCACATGGAGTTTCCCTGACTTGACAAAAAAAGGAAACGGATAGTTTTTTCCCTTAATGGGTGATTATAAAAAGGCAGCCGCTATGCGGCGGATAGGAGGAAATTATGGATTACAAAGAAACATACGAGGCTTGGTTATCCAATCCGTATTTTGATGAGGAAACCAAGAAAGAGCTTGCCGGGATTGCAAGTGATGAGAATGAGATCAAAGAACGTTTTTACGCTGATTTGGAGTTTGGAACAGCCGGTCTGCGGGGGATTATCGGTGCCGGTACAAACAGAATGAATGTATATACGGTAAGAAAAGCTACACAGGGACTGGCCAATTACATTATTAAGCAGAACGGTCAGGAAAAAGGGGTAGCAATTGCTTTTGATTCCCGTCGTATGTCGCCGGAATTTGCTGACGAAGCAGCATGCTGTCTGGCAGCAAACGGGATTAAAGCTTACGTGTTTGAATCATTACGTCCGACGCCGGAATTGTCTTTTGCCGTACGTGAGCTTGGATGTATTTCAGGTATTAACATTACAGCAAGCCACAATCCACCGGAATATAATGGTTATAAGGTATATTGGGAAGATGGTGCTCAGATCACACCGCCACATGATGCGGGTATTATGGCAGAGGTAAAAGCAGTTACCGATTATGCAACAGTCAAGACTATGCCAAAAGAAGAGGCTGTCAGTAAGGGGTTTTACCAAAGTATCGGAGCAGCGATTGATGACCGCTATATGGAAGAACTGAAGAAGAATGTTCTTCATCCGGAGTGTATCAAAAAAGCATCTGCAGATCTCAAAATTGTGTATACGCCTCTTCATGGAACAGGTAATATTCCGGTCAGACGCATCCTGAAAGAGTTAGGATTTACCAATGTTTATGTTGTGCCGGAACAGGAACTGCCGGATGGGGAGTTCCCAACGGTAAGTTACCCGAATCCGGAAGCAGCAGAAGCTTTTGAACTGGCTTTAAAGCTGGCGAAAGAAAAAGATGCTGACCTCGTGCTGGCTACGGATCCGGACGCTGACCGTCTCGGTGTATATGTAAAAGATACAAAATCCGGCGAGTATATCTGCCTTACCGGAAATATGTCGGGAAGTTTTCTGGCAGATTATGAGATTGGACAGAAACTTGCACTGGAGGGAAAACTTCCAGTTGATGGAGAACTGATCAAGACCGTAGTTACCTCGAATATGGTAGACGCCATGGCAAAACATTATGGAATCAAAGTTACCGAGTGTCTGACCGGATTCAAGTGGATCGGCAAAGAGATCCTTCGCATGGAGACAACAGGAAAGGGACACTATCTGTTTGGCTTTGAAGAAAGCTATGGCTGTCTGATCGGTACGCATGCCCGTGATAAGGATGCTATTGTAGCTTCTATGGCACTCTGTGAGGCTGCGGCTTATTATAAACTGCGTGGCAAAACAATCTGGGACGCAATGCTGGAAATGTATGAAAAATATGGATATTATAAAGATGATGTCATTGCTATCACACACAAAGGTATCGAAGGATTGGCAAAGATCAAGTCTATTATGGACAATCTTCGTGAGAACCCACCGATGCACTTTGGCAAGTATGAGGTATTGGCGACAAGAGATTATGAGAAAGATGTGATAAAAAATATCAAGACCGGAGAGACAAAGACGACCGGAATTCCAAAATCCAATGTGTTGTATTTTGAGCTGACTGATGATGCATGGCTTTGTGTGCGTCCATCCGGTACAGAGCCAAAGATTAAAATATACTTTGGTGTGGTAGGATCCAATCTGGATGATGCCGGACAGAAGTCAAAAGAACTGGCCGGTATTGTGAAGGATCTGTTAGCTAAACTTGGTTAATGATATATGTTGAAGTATGCGCGAATGGAGAAGGTTATGAATGTATACTTAGAGGAATGGACGAGCAAGCCGATGATGAAAGAATTGGAGCAGGGGATCATTAATGCTCCACAGGATCTGCTTGGGTGCCATATTTATAGAGAAAAAGATGTACAGATTTTTACCGTATATCGTCCCTGTGCGCAGGCTGTGTGGGTAATTGATCTGCAGGGCTGCATTGTTGGTGAGATGGAACCAATGACGGTTGAAGGGCTGTTTGGGTTAGTTATTGAGAAAAAATCACAGCGTATGAAGCGTTATCGTCTGCGTATTAAGTACGCAGACGATGATATCATAGAGATTGATGATCCGTATGCTTTTAAAACGATATTTGGTGAACTTGACCGATATCTTTTTCGTGAGGGAAATCATTACAAGATATATAATAAACTGGGGGCACACCGCATGAAAAGGAATGGTGTTGATGGTACGCAGTTTACTGTGTGGGCACCGGATGCGTGCAGTGTGAGTGTGATCGGAGAATTTAATATGTGGGATGCACGCCTTCACAAAATGATCATGCTGGGGGATAGTGGAATTTTTGAACTATTTGTACCGGGAGCATGGGAAGGCGCTGCTTATAAATATGAAATTACGTCAAGAAGTGGGGACAAACTTTATAAAACAGATCCTTACGGCAACTATGCGCAATTACGTCCGGATAATGCTTCCCGCATTACCTGTCTGGAGGGGTATCCGTGGGGGGATGCTGCTTATCAGAAAAAACACCGCAGGAAAAGCCGTGAGGAACGGGAACGTGAGCCGATGAGCATTTATGAGGTCCATCTGGCTTCTTGGAAAAAGCGTAGGGAAGAGGATGACAATGGCAGTTTCGGTTACCGTGAACTGGCTGATATGCTGGGGGAATATGTGGAAAACATGGGATATACGCATATTGAACTGATGGGGATTGCGGAATATCCGTTTGATGGTTCCTGGGGATATCAGGTGGGGTGCTATTATGCACCGACAAGCCGGTACGGTGAGCCGAAAGATTTCATGTACTTCGTGGATCAGATGCATCAGCGGGGGATAGAGGTGATTTTGGACTGGGTACCGGCGCATTTTCCGAGAGATGAACATTGTCTGGGACGCTTCGATGGTGAGCCGGTATATGAGCATCCTGACAGCAGGCGAGGCGAGCACCCGGATTGGGGTACGTACATATTTAACTATGGACGTATGGAAGTAAAGAACTTCCTTATTGCTAATGCGCTGTTTTGGATTGATAAATTTCATATTGACGGATTGCGTGTTGATGCTGTGGCATCGATGCTATATCTGGATTATGGAAAAAATGATGGGGAGTGGCTGCCGAACGAAGACGGAGGAAATGAAAATTATGAGGCGGTACGGTTTTTGCAGCACCTGAATTCAGAAGTGAAGAAGGAGTATCCGGGAGCTTATATCATTGCTGAAGAATCTACAGCATGGCCGGGTGTCACGGCACCGGTAGAACAACAGGGGCTTGGCTTTTCGTTTAAATGGAATATGGGATGGATGAATGATTTCCTGGAATATATGAAACTTGATCCGTATTTTAAATCATTCCATCATGGGCAGTTATGTTTTAGTATTGATTACTATCTCAGTGAGCGATATATATTGGTGCTTTCTCATGATGAGGTCGTACACGGGAAGGGTTCACTTATCAATAAAATGCCGGGAACTGAAGATGAAAAATTTGCTAATCTTCGTGCTGCGTTTGGATTTATGTATGGACATCCCGGCAAAAAACTTCTCTTTATGGGGCAGGAATTTGCACAGAAGAGGGAATGGGCTGAATATCGGAGTCTGGACTGGTTTTTGCTGGATGAAGATATTCGTCACAGGCAGATACAGGATTATGTATGTGAGTTAAATCATTTATATAAAAAATATGATGCGTTTTACTATAATGATTATGATGTGATGGGATTTGAGTGGATGGATTGCTGGCGTCCGGAGACGAGTACGGTAGCATTTGTCCGTCGCGGCAGTTCTGCGAAAGACCAGTTGATGTTTATTGTCAACTTTACACCGGTAGAACATTGTGATTATAAAGTAAATGCGCCTTGCCAGGGTGTTTTTACAGAGATATTAAATTCGGATGAAGAACGATTTGGCGGACAGGGGCGGACAAATGCAAAACCGCTTCGTGCTAAAAAGGTTAAAAATCCGGTAGTTCCTAAACCATTGCAGGAAAAAGCTGTGGAGAAGCAGGAATACTATGAGTTGTCGCTTTATCTGCCCCCATTGTCCGTTGTTGTGCTGCAGTATGATTATGTGAAATGAGAGCATGTAATGTAAAGAATAACCTAGATATCATAATATTAAGATGGAAGACAGACGAGAAACCGCAAGTGCGGTTTTCTCGTCATACTGTTATATAAAGGACGCCAGGCAAGGGGCAAAAATCTTTTCAGCCTGACACCATTTATGTGTGTAGAAAGGAGTACGCTATGGGAACAGGGCGATTTGTAGATCTGATCCATAAAAAACGAGAGGGAGAAGCCTTAACATCCTCTGAAATACAACAAATGATCGGGCAGTATGTGGCAGGAGAAATTCCTGACTATCAGATGGCAGCGATGCTGATGGCAATCTGTTTTCAGGGAATGAATGACGAAGAACTTACGGCAATGACGATGGCAATGCGTGATTCCGGCGATATTGTGGATCTGTCGCAGATCTCCGGTGTGAAAGTTGACAAACATTCCACGGGAGGCGTTGGGGACAAGACTACGTTGATCGTTGGACCGATCGTTGCTGCCTGCGGTGTGCCGGTTGCCAAGATGAGTGGGCGTGGGCTTGGATTTACCGGTGGAACGCTAGATAAGCTTGAGTCGATCCCCGGATTTTGTGTTGGTTTGGGAGAGGATAAATTTTTTTCTGCCGTTAAGCAAAATGGCATCAGTGTGATCGGCCAGACAGGAAATCTCGCACCGGCAGATAAACTGCTTTATGCACTGCGTGATGTGACCAGTACCGTGGACAGTATTCCTCTTATAGCGGCTTCTATCATGAGTAAGAAACTGGCAGCCGGTGCCGATAAGATTGTATTAGATGTGACGACAGGAAGTGGGGCGTTTATAAAAGAATATGAAGGTTCTGTTGAGCTGGCAAAGCGCATGGTGGCGATCGGCAGGGGCGCAGGAAAAGAAACGATAGCGATGATCACCAGTATGGATGAGCCGCTTGGTCAGGCTGTTGGTAACAATCTTGAAGTAATTGAAGCGGTCCGGACATTGAAGGGATACGGACCCGAGGATCTGAGGGAAGTCTGTCTGGCGCTGGCTGGTATGATGATCATGCTCGGCAGTACGGATGGTGAGACGATTTCCTTTGAACAAGGAAAAAAGATGGCATCACAAGCGCTGGATAGCGGCAGGGCATATGAAAAATTTAAGGCAATGGTCCGGACTCAGGGTGGTGATGTCAGTTATATTGAAAATACGGATAAATTTCGAAAAGCAAAATACTCAACGGAGGTTTGTGCGGGTGCAGATGGTTATATTACCTGCATGAATACGGAGGGTGTCGGTGTCGCTGCCGGACTTCTTGGTGCCGGGAGAGAGAAAAAGGACAGTATGATCGATCATAGTGCAGGAATCATGATGAAGAAAAAGCTTGGTGCCCCTGTGAAAAAAGGTGATGTGGTTGCCATCTGTTATGGAGAGCAGGAGGAAAAGACACAAAATGCTGCTGCTTATTTACAGGACTGTATCACACTGGGAGCTCAGAAACCGGAACCATTAAAATTAGTGGTGGATATTATTCGATAAGTTTGATACAATGGAACTAATTATAGGATTGGATATGGAGGAAATCTTATGTACGATAGCATAGTAATTGGCTGTGGATTTGCCGGAGCTGTTGTGGCAAGAGAGTTGGCGGAAAAAAAGCAGCAGAAGGTATTGGTTCTTGATGCAAGAGATCATCTGGGAGGAAATTGTTATGACAGACCGGATAAACATGGAATTTTGATTCATCAGTATGGACCACATATTTTTCATACGAATATTGACCGGGTGTATGAATATTTATCAAGATTTACGGATTGGTATGAATACCAACATGAGGTAGTGGGTAATGTATATGGTAGAGAACTGCCGATTCCATTCAATCTCAATACGCTTGCGATGGTGTACGGAGAACGTGCCCCGCATTTGGAAAAACTGCTGATAGATAATTTTGGTGAAGGCGCCCGGGTGCCAATCCTGGAGTTAATGAACCATGAAAATGAGGAATTACAGGAGATCGCACAGTATGTATATGAAAATGTTTTTCTGCGCTATACGATGAAGCAGTGGGGTAAATCACCAAAAGAGATTGATCCGGCTGTTTCCGGTCGCGTTCCTGTGCTTTTATCCAGAGACAACAGGTATTTTCAAGATAAATACCAGGGTCTGCCATTACATGGTTTTACCCCATTATTTGAAAAGATGCTTGATTATGATGGAATTGATATTCGTTTGAATTGTGAGGCAAAATCTGTTCTTACGATCAATCCTGATGCGGAGTCGCCTATTTTATTTGAGGGAGAACCGTTTAAGGGAAATGTTATTTTTACAGGGGCATTAGATGAGCTGTTTGACTGCCGGTTTGGCAGACTGCCATATCGTTCCCTGCGGTTTGATTTTGAACATTATGATAAGAAGTTTTATCAAAGTCATGGCGTTATAAACTATACTGTTTCAGAGGATTTCACGCGAATAACCGAATTCAAATATCTGTCAGGTCAATTGGATGCTCCGGATACAACGATCGTGAAGGAATATCCGATGTCATATTCCGGTGCCAAAGGTGAGATTCCTTATTATGCGATCAATAATGTGGAAAATGATGCTTTATTTAATCAATATAAAGAATTGGTGAAGAAGATTCCGAATTTCTATTTGCTGGGGCGTCTGGCCGAATATAAATATTATAATATTGATGCGATTGTCGACCGTGCGCTCACGATGGCGGCAGAAATCTAGGAAAGAAGGGATAGAGAATGAAACTATTGTCAGTAGCGATTCCGTGCTATAACTCAGAAGAATATATGGAACATGCCGTAGAGACTGTGCTGGTTGGCGGAGAAGATGTAGAGATTTTGTTAGTCGATGATGGATCTACCGATGGTACGCCGGAGCTTGCCAATCGTCTGCAGCAGCAGTACCCTACGATCATAAAAGCAATTCATCAGGAAAATGGCGGTCATGGCTGTGCAGTTAATACGGGGTTGGCGAACGCCAGTGGTGTGTATTATAAAGTACTTGACAGCGATGACTGGTTTGACCGGGCAGCATTTTTGAAAGTGCTGGATGTTCTTCGACGTTTTGTCGAAGATGGACAAGGTGTGGATATGTTACTGGCAAATTATGTTTATGAAAAGCCAAGTTTGCACAAGCATAAAGCAATCCGGTATGATG
The DNA here is from genome assembly GCA_934338065.1 of uncultured Eubacterium sp. GTDB lineage: Bacteria > Bacillota > Clostridia > Lachnospirales > Lachnospiraceae > Eubacterium_F. Next base: position 145,809 of record CAKRGX010000001.1, on the reverse strand, counting down.
GTGTATTTCCGGAAGAAAAAGTATTTTCGTGGAATGATGTGAAACGTTTTAAGATCAGCCAGAATATTTTGATGCATTCTGTTATTTATCGTACCAAAATGCTTCGGGATTGTGGTCTGGAACTGCCAAAGCATACGTTTTACGTGGACAACATTTTTGTTTATTACCCACTGCCTTATGTGAAAACAATGTACTATCTGAATGTTGATCTGTATCGCTACTTTATCGGGCGTGATGATCAGTCGGTAAATGAAAAGGTGATGATCGGCCGGATCGATCAACAGTTGAAAGTAAATAAAATTATGATCGATGCCTATGATCTGACCAAGATAAAAAATAAAAAATTACGTGATTACATGATCAAATATCTTACGATGATGATGACGGTAAGTTCTGTATTCCTGATCAAAGAAGGATCAGAGGAAAGCCTGCAGAAGAGGGAAGAGTTATGGGCTTATCTGAAGGCACAGAACAAAACCATGTATCGTATGGTAAATAAAATGGCACTAAGCAAACCAATGCAGTTCCGGGGCAAGGCGGGAAGAAAGATTGTTGTGTGGGGATACTCCCTGTCACAGAAAATCTATGGATTTAATTAAGCATTACTGCTGAACCTGATTGAGCAGGTTTTGTTTCATTTCATATAACCGGTCGGAAAGATCAACGAATACTTCCTGCGGATTGACAAGACGGCGTGACTCCTCCCAAAGGGTGTCAAGCTGTCTTTTGCAGTATTGCTGTATTTCCATAACAGACGGCGATTCGTAGATGCATTGTCCGTTTTGGAAAACAGGGATAAGGATTTCTTTCATTTCGTATGTCCCACCCTTGAGCAAAGTTTTTTTCCAGGTGGCATTTGGGTCAAAGAGGAGAAGATCTTCTGTCTCGTCAAAAGATTCTTCTGCCAGAGAAATATAGTCGGCGCGTATTTTCCCTGTTTCTTTATCATAGATCCGGTAAATGGTTTTGTTCCCCGGATTGGTGATCTTGGCAGGGTTTTCGGAAAGCTTGATCTTCGGAAGCATTTCACCATTTTGTTCTACGGCGGCTAATTTATAGACACCTCCAAAAGCGGGGGTGTTTTTTGATGTGATCAGATTGGTGCCAACTCCCCAGGAATCAATACAGGCACCCTGAGAGAGAAGAGAATCAATCAGATACTCGTCAAGATCACTGGAGGCGCAGATCTCTGCCTCTGTAAAGCCGGCATTATCCAGCATTTTTCTCGCTTTTTTAGATAGGTAAGCAAGATCGCCGCTATCTAGACGGATGCCATATTTAACAGGCATCTGACCTTTTTCACGTAATTCCTGAAAAACCTGAATGGCATGTGGTACGCCGGAGCGAAGCGTGTCGTAAGTATCGACAAGCAGTGTTGTATTATTAGGATATAACTCAGCGTATTTGCGAAAAGCCGTCAGTTCATTACCAAAGCTCATGATCCAGCTATGAGCGTGGGTCCCCAAGGCAGGAATATCAAATTCTTTCGCACAGAAGACATTGCTTGTTCCGATACACCCACCGATGACAGCGGCACGCGCACCAAACGTACCGGCATCCGGTCCCTGAGCGCGGCGCAGACCAAATTCCATAACACCGCCGCCTTTGGCAGCATGACAGACACGCGCTGCTTTCGTAGCGATGAGACTCTGATGATTCACCAGATTTAAAAGAGCTGTTTCTACAAGCTGAGCCTCCATAATAGGTGCAACGACTTTGAGCAATGGTTCGCGTGGGAAGATCACAGTGCCTTCAGGAATGGCATAAAGATCTCCGGTAAAATGAAAGCTGGCAAGGTAATCCAGAAAATCTTCCTCGAAGACATGCAGACCACGCAGATAGTCAATGTCGTCATAGTCAAAATGCAGACTTTTAATATATTCAATCACCTGAGCAAGTCCGGCGCATACGGCATAACCACCATTATCCGGATTTCTGCGGTAAAACAGGTCAAAGACAACCCGTTCCGTTGTTTTGCTGAGAAAATATCCCTGCATCATCGTTAATTCATAAAAATCGGTCAAAAGCGTAAAATTTCTTGAATCCATTTAAACCAGCCTCCTGGGTGTTGTAGTTTGTAACATAATTGACTCTTATTGTAGACGAAAACCTGATATCTTTCAAGGTAGTGAAGCAAAAAGTTTGGGGCAGGTAGTCATTGGCACGAACGCCAATGCCGGTATCGTTGACAACAAGATTACGGATATGGTAAAATTATGAATAGCTATATCCGAATTAATCCTACAGATTTTTATTCGGGAATTGTTTCTATACTATGGGGGAAGATAAGCCATGAGTAAAAATTATGATCCGTATAAGAAGACGATTTTATTTGTGCTATCATTAATAAGTGTTGTATTGATGGCGGTTGTATTCGCCTTTTTCTGGTATCGTATTTATTGGGATACGATGTATTTCTTTCACTTTTACCGCAAGGGCAACTGGGCGCTCATTGGTTTATATGGGATATTGGTTTATTTTTTCTCTTCCATGTATGGAGCACTGAGGATTGGGCAGCTTCGCCGTGTTGAAGTTGTTCTGTCACAATTTCTTGCCACTTTTCTGGCAAATCTGGTGATGTATATTGTTATCTGCCTGCTTGCGTTTGGTATGGTGAATCCGGCCTATATGTTTTTGATGCAGTTGATCGATTGTGTGATAGCTACCGTGTGGACTGTTTTTGCAACGCTGTTCTATAACAGGATTTTCCAGCCGTGGAGGATTTTACTGATCTATGGTGACCGTCCGGCGGCAGAATTGGTGAATAAAGTCGAGACAAGACGGGATAAATATGTGATCTATGGGGCCATAAATGCCAATGCAGGACTTGATACAATTGCCAGGGAGATTGAACAGTATCAGGCGGTGCTGATCGGTGATATTGCAGCGGAGAAAAGAAATGAGATTTTGAAATATTGTTATGGAAATGGTATTCGGGCCTATGTAATGCCTAAGATATCGGATATTATTTTGATGGGTGGTGATCAGATCCATGTATTCGACACCCCATTTTTGTTATCGAAAGGATATTCTCTTAGTTTTGACCAGAGGTTCTGGAAACGTTTTCTTGATCTGATAATCGCTGTTCCGCTCACGGTTCTGACACTGCCATTTATGCTGATAACAGCAGCGGCGATCAAAATTGGAGATGGTGGAGCCGTGTTTTACCGGCAGACAAGATGCACGAAAGGAAATAGAGAATTTTTAATACTGAAATTTCGCAGCATGATAGAAAATGCGGAACAGGATGGAGAGGCTGTGCTTGCCAAAGAACACGATGCACGTATTACGGCGGTAGGAAAGGTGATACGAGCAACGAGGCTGGATGAACTCCCTCAGCTTTTTAATGTCCTGCACGGAGATATGTCGCTGGTGGGACCGAGACCGGAGCGGCCGGAGATCATTGCCCGGTATGAAGAAGAGATGCCGGAATTTGAATTCCGGACGAGAGTTAAGGCAGGTGTGACAGGTTTTGCACAAATTTATGGTAAATATAATACGGTTCCGTATGATAAGTTAAAACTTGATCTATTTTATATAGAAAATTATTCTTTGTGGATGGATGTGAAGCTCATTCTTATGACAGTGAAGACAATGCTGAAGAAAGATGCTACGGAAGGGATTAGCGAGGATCAGACGACAGGATTGCATGATGTAGGGACGGGAAATGAAGATGTGGAACGCATGGTAAAGGAATATGTGTCGGGGGGCAGGACGAAAGATGAGTAAAAAGGCTTTGATCGTTACGAGAGTAAGTGGATTTGTTCCGCAATTTGAAATGAACAATGTGAAGATTTTACAGGAGATGGGGTATGAGGTTCATTATGCAGCCAATTATGATGTTGTTGTATATGGAAAGGATAACCGCCGACTGATGAATACAGGGATTAAGCGACATCATATACCATTTGGGCGTTCTCCTTTCTCGCGGGACGTGATCCGGTGTTATCAGATGCTAAAAAAAATAATGCTGGAGGAAGAATTTGATCTGATACATTGCCATATGCCGATGACGGGGGTTCTGACACGTAAAGCGGCCGAGAAAGTGTGCAAGATTACCGGGCGGAAAGTGCCGGTCCTTTATACGGCACACGGATTTCATTTTTATCAAGGGGCGCCACTGGGAAATTGGATTTATTATATTGCAGAACGTCATTATGCCCGCTACACGGACCGGCTGATACTGATTAACCAGGAGGATTATCAGGCGGCAGCTAAGTTCCCGGTCAGGGGAAAGGTGGACTATATTCCGGGGATTGGTATGAAGCCACTGCCTGAGCCTGCTGAGGGGTATGATCTCCGATCCGAATACAATATACCGGAAGATCATAAAATTGTTGTCAGTGTTGGTGAATTGACACCGCGAAAAAATCATCAGGTCATGATTAAGGCGATGGATCAATTCCGGCGGGACCCGATCACCTATCTTATCTGTGGAACGGGACCTCTGGATGAGGAACTTCATCAAATGGTGCAAGACATGCACTTGAAAAAAAAGGTTTTGTTTGCCGGATATTGTGAGAATGTTAGTGATGTACTGCACCAGGCGGATTATTTTGCTTTTCCTTCTAAGCAGGAGGGATTACCGGTGGCTGTCATGGAAGCGATGCAGGCAGGGCTTCCTGTGATAGGATTGGACATACGAGGCAATAAAGATCTCATCAGGGACGGAGAGGGTGGCTTTTTATTTTCTGAAGACCTTGTTGAGGATTATGTGAAAGCGCTGAACTACTTTTTAAAATATCCGCATGAGGCAGAGCGGATGGGGCAGTGGAACAAAGAACATGTTAAAAATTTCTCGATAGAGCCGGTGGATAAGGAAATGAGACGTATCTATGCAGAGACAGAGAAGACAGAATAAGGCAGAGACACTGTGGATTGGAGATTATAATGCAGAAATTACTTACTATATCGGTTGCGGCATACCATGTCGAGAAGTATTTGGCTGAAACATTAGATTCTTTTATGATCCCGGAGGTACGATCGCAATTAGAAGTGCTGATCATTAATGATGGGTCAGGAGAAGAAATCAACAGGATTGCAAGACAGTACGAGGAAAAGTATCCGGATGTATTCCGTTTGATCGACAAAGAAAATGGCGGTCATGGTTCAACGGTAAACCGGGGTATTGACGAAGCATCCGGGACGTATTTTAAGACGGTAGATGGAGATGATCGTGTGGAGCCGGAAGGCTTTGCGGAACTGCTTCGTTATCTTGAGACAGCATCGGAAGATCTGATCGTTACGGATTATTACCGTTTTGATGATGAGACCGGTGCGTGGATCGACACGATACGGCATGAATTTGAGGGAAAAGAATGTGGTAAATGCTATGTGTTTGAAGAGATTTGCAATCAGGTTTACATCAATATGCATGCAGCTACGTTCCGTACCGACATATTGAAGCACATGAAGCGGCGTCTGGATGAACATTGTTTTTATGTTGATACTGAGTATGTATTATATCCGATGCCTTCTGTCAATACCGTTACATTTTTGCACAAGCCGGTATATGAATACCGGCTTGGCGTGGAGACGCAGAGCATCAATATTCAGAATATGCAGAAAAACTGCTCACATCATGAGCTGGTTCTGGAGCATTTGTTAGACTTTTATCAGGAAGAATGTCAGACGCTCACCAGCGAAAAAAAGCGTTATGTTGAGCGTGGTGTGGCACGGATTCTTGTCAGTCAGATCAAAATCTATCTTAGCTTTGAGCCTGACAGAAAATGGAAGCAGAAGATAAAGGAGCAGGATATCCGTGTGAAAAAGGAATATCCGGGGGTATATCGTGCGGTAGAGAATTCTGCAGTGAAACTTCTTCGCAGGAGTTCCTATTTAATGTATCCGATAGCTTCAAAGGCGTGCCGTAAGGCATACCACTGTGATTAGGAATGGAGGAAAAGTATGAAGGTATTTATTGCCCGTGTGAAAGGATTTATCCGGTTTAAAGACTTGATGGGGGAACTGGTCAGCAGAGACCTGAAGTTAAAATACCGGCGAAGTGTGCTGGGATATCTGTGGAGTGTTTTAAATCCATTGTTCATTATGATCATTATGGCCATTGTTTTTTCCCATATGTTTCATCGTGGAAATATATCAAACTTCCCGGTTTACCTGATGAGTGGTCAGGTGATGTTCAACTTTATGAACCTCACAACGAAAGGATCGATTCAGTCGATCAATGGAAGTGCTTCTCTTTTGAAGAAAACCTATGTACCCAAGTACGTTTTTACTGTGTCAAAGGTGTTCAGTGGCGTGATAGACTGTGTTTTTTCCATGGGGGCACTGCTTATTGTCATGCTTTTTACTCATGGTGAGTTCTCCTGGCGTCTTCTTTTGTTTCCGGCAGTTTTACTGCAGAATTTCATCTTTACACTGGGACTTAGTCTGTTTCTTGCTGCAACCAATGTTTTCTTTCGGGATATCCAATACATTTATAATGCCATTACAACTGCATGGCTGTATCTGACACCAATGTTTTATCCAATCGAGGCATTGCCGGATTCCCTGCAGTACTGTGTGTCACATTTTAATCCGATGTATTCATATGTTTCACAGTTTCGATGTCTTACTATGCCGGGATTTATACCGGGGGGGATTAGTATGATGCCTCTTATTTTCATCGGTGTAATTTCTGCATTTCTGATGCTGCTGATTGGTCTGTGGACCTTTTTGAAGACACAAGACAAATTTATTCTGTATATTTAAAGGGGGAAAGACAGCATGAGTGATATTGCCATTGACGTAAAAAATGTTACGATCCGGTTTAACATGGCTTCAGAAAAAATAGATAACCTAAAGGAGTATTTTGTCAAGCTTGTGAAGCATGAACTTCTTTTTCAGGAGTTTCTGGCAGTTAAGGATGCTTCTTTTACAATCCGGAAAGGAGAAGCGTGGGCACTTGTAGGAAGCAATGGTTCGGGCAAATCCACGCTGCTTAAGGCAATCAGCGGGATTCTGAAGCCCTACAAAGGTGAGGTGTTTGTGAATGGAACAATCTCTCCACTGCTTGAACTGGGCGCCGGCTTTGATATGAATCTGACGGCAAGAGAAAATATATTTTTAAATGGCACCGTACTGGGTCATTCCAAAAAATATATGCAGGAACATTTTGATGAGATTGTAGAATTTTCTGAATTGCACAAGTTTCTTGACTCCCCGGTAAAGAATTTTTCATCCGGTATGCGCGCCCGTCTGGGCTTTGCTATCGCAACAATCGTTCAGCCCGATATTCTGATCGTTGATGAAATATTGGCAGTAGGAGATTACGCTTTTCAGCAGAAATGTCTGAAACGTATGGACGAAATGATGAGTGGCGGTACAACGCTGCTTTTCGTATCACATTCGATCGATCAGGTCCGGAAACTGTGTGATCATGCTGTATGGATCAATAAAGGTGAAATTCAGATGACAGGTGAAGTAAATCAGGTGTGTGACGCCTATATGGCAACACAGAAGAAGTAGGAGCAGAATATGGTATTACAAAATGTGGTGTTTCCCAGGAAAGGGATATGTGAAGAAACACAATTATATTATCGTAAGTGTCAGGGGACGATAGATGAAGAAAATGGTCAGCTTGTTCTGGCTCCAGAGTCGGAGGTTTCTCTTTTTACTTATTTTAATGGCTTTTCTTCTGATAAATGGAATTTATATACGGATATAACGACAGTTTCGCTTATCGTAGAGTGTGAGGGGGAAGGAGAGATTTCCCTATGGAGTGCGACGCTCAATGGGGATATTATGAAGGAGGAGCACTTTCAGACGGGGACGATTGAAAATGGAAGGTGTGAACTTCGCTTTAACTGCAGGCAACAATCCGGAATTGTTTATCCGGTGATCAAGGCGAAAAGTAAATTAACCATATGCCGGGCTTATTATGAAAGTGCAGTGGATAGAGTGCATCCTGTTACGATTGCAATTGGGATATGTACATTCCAAAGGGAGAAATTTGTACAAAAGACGTTGGAAACACTGCGTTCACATTTGATTGAAAATGTGGACTCTCCACTGAGTGGACATGTATATGTCTATGTTTCGGATAATGGTAATACATTGCCGGCAGCACAACTGTCGGATGAACATATTCATGTTATGCCAAATAAAAACGCCGGTGGTGCCGGTGGGTTTGGACGGTGTATGCTGGAAGCGGTAAAGGAAAGGAAGCGCTACGGCATCACTCATATGCTGCTGATGGATGATGACATTGTATTAGAGCCGGAATCGATCGTGCGGACATATTCTCTTCTGTCGGCGGCAAAGGAAGAGTATGCAGATGCCATGCTTGGGGGCGGCCTTCTCCGTCTGGACATTCCCTATATCCAGCATGCTAATGGGGAACTGTGGGAAGGAGGAAGAATAGGCTTTACAAAACGTGGATTCGATCTTCGCAATCAGGTAAATGTGATACGAAATGAAGAAGATCTTCCTATGGATTACAATGGCTGGTGGTTCTGCTGCATACCGTTGGGCAGATATTTCCGTGGTTTTCCACTTCCGGTATTTATTCATGGGGATGATATTGAGTATGGACTGCGTTTTGAGAGAAAGATTATGACACTCAATGGAATCGGTGTATGGCACGATGCCTTTGATAACCGGAAAGCATCTTCTATGGAATATTATGATATGAGGAATATGCTGATCGCATGTGCCATCCATTATCCACAGTTTTCTAAGATGCATATGATAAAAATGATATGCCGTCATCTTGTGGGACAGATGCTTCACTATCGGGAAGAAGATCAGCTTCTGACAATGAAAGGAGTGGAGGATTATTGTAAGGGGACCACTTTCCTGAAGGAAACGGATCCGGAAATTCTTCATGAACAGATCATGAAGATGGGATACCGGATGGTAGATGTTTCGGAGGATCTGGCAGAATTTCATATAGAGATACATAAAGAAAGGCCTGATTCACATAGATTATATGAAGAAAAGGGATTTTCGAAAAAACATCTGCTTTCGATCAATGGCTGGCTTTTGCCCGCTAAGCGTGGGACGTTGGCAATCCCGATGGGCAGACATCCGGACTATCTGTACCGCTATAAGCAGGTGTTGTTATATGATCCGGATACAAAGAAAGGTTTTTATGTGGAACGAAAACGAAAAAATCTTTTTCGAACAATCGGAAGGTGTTTTAAGATGTGTCGGTTGATCAACAAAGAATATCCGCGTGTAGTGGAAGATTTTCAAAAACATGGGAAAGAACTGATAAGTAAGGAGTTTTGGAGTCAATATTTTGGGGAGGACATATGAAAAAGATTTTGATTACTATCGTTTCATTTGTTTGCGTAATTGTGATAGGAATATTTTGGATTAGGGCAAGCCAGAAGGAAACGGATATTACGAAGAATCAGACTAAGGTTGGTTTTGTATTAAATGGCACGGTGAACGATCACAGTTGGGGAGAATCCCATTATAACGGTATGGAGATCAGTGCGAAGGAACTTAACCTGAATGTCATGTACCGGGAAAATGTTCCGGAAGACAAAGAAAGTGAAACAACGATAGAAGAGCTTATCAATAAAGGCTGCAAGATCATTATTGCCAATTCCTATGGCTTTGGTGAATGGGAATTAAAATGTGCCAAACGGCATTCGGACGTGTATTTTTTTCATGCAACAGGTGTGAAACAGGAGGATAATCTTGCCACGTATTTTGGACGAATCTACCAGATGCGTTATCTGAGTGGTATTGTGGCCGGATTGCAGACAGAAAGTAATCAGATTGGATATGTGGCAGCACACTCGATCGCAGAAGTGAATCGTGGAATCAATGCCTTTACGCTGGGAGTTCGTCAGGTAAATCCCAAGGCAGTTGTATATGTAAAGTGGAGTGAGTCATGGACAGGAGAAAAGGAAAATGCGGAAGCGGCAAATGAGTTGATAAAAGATACGGCAATTGATGTACTTGCCATTCATACGAATGCCAGTTCGCCGATGGAAATTGCAGAAAAAAAGGGAATATGGACAATTGGATACAATGTGGATAATAGCAAGCGTTTTCCTAAAACATATCTTACGGCACCTGTGTGGAACTGGGAACATTTTTATGAGCCGAGAATATTGGAATGTTTGCAGGGAAAATTTCAGGGAATTCACTATTGGGAAGGTGTGGAGACAGGGATTGTCAATCTTGCTTCCTTTACCAAAAATGTCAAACCGGGAATAGCAGAAAAAGTAGAAAAAGAAAAAGCTCGTCTGAAAAGTGGAACATTTGATGTGTTTTATGGACCGATTCGCGATAATCATGGAAAGGTCCGGGTAAAAAAAGGACAAAGCATGACGGACGAAGCGATGTTAAATGACTTTTCATGGTTTGTAGAAGGAGTAGTTGCGGATGAAACAAAATAGAAAAAAGAGAATGGGGTTATTGATGTTGATCATCATACTTCTTGTTGTTCTGGTCGCTATCCTGCTTTTTATGGGAAAAACATCAAAAAAGAATGAAAAGATAGGATTTATTATAACAGGAAGGACCAATGAAACAGGTTGGAATGGCATGCATTATGAAGGGGCTAAGGCAGCCTGTGAAGAATTGGGAGCAGAACTTATAGTAAAAGAGAATATAAAAGAAAAGGAAGGAACATGCCAGAAAGCAATCGAGGAACTCGCCGATGAAGGTTGTAATATGATTATTCTGACAAGTTATGGTTATGCAGAAGAGGCAGAAAGCACTATACAGAAGTATCCGGATATCTCCTTTTACTGTAATTCCTTTAATGTTCATGCGGATAACATAACGTCTTACTTTTCCCGCATGTATCAGGCACGTTATCTGGCAGGAATCGTTGCCGGAATGAAAACAAAGACAGGACACATCGGTTACGTAGCCGCTATGCCAACCAGTGAGGTCAACCGCGGGATCAACGCCTTTACTTTAGGTGTCCGAAAAGCAAATCCAGAGGCTGAAGTGATCGTATCCTGGACAGGTGAGTGGGATAATGAGAAGAAAGAGAGGACTCTGGCAGATAAGCTGATTCAGGATAAAGGAGTGGATGTGCTGACATACCATCAGAATCAATCTTATGTGGCGCAGGAGGCAGAAAAAGCAGGAATTTATTCGATTGGATATCATCAGATATTAAAAAATCATTCGGACAACTATCTGACAACGGTAATGGGAGACTGGAAACTAACATACGAAGCTGTTATCCGGCAGTATATTCGGGGAGACTCTGCGGACATAAAAGTGTATTGGGTCGGAATGGAAGAAAAAGCTGTAAAGCTGGCGGATCTTTCTCCGCTTGTGTCAAATGACATTAAAGAAGAGATAAAAAAAGCGACAGATCAAATGCTGGCAGGTCAGGATGTTTTTTCTGATGAGATCTATGATAACAAAGGACAGCTTCGATGCAAGAAAAATCAAACAATCCGTGATGAGATATTGCTGGAGCATTTTGACTGGTATGTGAGGGGCGTGAAATTCTATGGAAAACAAAAATAGAAGATACCGGGTTATCGTAGTTCTGATCATTGTTACTGTTATTATGTGCAGTGTAGGGTTTTTAGTGAATTTCAGGTTGACAGGACTGCTACAGAGTTATGAAGAAAAGCAGGTTACGGAGCAGGCAAAAATTTTATCCGAACTTTCTTCTGAACAGTTTGAGTTGGAGATACATAATCTGGAAAGTGTGGCTAAAAATATTACTTCGGATAAAAGAAAGAATGAATTGATCCTGAAAAGTGTGTTAGGGGATAATAAAAATGTAGACATGGGCGTTCTTTGTCTGGATGGAACAGCATTAGTTGGCAGGACATTGAGTTTCTCAGACTTTTCGGGAATACAAAATGCGTTTCGCGGAAACTCATCCGTGAGCTATAAAGAAGGCAAGGGAATTTTGTTTACATCACCAATTTATGACGGTGAAAATGTTGTTTACATTTTATACAAGCTGTATGGTGACAGCGTATTGATGGATAAATTCGCGCTGACCTGTTATGGCGGAAAAGGACAGGTCGCCATTGTTGACCAGAATGAGCAGGTGATCGTTCCTTACTCAAAGGAGCGGGCGCAGACGACAAAGTTTCTTAAATCAGTTGAAGTGGTAGAAACACTAAAAAAAATATCCGAAAAAATGAATATTGACACAGCAGCCACTGTTTATTATAAAAGTGCCGGCGAGGGAAAATTTCTCTTTATGTCGGAAGTAAAGCAGCTTGGCATATATCTGGTCGGGATGGTACCAGGTGAGGTTTTATCCGATGGAATAGGAACAGTGGTGACACTGATACTCTGGGTATTTGGATTGTTGATCTTATTATTTGTCGTTGGCATGGTGTATTTACTTACTGCAGAAGAAAAAGTAAGGGAAAGCGATGAACTACGTGCCGCTAAGGACATTGCTGAGCAGGCGAACCGCGCCAAGAGCGACTTCCTTGCTAATATGTCTCATGAAATAAGAACCCCGATCAATGCCATTATGGGAATGAACGAGATGGTACTGCGTGAGAGTAATGACGAGGCGATACAGGGATATGCCATGAATATTCAGGGGGCAAGTAAAACACTTCTGTCATTGATCAATGATATTCTGGATTTCTCCAAGATTGAAGCCGGAAAAATGGAGATTGTCTATGACTCCTATGATGTGGCTGTTTTTCTGAATGATGTGATCAATATGACGGAAGTCAAGGCAAAGCAGAAAAATCTTACCTTTGATGTAGAAGTGGATCCGGATCTTCCATCGGAGCTGAAAGGTGACGAAGTGAGAAACCGCCAGATTCTTGTAAACATTCTAAACAATGCTGTAAAGTATACGAAACAGGGGTATGTAAAGCTTTTGGTAGAGGGCATCAAAGAGAAGGATGCAGTTACCCTTAAGATGGAGGTGTCGGACAGCGGAATTGGCATTAAAAAAGAAGACCTTGGTAAACTGTTTGATGGATTTCAGAGGTTGGATCTTGAGCAAAACCGCAACATTGAGGGCACGGGACTTGGTCTGGCAATCACGCATAATCTGGTCACACAGATGAATGGACAGATGGAAGTTGCCAGTGAATATGGCAAGGGCTCTGTGTTTACCATTTATCTTACACAGGAGATTATTGATGACCGACCGGTAGGGGAGTTCAGAAAGAGAATCGAGACTATCGCAAAACAGCAGGGACATCATCGAGTTAGCTTTACAGCGCCGGATGTCAAGGTGCTTGTTGTGGATGATAATGAAATGAATCTCGCTGTTGTAAAGGGGCTTTTGAAAAAGACGGAAGTACAGATTACTACTTGTATGAGTGGAAAAGAGTGTCTTGAAATTGTGAAAAAAGAACGTTTTGATGTCATTCTTCTGGACCATATGATGCCGGAGATGGACGGTATAGAAACCTTAAAACGGCTCAAAGACTCTGATAATCAATGTGTGGATATACCGGTTATTGCATTGACGGCAAATGCGATTGTCGGGGCAAGAGCTTCTTATCTGGAGGCAGGGTTTGCTGACTATCTGGCAAAACCGATTGAGGGTGATGATCTGGAGAAATTGTTATTACAATATATTCCGGGGGATAAGATCCTGTTATCACAGGAGACAGAGGCTATGGACAGTGTTTCCGTGGCAGAAGAGAAAATGGAAGAAGAGAAGGATGAAATCGGTTCAGATAATTATATAAACGAAGAAACCGGGATGGAATATTGTGCAAGTAGTGAAGAACTGTATCATGAAATGCTTGAGCTGTACTGCAGCGGTTATGACGAGAAAGCGGAAAATCTCACAGAGGCATTTGCACAGGAAGACTGGAAAAATTATACAATTTATGTACATAGTTTAAAATCTACATCATTAAATATTGGCGGCGAAAGGGTATCTAAGTTAGCAAAGGAACTGGAATTCGCAGGAAGAGCAATCGAGGAATCAGAAGGGAAAGCAGAAGAGGAAGCAGAAGAGAAGAAAGAATTTATCCGCGAACATCATCAGGAGGTCATGTCTTTGTATGAAAAGACAGTTGCAGAAGCAGAGAAGATTTGCGGAGTAAAGTAAAAGTTAGAGAGAGAGAAAGGGGATACATATGGCAAAAAGAATTTTAATAATTGATGATGATGCTATGAATCTGAAGATGGAGAAGTATATTTTGCAAAATACCTATGATGTATTCTGTGCCAGATCGGGGAGTGAGGGACTTGCTTTGTTAAAACAGCAAAAGTTCAATCTTGTATTGCTTGATCTGTACATGCCGAACATGAACGGCCTTGAAGTCCTTCAGAAGATCCGGTCTGACAAAGAGACCGCAGATATTAAGGTCATCTTTTTGACATCGTCCGGCATGAAGACAGATATTACGGAAGCTATTCGTCTGGGGGCTTTGGATTTTGTTGAAAAACCATTTGTTCCAACAGAATTACTGGAAAGGATCAAACGGGCTTTCGAGGTAGAAAAAAAGGACAGTATACTGGTAGTCGATGATGACATGATGAATCTTATGCTGACGAAAAAGATACTGGGGATCCGTTATGAAGTATCCTGTGTTTCTTCGGGACAGCAGGCTCTTTCTTATCTGAGAGACACAGTACCCGATATGATCCTTCTTGATCTTCATATGCCGGAAATGAGTGGATTGGAAGTTTTGGAAGAAATCCATAAAATAAATACCGTGGCAGATGTTCCGGTTATCTTTCTGACTGCCGATAGTGATCGAAAGACAGAAATTGAAATCTTTAAAGCAGGTGCTATGGATTACATCCAGAAACCATTTATTGCCGAAGTAGTTGTTCGAAGGATCAGCCGTATTTTAGAACTTTATCATTATCAGCAGTCCCTGCAGCAGGAGGTAGATCGAAAAACAACAGAACTGAGAGAGAGCAATCGAAAAGTTACCAATCTTTCTATGCAGGTGGCTATGGCACTTGTCAGTGCAATAGAAGCAAAAGACAAGTATACCAATGGCCATTCGGTGAGAGTTGCCCAATATTCCCGTGAGATGGCGAGACGCCTTGGAAAAAGTATGCAGGAAATGAATGATATTTATTATATAGGATTACTGCATGACATTGGAAAGATAGGTATACCAGATCAGATCATCAACAAACCGGATCAGTTGACGGAGGAAGAATACGAACGGATAAAGGATCATCCTAAAATAGGTGCTAAGATATTGGAAAAAATATCGGAGATTCCAAACATTGCCGTAGGAGCACACTGGCATCATGAACGGTATGATGGCAGTGGATACCCGGACGGACTTGTTGGAGAAGAAATTCCGGAAGTTGCGCGTATCATAGGAGTGGCAGATGCTTATGATACGATGACATCGAAAAGAAGCTACCGTGACATACTGCCACAGAATGCAGTACGTGAAGAATTGGAAAAGGGCAGAGGAACACAGTTTGATCCTGCCTTTGCAGATATTATGTTAGCGATGATTATAGAAGATACAAATTATAAGATGCATGAGTAGTTTGAAAGAAAAAAGCGGTGTTTTTGTAACACCGCTTTTTTTGACTTATTTTTTAAACCATTTTCCCCGGATATTGTCACAATAGTAACAATAACTTTTATATACCCATCGGAAGAAAGGTTTGGATTTTTTCATGGACATTTCAAATGACTTGGTATGATAAGACTGTCCGTGCATCCAGTTGATAATTGTCCTTAAGGTAACAGGAGGAGCATACTCCTCTGCTCGTTCACCGAGTGCCACAGCATCTTTCAGGCTGCCAAAGACATTAAGCAAAATCGGGTCATCCGTGGATGGTTTAAAATATGCCATGCCGAAATCATATAGGTAGTGTCCGGTTGTAGATTCGTCCTCCAGATTTAAAGAACAGAAATCTCTGGCAAATCGTACAAGGAATGTTTCTAATGCCTGACTCATATCTTTGTCATTTTCACATGGGTGAAAGATCGGTTCTATCGTACCATCTGTATTTTTATAATTTTCGATGGTTTTGTATGGCAGATTGGCAAAGATGGACTCAGCAAATACAACGGAGTGGGTATTGCATGTGTAATTATAACGGATCGAGTGTCCGATTGTAGGGTAAATACTACGTACATAATACATCGGATCATCTATCTCATGTCCGGCAGCAACTTGCAATAATCGTGTCAGACAATCCTGCGTATAACCACGTCCCCAGTATTCGACAAAAGCAAACGGTTCGTCAAAATTTATCTCTTGACGGAAATAATCAATGACAATACCGCGTTGTTTTTCTGCAACAGTAAGCAGATGCTGCTGATATGCCTGAGAGCGTTTCAGTTTTTTGCTGACGTCGGCGATCAGTTGGTCGGAATAGCGTTTTGTCGTTTTCAGATAACACAGCTCAGGGAAAAAGTGGTCAAAAGTTTTCTCGTCGATAAGCAGGGCAGCCAGTAATTTTGAAAAATTACGTACACCACTGAAATTACCATAGATTTCAAAAAATTCCTCATCTACGTGGTCAAGAAAAGATGGTACACGCCAGGCTTTACGGGAACCATAGATGTATTTTGTTTTTATCTTCAATCCCTTGCTTTCGATGATCGCATCCGCCATTAATTTTAGGTAATAGCCATCGCGGGAAATAAAGTAAAGTGTCTGATAGCCCTTATCCAGCGCATCCATAACGGCCCAATGAACGTAAGGAACAAAGTAAAGGCTGGCATATTCATAAGCGAAGATTTCTTTGGCATTGTGGCCTTCCAGACGAAAATCACGAAACAGTTTTACTACGCTGTGCACACCATATTCTTCGGTATAGGAAGCCATTTCCTTTTCATAATTATTCAATTCCGGAGTCGGGACCGGCTGTGTCTCGATACCCAGTCTTGACGGCTGAGTATCATCAGCAAACTTACTGTCTCCGATATGGATCCACTTCGTATAGTGATAGTCAAGAGAATCATATACTTCCAGGAATAATTTGCGGGTTGTTTTCTGATAACCACGTTCGCTGGACAGATACAATGGAAGTGTGGCAAGAAAAGGATCTGCCTTTGTCAGCATCTTGGTGATGACTTCTTTTGGCAGATACATATCGCTGATTAGTACAACGTCATGACCTGCCGAAAGACAGGCTTTCAGAAAATCAATATTGTCCTTCAGAGGAATGACAGAGCGGATTTCTTCCTCGCACTCCCAGGCAATCAATTGCGCTTTTTGTTCATCTGTTAAGGAATGTAACACTGCCATATGATCATAAATCTCGGACAATTGGATTTCCAATTTGTCGTTCTTTCGGATCAGGACAGATTTTTTATAAAATTCACGCACATTGGATTCACACCAACGACGGATCTGGGTAAACTTTCTTATAAAATAAGCATTGAATCCAAGATCTGAGTTTTCCATTTTCCGTTTTACACAGTCAAATACACTGCCGGGATAGATACATTGTCGAGAAAAAAGTGTATCAAAAATATCAAAGCTGTAGAGCTTTGGAAATTCGCGTCTATCCGGTTCAAAAGTTAGAGCGGTGTCGATAATACGTTCGCAGTCATTGTCATCTGAGTATGACCAGAAAATATCATTAATACGCGCCAGTTCGGAAGCCTCCGTTTCCCTGCATTCGGAAAGTGCAGTCAGTAATTCATCGAAATTTTTTGCTTCAACACCACAAGTCATTTCCCGTAAGTCAAAAACAAAATCACGGAAATTTTCCTTACAGTTGATATCATAAAAATATCGAATAAATGTTTTTACACCACGCGCTAATAAGTCATAGAAAATCGAAGAATAATCAACGATAGCAATATCGATATCGCTAAATATTTCGTACACATCATCTTCATTTTCCCAAAAGTAAAAATTCGGATGATCCTGATAGGTAGCTTTCATCGCTAGATACTGGGTATCCTTTTCTACCTGTGGGTGCATCTTGAAGATAAGAAGAATATGATTTTTTTTCAATGTTTCGGCAAGGCGCTCCATATCCGGCAAAGCCGCCTTGATAAAGTTTTCGCCATTATTATCGCGATAGGTAGGTGCATAGATTGCCAGCCGGGTATCTTTGCCCAATCCCTTTTTGGCACGTATATCGTGATCATAGCTGCAGATCTCATCCGTTACGACACAACGTGGGTAGCCGGCGCGGATCACCTTGTCATCATCTATGCCGCATTGTTCCTTAAAGTGCTTTTCCATCACTTCTGAAGTAACAAGAAAAAGTTGATTGTTCCGTAATATATCATTATTCTGAATGTACTTTTTCGCAATGCGCTCACGAAGGAAACCGCTGTTTACCTTTCGTTCAATACTTTTACACCCGACACCGTGCCAAAGGTTGAGAACGGTGATTCCTTTTAGTTCCGGTTGAAAGATTTCCTTGCACATTTCGACAACATATACGCCGGCTTGTTTCATTACCTCCCGTCCGGCAGTCGAAGCATATAACTCTGCTCGGTAGCCTAGATTTCTCACGTATTTTTTTGTTGCCTGTTCATAACACATCCAGACCGGAGTGATCTCTTTGTGATGACGTACAATATATTCAAACATCCATTTGGGATTGCCGGCGTAGCTGCCTCCGGCGTTAAAAATCCAAAGATTTTTGCTGCGATTTTCACTCATTGCTTTTCTCCTCTTATTACTGTATTAATAATTTTATTACAAGCGTTACCGTTTTCAAATGATCCCATGTCTTTCCAGTGTTTTTTATAAACTGTGGAAAAATCCTGATCTAAGTGATCCGATATGATATCGGTCAATTCACTTAATTTATTTACCCTGAGATAAGGCCATGACTCATAAGGAATAAAAAATCCGCGGTCCTCTCTCTCGTATTCCTGTAACCGCCGGCCGAGCAGGATGATCGGGCGTCCAGTGAGGGAAAAATCCCATATACAGGAGGAAAAATCGGTAACCAAAATATCTGCCGTATAGAGCAGATCCTGCATTTCGTAGTACGCATTACCATCATAAATCTGTGATTCACCGGAAGCCGGTTCTTCATCACGCAGATAATGGGAACGGTATAAGATCACCCAGGGATCGCTGGTTCGTTCGGTAAGAGCTGTGGCAGTTTCCTGTAGTTGTTTCCGGTCATAATGTTCTTTATCCGGTGCGGTCATCTGAAAGCTTGGTGCAAAGAGAAGTATGCGGGTCTGCTCTGACAAACCATAAAAGCTACGCACCCGGGTCGGGATCTCCGAATGGTCCTCAAAGAAAATATCATTTCTTGGTGTGCCGGTCTCCAGAAAACATTGTTTTTTTAGACCAAAGGCATCGGCGTACATCTCCGTACAAATCCGGCAGGACGAAACGAAGTAATCCAGCCTTCCATACCATCGATAAAAGTTATGGGCAAAGGCTTTGTCCTCGGAAAGCGCACTTGTGCCTACTTTCTTGTAAGCACCACCGCCATGCCAGGTTGTAATAAAGAGCTGACCGGGTTTCTTGATCAGAGTCTCATCTATCATGTCATTGGTAATGACATATTTTGTACGAGTAAAATATCGATAATAGGAAAGACTTCGCTGCTTAACGATGGTAATCTCCTCTCTCGGCTCACAGCTTTCCGGAAACCGGCTTACCCAGATCAGATCATATTCTCCAGGATATTTGTGGCGGAGTGTATTCATAAGGGCGGCAGGATTGCAAACATAGCCTTTCCGGTTATTTGCGTAGAACATAATTCTATTTTTTTTTATCGGTACAAGAAAAAAGAACAGTTGCAATAACCGGATAGCGGCAATTTTAATCTGTGTAGTCATGTTTTACCAGCCTTTCTACTCAATAATATACCTATTATAATACGAAAAATGAGAAAAATCTAGCGTAACATCAAGAGCAGTTATATTCTTGTAAAAAGTCAGGGGGGTATGTTATACTGATAACGAAAAAAGAGTACACACAGGGAAAAATAAATAATTACCGGAAACATAAAGCAGCCAATAACATATAATGGATATGAAGATATATGTGAGGTTCTTTTATGTCGGAAGAATTTAATTTTTTATATGATGTTAGTATGTCTTATGTTAATCCGGGATGGCAGGAACGATATTGCCAGTTAGTCAAGCACATTGAGACCGAGCTAAAAGAAAAATGCGGAGAGTTTTTTGCTGACCTGCAGCTATATCAGACCGGTCCAATGAATTATGTTGTTGTAGCCGTGTATTATGATGTGCCGGGTGTGCTGGAAGCTCTTCCAAAGATACTGCTTTATGTCAATCAACAGTATCGCGAGACCGTTGGACATAATGTACGGAGAAAACAGATTCTGAAGTTTGATCTGGCAAAGAAACTGCATGGACAGAGTTTAACGTGTATGAAATCTTGTCAGGATAACAGGGATAATACAGAGAAAGAGGAAAAAGATGAAGAGAGTTCCGTTGATAAAGAAGTTGAGGCTGAACCATGATCTTTCTACAGATGAGTTGAGGTATCTTTTGACATCGTTGATGCAGGAGAACGATCCACACCGGGATGGTGGAAAAGAGTATTTATTTGCACAGGCAAGGCAGGTGAGAGAAACTGCCTATGGAAAAGAAGTGTATATTCGTGGTTTGATTGAATTTTCAAATTATTGTCGAAATGACTGCTATTATTGCGGTATTCGAAAAAGTAATAGGAAAGTCGAACGGTACCGGCTGACGCAGGATGAGATCATGAATTGTGTGAGAGAAGGCTATTTTCTCGGTTTTCGCACTTTTGTGCTGCAAGGCGGAGAGGATATGTGGTTTACAAGAGAACGTCTGGCAGATATCATCAGGGCAATTAAGAGTGAGTATCCGGATTGTGCGGTTACTTTATCGGTTGGTGAGAGGAGTGAAGAGGACTATCGCTGCTGGAAAGAAGCGGGGGCAGATCGTTATCTGCTTCGGCATGAAACGGCAGTGGACAAGCATTATTGTCAATTACATCCGGCAGATATGAGTCTGAGGAACCGGAAAGATTGTCTCTATCGATTGAAGAAATCAGGATATCAGATAGGGGCTGGTATGATGATCGGAACGCCTGGACAGACATTGGAATATCTGATAGAAGACATCCGGTTCCTGCAGGATCTGCAGCCACATATGATCGGTATCGGACCTTTTATACCGCATAAGGATACACCGTTTGCCGAAAAAAACAAAGGTTCTACAGAACTGACGCTGATCATGTTATCGGTATTGCGGCTTATTTTCCCGGATGTATTACTTCCTGCAACAACGGCGTTAGCCACTGTTTCGGAAGATGGAAGAAAACGAGGGCTGATGGCGGGAGCCAATGTTGTGATGCCAAATCTGTCCCCTGTGCAGGTGAGAGATCAATATACGCTATATGATAAGAAAGTGAGCACCGGCGCAGAAGCTGCCCAATCGGTAGAACTGCTCGGAAAGTGTGTCCGGGAGATTGGTTATCACATTGTGACAGACCGTGGAGACAGTCATATAACCTATTAGGATAATGTTGTAAATACAGAATGGAAGGAAGTGGAAAATTTGTCTAAAAAAAGAGAAACGTTTTCAGCTTTTTTATTTGTGGCAGTTGGTGCTGTGATAGCAGCTTTTGCTATTGAGGAATTTTTGGCGCCTAATAATATTATGGATGGCGGTGTAGTAGGAATCAGTATGGTGACAGATGTTTTTTTGCCAATGCCGCTCAGTGTAATTACTATATTGTTTAATCTTCCCTTCTTATATGTAGGGTTTCGTCAGATGGGAGCGCAGTTTGTAGTGAAAACAATGCTGGGCATGGCTTTTTTTTCGGGGGCACTGCAAATATTTTCTATGTGGCGTATGGCGACATCGGAACCACTGCTTGCTACTGTGTTCGGTGGTGTGGTTCTGGGAATTGGTGTGGGACTCGTCATCCGGTATGGTGGCTGCCTGGATGGGACAGAGACGATGGCAATCCTTATTAGCAAGAAAACATCTTTTTCTGTTGGACAGATTATTTTAGTGTTTAATATATTGATCTATCTTGTCGTAGGTATTTTGTTTGGAGCGGACCGCGCGATGTACAGTTTACTGACTTACTTCATTACATCAAAAGTGATCGATCTGGTGGAGGTTGGACTAGATGAAGCGAAGGCAGTTATGATAATTACTAACGAGGGAAAGCAGATTGCGGATGCTATTTATGAGCGTTTAGGAAGAACGGTCACACTGCTTGAAGGAGAGGGATTGATCAGTGGCAAGAAAGTTGTGCTTTACTGTGTTGTAACGAGAATGGAAATACCGGTAGTGAAAAAGATTTTACAAGAGGATGATGCTTCCGGCTTTATGACCGTTTCTGATGTGTCTGAGATTGTGGGAAATCACATGAAGAAAAAAATATCGCAATAGAAAATGCACTGCCGGCTGGTCGGAAAATCATTATTGAGGTCTCCGGAAACTCCTCAGACAAGTTTTTTGAGTCTGCTTCTGTAATTTTGATTGTATCACCATCGTACCGTTCCACCTGAACATTTCCGCTGATCCAGTTAATATCAAGTTCATCCATTTTCTCAACAGAAGGTTTGGACATATTATTGAAGATGATAAGTGTCGTTGCAATTCCGATAAAGACAAACAAGCCACAGGCACCTATGGCAGGATTTAAATGTAAGGAATCCTCACTTTTTCCTTCAGAAATCAGATCATGATATTTGTCACTGCACTACGTTTGTCACTTGTTTTTCTGCGTTACGTATGATAAACTAGGTCCAATTATATATAAGATGACAGAGGTAAAACGGTTCACCTTTGTGACAGGCAGAAATGAGGTGCAATGATGAAAGATTATGAGAAGACAGCAATGCATATTTCTTTAGTAAGTATTGTAGGTAATGTTATTCTGTCTCTATTTAAATTACTGGCAGGTGTATTGGCTCATTCGGGAGCGATGATCAGTGATGCGATCCATTCAGCATCCGATGTATTTAGCACAATCGTTGTGATTATTGGAATACGGATATCTTCGAAAAAATCGGATAAAGAGCATCCGTATGGACATGAGAGGCTGGAATGTGTAGCGGCCCTTATTTTGGCAACGATTTTGGCAATCACCGGTTTGGGAATTGGCTGGTCTGCCCTGCAGAAAATAGTAGAAGGGAAGTTTGATCAATTGGTTGTTCCGGGAATGCTTGCACTGGCAGCGGCCATTGTATCAATTCTTATAAAGGAAGCTATGTTCTGGTATACAAGAGCAGGAGCCAAAAAGATTGACTCCGGTGCATTGATGGCAGATGCCTGGCATCATCGTTCGGATGCCCTGTCATCTGTTGGTGCCCTGATTGGTATCGCGGGTGCTCGACTGGGATTCCCTGTCCTGGATCCGGTTGCCAGTTTGGTTATCTGTATTTTTATTGAAAAAGCGGCTTTTGATATTTTTAAAGACGCTGTTGATAAGATGGTAGATAAAGCATGTGATGAGCAGACGGAGCAGCAGATGCGCGATTGTGTTATGAGTCAGGAGGGGGTATTAGGGATTGACCTTCTGCATACCAGAACGTTTGGAAACAAAATATATGTAGATGTTGAAATCTGTGCGGATGGGAACAGTACATTGAATGAAGCTCATGCTATTGCGGAGATGGTACATGACAGCATTGAGAAGCAGTTCCCTAAAGTTAAACATATTATGGTTCATGTGAACCCCAAAGAGTAAAGATCAGTAGATATAAGAGGCGTGCAAGATGAAGACACAGAAAAATAAATATGAAATAGATATGTGTAATGGAACGATACTGGATAAATTAATCTCTTTTTCCATTCCATTGATGTTATCCGGAATTTTACAATTATTATTTAACGCTGTAGATATTATTGTTGTTGGACACTTTACCGGAAGTGAGGCATTAGCGGCGGTAGGCTCTACAACAGCACTCATTAACGTATTAGTAAATCTTTTTATCGGGATATCTCTGGGGGCGAATGTGCTTGCGGCAAGATATTATGCTATGGGGCAGAATAAGAAAATGTCAGAAACGGTGCATACAGCGATTACCCTTGCCATGATCAGCGGGATTGTTGTTGGGATCGTTGGCATTTTGGCGGCTAAAACTGCTTTGCAATGGATGGATACGCCAGATAATGTATTAAAGCTGGCGATACTTTACATGAGGATTTATTTTGTTGGCATGCCTTTTTTTATGCTGTACAATTATGGCGCATCAATTCTGCGTGCTGTAGGAGATACGAAAAGACCACTGTTTTTCCTGATCGTATCAGGAAGTGCCAATGTTGTGTTAAATCTTGTATTAGTTATCCAGTTTCAAATGGGTGTTGCCGGAGTGGCAATTGCGACTGTAATCTCTCAATGTATTTCCTGTTTGCTGGTATTGCGGTGCCTGCATCGTTCGCAAGGCAGTTATCAGCTTCGCTTTTCCAAACTTGGTATGAAGTGGTCCTATGTGCGGCAGATCTTTCAGGTCGGTGTGCCGGCAGGGATTCAGAGCACGATCATAACATTTTCCAATGTTTTACTACAATCATCGGTGAATTCTTTTGGTTCTGTTGCGATGGCCGGTTATACAGCAGCAAACAATATCTTTGGATTTTTGTATGTGTCAGAAAATTCGATCAGTCAGGCTTGTATGAGTTTTACCAGTCAGAATTTTGGAGTCAGAAAGTTTAAGCGTATGGATAAGATTCTGATCGAGTGTCTGGGCTTGACGGTCACCATAGCATTGATACTTGGTGGAAGCTCCTACCTGTTTGGTCATGAACTGCTGCATATTTACACGAAGAGTCCGGAGGTTGTAGCGTGTGGCATGGAGATTATGCTGTATACCACAGTCACATACTTTTTGTGTGGTATTATGGACTTGATACCAGGAGCATTACGAGGCATGGGTCATTCCACAGTACCAATGATCCTTTCGATCATCGGTACTGTAGGAACGAGGATTGTGTGGATTTATGGGATATTTCCATACCACAGAACATTGGATTTCCTTTTCATCTCTTATCCGGTATCCTGGCTGCTTACAATCCTTATGCAGGCCATATGTTTTTACTTTGTGCGCAGGAAAGTTCATAAAGGCTAATCGGTTTATTTTCTGTGATTAACTAATATGTAGTACCGTGCTGACTTCTCTGCAGTTTTCGTTCAGGTCAAGTTCTTCTGTTACATCCAACATAGGTGCTCCATCAATATCAAAATGGACACGGCGGATACCACTGCTGCGTACACCTTCGGTACCTGGTCTGGCATGATAAGTATTCCATACGAGTCCATCTTCATCGATCACATAGGCATTGTGCCCGGTTCCGTATTCACCATCAACGCTCCGGGAAGTGAGAATAGGGTAATTATTTTTACGCCAGTTTGCCGGGGTCAGCAGATCTTTTCCCGGTACGATAACAAGATAACTGACAACATAAGAAGTATCGACGGCGGCTGCTGAAAACGTAATATAAAGATTATCTTTTGAAACCAGGGCATACGGTCCCTCTTCAACAAAGGTGTGATTGTTACCCCAGCCATAATCCGGTTTTGACAAAATGACCGGGTCAGATAAAAGTTTCCACGGTTCCTGGGGATTAAGTTCCGCAATATAAAGCCATGCACCCAGATCCTTTGGGAGAAATTCGCGTTGTGACCAGATCACGTACCAGGATCCTTCCCAGGAAAAACAGGTCATATCAAGAGAGATTGTCTTTCCTGCTTCACACAAGTCGCTGCCATCTTTTTTTACCATTCGTTTTGGCGCAGACCAGTCTTCACGGCAGGCAGGATTTCCCCCTTTTCTTAATTCCATCAAACAGCTTTCCTCCCGGAAAAATTCACCCGGTGTTGCGGCATGGAAGATATAAAGTGTTCCGTTGATCTCATGAAATTCAGGAGCCCAAAGCAATCCGCCGATGCCCTCATAGGTAGAAGAATCAAGGATCAGATGTTCTTCTGCATGGACAAGCCCGGTTATAGTATCGGCCTCCCTGACATAGAGTGTGTGGTTGTCGTCGGCGTCATTGGTAGCAATAAAATAATATTTATTATTCCATCGCTTAATGCAGGGATCTGCACGGTTATAGGCAACCGGAAAAGGAAAATGCTCCTGTTGTATGTTACCGTGAATCTCGTAATCTCCTGATGTGTTAAAATTGACCTTTGATAAATCCCAGTTTACCCTGCGCCTTATGGCAGTGCCGTCACTATAGGATAAAGTGGCACGGTAATCGTCCAATTCTGCCTGTGAGTGTACTGATATTTCATCAGGAAAAGAAACACCGGTATTGACAGGCGTAGTTAATTTTTTCTTAAGCCGGTCAGCCACTTCATCCGAAACTTCTATGCTGTTTTGTACGACAGCGCCTTCCATATCCGTCATCTGCACTTGATCAACAGCAGGAGCAGAAAGCAGGGTGTCTGTTTCTACACAAGAGAGTGACTGGCCAGATAATAAAACATCGGTATGTGCATACTGGCTAGTGCCTTTTTCGTCTGACCAGCAGAGTGAATAATAGTTGTGCTGCGGATCAAATCGGCATTGAACACGCTCAATAAAAGAATCGGAGAGCTTGATAAGCCCCTCCTCGTGGTAGATCAGGAGATCTCTGGATGTGAAAAATACCACACTCCCTTTACTGCTTTCGTCCGGATCACCATCGGCTTCAATACGTATGGCAAGGACGCCAAAGGAACCATCCTTCAGGTAAAACAGAAAAGGATTTTTAAGGCTCATCGGATTCAGGGAACCGTCTTTGTTTTCTGTTGCACGGACAAAGAGAACACCAGAGTTGTGATTCAGCCCCTGATAATGTAACCCATCCTTGCTCAGTGCTAAATGCATACTATAAGCTAATCTTGGGTCATATAGTACGCTGTCAATAGGCTTTCTTGTGTAACATAATACATGGTTTCTCATTTCTTGTTATCCTCCTTATTTGCATGGTAACGTCATATTGATAAAACTATTGTATCGGATAAACGAGCAAAGAGCAATGATATATACTAATTAAATACTGACCTTTTGCAGTTAGATTTGACCGATTAACCTTAATGAATTATAATGAAACAAAAAATTGTGGAGGGTCTCATGTTTACTAACAAAAAGAAAATACTATTTTTTATTTTTGCAGTGCTCGCCGCTTGTGTATATTATTATATCGAGCTTCCGGCATTGAATATTCATTCAAAGGGATTTTGGGCATTTATTATCGTTGTTTCGGCGTTGATTTTTATAGCGTCTGGATTTTCTGCAGTACGTTTTAGAAAAACCGGTGACGTTACAAGACCAATCTTTGTTCAAAGGATGTCATTATGTGGCTGGCGCAAGATTATCTGCCGGCTTTTCATGGGTGTGACGATAGCTCTTGTGATCATTTATCTTGGTGGTGCGGTATTGTCTTCAACTTTTGTCAATGCCGGCAAATACCATGATCTGATCCGGATTGAGAATGGAAAGTTTAATGAGGATATCGAACAGATTTCATATAGCGAAATCCCGCTGCTAGATAAGGATTCTGCAGCACTGGTGGGAAATAGAAAGATGGGTACGATGGTTGAGTATGTATCACAGTTTGAAGTGACACCGGACTATACCCAGATTAACTATAAAGGAAAACCGGTACGTGTTACGCCGCTGCAGTATGGTAATGTTCTGAAATGGTTTACAAATATGAGCAAAGGAATACCAGCGTATATCTGCATCGACATGGCAACACAGAATGCTGAGTGTATAAAGTTAAAGGAGGGTATGAAATATACAGAGAACGATCATTTTAACCGTAATATTTATCGTTATCTGCGTTTCCGTTATCCTACTTATATATTTGATAAATTGAATTTTGAATTAGATGAAGAGGGAAATCCGGTTTATATCTGCCCGGTGAAGGACTATACGATTGGACTGTTTGGCGGAGAGAAGATAAGCAAGGTAGTCATCGTGAATGCTGTTACAGGAGAGCATAAACTATACCGTGTAGACGATGTTCCTCGCTGGGTAGACCGTGTGTATTCGGCAGATCTGCTCGTTGGTTATTATAATTATTATGGAACATTGAAGCATGGATTTTGGAATTCCATACTCAGTCAGAAGGATTGCATGAAGACAACAGACGGCTACAACTATATTGCCCTGGATGATGACGTATGGGTATATACCGGTGTGACAAGTGTCGGAAAGGACCAGTCAAATGTCGGATTTGTGCTGATGAACCAGCGGACCGGTGAAACAAAAAATTATCAGATATCCGGGGCTACAGAGAAGTCAGCGATGAGTTCGGCGGAGGGTAAGGTTCAGAACTTAAAATATACGGCGACATTTCCACTGCTTATGAATATTGCCGGGAAGCCGACCTACTTTACCTGTCTGAAAGACGGTGCCGGTCTTGTCAAGCAGTATGCGATGGTAAATGTTGAGAAATACACGGTAGTGGCAATAGGCTCAACGGTAGCTGCCTGCGAAGAGGATTATATCCAGCAGTTAAAGGATAATGGTGTTGTCGAAGTGAAAGAAGATAAGACAGATCTGAAAACGATATCTGGCAAGGTGGAACGTATGACACAGGCAGTTGTGGACGGCAATTCGCATTTTTACCTGATTCTGCAGGGAAACGATGCGATTTTTGATGCGTCAATCACGAATGTAATGGATATTGTACGGGTTGCTGTTGGCGATGATATCACGCTGGAGTATAAAGAAGGCGGGAAAAATAATCTGGTGACCAGAATCATCAACGGATAAGAGATGGAAAGTTGATCAATCTTGCAAACAAAGTGTGTTCGTGGTATAATGATACGAAAAATATTTTCTTAGAAGAATTTTAGGAGGTAGTAAAATGAAAAAGATGGCAGCAATGGGACTTAGCCTTGTTTTGGCAGTTATGACTCTTTGTGCATGTGGAAGCAGTACTCCGGCAGAAGGAACACAAGATAAAAAAGCAGCAGCCGTTAAGGTTATCGATGTGGATCTGACAGATGAGCAGTATGCATTTGGTGTTGACAAAGATCAGCCGGAACTTTTGAATTCAGTAAACGATTTTATAAAAGAAATAAAAGAAAACGGCAAGCTGGATGAAATCTGTAATAAGTATTTTGGTGATGGACAGCCGACACCGGTCAAATCTGCCAGGCTGGATGCTTCCAAAGAACAGCTTACAGTAGCTACAAATGCATCCTTTGAGCCATTTGAGTATATTAAGGGAGACAGCTACTATGGTATTGATATGGAGATTGCCGATGCCCTTGCAAAGAAACTGGGAAAAGAACTGGTGATTCAGAATATGGAATTTGATGCAGTCTGTCTTTCTGTTGGCCAGCATAAAAGTGATGTCGCTATGGCAGGACTTACGATCAAACCTGATCGGGAAAAATACGTGAAATTCTCCGATTCTTATTATAACGCTGCCCAGCGGCTTATCGTGAAGGGTGACAGTACAGAATTTGATTCCTGCAAGGATAAAGACGCTGTAAATAAGATTCTGGATACAAAGGACAGCAGTGTTACGATCGGTGTTCAGAACGGTACCACAGCACAGTTTTTCTGTGAGGGGGATAAAGACTGGGGATTTAAAGGTCTGAAGGTCAAGACAACAGGTTACAAGAACGGTTCACTGGCGGTACAGGATCTGATTAATGGAAATATTGATTATGTTATGATTGATTCGGCACCTGCGAAATGTATTACAGAAGCAATCAATAAAATGCACTAAATAGGTGCCTGAGTCATTTTTACGGTTAAGAGGTAGATATGGATAATTTTCAATTAAAAGTAGACGCATTTCGACAGGTTTTTGTTGAGCAGAATGGTTATCAAAAGGTGATAGAAGGACTGCAGAACACACTGATTATTGCGATTCTTGGTCTTATTATCGGTGTTGTGATCGGTATTTTGATCGCTACGGTACGTGTTGTGCCAAAGTATAACTATCTGCCAAGAATCTTAAATGGTATATGTTCTTTTTATGTAGGTTTATTTCGCGGAACTCCAATGGTTGTCCAGCTTTTGGTGTGCTACTATGTTTTGCTGCCATTGATTGGAGTAAAACTTACCGGAGTGCAGGTTTCCATTCTGGTATTTGGATTTAACAGTGGAGCCTATATATCAGAAATGATGCGGGCTGGTATTCAGTCAGTTGATCCCGGACAGATGGAGGCGGGACGAGCTGTAGGACTTAGTTTTGGCACTACAATGAGGAAGATTGTTATACCACAGGCAATAAAAAACATTCTTCCAACACTGGGAAATGAATTTATTGCTCTGATTAAAGAAACTTCAGTTGTAAGTTTTGTAGGGGCAGCGGACCTTTATGTTGCTTTTAACTATATTGGAAGTAACAGCTATGAGTTTATGGTTCCTTATCTGGTCATGGCAGTGATCTATATTGTCATTGTCCTGCTGATTTCCCTGGGAATCAAGTTAATGGAAAGGAGCCTGAAAAAAAGTGATAGACGTAATTAATCTTCAAAAAAGTTTTGACAGCCACAAAGTGCTAAATGGCATAGATATATCGATTGAAAAGGGAGATATCGTAGTTGTTGTCGGACCATCAGGATCGGGGAAAAGCACGTTCCTGAGATGCCTGAATTGCATGGAAGATCCAACGGGTGGGCAGATCATTTTTAATGGCGTTGATATCGCAGATACACACGTTAATATTAATGTTCATCGCCGTCATATGGGGATGGTTTTCCAGCACTTTAACTTGTTTAATAACAAAACAGTGTTGGAAAATATCATGCTGGCTCCGGTGTTTGTCCGTTGTCAGGAATTGAAGAAACAGAAAAAATATAAGATAGGCAGGACGAAAAAACAAGTTGTTGCTGAAGCAAAAGAACAAGCCATGACATTGTTAGAGAAAATTGGTCTGCAGGATAAAGCAGATGTATATCCCTCTACTTTGTCAGGCGGACAAAAGCAGAGGGTCGCGATTGTCCGTTCTCTTGCCATGAACCCGGATGTAATCCTTTTTGACGAGCCGACAAGTGCATTGGATCCGGAGATGGTTGGCGAAGTGCTGGATCTGATGAAGAGTCTGGCAGATGACGGAATGACGATGGTGATCGTTACTCATGAGATGGGATTTGCCAGAGAAGTTGCCAACCGGGTGATATTTATTGATGATGGAAAAATTTTGGAGGAGGCTTCACCGGAGGAATTTTTCTCGCACCCGAAAAATCCTCGTTTACAGGATTTTCTGTCGAAGGTATTAGTATGAAAAAGTAGAGGGGGAATTATGAAGTGTTAAATGTAGCAGCGTCGATATTGATCTGGGGTACTTCGCTTATTGTGTTGTTAAGTATTCTTGCGACCGGGGGCGTAACTTTTCGGTCAAAGCGTTGGTCCTGGCTTGATAAGAGTAAACTTTTCCACTCAAGCGAGCCAATATCAAAAAAAGGATATCTGGAGCTGTTTTTTTCCTCTTTTGCTTTGCGAATGTTTATGATATTGTTTGCAGCGCTGGCTATGTGTTTGTTTATGCAGGAAGAAAGTTTAACGTTGAAAGCGTTTCTGGATAAGCTTGTTATATGGGATGCGAATTCCTATGTGGATTATATTGCAAAGGGTGGTTATAGTTTTTATAAAGAAAATGGGGAGCCAATCACGCTTGTCTTTTTTCCGATGTATTCTTGTCTGATCCGGGCCGTGTCAGTTATTGTTGGCAATCTGCGTGTGGCGGGACTTCTCGTAAGTGCATTATGCTTTTCTGCTGGATGCTGTTTCTTATTTGCCTATACAAATCAGAGTTACGGTAAGGATATTGCAAAAAAAGCAGTGCTTTATCTTTCGATATCACCATTCGGATTTTATTTTGGTACGTTGTTGTCCGAGAGTACCTTTTTCATGATGCTCTGTCTTTGTCTTTATCTGATCAGTAAGAATCGGTGGTTTTGGTTTGCTGTGGCCGGTGTGTTATGCACATTGACAAGAATACAGGGTGTACTTATTCTGATTCCGGCGTGTATTCACTGGTTTGAGGAGTACCGGCCGATAGAAAAGATTCGTAAAAAGGACTGGAAGACTTTTTGGCAGCTTATATATAAAAAGCTTATTTTTATTCCGATACCAATGATTGGCATAGCCATTTATCTGTATATCAATTACCGTGTGGCTGGTAATGCGTTTGCGTTCCTTGATTATCAGAGAAGATATTGGAGCCATGGTTATCAGTATATTGGAAAGGCGCTGAAGCTTGATTTTGTAAATGCACTGACCGGTGATCTTACGTTGACCAAAGTCAGTATATGGATTCCACAGCTTTTCTTTTTCCTTCTGGCAATCGGGTTGTGTATCTATGGGTTAAAGAAACATCAGAATAAACTGCTGGCTTATCTGTTAGCTTATACCGTTGTGAGTTATTCGGTCGACTGGCTGATCAGCGGAGCGCGTTATATGCTCACGGCAGTACCGATGTGGATTATTCTTGCAGAACTTGGAAGTAGACATCCTAAATTGGATTATGCGATAAGAACCTTGTCACCGATATTAATGGGTATCTACTTTGTCGGATATTTGTTTATGAAACAGATTACATAAAAAATAATTTGACATTTCAGAAATTATTTGATATAATAAGTTTTGTTGAAAATTTTATAATGTCAATGCGGGTGTAGTTCAATGGTAGAACACTAGCCTTCCAAGCTAGATACGTGGGTTCGATTCCCATCACCCGCTTTTTTTATTTTGTAGGGGTGCGGTTCTCGGTCGCCCCTTTTTTGGACAATAGGAAATGAGGGATAGCATGTCATCAATCTTACTTGTTGGTATCAATGCCAAATTTATTCACACGAATCTTGCGATTCGGACATTAAAAGCAAATGCAAAAGAATGTGAAAGTATGGTGCAGCTTGCGGAGTATACGATCAATCATGAGCGGCAGGAAATATTTCAGAGAATTTATGAGAAGAAGCCTTCAGTAATAGGCTTCTCTTGTTATCTGTGGAATATTGAGTATGTGATGTCAATTGCGTGTGATATTAAGAAAATACTGCCGGAGGTGTTCATCGTTACAGGGGGACCGGAGGTTGCCTACCGTCCGGAAGAAATCATGGAAAAGTACCCGGCTGTTGATCTGGTAATGGTCGGGGAAGGGGAACAAACATTTTATGATTTTGCCAGAAGACTGAAGGCTGCAAAAGAACCGGGGGAAATTGCTTTTTCTCAGATATCGGGGATTGTATACCGAGAGGGAGAACGTGTGCATCGTACATTGCCAAGAGAGGCTATGAGGATGGATGATCTGGTGTTTCCTTATCGGGATCAGGATATCCCGGAGCTGGAAAATCATATCCTATATTACGAGAGTATCCGGGGATGTCCGTTTTCCTGCAGTTACTGCCTGTCTTCGATAGAAAAAAAGGTAAGGATCAAAAGCGCTGAAAAGACGGAGTCGGAGCTTGATTTCTTCCTGCGTCATCGTGTCAGACAAGTCAAATTTGTTGACCGGACATTTAACTGCAATCGTGAATATGCATACCGTATCTGGCAATATATCGGAGAACATGATAATGGGGTTACAAATTTTCATTTTGAAATTGGTGGAGACCTGCTTCGGGAGGAAGATTTTGCCCTGCTGTCTACTTTTCGTCCCGGTCTAGTGCAGTTCGAGATTGGTGTACAGTCTACGAATGGACGAACAATCGAAGCAATCCGCCGTACGATGGATCTGGAACATTTGAAAAGAAACATTGCCCGTGTGCATAAGGCAGGAAATATTCACCAGCATCTGGATCTGATTGCCGGACTTCCCTATGAGGATTATGAGAGTTTTCGTTTATCCTTTAATGAAGTATATGATATGAAACCGGATCAGCTTCAACTGGGATTCCTCAAGGTGCTTGATGGTTCTTATATGAACGAAGTCAAGGAAAAGTATGAGATTCGTTATAGCAGTCAGCCGCCGTATGAGGTTTTTTCGACCCGCTGGTTATCTTATGAAGATGTTCTGAAATTAAAACTCATAGAAGAAATGGTTGAGGTATATTATAACAGTTTCCAGTTTTGCGCTGCGATGGCTTATCTAAAGAATTTTTTTGAGACTCCCTTTGATATGTACCGTGAATTAGGGGAATATTATAAGGAGAAGGAATTATTGGAACGAAAACACAGCAGAGTCAACCGTTATGAGATCCTTTGGAAATTTGTGACAGAGCGTGTTATTTCCTCAGAAGATGAGAGAGAAGAATGGCGGGAAGTATTAACTTATGATCTATATCGGCGTGACTATGTGAAGAATCCACCTTCTTTTGTCAGACTGCGGGATGAGAAGATAAAGAAAGCCGTACGTGATTTCTTTGATAAAGAATGTGAAGAACCACGTTTTATCCAAGGATATGAGGGATACGTTACAAAGCAGTTATTCCATATGCTCTATATGAATTGCTTCTGTGTGGATATGGAAACTCTGCTTCAACAGGGAGTATGCAAAAAACGCAGACAAACATACTTTTTATTTGATTATCAGAAGAGAAATCCGCTGGATCATTCGGCGCAGGTTATTGAGATACCAGATTCAGCACTGGCTGTTACTGGTATGTTAGCATAATCTGCTGAAGGGATTCTATAATGGTATTTTTTCGGGGATGATCGGATGCTTCTACACGGTTGATAAGTTTTGTGATGTTTTCCGGCGAGTCTGATTTTAGATAGACGGCTGCCAGTTCGGTGTAGTCACTAAGCTGTTTCGAACCATAAGAAAGTGCCGCTTCATACAGCAATCCGGCTTCCTGATACAAATTTTTTTCGCAGCAGGCATGAGCCAGGTTGGACAGAGCAGATAAAAATGTGGTATAATTATTATCATATTGCGATAAAGTCTTGAAATTTGCGGCACCATATGCTAATTTTAAATCTGTGTTGGAATATTCCGACAGATCGAGCATAGGAAGTTTTATACTTTCATAGAGCTGATCTATATAGGGAACAATAGATGGATCAGCGGAATAGATCTCCGGAAGATCTTCCGGGGTTACTTTCAAGAGAGGAAGATGCGAGATATCCTTTTTTCTTGTGTGATTGGCTTCCAGTTCTCTGGCCCAGAAGTCATCTGTGGCTTTTTGCTCCAGACGTTCACTTTTGTGCTGCTCATACGCTCTCCATGCGCAGAAGATCAGAAAGCAGATAAAATAAATAATAATAAATTTCATATTAACTCCAATCGGAAAGGGGGATTTATATGTTTAACCGTAAAAAACAACGTTTAATTGCGTCCATAATCTGTGGTGTTGTCATTCTGGCAATGTTTATCGGATTATTGGCAGGCATGTAATCTAAGTGTAATACAACTTCAGGGAATTCGCAAGTATGAAATCGCCCAGGCGGTTTAGAAAAGGTGAGGGTTAGATTGTGAAAAAAGCAAGAAAAGGGCCGGCATTATTGGTGATAGTGATTCTGCTCATTTTGATCGCCGGTTATGTGTGTATCGCATATCAGATGGTAAAACCGGCAAAAAATATCATATGCAATGGTGTGTACGTTGAGGACATGGATCTGAGCGGTATGTCGCGTGAAGAAGCGGCAGGCGCTGTGAATGATTATATTGATGGCAAGCTGGAACGGCTGCTGGAAGTTGATGTGAATGGGGAAAAAGTAACAGCTCCGCTGGCAGATATAGGCTTTGCCTGTGAGGCAAATGATTATATTGAGCAGGCACTCAAGGTAGGAAAAGAAAGGAATCCCATCACAAATTATGCAACAATCAAAGAAGTTGAAAAGAATCATATCGTGTACCGTTTATCCTTCACTTATTCCGCGAAGAAACTAAAGAGCTTTATCAAGAAAAAATGCAACAGAAAGTGTACCAAAGCAAAGAATGCGACGATCAAAATGGAAGATGGCACTTTGACTTATACAGAAGCGAGAGATGGTGTGACGATCGACGCCGATGCAACGGTGGAAAATATAAAGAAATCCTTAAAAGAGCAGGAGGACAAGGACAGGATTACAGCTTCAGCAGAAATCCAGATACAGGAGCCAAAGATTACAATGGAAATGGCATCCCGCTGTAAGGATAAGATTGGCTCATTTCGTACTACGTATAACACTGGCAATGTGAGCCGCTCCAAAAATCTTGCCAATGCTGCCCGCCTGATCAATGGAACAGTTCTTTATCCGGGACAGACATTTTCTGTGCATGATACGATTTCCCCTTTGACGGAGGACAATGGTTATTATGCAGCGCCATCGTATAACAACGGGAAAGTGGAAGACTCCATCGGCGGCGGGGTCTGTCAGGTATCCACGACATTGTATAATGCTATATTATTTGCTGAGCTGGAGATCATTGAGAGAAGTCCACATTCGATGGTTGTCAGCTATGTAAAGCCATCAATGGATGCAGCGATTGCTGGAGACTATAAAGATTTTAAATTCCGAAATAATACGGAAGTTCCGATTTATATTGAAGGTGGGACTTATTCCGGTACGATCTATTTTAATGTGTATGGGGAAGAAAACAGAAGTGAGGATAGGAAAATTTCTTTTGAGTCTGAGACGGTTGAGACCATGCAGCCCGGAGCGGATAAGATTATATACGATAAGACAAAACCGATCGGTTATTCGCAAGTGACACAGGAGGCACATACCGGTTATAAAGCTGTTCTTTGGAAAATTGTCAAAGAAAATGGCAAGACAAAGAAAACACAGGTAAATTCAAGTACTTATCAGGCGGTTCCGCGTTATGTAACCAAGGGAGCGATGGAGATGACTCCGAGAACATCTGTAAAGCCGTCACAGACTGCTGCCCCTAAGAAAAAAGAAGAAAAATCAGAGAAAAAGAAGAAATCACAGGCAACGAAGAAGCCGAAATCAACAGCAGCACCAAAGACGCAGGAAGCACCGGCGCCGCAGACAGAAGAACAGGATGTGGCACAGTGATAAATGGAGGATCAATATGGAGATAGGAAAAGTACCAGAAACAGTATTAAAACGTTCGGTATTTAAAAAGTTAACGGTAAAGCGGCCGGAAGTACTTGTACATGCAGGCGTGGGAGAGGATTGCGCCGTCCTGGAACCAGATGGCGATGCAATTGTGCTGTCTACAGATCCAATCACGGGAACAGCAAAGGATATTGGTAAGCTGGCGTTTCATATTACAGCCAATGATATTGCTTCTTCGGGAGCAGAATTAATTGGGATTCTGCTGACGATCATTTTTCCACCAGAGAATTCGGAAGAAGAATTGAAGGCAATCATGGACGATGTGACAAAACTCACCGAGGAGTATCATGTAGAAATTCTTGGCGGTCATACGGAAGTGTCTGCCGCAGTGACCCAGACGCTCGTTTCTGTCACAGGCGTGGGAAGAATTGCAAAGGACCGGATGATAACGACCGGGGGACTAAAGCCGGGGCAGGAGCTGGTCATCACGAAGTGGATCGGACTGGAAGGATCGTCTATTTTGGCAAAGGAAAAGGAAGATGTATTAAAAGAGAAGCTTCCAGAGGAAATGGTCGAAACAGCCAAGGAATTTGATCATTTTTTAAGTGTTGTCAGGGACAGCGAAGTGGCAATGCAGGTAGGTGTGAGTGCCATGCACGACGTAACTGAGGGAGGAATCTTTGGTGCTTTATGGGAAATGGCATCTGCATCTGGAGTTGGATTGGAGGTTGACTTGAAGAAAATACCAATCCGTCAGGAGACAATTGAGTTATGCGAAGTGCTGGATATCAACCCTTATATGCTTATCTCCAGTGGATCAATGCTGATCGGAACATCGCACGGACAGGAATTGGTGGATAAACTTGGACTGGCAGGGATTCCGGCTGCTGTAGTGGGCTATGCAACGGAAGGAAATGACCGGGTTATCATAAATGGTGAGGAACGGCGCTATCTGGAACCACCGAAAACAGATGAACTGTTCCGGGCATGACGGTGAAAAGCAAATCCTAAAATTGAGAAATTTATAGACACGGTTTCTTAAGTGTGATATGATAATAATAAGACTGTGCAAAGGGGAGAAAAGAATGGCTACGTTAAATGCAGAACATATCAATCCCTTTCTCATGGCAGCAAAAAAAGTGTTACAAGACATGTGTTTTGTCGATGTAGGAATTCAGAAACCCGTTTTACGCGAGGCTAAGTTTGCTTCCGATAGCTGGGTTATCATTATTGGCGTAACTGGCGAGATGCGTGGTCAGGTATTGATTGCTATGACGGAAGAGAATGCATGCGCAATTGCTTCCAAAATGTGTATGATGGAAGTGAAGGCAATTGATGATTTTGCCTCTAGTGCGCTCAGCGAATTAGGAAATATGATCATGGGAAATGCGGCTACCGTATTTTCATCGAATGGTGTAGGAATTGATATTACACCGCCGACTTTGTCACATGGGGAGGTTAGTTTTTCATCCAATTATACCAAATCTCTTTGTGTGCCAATGAATTTTACCGACGGCAGTGGTGGAATTGATTTGTTCCTTGCATTAAAGCAAGAGAGTTAAGATGCTGAATATTGTATTGTTAGAACCGGAGATACCTGCTAACACCGGAAATATAGGGCGTACCTGTGTGGCTGCAGGTGCCAGGCTTCATCTGATCGAGCCGATGGGGTTCCAGATCAATGAAAAACAGGTAAAACGAGCAGGATTAGATTATTGGGATAAATTGGATTACACAATCTATGACAGTTACTCTGATTTTTGTGAGAAGAATCAGGGAGCTAAGATTTATATGGCTACGACAAAGGCGAAACATATTTACAGTGATGTATCCTATGAGGATGACTGCTATATTATGTTTGGAAAAGAAAGTGCCGGGATTCCAGAAGAAATTCTTGTAGAAAATGAAGAAAATACAGTTCGTATACCGATGTTCGGGGATATTCGTTCGTTAAATCTAGGAAATTCAGTAGCTATTGTATTGTATGAAGCGTTGCGCCAGCAAAACTTCCGGAAGCTGAACACAGTAGGACATTTACACCATTCACATTGGAAGGATGGTACGATTTGATAGAATATAAGAGGGCTTTTATATAAAGTTCTCTTTTTTTTGAAATTGTGGGAAAATGCAACATATTTGGCTTGTAAATCGTATGATAAATAGAAAGGGGATAATGTTTTGAGTAATTGCATTGATGTGGCATCAAATCCACCGGACGCGGTGGAACAGGCCCTGGACAAGTTCGGTAATGACATTATGCGACTGGCGTTTTCTTATATGAAGACCCGAGAAGACGCAGAAGATATTGTTCAGGAAGTATTGATTCGCTTTATGCAGTCGGCAAAGCAATTTGAAGATTGGAATCATGTAAAAGCCTGGCTTTTGCGTGTGGCAGCGAATTTGTGTAAAGATAAACTTAAATCAGCAAGCAGACAGCGGGAGGTGGCGATACCTGAGGGATACGAAGCTGCTGCAGAAGAGGAAAGAGAAGAAAGTGACGTTATGGAGGCTGTGATGGCGCTGCCGGAAAAATACCGGAGCGTGATTCACTTATATTATTTTGAAGAATATGCAACTGCGGAAATCGCAGATATTCTTCAGAAAAAAGAAGCGACGGTAAGGTCGCTTTTAAAACGAGGGCGGGAGAAATTAGAAAAAATGATGAAAGGAGATGATGGTCATGCAAAAAGAGTATAAAGAAGCTATGCAGAAAATCTGTCTGAGTGATAGTGATAAAGAGAGAATTCTTGCCAATGTGAAGAAGGCATATGAAGAATCATCTGATACGGTGATTTCCTTACAGAGCAGACCTCGTTTCTCCGCTCGTCAAATTGGTGTGGCTGCGGCTGCTTTTGTGGCACTTGTCGTTAGTGCTGTTGTTATCGGAAACCAGTTTATGGGAACAGATAATTCCGGTGATGTCAACCATCCGGTTGTTATCGCAGAGAATGATAGAGAAGAATGGATCGAGTTGGATTCCATCCGTGACATTGCGGAAAAGACCGATTGTAAAACATATACGTTAAGCAATGTTTCCAAGAGTTATAAAGTGAAAGAAATACGGGTGGAAAAAGAGAAAAAACATGTAAAGATTACGTATAAGAGCAAAAAACACAAAGACAAGATTTTGTTTGAATACAAAGAAGAGGAAAATGCTCCGGATGTGACAGAGCAGTTTGCGGAACAAGAGGAACTGGCGAAAGAAACCGTTGATGATAAGGAAGTTATTTTGTATGGCGAGGATGAGTGCGATGGAATGACATGGCAGCAGGAGTCCTGTACGTTTGCCGTTACGATGAGTAAGAGTTGCAGCACGGAAAAGGCGGTGAAGCTTGTGGAAGGAACAAAGAAGGAAAACAGCAGCAAAGGTGACGGAAAAAAAGACGGTCCGGAGCATGTCAAAAAAATCAGCCGCAATGCTGTGGGCTGGGAGGGAGAAGAACAGGAATCCACAGAGAAGCAGCG
The DNA here is from genome assembly GCA_934338065.1 of uncultured Eubacterium sp. Classification (GTDB taxonomy): domain Bacteria; phylum Bacillota; class Clostridia; order Lachnospirales; family Lachnospiraceae; genus Eubacterium_F. The sequence goes on along the minus strand of CAKRGX010000001.1, from coordinate 105,696 downwards.
CCGTGATGTATTGAGCAAAGTATATGAGCTATACGGATTCCGTGTTACAATTAATTCTCCGGCTGAAAAGGTCAGTTATAAACTTGTTAAAAATTTTGAATCGTTTCAGTTTACTTATCCGGAGGTGGAAGAACTGGAAAAGCACCGGGTAGTCGGATACGCCGGACGGGATGGCAGTCCGAATGGTGTTTTGGACGATTTTACGGAAGGAGAGGTAATCGCTGTTAATGGCATCTCTGTTCAGACGTATATGAATGAAGAGGGCGAGGAAATCTACACATTTACAAAACAGGATATTAACTTTACTCTTCTTATTGGAAAAGTGTCAGTGGAAGAAAAGTCCCGTATGCTGAGTGGTCTGATGAGTGTTATCCATATATCATGGGAAAGCGGTCAGGAGAAGGATGCGAAAGAAACAGAGAAACCAGCAGCAGAGGAAACGGAGAAACCGGAAGAAGATGAGCCGGATATGAGCCAGGATTATCGGGAGACGGCACAGAATATACAGTATGCTGTTGCTGATGGCAGCTTGAAAAAGTTGTCCTCATATATTGAATTTCCGCTGACGATCAAAGGACTGGATATTTCGGTGGCAAGTGCAAAAGAGTTTCAGAGTCTTAATGTGTCTGAAATATTTACCGGGAAATGGGTGGATAATATAGCTTCTTTCGATACGGGAAAGATTAAAAATTCTACAAAAACATTTACAATGGGAAGTGGAAGTAATTATCTTATATGTAAAATAAAGAACAACTCCGTTTTGATCACGGAGTTGTGTATTGAACGTATTGCAGAGGAGCCGATAGCTACGCCTTCGGAAGAGTAAACGTAAATTTTGAACCAACGCCCACGGTACTGACGACGTCGATCGTTTGTTTGTGGGCGTTTATTATTTCACGACAAATAGAAAGTCCTAATCCGCTGCCTAGTTTGTCTTTTCCTCTTGAGAGGTCAGTCTTGTAGAATCGATTCCAGATCTCGGGAAGTTCTTCTTTTGGAATACCGATGCCATTATCTTTGATGGAGATGTATACGCGCTCATGGTGGAGCCGTGTAGCGATCGTGATAGGAGAACCCTCATCACTGAATTTGACGGCATTTTCCAATAAATTATGAAGTACCTGTACAATTTTATTATGGTCTGCTTTTACTAGGAGTGGATTTGTGCTGACCGGTATAAAATCAATACGGATCTGTTTTTCCTGTATGCTGCTTTCAAGGCTGTCGCATGTTTTCAAAATCGTTTCATGAATGTCAAATTCGGTGATATTCAGCATGATATGATCTTTGTCATAATTATTAACATCCAGAAGATCTGAGGAAAGCTTGGTCAGCCGTTCGGTTTCATACAAAATAATATTCAGGTATTTCTCCTGATTATCAACCGGGATGATACCATCTGCCATTGCCTGTACATAGCCACGGATATTGGTTAATGGCGAGCGAAAATCATGAGAGATATTTGAAATGAATTTGCGTTGGTATTCATCAAATTTGGCAAGTTCTGCCCCAATTACATTTAGTGTCTGTGCCAGTTCCCCGTACTCGTCATTTGAATGAATAATGATGGGGGGATTATCGTGCGAGATAGAGAAGTCTTTGGCACCATTCCGTAATTGGTGCAGCGGACGTACGTTAAAGATATAGATCAGGATAAATACAAGGCCGACAAGAAGGATCATCAAATAAAAAAATGTTGATAATACATTAGAATAGTATGTGGCACGATTATCAATATACATATTTGCCTGAGTGATCAAAAGATAGCCGTTCATAAATGCACTCTTTTCGATGGGCATGCAGACACACATAGATTCCGAGGGAAGGTAGCCTTCCATTGTTGTATCCCTGGTTGCCTGCTGCCGCAGAAAAGAGGAATCTTTGGTGTAAACATTATAATTTACATTTTTGCTGCTTGTATCCATGACGATATCACCGTCATCACAGACAATGATGATACGGCAGTCAGTTGCATCCCCAACAATAAGTAACTGGGAATACAAAGATCGTATGGATGTCTTGGTATAACTTTGCTGATTCATGTCGGAACTTAACAGGGTGATACCGATATCCTGTAGATGGTGTTCCGCCTCTACATAGGCTCGTTCACGGATATAACTGTGTCCTATGGTAGACATGGCAAAAAAAGTGATGGCAAAAAAGACCAGATAATAGGCGAGCAGTTTATGCCCTAAGGTGGTTTTCATATGTTTTTTCATGTGATTCTCCCTATTTAAGCTCTGCGGGTTGTTTCAAATTTATAACCGATGCCCCATACGGTGCGGATTGCCCATTCTTCGTGGTCGCGTATTTTTTCGCGGATGCGCTTGATATGGACATCGATTGTTCGTGTCTCACCGATATATTCATATCCCCATATGTGGTCCAGTAACTGTTCTCTGGTAAATACCTGATTGGGATGCGTGGCAAGAAAATATAAAAGTTCTAATTCTTTTGGCGGCATTTCCAATAGTTCTCCCATATAGTTTGTTGTGTAGTTGGTAAGGCTGATCGTAAGGTCTTTATATTGAACAGAATCATTGGCTTTCTGTTCTGCGTTAGCGGGCGTATTGTTTTTTTGATATTCGTATCGGCGTAATACCGCTTTAACGCGGGCAACCATTTCTTTGCTGTCAAAGGGCTTGATGATATAGTCATCCGCACCTAATTCCAGTCCCAGCACTTTATCAAATACTTCGCCTTTGGCAGACAGCATGATGATCGGTGTTATATTACTTTTTCGTATTTCCCGGCATACTTCATAGCCATCAATACCGGGCAGCATAAGATCTAATAAGATCAGGTCCGGTGAAAAAGAGGCATATTTGGTAAGAGCGCTTTCACCATCATTTGCTATTTCGCATTGAAAACATTCTTTTGTTAAATAAAGCGAGATTAATTCTGCGATATTATTGTCATCGTCTACGATCAGAATCTTTTTTTTATCCATTGTCTGCTCCTTATTTAAAATTTACAATTGTGACACCGTAGCCACCTTCCCCGTATTCTCCCATACGATAGCTGTCTACGTATTTACATCGTTTGCAGTAATTTTGCACGGCAGTTCGTAGTGCACCTGTCCCCATTCCGTGTATGATAGTAACTTGGTGCAGTTTTGCCAGATATGCATCGTCAAGGTATTTGTCTAATAGGGCAAGTGCCTCAGAAACTGTTTTCCCGATTAGATTAAGCTCGGAGGAAATCGTCATAGCTTTTGTCATCTTCATGTTCCGTGCATGGGTAATATCTGCTTCTTTTTTTGCTGCTTTTGTTTCCTGTTCCAGCAGTTCAAGGTCTTTGATATCTACTTCTGAACGGAGAATACCCATTTGTACGAAGCACTTTCCTTTGTTGTTGGGAAGGGTGCTGACAGTCCCCTTGACTCCCATCGAATGTACCATGACAATATCACCAATGGATAGTTTATCGGGTGCTTTTTGGTGCTTCTTTTTTTGTTCGTTTATTGTAAGTTTACTGCCCGTCTTATCTAGTTGTTCCCTTAATGCCGCACGTTCCTTTTCCATTTCTTTCGTCATGCCGGCACCCTGCATCCATTTATTATATTTTTTGATGGATTCATCTGCGGTATCTTTTGCCTTCTGAATGATATCGTGTGCTTCTTCATTGGCACGGCGGAGTATTTTGTCTTTTGCAGCATCGATGCGCTCGTTTTTCGCAATCATTTTTTCTTTAAAATGTTCTGCTTCCTGACGTATCCGCTTTGCTTTTTCTCTTTCCTTTTCCGCTTCCACACGGGCTTCTTCCAGACCGGTAACAACATCTTCAAAGCTCTGGTTGTCACTGTCAATCAATTTGCCGGCTTCTTCAATGATCTCTTGCGGAAGGCCCAGTTTTCCGGAAATGGCAAATGCGTTACTTTTACCCGGAACCCCGACGAGAAGACGATAAGTTGGCTGCAGGGACTCCACATCAAATTCGCAGGAAGCATTTTCTACGCCTTCGGTTGAAAGAGCATATAGTTTTAATTCACTGTAGTGAGTCGTAGCCATCGCTGTCACATTGTGCTTGTGCAGATGGTCGAGGATAGCAATCGCCAGAGCGGCTCCTTCCGTAGGATCGGTACCCGCGCCTAACTCATCGAAAAGAGCCAGTGTTTTTCTGTTTGCCCGTTTCAGGATATAAACCGTGTTTACCATGTGAGATGAAAAGGTACTGAGACTTTGTTCAATGCTCTGTTCATCACCGATATCAGCGTATACTTCCTCATACACTCTCAGGTGGGAACGGTCATAGGCAGGGATGTGAAGTCCTGCCTGCCCCATCAGGGTAAAAAGTCCGACTGTCTTCAGAGAAACGGTTTTTCCACCGGTATTTGGTCCGGTAATGATAAGAAGATCATAGCTTTTTCCTAATGTTACATCGATTGGAACCACCTTATCTCTTGGAATAAGAGGATGGCGTCCTTTTTTGATATGAATGTAATTCTGATTAAATAAAGGTTCGCTTCCCTGCATTTTTTTCGACAAACCTGCTTTCGCAAAGATAAAATCCAGTTCGGCAAGGAGAAGTATATTTTTGCGTATGTCATCCGTGTGTGGAGCAGCCAGTGCACTGAGTGATGCCAGTATTTTTTCGATTTCTTCCTGTTCTTTCATTGCCAGTTCAGCCAGTTCGTTGTTTAGCTTTACGATTGCCATAGGTTCGATAAAAAAAGTGGAGCCGGTGGCACTCTGATCATGAATCATACCTTGAAAGGTTGATTTATATTCCTGCTTGACAGGAAGACAGTAGCGTCCGTTACGCATAGTAACGAGGTTGTCACGCAGCATGTTCCCTGAACTATTGATCGTTGCTGTCAGTTGCTCACGGATGCGGTCGTTGGCACTTTTCATCGTGCGCCGGATCCGTTTTAATTCGGAACTGGCATCATCGGCCATTTCTTCCGGGCTGATGATACAGCGGTTAATCTCGCGGCGAAGATCGGGAAGATCAATAAGGCTTGCAAAACGTCCGGACAAAGCATCCTGCAAGTCTTCAAATTTATTATTATAGGCAATCGCGCTCCGGGCAATCTCAAGGCAGCGGCATAGATCCAAAAGTTCTCCCATACCCAATGTGGCACCTTTTTCAAGGGGAACAAGACTTGAACGGATATCGCGCAGTCCATGAAAGCCCGGCTTGCCCTGTTTCAAAAGGCGCATAAGAGCATGGCTTGTTTCTGCCTGCCAGCCGATGATCTCATCCCGGTGGGACGACGGCAGAAGATTTCTCGCATTTTCTTTCGCAAGAGGAGAATCCGCCTCGTCAACCAGCATATCAATAATTTTATTAAATTCTAAGGTTTGTAACACTTTTTTATTCACGTAATAAACTCCCTTCGATTGGTGTATCCTTAATAGCATAGACTTCCGGCACCAGATATTTTTATTTTACAACATATCGGATGGATTTGTAAAGAGAACGAATTTTGACGAGAAAAGGAAGATTTTGTTAGGCAGGGAACAGAATATGTGCTATAATGAGGAAAAAGTTAACATAAGTTAACATTTATTAAAAAATACCAAAGGTATTGAGGTTTCTTTGGAGGGGAATATGAAGAAGATATTAATCGTAGACAGCAATCGGTCGTTTGCCGAGGCGGTACGCAATTTTATGAAAATGAGTGACTTTGATGTAACGATCGAGACGGATGGAATCCGGGGTGAGACTTCGGCAATGAGTGGTGTGTTTGACCTGCTTCTGGTGAATGTTAAGCTGCCGGAACAGAGTGGTTTTGAATTATGTAGAAAATACCGCGAGCGGTATCTGCAACCGGTGATCCTTATAGCAGATACGAAGGATGAAAATGAACTGATTGAGGGATTTTCACTGGGGGCGGACGATTACGTGGCACGCCCGGTCAGTGTAGGAGAGTTGTTCGCCCGCATTACAGCACGTATCACACGTTATGAAAAATTAACCGCAAGACAGAGAAAAGGATCGGATGCGGACAGCCGCTTCCTTGAGTTTGGGCCTTTACGCATTGACCGGATCGAACACCGGGTGTTTGTGGATGGAGAAGAAAAACAATTGACGCGAAAGGAATATGAGTTATTATATTGTCTGGCGAGTAATCCGGATCATTATTTTACACCGGAAGAGCTTTATCGGAAAGTATGGGGGATGCATCGGGAAAGTAAGAGTACATCATTGATGGTACACATTCATAAGATCCGTGACAAGATTGAAAAGGATCCGGCAAATCCGAATATCATTGTAAACAGCCGGAACCGGGGATATCGTATCCGTGGTTAAAGAAAAACTGAAAATTTTGGCAAGGATAAAAAGATAGATCAAGTTTATAATAAAGTAACAGGACAGGATGTTTTGTTACTTTTTCATTGTGCCCATAATGGGAGAAATGTTGACTTTTGATTGTTTTAATTAGATGGAAGGGGAGTGAATATGAAAACAAAATATAGTAAACTTATAGGAATTTCTGTACTTATTTTTCTTGTTTTTCGTTTCCTGCTTCCTTTGTTCCTGCCTTTTGTTCTGGCTTATTTTTTTGCTAAGATGGTATCTCCTGTCATTTCATTTTTGGAAAAACGTTTACATTGGAGACACAGGGTCAGTGTTCTTCTTGTTGTACTGATCGTATTTGCCGCTCTGACCGGTGTGGCCTGTTATATGATAAGTCTGGCGTTGAGCCAGCTCATGCTGTTATTGCAGAGAATACCGGTATATCAGCAGGTACTCAGCAGAATCGTAGAGCAGATGTGCTGTCAGTGTGATCGTATGCTGGAGCTGGCAGGCGGTACCAGTTATCATTATGTGGAGGATCAGATTCAAAGTTTATATCATACGATTGGTACGCAGGTGCTGCCGCGTATGTCCGGTTATGTTACACAAATTCTGCGGTGGGCATTTACCATTGCAGGAATTGCTTTCATTTTTATTATATCCACTCTTCTTATTTTGTTTGATGATACTTTTCCCAAACTAAGAGGATGGGTGCGTCCTTATGCGGTTCGCCTGCGCAGGGCAGGGCTTGCCTATATCAAGTCACAGAGTATTATCTTTTTTATTATCGCTACGGTCATCTCGGTCGGTCTGGCATTGATGGGAAGCAGTTATGCGGTTGTTTTAGGAATTGGAATTACTGTTTTTGATGCATTTCCCATCGTGGGAAGTGGTATTATATTAGTTCCCTGGGCTTTGATAAAAATATTAGGGGGAAATTATTATGCGGCTGCCATACTGATCACGGTATTTGCGATTGCTTCCTTTCTGCGGGAAGTTCTGGAACCGCGGTTGTTCGGTAAAGAATTGGGATTGAAACCCTTATATGTATTGATCTCTGTCTATGTAGGAGCGGAATTGCTTGGCCTTGCCGGTGTGCTGCTGGGACCGGTCGGTCTCACGATTCTGAAAGCAGTGACAGAGGAGACAAAGAGTTAGTTACTTGCTGATCCAGCGGCTCATGCCAGAGCCGTGGTTTCCAAAGGGGCGTTTATGAAAACCGAGTTTTTCGTAAAAAGGTTCTTTGTTCATGGCGGACATCAGATTGACCATAATCGTTTCATCCTCTGCAACCTGTGTCTCCAGCCAGCCCAGTACATTTTCAATGATGGCACGGCCCAGACCTTGTGATTGATAGGCCGGCCGTACGATGACATCGCAGATAAAGTACACATAGCCTCCATCGCCGACAACCCTTGCCATGCCAACCGGATTACCCTGGTCCGTGGCAATCAGGGTGTAGAGCGAATTTTCTAAGGCAATATGCGCCCGCTTCGGACGGATGGTGATGAAGTCAACACTCGCACGAAGATCATTGTAATCTTCGATTGATATCGAGTGTGTATAGTTTATCGTTTTCATATGCCATCCTCCTACAGAAAAAATTCGATGTTAAACAAAGCGGTTGGTTGTTTCATCGTAATGATAATCAACGGAATCCAGTGTCTCACGAAGTTCTTCTTCATTTACATCAAATGTGCGGCAGAATTCCTCTAACGTTGCAAATTGATCTCTTAATTTCGTATTTACATAACTCACCAGAATAATGGGGTCCTGCGGTATGTCCAAATTGGCACCTCCTAAAATGTATAATCAATCAAATATTTCCCCATAATAATACATAGAAAAGGTGTTTTTTGTCAACCCTATCATCTAAGTTTGTGCCTATGCGTTGTTTGACACAAACCGGATATGTCAGAATATCAACGCAGAAATGAGGAAATTATGACAGAAAAAGCAGTGTTTTCAAGTGATTTTGAAAAAAATAAAAAGCGGATTGATGAACTTCTTCATATAAATAAGAGTTTTGATCTGTTATACCGGGTGGTGACGATTGGTGGTAAGAAGGCTTGTTTTTACTTTATTGATGGCTTTTGCAAAGATGAAATTATGGAGAAAGTATTAGAGTTTCTCTATAAGATAACACCAGAAGAGATGCCGGCAACAGCACATGACTTTTTGAAAGAAAAGCTTCCCTATGGTGAGATTGATCTGGTAAAAACAGAGGAAGATTTTTTGCAGCGTGTATTGTCCGGAGTCCCGGTGTTAATGATTGATGGATATGCGGAAATGCTGGCTACTGATTTTCGCACATACCCTTCCCGTTCGGTTGATGAGCCGGAGAAAGATAAGGTAATGCGGGGATCCAGAGATGGTTTTGTAGAAACGGTTGTATTTAATACGGCGTTGATCCGCAGACGGATCCGTTCTACCGATCTTGTAATGGAAATGCATACAGTAGGGAAGAGTTCCCGTACGGACGTGGTGGTTGCCTATATGGGAAATCGAGTAGAAGAAGAAATGCTAGAGGATATTCGTAAGCGGCTTGATGCGATTGATATTGACTCGTTGTCAATGAATCAGCAGAGTCTGGCAGAATGTCTTTATCAGCATAAATGGTATAATCCATTTCCGAAGTTCAAGTTCTCCGAGCGTCCCGACACTACGGCAGCCAGTATTCTGGAGGGGAGCATTGCTATCCTAGTAGACAATTCTCCTGCCGCCATGATTCTTCCTACCTCAGTGTTCGATATTGCAGAGGATGCCGATGATTATTACTTTCCACCTGTTACGGGGACTTATCTGAGGCTGTCACGCATTGTGATCGATATACTTGCTGTTGTGTTGACACCGCTCTTTTTACTGTTCATTACTCATCCACAATGGCTGCCGGAGGGCATGAAGTTTATCATAATAAATGATCCGGTTAATGTCCCTATCTGGCTGCAGATGCTGATTTTGGAATTTGCCATTGATGGATTGAAGCTGGCTTCAGTCAATACTCCGAATATGCTCAGTACGCCGCTTAGTGTCGTTGCCGGTATTATTCTGGGTGATTATACGGTCAGTTCGGGATGGTTTAATTCGGAAATCATGTTATATATGGCTTTTGTTGCAGTGGCAAATTATACACAGGTCAGTCTCGAACTGGGGTATGCCCTGAAATTCATGCGTATTCTGCTTATTTGTCTGACAGCAGCCTTTGGCTTGTGGGGATTGACCGGCGGCTTGCTTTTTGTAGTCGTGTGCATTGTAACTAACCGGACAATTAGTGGAAAAAGTTATATTTATCCGTTGATTCCCTTTAATGCCAAACAATTTTTCCGCCGCTTTTTCCGCGTAAGCTTACCAACGTCGGAAAAATGATCGTAGCAGGGAGTGATCTGGAACGATTGGGGTTACTCCCCTAATCGTTCGCGAATTTCTTCAATTTCTTCTTTATAAGGCGGGGTTGACTTTTTAGGGTTTTCCGGATCTTTGATATAAGGTGTTTCCAGAATCATTGGTATGAAGTCAAATCGCGGATCACGGATCACCTGCATTAGAGCATCGGCACCGATGCGACCTCTGCCAAAATTTTCATGGCGGTCTTTATGTGCTCCCCGTTCATTCTTGCTGTCATTAATGTGAAAAGCAGCAATCTGATCCAGTCCCAGTATCTTGTCAAATTCGTTCATCACCTTGTCATAATCATTCACCACATCATAGCCGGCATCGTTGACGTGGCAGGTATCAAAGCAGACACGGAGTTTATCTGCGTGAGCGCATCCGTCATAGATCGCGCGGAGCTCTTCAAAAGAACGACCAAGTTCACTGCCTTTGCCCGCCATTGTTTCGAGGGCAATCGTTACCGGAGTGTCGGCGCATAATACTTCATTTAATCCCTTAATAATCTGGGCAATTCCGGCATCTGCACCCGCACCTACATGGGAACCGGGGTGCAGGACCAGAACGTCAGCACCCATGGCGGCTGTTCGTTCGATTTCTTTTGCCAGAAATTCAACGGCAAGCTGGTAGGTCTCCGGTTTTACCGTGTTGGCAAGGTTGATAATGTAAGGTGCATGTACAATGAAGTTAGCCATATTGTGCTCGTTCATTAAATTACGTGCTGCCGGTATATTAAGTTCAGATATTTCCTTTCGGCGTGTGTTTTGTGGTGCACCGGTATATACCATAAAAGTATTTGCCCCGTACGAGAGTGCCTCTTTGACAGAGCCAAGTAACATTTCTTTTCCATTCATTCCGACATGGGAACCAAGTAACAGCATAGAAGTCTCCTTTTCTGATCATTTATTTGTTCAAGTGTAATAGATTCGTGAAAAAAAGTAAAGCCCCGGTGTGAAAATTATTCCTACCCCGGAATACTTGACATTGTGAATCATTTTACCTACAATAAGGGATAGTCAAAAATTTAGGGGGATACCCCTGCTAAGATGAAGAGAGAATGGCTTCATTTGCCATTTTACTTGAGAATTGGAGGAATTTATATCATGAGTAAGAAAACCTATTATTTAACAACGGCAATTGCCTACACATCCGGCAAGCCACACATTGGTAACACATATGAGATTGTTTTGGCGGATGCAATTGCACGTTACAAAAGATTTCAGGGTTATGATGTCCGTTTTCAGACGGGGACGGATGAGCATGGCCAGAAGATTGAATTGAAAGCAAATGAAGCGGGTATTACTCCGAAACAGTTTGTCGATGATGTATCATCAGAAATCAAGAGAATCTGGGATCTGATGAACACATCCTATGATAAATTTATCCGTACAACTGATGCGGATCATGAGGCACAGGTAAAGAAGATGTTTAAGAAGCTGTATGAGCAGGGTGATATTTACAAAGGATTTTATGAGGGAATGTATTGTACGCCATGTGAATCTTTTTTCACTGCTTCGCAGCTTGTCGATGGCAAATGTCCGGATTGTGGGCGTGAGTGTCAGCCGGCAAAAGAAGAAGCGTACTTTTTGAAGCTAAGTAAATACCAGAATCGTTTGATGAAGCATATTGAGGAGCATCCCGAGTTTATTCAGCCGGAATCACGTAAAAACGAGATGGTGAATAATTTCCTGAAGCCCGGACTGCAGGATCTGTGTGTTTCACGAACCAGTTTTACCTGGGGTATTCCGGTAGATTTTGATCCGGGGCATATAGTATATGTATGGCTGGATGCGCTGAGCAATTATGTTACAGGACTGGGCTATGATGTGGATGGAAATCATGATGCGTTGTATGAGAAATACTGGCCGGCTGACCTGCACCTGATTGGAAAAGACATTCTCCGTTTCCATACAATTTATTGGCCAATCATGCTGATGGCGCTGGACATTCCGCTTCCAAAGCAGGTATTTGGCCACCCGTGGCTTTTGCAGGGGGATGGCAAAATGAGTAAGAGTAAAGGAAATGTGATCTATGCCGATGATCTGGTTGACATCTTTGGTGTAGATGCGGTCCGTTATTTTGTTCTTCATGAAATGCCATTTGAAAATGATGGTGTAGTGAGCTGGGAACTGATGGTGGAACGTATGAATTCCGACCTTGCGAATGTACTTGGAAATCTTGTAAACCGTACAATCTCTATGAGCAATAAGTACCTGGGCGGTGTTCTGGAGAATAAAGGCGTAACAGAACCGGTGGACGATGATCTGAAAGAAAAAGTGATGGCTGTGCCAAAAGTGGTAGCAGACAAGATGGATCAATTGCGTGTGGCTGACGCAATTACAGAGATCTTTAGTTTATTTAAGCGCTGCAATAAATATATTGATGAGACAGAACCGTGGGTTCTTGGTAAAGATGAAGCTAAGAAGGACCGGTTATCTACAGTACTGTATAATCTTGTGGAAAGTATTACGATCGGAGCCAGCCTTTTGGAAGCATTTATGCCGGAGACAACAGAGAAGATCCTGAGACAGTTAAATGCAGAGAAACGTACAGAAGAAGAGATGGATACATTTGGTAAATATGTATCCGGAACCAAAGTTACCGAAAATCCGGAGATTCTCTTCATGCGGCTGGATCCGAAGGAAGTGCTCGCAAAAGCGGAAGAGATAAAAGAGCGACAGATCGCAGATGCAAAGGCTTCCGGTGAGTTTGTTGATGAGAACAAAGATGTAATTGATATTGAGGAAAAACCAGAGATTACTTTTGACGATTTTATGAAGATGCAGTTCCAGGTAGGTGAGATCATCTCCTGTCAGGCAGTAGAGAAGTCCAAGAAACTTTTGTGCAGCCAGGTCCGTGTTGGCAGTGAGGTAAAGCAGATCGTGTCTGGTATCCGCAAGTATTATTCCCCGGAAGAAATGGTTGGAAAGAAAGTGATGGTGCTTGTCAATCTGAAACCGGCGAAGCTTGCCGGTGTGCTTTCTGAGGGCATGCTTTTGTGTGCCGAAGACGCGGAAGGTAATCTGGCACTCATGACACCGGAGAAACCGATGCCGGCAGGTGCAGAGATCTGTTAATGCGTCATACATGAGGTGACGTGGAAATGAGGAAAAAATGATATTTGATACACATAGTCATTATGATGATACAGCATTTGATGCTGACCGCGGTGAACTGCTTTCCGGTATGCATGATAAAGGCGTCGGGTGGCTTGTTGATGTAGGTGCAGACATGGCTTCAAGCCGTGCTGCACTGGCATTAGCAGAGCAGTATGAATTTATCTATTGTGCTCTGGGTGTCCATCCAAGTGAGGCAGGCGGTCTTACCGGAGCAGATATAGATTGGATACAAGAACATGCTTCGCACGATAAGGTGGTAGCGATCGGTGAGTTTGGTCTTGATTATCATTGGCCGGAGCCGGCTCCCGCAATACAGAAAAAGTGGTTTTATCGTCAGATCGGACTGGCAAAGGAAGTACGTCTTCCAATTATTATTCATAGCCGTGATGCGGCAGCAGACACGATGAACATCCTCACGGAAACGAAAGCATATGAGTGTGGTGGAGTGATCCATTGTTATTCGTATTCACCAGAGATGGCAAAAGAGTATGTCGATATGGGCTTTTACATTGGTGTAGGTGGTGTGCTGACATTTAAAAATGCGAAGAAGCTGAAGCGCACAGTGCAGGAGATTCCACTTGAGAGGATTGTTTTGGAGACGGATTGTCCTTATATGGCGCCGGAGCCAAACAGGGGCATACGAAATGATTCCTCACAGCTTATCTATGTAGCAGGGAAAATGGCAGAGCTGAAAGGGACTACGCCGGATGAAATTATCCGGATCACGACAGAAAATGCAAAAAAGTTATATGGTTTGACACATTTATGATATATTTATGATATAGAAAGGAAGAAGAGTGTGGCGAAACTCAGCAATCCACAGGAAACGATACAGGTTTTACAAAAACACGATTTTCATTTTCAGAAAAAATTTGGACAAAATTTTCTGATTGATCCACATGTGTTGGATAAGATTATTGAGGCAGCAGAGATTACCAGAGAAGACTTTGTCCTTGAGATTGGACCTGGCATCGGTACGATGACACAGTATCTTTGTGAACATGCCCGCCAGGTTCTGGCAGTGGAGATTGATCATAACCTTATTCCTATTCTGAAGGAGACTTTGGCATCCTATACGAATGTGGAAGTACTGCATGGAGATATTCTGCGGCAGGATATCCGGGCAATAGCACAGAAGTATAATGAGGGAAGACCGATAAAAGTAGTAGCGAATCTGCCTTATTATATAACAACTCCGATCATTATGGGGTTGTTTGAGAGTCATGTACCACTGGTCAATATAACCGTTATGGTGCAGAAGGAAGTGGCGGAGCGTATGCAGGCAGAACCTGGGACAAAGGTATATGGGGCGTTGTCTTTGGCTGTTCAGTATTATGCGAAGCCGTATCTAGCTGCTAATGTACCACCGAATTGTTTTATGCCACGGCCAAAGGTGGGAAGTGCGGTGATCCGTCTGGATTGTCTGGAGCATACACCGGTGCAGGTGGCGGATGAGCAGCTGATGTTCCGACTGATCCGAGCATCTTTTAATCAAAGGCGTAAAACATTACAAAATGGACTGGCGAACAGTCCTGAGTTGTTGTTTACCAAAGAGGAAGTGGCACAAGCGTTAGAAAACATGGGACTTTCTGTGACGATTCGCGGTGAGAAGCTGGGATTGTCAGAGTTTGCAGCCTTGGCAGATCAATTACAAAAAATAAAGAAAACAAGGTAAAGGAGAACGAAAGTGATGAAAGCGATAATTGGTAAGAGGGGGATTTTGTTATTAGCAGTACTGGGGGGACTGGTTCTTGCTATGGGGGCAGGAAAAGCAGACGCAGCTTCATGGAAAATGAAGGATGCTTCCGTTTATACATCAAAGAAGAAGACCATGAAGATAAAGAAGATTACTAAATGGGAGAAAAAGCAGTTGAAGTGGTCAAGCAGTGATAAGAAGATTGCAACCGTAAATGCGAAAGGAAAGGTAAAGGGAATCCGTACCGGTAAGGCAGAGATCACAGCACAGTTGAAAGGGTCAGATAAAGAAGTGACAGCAACGGTCACGGTACTCCCGTATGAGCCGGTAGATCGAGTGACGATACTCAACAAACCGGAATATTATCTGGTGGAAAAAGAAAAGTGCAGGCTGCATACGAAAATTACGCCAGAGAATGCGTCTTTTCAGGATATTCAGTGGACATCGAGCAACCCTAAAGTTGCGACGATTTCTAAGAAAGGAAAAATTAAAGCGTTAAAAAAGGGAAAAACGACAATTACGGCGAAGGTGAAAAATACAAAACGGAAAAGTTCCTTTCGTTTAAGAGTCAAGAAAAAAGTAAAATTGGAGTCATTGGAAATAGAGGCACCGAAGACCAACTGTATTGTAGGGGAGAAGATTGCCTTAAAGGCAATCCGGACGCCGGAGAACGCTACGGATTATGCCGTGAATTGGTCAACTTCGTCCAAAATACTCGCAACGGTGGATGAGCATGGCATTTTGACCGCGCATAAAGAAGGCACCGTTGTTGTTCGGGCGAAAAGCAGAAAGCAGAAAAAGATTTCACATATTGCGATTCAGATCAGTAAAGTAGCAGTGACAGATATTGCTTTTGATGATAATAATCCAATTACTATGGAGGCAGGAACCCAGCGTGACCTGAAGCTACAGATCACACCGGAAAATGCTACTTATAAAACAATCAAATGGTCAAGCAATGACCGTTCCATGGCCATGGTGGACAAGAATGGCCGTGTGACAGCACTTCGTCCGACGGAGGGGGTAGATATCACGGCAACTTCCGTGGATTCACGGATCAGTAAGACATGGACGATAAAGATCACAGCGAACAATGGAACGGTTACTAAAGCTATGTTAGATAAGCTGAAGCTGGATGATGTTGATCATGTAATGATCGTAACTCATCCGGACGATGAAAGTTTGTGGGGGGGAGCTCACCTGATTCATGAGAAGTATTTTGTTGTCTGCATGACAAATGGTTATCATCAGACCAGACATGCTAATTTTGACAGTGTTATGAATAGGGTAAATCAGAAGAGCCTAATCCTGAATTATCCGGATGTGAAAAAATATTATAAGAATGGTAAATATGATGCCGACCTGTATTCCACAAGTGAAGTAGGTATGAGAAAAGATATCCGGACGATACTGACCTATAAGAAGTGGAAAAAGGTTGTCACGCATAATCCATTTGGTGAGTATGGAAAATATCATCACCAGAGAGTATCCGCTTATGTTTCTTCGGAATTTGATAAGCTGAAGCTGCAAAATGTAGAATTTTATTATTTTGGGAAATATTATGATGCGGATGATACCATACCAGGAGAACAGATCGCGGCCGAAGACCTTGCGATAAAAAATGAAATGATCCGCATGTATTTACCGACTGCGCAGGGAGCAATCAGAGCATTTGGTCATATGATTCCTTATGAAAACTGGATCAAAAAGGAAGATTGGATCGACAACAAGAAAAAATAATGACAATCCGCAGTATGATCGGATATTTTGAAAGATAAGACATATCGCATGACAGCAGAACATATACTAGTGAACAAAGATTGAAAATGGAGACTGGTATGGATGCAAGACGGTATGTCTTTTTTTCCGGTTTGATTTTGCTGATTGCTGTTAGTATATGGCTGACTGCATGTGGCCGGGATCAGAAAGCAAAACGGGGGAAAGACCTGGATTATACAGTTGTTCCTACAGCGGATTGTCCAAAGGATTTTTTGAATGAAATAGAGAAGAAAAAAATCAATGCATTTCAAATGACATACGATGATGGGGCATACCGATATATAGCGGTTGGTTATGGAGAACAGGAGACGAATGGTTTCAATATCCGTGTTCAGGGATTATATGAGAAAGGAAATGAGATTTGTATTGAAACAAGTCTCACCGGACCGGATGAGGATAGTATTGTCAGTTACAAAAAAAGTTTTCCTTTTCTTGTCATAAAAACACAAAAAACGGAGAAAAAAGTCAATTTTTTTGTATGACATTGCCTTTGTTTTTAGTTGCCTTAATGGGGAAAATAGGTTATAATAAATTTACTTTTTGAGGAAAGGGGTTTTTGTGTGAAACAATTTGTTTCCCGGCTAAAAACAATAAGTGCAATGCTGATCTGGGACACGATCACAGCAATCGTTCTGTTTGGCTTTATGTTTTTGGTCCTGAATGAGTGGGATACTTTAACTACAAAAGCTCTTGTTGTTATTGCTACGGTTTTATTTGTTGTTGTTATGCTGATCATGAAGTATCAGCTATTATATAAGCAGTATGGCAGGGACAATGTGACCGGGGGAAAGAATAAAAAAGAATTTGAACGGATTGCCAAAGATCTTTTAAAGGGAAGAGATGGACAATATGTTTTAGTGTATGCCAATATTGACCGGTTTAAGTTTATTAATGAGAATTATGGCAATGAAGTCGGTGATGAGATTCTCAGACAGATTCAGACGATTATTGATGAGGAACTGCGCTGGGATGAAGTGTCCGGACGTATTATGGCAGATAATTTTGGAATATTGATGCGCTATCATTCACTGCCAAAGTTAGATCAGCGTTTGTATCGTATCAGCAAGCAGTTCGCCGATCTGACAGATGAAAATGGAAACAGCTACGGTATTGCTTTATATTATGGTGTTTATATTATAGAGAAAACAGATGAAAGTGATGTCAGTACTATGCTGGAACATGCCAATCTGGCACGGAAAAAGATTTCTCCGTCACATCTGGTACCGATGGGTGTATATGATGTAAAGGATAGTGAACGGCTTGGACGAGATAAGGCGTTAGAGATGAAGATGAATACAGCTTTGCAATGTGGGCATTTTGTACCCTATTTACAGCCTAAGTATGAGGTTCAGAGCGAAACGATAGCAGGTGCTGAGGCGCTGGTGCGCTGGATCGATCCAGATGAGGGAATGATCTATCCGGATGAATTTATTCCGTTGTTTGAGGGAAATGGATTTATTGTCGAGTTAGATCTGTATATGTTTGAAGAAGTATGTAAGCTGGTTGAACGGTGGCACCGTGAAGGGCATTGCGTGATACCGATTTCTGTTAATCTTTCCCGAAGCCATTTTGAAATACCTAATTTCTTTGATTATTATGAGTATGTACTGAAAAAATATGAGGTACCGCCTAATTCTATTGAGATTGAGTTGACCGAATCTTTGTTCTATAATGATTTTGATTCGCTTACTAATCTGGTTAACCGGATACATAAAGCGGGATTGTCTTGTTCCATTGATGATTTTGGCAGTGGATATTCATCACTTAATATGCTTAAGGATGTGCGTGTTGATGCGTTGAAGCTTGATCGTGTTTTCTTTGAAAGCGGTGACAACGATGAGCGTGGTAAAGATGTCATACAAAGTGTGCTTCAACTCGCACAGGCACTGGACTTACATACAATATCAGAGGGCGTAGAAGAAAGAGAACAGGTTGATTTCTTAAAAGAAATGAATTGTGATCTGATTCAGGGGTATGTTTTTGCAAAGCCAATGCCTGTAGGAGAATTTGAGAAATTAGCTTTTTAGGTGTAAGTTACAAATAGAGTCGTTTATGATTGCGATAGCGGTTACGGCGATACATAATTTCATGAAAGAGTACAACCTCGATCATATCACGGAGAAGATTAGGCTGATCCGGATAGACATCGGGGTTTTCTTTTTTGAAATCGGAAGCAATACCGGCCGCCATTATCTGCAAGGCAGTCTTGTCAGGAAAGACATCGAACATAAGGCTGCCTTCATATTCCATTTTGTCACATTCCTCTTCAACAAATTCGCTGATCTGACGCGTAATCCGGGGATATAAATATTTTAAATATGTGTTATCCGTTTCCAGTTCCCATAATTTATCCACACCGGAAATGGGAGAAAGTGATGGTGTCACAGGAGAGTGTGGGGGGGATATAGTCTCGTTTTCGTCTAAATATTGCATTTTTTACTCCTAAGTTTTTATTTTATAATATATGAAATAAGAAAATTTCTGTGTATATCTTGCACTTTTTGTTAAAAGCCGTTACACTGTATAGACATAGGAAAAGAAAACAAGTTATGAGTTTGCTTGAAATGAATGGAGATTAGTATGGTTAAGTATATATATAAAACGGTGATTCTTATTATGATATTTATTGCCTCTTTGTTTTTGTTTGGCAGGAATATGAAGACGGATATGAATGATGAGGCAAAGGAGGTTTCCATTTCGGAAGAAACGTATCCTCGTGTGACGTTACAGACACAGGGAAAAGTGATTAACACATTATATGGTTACAGTGGTGCAGTAGAAGCCAGTACAGTAAGAGAATCCGTCACACCGATTGATCAAAGCCGGAAACTGGGTTTGCTTTTTGGCAAAGCCAAAAGCCGTCTGATCAATCTGGCATGTCATGTAATTGACAAAGAGACTGGTGAAGTGTACTGTACAGAGGAGGCTCATGCGATCGCTGCACACCAGGAACGTGTGGATATTACGTTTGATTATAGTTTTAAAACAAGCACGGAATATATTTTAGATATAGAAGCGACATCCGATCAAGGGAGAACGATTCATTATTATACAAGGCTTAAGTATTATCTGGATAACAGTCATTTACAGGAAAAATTAACATTTGTTAAGAAATTTCACCAAAACACATTTATAAAAAGTAAATCAGAAGAACTGATGCGTTATCTGGAATCATCTGCGACGAACCAGAATAATACGCTCTCTCATGTCGATATTACTTCGAATGCAGAACTGGTTACGTGGTCGGGAATGTCTCCAAAGATCATCTCGGATGAGCTTGTTACAGTGAAAGAGTATAATATGGAAACGGCGTGTATTCAGTATAACTATTTTATACAGGCTGCTACGGCGTCGGGTGATGAGAAATATCATGTCAAGGAATTTTATCGTGTCCGCTATGCGGGTGGCCAGAATTATCTGCTGAATTTTGAACGCTCCATGGAGTCGATTTTTGATCCGCATAAAGCAAGCAGCAAAAGCAATCAGTTAAAATTGGGTATTACAGAAGATAATAAACAGAAGATGCTCACAAATAAGAAAGAGAACAAGCTGTATTTTGCAAGAGGCGGAAACCTTTATGAATATGATATGTCAGCTTGTACAATCAAAACTATTTTTTCTGCTTTTAGCGGAAATGCTTCTTATGATTACCGTGCGTATGATGAGCAGGCAATCCGTTTGTTGAAGATAGATGACAAAGATAATCTGTATTTCTGCGCATACGGTTATTTTCCGCGAGGTCGTTATGAAGGTGATGTCGCAGTTGTTTTATTTGAATATACGGCGGATGGACAATTAGAGGAAATGGTTTATATGCCAATGAATACGACCTATCAGCAATTGCATGCCGATTTTGAGGAGTATGGTTATGTCAGCTCGCGGGGGATTTATTATTTTACTGTGGCTGATACGGTGTATGCTTACAATATGACAGGCAAACGTTTGGAAAAAGTAGCTGAGAATATCAAACAAGATAGTTTTATGACGATGGAGGGTGCTAACTGCTATACATGGTCTTCCTCGTTAGCGAAAGGATACGGTGAGAGCATTACGATTTACAATTTGGAAAATGATGAGAAAAAAGTGCTTTACCGGCCGGATAAAAATAGCTATATCCGTCTGCTTGGTGTTATAGAAGACAATATGGTATATGGCTATGTCCGTCAGGAGGATATTGGAAGGACAAAAAACGGGAGCAGGGTTATCCCTTGTCATGAACTATATATAGCGAGTACAACGGGAGAGGTACGCCGGCAATATAGTAAGAAAAATATATATGTACAGAAAATTGTTTCCAATGGAAATGTAATTAATATGAGTTTGTGCAAACGGGCTTCTGATGGTACTTATGTGAGTGCGGGGGAAGATACCATCCTGAATAATACAGAGAAAAATTCATCCAGGTTTAGTTATGTGTCGAGAGTTACGAATAAATGTCTGACAGAATGGTATATTCAATTTCCTGATTCTTATGAGATGAAGACACAGCCAAAGTGGGGGGATATGATTACGACAGTAAAGACCAGCGAACGTTATGTGCGGCTGGAGCGGCCTAAAGTTACAAAGTATTATGTATATGCCGGTGGTAAGATTACAGCGTCTTATGAAAGCGTAGCCAATGCGATTCAGCAGGCAGATGAGAAGATGGGCGTTGTCGTATCGAGTAATCATCAGGTTGTATGGGAGAGAAGTGGTGCCTTTATCCAGAACATGATCGGTGGCATTGAGTTAAAGAGAGTAGAAAATGGGGTGTCCAGTCTTGCATCCTGTGTACACATGGTGTTGAAAGCCAATCATTATGATGTTGACGTGGCGGATATAGAGAAACAGGGTCAAAATGTTTATGAGATGCTGGCAAAATATTTGCAGCGCCCAGTTAATTTGAAAGGATGCAGCCTGGAAGAGATTCTGTATTTTGTCAGTGGAAATAAACCTGTCATTGCAATGACAGGCAGTAATCACGCAGTTGTAATTGGCGGATATGACACACATAAGCTATTGATCTATGATCCATTGCAAGGGAAAAAGAAAATGGTGAGCCGGTCAGAATATGAAAAAACGTTGAAGATGGCGGGCAGTCAATTTGTCAGTTATATGGTTGATTAAGAATTGGAAGGATGAATGATGAAGCAGTTGATTGAAATGGCGTTGTCTGCCAGAGAAAAAGCATATGCCCCATATTCCGGCTTTATGGTAGGGGCGGCCTTAGAATGTGCAGATGGAACTGTATATACCGGATGCAATATTGAAAATGCTGCCTATAGCCCAACAAACTGTGCAGAACGAACTGCGATCTTTAAGGCAATAAGTGAAGGTTATCGGGATTTTACAAGAATTGCTATTGTAGGCGGAAAGCAGGGGGAGATGGCAGCACCGGCTCCTTGTGGAGTGTGTCTTCAGGTGATGTCAGAATTTTGTAACGCGGACACATTTGAGGTTATAATGGCTAAGAGTGCTAATGATTATACGGCAAAATATCTCAAAGAGCTTTTACCAAGCAGTTTTTCACTATAGAAAAGGAGTATGTATGGAGTTACCGGTTCAATTTTGTGAGGAAATGAAACGTATTCTGGGGGATGAATATGATGATTATTTAAGGTCTATGGAAGATCGCCGGCGTTTTGGACTGCGTGTCAATACAGCCAAAATATCGGTGGAAGAGTTTTTGCGGATTTCACCGTTTCCGCTGACTAAAATCCCCTACATTGATAACGGATTTTTTTATGATGGAGAATCTGTGCAGCCAGCGAAACATCCTTATTATTTTGCCGGGTTGTATTATTTACAAGATCCCAGTGCTATGACACCGGCGTCACGCCTGCCAATTCAGCAGGATGATGTGGTTTTGGATTTATGTGCAGCACCTGGAGGAAAGGCAACGGAACTTGCTGCCAGGTTACGAGGCACAGGGCTGCTTGTCGCCAATGATATTAGTGCAAAGAGAGCTAAGGCTCTTTTGAAGAATATCGAGTTATTTGGCATTGAGAACAGCTTTATAGTTACGGAATACCCACAAAAACTGGCAGAGTATTTTGAAGGTTTTTTCGACAAGATTTTAATTGATGCTCCCTGCTCGGGTGAAGGGATGTTTCGTAAGGACCCGGCAATGGTTAAAGCATGGGAGCAAAATGGACCGCAGTTTTATGCTGATTTGCAGGAGGACATCTTACGACAGGCTCTTCCTATGCTTAAGCCAGGCGGGATGCTGTTATATTCGACTTGTACTTTTTCTCCGCTGGAAGATGAAGGAACGGTACAGAAAATACTGGATATGGATCCAGACATGCAATTAGTTGATATGGAGGGATATGAAGGTTTTTCTTCTGGTATGCCGGGGCTGATCCATAGTGAGGATGAAACTATACAAAAGTGTGTCCGGATATTTCCGCATCGGCTTGATGGAGAAGGACATTTTTTGGCGTTATTTCGAAAAAAGCAAGATGCAGAGGGAATGGTTCAGTCTTATCAACAGACACGCAGCGGTCTGAAAGGAGAACAGAGGCAACTGTGGGAAGAGTTCGCAGCTAATTGCACGAAAGAGCTGAAACCGGAATACATGGAATCTAGGAATGGAATGGTGTACTATATGCCCAAAGCCCTACCTAAGATGCGAGGCCTTCGTTTCCTTCGAAGTGGTTTGTTCCTTGGAGAAATGAAGAAAAAACGTTTTGAACCAAGCCAATCGTTGGCAATGGCATTAAAACAGGGTGAATATAAAAACTGTCTGTTGCTTTCTGGCGAGGATGACAGGGTGATCCGTTATTTAAAAGGGGAAACACTAGTGCTGGAAGGAAAAGAAATTTCTGCACCGGATGGCTGGCAGTTGGTTTGTGTAGATGGTTATCCTTTGGGATGGGGCAAGAAAAGTAACGCAAGCCTAAAAAATAAATATCATAGTGGGTGGCGTCTGCTTTAATCAGATAAGGTGAAACGGGGCAGTCTGGGGTGACGAAATATCATCAACTCAGACTGCCCCGTTTCGGGGAATAGAGAACTAAACTATATATAGGCAATCATTAGCAAAGCTAATGATAAAGGCAAAAAATAAAAAAGCGACCCACAAATGTGAATCGCCTTTGATTACACTACTATAATACTATAACTGCTAATCTGTGTCAAGACTTTATTTTTTATATGACTGATATGCAACGTATAGTAAACCAAATGTAAAGATAAAATCAATGCAAAGCAATAACAATGAACCATCCAAAGCTGGAAGATTAGACAAGTATAAGGGAACAAAACTTACTGTTTGCAGGAACAGTGCAAGCGGCAGATTGCGCCTGCAGTTATGATCGGTTATTGCCTTGAAAATCAATAGAGAAATGCCTATATGTGCGCACAAGATTAATAAATAATAGGTGGCGTTCATGATAAAAATGTAATTTGGGGTGTCAGCTAATGCCTGAAAAGAAGTTTTCGTCTGAGCCAGTTCAGAGGCAGAAAGACCTAATTTTTTGAAATATTCGTCTGATCCCATAGAGTTAATAAAGGCTGCAGCGATCAGATTTGTGATCGAGATAGTCCCCACGCTCATAATACTTTCAAAACAACCTTTTCCTAAACCAAAAAGCAACACGTTATCTTTGTCAAGACGATTTTTCATAGCATATTTTATTCCTATATAGCTTGCCAGAAAGGCCATCAGTCCAGCAGTAATAAAGCCATAGAAAGCCGAATAAATGGGGTGATCAGATGAACCAAAGATAGATTTCAGCCCGACCGTCTGTAATAGAAGAATATTAACAATAACAGCTAGAATAAAGGAAAACAATAAGGAAAAGCCGACCCCTGAAAAGAAAGATACAATCTTTGCTTCGGTTTTCCTTTTTAAATACCAGAGAAAACAAAGTGGAATAATGATACTTAAAAAAATAGAAAAAATCCAGGACTGGATAGTTGCACTGGAAAAAATAATCGTATTCATACAGTAGCTGTACCTCCTTAAAAATGAATGATTAAATCTATGAAAAGTATGGTAACATATTAAGGAAGAAAAGGCAACATACAGGTGTTGTAAGTTTTCTGTGCATAAATGGTAAAAAAATGCAACAAACTCCGTATCGGCATATTGGGACAAATGGTTGCTCTGTAAAATTTATTTATCTTTTTTAGGTAAAACTAAAATGTTTTTATTATTTTTATCCTTTAAACCAAGCAATGTCAAACCATATTTTGAAGCTTGTTTTATAAAATGTATAATTGGATCCGTAATTTCCTCGCCTGGAACCAAAAAGGGTATTCCGGGTGGATAGATAAAAGCAAATTCTCCAGAGATACAGCCCAGACAGGACTCCAGGGGAAGAGACCTATGAGGTTGATAAGATGCCTGATACGAATTCATACAAACGTGGGCTTTTGGCGGCATGGCTGCTTTGCTGGAAGGTGTATCGGAAGAATTTAATGAACGGTCAATTTCCGACAGCGCATTTGTCAGGGCAGTCATTGCTTCATCGACATCCGCAATACTTGTCATTGCCAGAATATACTCTGGGGCCTCCATTTCTACATCAATGTGATATTCTGTCCGCAGCCGTTGAGCAAGTTGGACTCCGGTTATATTTGTGTTCCATGTACCAATGATAAGTTTGGATATTTCCTGGTTGTCCGGACGCCACAATTTAAGATGTTTCCATTTCCGGGAGGATGACACAAAAGCAATAAGCCGTTCAGAATAAATATCCCAGGCTTTTTCCGGAAGATTTTCCAGCCAGGAGATACATTGGCTGATACTTGACATTAACACATAAGAAGGACTGCTGGTTTCAAAGATTGCCAGATACTGCATAAGTAATTCCGGTGAGACGTGATCAGATGTGCGGTGTAGTAATGCTGTCTGAGTTAAAGCAGGAAGAGTTTTATGAAGACTTTCTATTACGAGGTCGGCCCCCTGCTCCATTGCCGTCTGAGGAAATTGTTTTCCCCATGCAAAATGTGCTCCATGAGCTTCATCCACAATAAGCGGAACGTCATGGGAATGACAGACTTCTGCAATTCCACCGATATCGGATACAATCCCCTCGTAAGTAGGCGAGGTAATGATCACGCAGGAAACATTTTTCTGCTTTAATACCTGTGAAACTTGTTTGGGAGAAATCTCAAGCAAGATGCCGGATTCATTATCCGATTTAGGATAGATATAAACAGGTTCAAGTTCAAGCAGGAACATTGCGTGGTATACGGAGCGGTGGCAGTTTCTTGCCACAAGGATAGAATCTCCACGCTGACAGCAAGATGCGATAGCGGCAAGAATACCACATGTGCTGCCATTGACAAGGAGAAAGGTGTCCTTTGTATGATAATGCCTGCGCAGACGTTCCATTTCTTCCTGTAATATTCCATCCGGGTGATGCAGATTATCGGTCCCTTCGATTTCTGTTATGTCCCATTCATAGGGATTACTCATGGAGAAGCAAGTATTTCTTTTATGACCTGGCATGTGAAATGGAATATGTTCTTCGTTTGTAAAAGCCTGCAGCTTATCATATAAATTCATATTATGACGCTCCTTTAATTTCTGTTATTTGCTTAAAGTGATGGATCCCATATGATTTTTCGTGCGCGTGCATGCCGGCAGGGATCAAAAAGAGGATCATTGTTCCCGTATCCGCATTTGTGTTCAAAGCATTTCTGGCTTCTTGCGTGGTAAATGAAAATATCATCGCCATTCTTATCTTTGGTAAATGAATTATGTCCCGGACCATATTCACCAACGAGATCTTTTGAAGTAAGTATTGGCTCAGCCCTTTTTGTCCAGGAGATGGGTGAGAGGAGATTTGTTCCCGCTCCAGCATAGAGCATGCCAACGCAGTATTCCGGTCCTGTTCCTGAGGCAGAGTAGCTTACAAGAATCATTTTTCCATGTTTGACGACAGCGGGGCCTTCATTTACCGAATATCGTATTTTTTCCCAGTCATATTCCGGAGAAGATAACAGCATAGGAAGAGAAATCAGCTTCCAGGGTTCTTTACGATCCACTTCGCCCAGATACAGACAGGATATTCTCTGCTCATTGTGTTGCGCCCAGATTACATAGGAACGATCACCATCCTCAAAATAAGTCATATCAAGGGAAAAGCCGGTAAAGGAAAAAGGGTCATCCGCTCTTTTTTGAAATTTTCCTTTTTCCAGCCAGTTATCTGTATAAGGATCCTTTCCTTCACACACCAGAACATGACAATCAAATGCCCAGTTGTTTTCCTTATCGTCACTTCCAGCATAAAAAATATACCATCTGCCGGCAATGTAATGTAGTTCAGGAGCCCAGATAAAACGGTGACTTTGTGTTGTTATATCCGCTTTCCAAATTGTAATCTCCTGAGCAGTCGATAAAGATTCAATGCTTTTAGCACGGCGCAATATGATTCGATCATACCCATCCGGATCTGAGTCGCTTTTCATTGGGTAGGAAGCTGTAAAGTAATACCAGTCATCAGGTCCCTTTATAATATAGGGATCCGCCCGTTCCTCAACAAGTGGATTAATATAACAACCTTCAAATTTCATTCACACTCTCCTTTAAAATTTACTAAATTCAGTATAACAGACATTGATATGCTTGCCAACTCTGAATAGTTACATGTTGAGTTAACGCAAAAAAAAGGTTATAATGATAGGGAAAAACATGAGAGGGGCTGGAAAATGGGCTATCTGTATATTATTATGGGGAAAAGTGCATCGGGTAAAGATACCTTATATCAGAGGGTAATGGATCAACATACAGAGCTGCGGCCTGTCGTTACCTATACGACCCGGCCGATACGGGCAGGCGAAACTGAGGGGAAAGAATATCATTTTGTGAGTGAAAGCCAGTTTCAGAAAATGCGTGGGGATGGAACTGTGGTCGAATACAGATGTTATGAAACAGTTAAAGGATTATGGTATTATTTCACGGTGGATGATGGGCAGATTGATTTTGAAAAAGGTGATTCCTGTATGATCACGACGTTGGAGGGCTATGAGCAGATTAGGGATTATTATGGAAAAGAAAGGGTTGTTCCCTTGTACATAGAAGTAGATGATATGGTACGCATTGAGCGGTCTCTGAAGCGCGAGAAAGAACAGGAAAAACCATGTGTTGCGGAAGTCTGCAGACGATTTCTTGCGGATGAGAAAGATTTTTGTGAAAATAACCTGCGACGGTTAGAGATAAATAACAGAATTGATAACACCTCTTTGGAGGAGGCAGTCTGTCAAATAGAGGAAACGCTAAAAAGTGGGAAAAACGGTAGATTATCATTGTAAAAAGTGATATGATAAATAAAGTATACGTATCTTAAAGAAGGCGAGGTGGTTCGATGGATATACGAGTAGATAATATGCAGCAGGTAAATCAGACAACCCAGACGCAGCAGGTGCAGCAGACAGGTGAGGATTTTCGATTTACGCTGATGAGTTCCATCGAAGATAGCAGCTTGCAGGAACGATTATCTGTGATGATGGAAGAGATAACCATGCAGGGGAAAAAGCTGGGAAAGCATATGGATATTCGCGATATGAAGCATTATCGTCGTCTGATAAAAGAATTTATGAATGAAGTTGTTAGCCGTTCACATAAATTCAGCCGTGAAAATTTTCTGGACCGTCGGGGACGTCATCGTGTCTATGGTATGATCAAACGTGTAGATGCTGTCTTAGATGAACTGGCAGGAGAACTTCTGAAAGATGAGAAGGATGCGTTGACAATTCTTGGCAAGGTAGATGAAATAAGAGGTATGTTATTGGATATCATAACGTAAACAGATGAAAAGGAGGTTGCAATGTTTTCTTTTTCAGAAATTGTAGGACATGAACAGATAAAAGAACATTTACAGGCAGCAGTACAGGAACATAAACCATTTCATGCTTATATTTTTCAGGGAGATGTAGGCGTAGGGAAGGAAACGATGGCCCGGACATTTGCAGCGGCGTTGCAGTGTACGGAAGGTGGGACTGAGCCGTGTAAAAATTGTGTATCATGTCATCAGATTGAATCTGGGAACCAGCCGGATGTGATATGGGTCATGCGTGAAAAAGCCAGTCTGGGTGTTGAGGAAATACGCGGACAATTATGTAATACGATGGATATCAAGCCTTTTTCCAGCCCATATAAAATATATATTGTACCAGAAGCTGAGAAAATGACCGAGGCGGCACAGAACGCGTTGCTGAAGACGATAGAAGAACCGCCGGAATATGGTGTAGTCATCCTGCTGACAAGCAATATCAGCGAGCTGCTTCCGACGATAAGGTCTCGTTGCCTGACACTTGAATTTCGACCGCTCAGTACAGCGACAGTGGAGAATTTTCTAACTTCCCAGTGTCAGGTCCCGGATTATCTTGCAAAAGCCAGTGCTGCCTTTGCACAGGGAAATCTGGGAAAAGCCGTTCGTTATGCAAAATCGGAAGACTTTATTGAACGAAAAGATCAGATTCTGTCACTTCTTCGGCATGTCAGAGAAATGGAACTGTCGGATATGCTCGCTGTGATCAAAGATTTAGGCGCAAGAAAAGATGAAATCCGTGATTATATTGATCTTATGGCGCTTTGGTATCGGGATGTCCTCCTTTTTAAGGCAACAAAAAATGTTAATTCATTATTGTTTCAGGAGGAAGTGGCAAATATTTCACGAGAGGCTAACGAGCGCAGTTACGAAAAAATAGAAGAAATTCTTCAGGCTTTTGAAAAAGCTAAGATTCGCATCAAGGCAAATGTCAGCTTTGACGTTACAATGGAGCTGATGTTCTTGACTTTAAAATGAAATGCATAAATTGGAGGAAGACATGAAAATAATTATAGGAGTTAGTTTTCGGCAGGCAGGGAAAGTATACTACTTTGACCCGGGTGACGAACAGATACAGCGGGGACAACATGTGATCGTAGAGACCGCAAAAGGGGTTGAATACGGAACGGTTGTACTCGGCAATAGAGAAATGGCGGAAGAAAGAATTGTAGCACCACTTAAGCCGATCATCCGTGTAGCAACACCACAGGATGAAGAGACAGAGTTAAATAATAGAGCAAAAGAGAAAGACGCATTTAAGATTTGTCTTGAAAAGATAGCTAAGCATGGTTTAGAGATGAAGCTGATCGCAGCAGAATATACATTTGATAAAAATAAACTATTATTTTATTTTACGGCAGATGGCCGCATTGATTTTCGCGAATTGGTTAAAGATCTGGCAAGCGTTTTTCGGACTCGTATCGAGTTACGTCAGATTGGTGTCCGTGATGAGACAAAGATCTGCGGCGGAATAGGTATTTGTGGACGTTCCTTGTGTTGTCACAGTTATTTGTCGGAGTTTGCACCGGTATCGATCAAGATGGCAAAAGAGCAGAATCTTTCCTTAAACCCGACAAAGATTTCCGGTGTATGTGGGCGTCTGATGTGCTGCCTGAAAAATGAGGAAGAGGCGTACGAAGAGCTGAATAGTCATTTACCAAATGTAGGAAGCCATGTAAAAACACCGGAGGGGCTTCGCGGAGAAGTACAGAGTGTAAGTGTATTGAAACAACGTGTAAAGGTTGTCGTTGCCTTGGAAAATGATGAAAAAGAAGTCAGAGATTATGATGTGGCTGAATTGAAGTTTAAGGTAAATAAAACAAAGGGAAAGAATAAAGATAAAGACAAACACGACAAAGAGTTGAAAAAACTTGAAGCAATGGAAAGGAAGGAAGGGAAGTCAAAACTAAATGAGTAAGCAACAGGAGGAATTCCTTAGAGAAGGGGAGCGCCTGGATGATTTGCAGCGTGATGGTCTGCAGATCATCCAGAACCCTTCCTGGTTTTGCTTTGGTATGGATGCGGTTCTTTTATCCTCGTTTGCAACAGCGACAGAGGGGCAGAGGTGTCTGGATCTGTGCTGCGGTAATGGTATTATTCCCTTGCTGTTATCCGCCAAAACACAAGGTGAAGTCTTCTTTGGTCTGGAACTTCAAGAGGATGTAGCCGGGATGGCAGAGAGAAGTGTAAGATTTAACCAGTTAGAGCATAAAATAAAGATTTTACAGGGTGATGTCAAGGAAGCCGTTTCCCTTTTTGGGGCCGCTTCCTTTGATGTTGTCACATGTAATCCCCCTTACCTGAATCATTCTCATGGATTGGTCAGCGGGGCAGTTCACAAAGCACTTGCACGGCACGAAATTGCCTGTACATTGCGAGACGTAGTGGAGCAGTCTGCAAGGCTATTAAAACCCGGAGGTCATTTCTATATGGTTCACCGGCCGTTCCGGCTTGCAGAACTTATCCATGAGATGGTGGTATGCCGGTTAGAGCCGAAACGTATGCGCCTTGTTTATCCCTATGTGGATAAAGAGCCTAATATGGTTTTGATTGAAGGCGTACGCGGAGGACGTTCACGTATGAAAGTTGAACCGCCACTGATTGTTTATCAGGAACCTGATGTGTATACAGAGGAACTTAAAAAATGGTATTATGGATGATCAGAAAGGGGAAGAGTTATGGCAGGAATGTTATATTTGTGTGCTACTCCGATTGGCAATCTGGAGGATGTAACATTGCGTGTGCTGCGTGTATTGCGGGAGGTAGATGTAATAGCGGCAGAGGATACACGGCAGAGCATTAAATTATTAAATCATTATGAGATCAAAACACCACTGATTAGTTATCATGAACATAATAAAAGGGAGAAGACGCCTCTGCTTATCGGACGTATGTTGGCGGGAGAAACGATAGCGCTTGTTACAGATGCCGGAACACCCGCAATATCTGATCCGGGTGAAGATCTTGTGAAGGCATGCTATGAAGCTGGTATAGAGGTAAGTTCACTTCCGGGGGCATCGGCCGTTATTACGGCACTTACTTTATCAGGAATGAAAGCTAGGCGGTTTACTTTTGAAGGTTTTTTGCCTATGGACAAAAAAGAAAAAAAACAAGTGATGGAACGCCTTGCGGCAACTACATGTACGACGATTTTTTATGAAGCGCCTCATCGTCTGAAAAAAACATTGTCAGCTTTTTTAGAGATAACTGGTGAAAACCGGAACATTACCATTTGTAAAGAATTAACCAAAAAATATGAAGATGCCATGCATATGACAATGGGTGAGGCAGTTTCTTATTATGATAAAGAAGAACCAAAGGGTGAATTTGTTCTTGTGGTAGAAGGAGCTGATGCGGAAGAACTTGAAAAGAAGGAGCAGCAACAGTGGCAGGAGATGTCACTGGAGAGGCATATGGAATTATATGCCAGTCAGGGATTGACCAAAAAAGAGGCAATGAAAGCAGTGGCAAAAGACAGAGGAATATCAAAAAGAGATGTATACGCTGCTTTACTGGAAAAGGGGGGAAATTAGAGATGAAAAAAACAGGCAGGGTATTGGTATTATTATGTGGTATGTTACTGGGGGTATTTCCTATGTTGATGCAGCCGGTAGAATCTCAGGCAAAAGTTAAGGGGCTTGCCTATCCGGAGTTTACGATGATGGCAGGGGAACGGCTGCCAATGCAATTTACGGATGGACAGAAAGCATCCTCATATACATGGAGCTCTTCGAATCGGGCAGTTGCATCGGTTTCGCGGAAAGGTATTGTGAAAGCGAAGAAAAAAGGAACAGCAGTGATTACCGGGACCGCACTGGGAAAATCATATGAATGTCAGCTTACGGTAAAAAAGAACATAAAAAAAGTTATCTATCTGACATTTGACGATGGTCCCAGTCGTTCATCAACGCCAAAGATTTTAAATATCTTAAAAAGAAATGGTGTGAAAGCAACCTTTTTTGAACTAAAGCCAGCTAAGGCGGACTATGATCTGACAAAGCAAGTGATCCGGGAAGGACACACACTTGCCATTCATGGATATCAACATAAATACGACAAGATCTATCAATCCGATCATACATACTATAAAAACGTAACAAAGCTGCAGAAATTGTTTTATGACAAGTTTGGTGTATGGTGTACCATTACACGTTTTCCGGGTGGAAGTTCCAATGCGGTCAGCCGTCATTACAGTAAAGGTATCATGACACGATTGACTAAGAAGATAGGAAAATGGGGATTCCATTATATGGATTGGAATGTATCATCGGGAGACGCCGGTGGAGTCAAGACAGCCGATGGTGTATATCGCAATGTTATTAGTGGTATTACATCCAGGCATCCGAATGTTGTACTCATGCATGATTTTGCCAATAATAATAAGACCATTCAGGCGTTAGAGCGTGTCATACGATATGGAAAACAAAAGGGATATCAGTTCCTGCCAATGACGGCAAGTACGACAGAAGTTCATCATGCACAGTTAAATAATTAAAAAAAAGCGGCGAAACTGCCGCTTTTTTAGTTACATTGTGGTGCTGGGGGCAAAAATTACTTTCCCGATAATTTTTCATCAATTGCCTTTGCTGCCTCTTTTCCTGCACCCATTGCGAGAATAACTGTTGCTGCACCTGTTACCGCATCTCCACCAGCATATACACCATCACGGGTAGTAAGACCGGAATCGTCTTTTGTAACCAGGCAGCCCCATTTATTTGCTTCCAGACCGGGAGTAGTAGAACGAATAAGTGGATTTGGACTTGTACCGATCGACATGATAACACTGTCAACATCAAGAACAAATTCACTTCCGGTTTTCTCGACAGGACGACGGCGGCCGCTTTCATCCGGTTCACCAAGTTCCATCTCAATACACTTCATTCCGCATACCATGCCTTCGTCATTGCCAAGAATCTCAACAGGATTATTCAGTGTTTTGAAGATAATACCTTCTTCTTCTGCATGTTCTACCTCTTCCTTACGGGCAGGAAGTTCTTCCATGCCACGGCGGTAAACGATATACACTTCCTCGGCACCAAGACGTTTGGCACTGCGGGCAGCATCCATTGCTACGTTACCACCGCCGACAACAGCAACTTTCTTTGCATGCTGGATCGGAGTTTTGCTTCCCTCTTTATATGCTTTCATCAGGTTGATACGGGTCAGGAATTCATTTGCTGAATAAACACCTTTCAGGCTTTCGCCAGGAATGTTCATAAAACGAGGAAGTCCTGCTCCGGAACCGATAAAAATCGCTTCATTTCCCATTTCAAAGATTTCATCAATCGTAAGAACTTTTCCGATTACCATATTAGTTTCGATATCGACACCAATTGCCTTTAGATTATCGATTTCTTTCTGGACGATCGCCTTTGGCAGACGAAATTCAGGGATACCATAAACAAGAACACCACCAGCCAGGTGAAGAGCTTCAAAAATAGTGACTTTATAGCCCATCTTTGCAAGATCCCCGGCAACCGTAAGACCACTTGGACCGGCACCGATAACAGCAACCTTGTGTCCATTTTGTTCCGGCATGGATGGGGTATCAGTACAATGCTCTCTATGATAGTCGGCAACAAAACGCTCCAGACGTCCGATTGCAACCGGCTCGCCTTTAATGCCGCGTACACATTTGCCCTCACATTGTGTTTCCTGCGGGCAGACGCGTCCACATACGGCAGGAAGGGAGGTAGACTTGGATAGGATATCAAAAGCTCCGTCCATATCTTCATTAGCAACACGCTCAATAAAAGCCGGAATATTGATTTGTACCGGACAGGCGCTGACACACGGTTTTTTTGGACAATTTAGACAGCGGCGAGCCTCATTCACTGCCATCTCATAAGTGTAGCCAAGGGCTACTTCGTCAAAATTCTTATTTCTTACATCCGGGTCCTGAACAGGCATCGGACATTTATTCATATCCATATTTCTCTCTGCCATGATTATTTGACCTCCTTCTTAAGCAAGTTACAGGATTCTTCACGGGCATGTGTTTCAAATTCCTTATACATAGTACCACGATGCATTGCCTCATCAAAATCAACAAGATGACCATCAAAGTCCGGTCCATCTACGCAGGCAAATTTTGTTTCACCGCCAACGGTAAGCCGGCAGCCACCGCACATGCCGGTTCCGTCAATCATAATCGGGTTCATGCTGACAACTGTTTTGATATCGTATTTTTTTGTTGTCAGGCAGACAAATTTCATCATGATCAATGGTCCGATAGCGATAACTTCATCGTATTCATTTCCATCCTGAATAAGCTTTTCAAGGGCATCGGTTACCAGACCTTTTTCGCCGTAACTGCCATCATCTGTCATCATAACTAATTTATCACTGGCAGCTTTAAATTCATCTTCCAAAATAACCAGATCCTGGTTACGGAAACCAACAATAGCGTGAACTTCAGCGCCCATTTCATGAAGCTTTTTCGTAACAGGATAGGCAATCGCACAACCAACGCCACCGCCAACAACAGCTACTTTTTTCAGACCATCCGTATGAGTAGGAACACCAAGTGGTCCAACGAAGTCGTGAATATATTCGCCCTTATTCAGGCTGTCAAGCTCCATCGTACCGGCACCAACGATCTGATAAATGATGGTAACGGTTCCGTTTTCGCGATCAAAATCCGCGATGGTCAAAGGAATTCGTTCACTATCCTCTTTTGCGCGGAAGATGATAAACTGTCCTGGTTCTGCTTTTTTTGCAATCAAAGGCGCCTCAATCACCATCTTGCTGACGGTAGGATTCAGGGACTTTTTCTCAACAATTTTGAACATGTTAAAAATCCTCCATTCCGTACACGCTACAATTGTCAGTAATCATGTACACATAAATTTGTAGTCATTTAGTGGCCCACTATCCACTAAATGGTCCACATACATAGCACACCAATTCTATCATATAATAGGAAGAAATTCAAACTGAAACTTTTGGAAATCGAAAAAATGACATAAAATAAGCGGATTAATCCCATTTTTAAAGGTTTTTGCTTGACATTCCGAAACCTTTGATGTAATCTTTACAATAATATGTGGTTTTTAAAACTACGTGAGTAAATAAAAAGAAACACATTTATATAGGAATATTTGCAGGAAAGGATGTATAACTGATATGGCATTGAAAAAAACAGATATTGCAGCACCATTTATTCAGGTTGAGGAAGACGAAAATGGTTATCTGCAGCATATTGAGTTTATGAATGATGAAAACTTTAACTTTGCTTATGATGTAGTAGATCAGATGGCAAAGAAGGATCCGGACAAAGTTGCCATGATCCATATTTCCAAAGATGGTAAAGAGCGTTCTTTTACTTTTTATGATATGTCCCGATATTCTTCTAAAGTAGCTAACTATCTTTCTTTTCTTGGAATTAAGAAAGGTGATCGTGTCATGCTTGTACTTAAGAGACACTACCAGTTCTGGTTTGCTATTTTAGCTCTTCATAAGATTGGTGCGGTGGCGATACCGGCAACGAATCTTCTTTTGAAATCCGATTTTGACTATCGATTTAAAGCAGGAAATGTTGATGCTATTTTATGTACGGCAGATGGCCAGGTATCACGTGAGGTTGATAAGGCATGCCGCAGCTATCATGATTTGAAAGTAAAGATCATGGTTGGTGCCAGTCGTAAGGGATGGAGAAGTTTTAATAAAGAAGTAAAGTATTTTTCCAGCCATTTCCGCAGACCACGAGGAGAAGGTGCGATAAGTGGAAGTGATCCGTCTATTATGTTTTTTACTTCGGGCACGACTTCTTATCCGAAGATTACAACGCATAACTTTAAATATCCGTTAGGACATTATATTACTGCCAGATACTGGCATCAGGTTGACCCGGAAGGGATTCATTTTGCTATATCGGACACCGGATGGGGAAAAGCTTTGTGGGGAAAAATCTACGGACAGTGGCTCTGCGAAGCAACGATTTTTACGTATGATTTTGATGACTTTGATGCAAAAGAAATTCTGCGCATGATTGAAAAGTATAAGATTACTACATTTTGTGCACCGCCAACGGTATATCGGGTTATGGTTCATATGAAATTAGACCGTTATGATCTGTCATCCCTGCAGAATGTAACAACCGCAGGAGAAGCATTGAACCCGGAAATTCTCGAAAAGTTTAAGGCGAAGACCGGTCTTACCTTGATGGAAGGATTTGGGCAGACAGAAACCACGCTTACGATAGGAAATCTCGTCGGAACAACGCCTAAGCCGGGATCTATGGGAAAACCAAGTCCGCAGTATGATGTTAAGATCATGCGTCCGGATGGAACGATCGCTGATACAGAGGAAGTGGGAGAAATCGTGATCGGCACAGAAGATAATATTCCTAACGGGCTGTTCATGGAATATTATGGGGACGAAGAGAAGACCCAGGAGGCATGGCATGACGGTTATTATCATACAGGTGATACGGCGTATTGTGATGAAGATGGGTTCTTATGGTATGTTGGACGTACGGATGATGTGATCAAATCCAGTGGTTATCGTATCGGTCCATTTGAAATTGAAAATGAGATAATGAAACTTCCGTATGTTCTTGAGTGTGCAGTAACGCCTGTACCGGATCCAATCCGTGGACAGGCAATTAAGGCAAGTATCGTTCTGGTTGACGAGCAGGAGGGAACCGACAAACTTAGGAATGACATTATGAAAGCTCTTAAAAAGAATATAGCTTCTTATAAATGGCCGAAAATACTTGACTTTACAAAAGAACTGCCAAAAACGATAAGTGGTAAGATCCGCAGAAAAGAAATCAAGGAGAATGACTGGAATGAAGATGAAAATATCGAATAGCAGGCTGGTAATTACCGGTATGGGTGCTGTGACACCGATAGGTATAGGAGTAGAGAATTATTGGAATAATCTGATAGAGGGGAAATGTGGGGTAGACAGAATTACAAAATTTGATGTTTCTGACTTGCCTGTAAAGATAGCTGCCGAGGTGAAGAATTTTGACCCGGAAAAGTTTATGCCAAAGAAACTGACACGTGAAATGGATCCTTTTATGCAGTATGGATATGCGGCTGCAATGGAGGCCATTGAGCAGGCGGGAGAAGCAGCAGAGCCGGAACGAATGGGGATCGTTGTTGGTACGGCGCTCGGCGGTATTGCACCGATCACAGAGACTCAGGATGGTGTTAGTAAAGGAGAGCATAAGAAAGTCAGCCCCCGTTTTGTTCCCAAGATTATTGGAAATGAAGCAGCAGCGCAGGTGGCGATTGCGAAAGGATACCGGGGACCAAGTCTGACGGTAAGTACCGCATGCTCTTCCGGTGGTGATGCTATCAGTACGGCGTGTATGCTGATCTTATCCGGTCAGGCAGATGCTGTTTTGGCGATGGGAACAGAATCTGCTTTGGCACCATTATTTATTCTTGGACTAACATCCGCCCATGCTCTTTCAACCCATAATGATGATCCACAGCGGGCAAGCCGCCCATTTGACCGGGATAGAGATGGCTTTGTCATTGGTGAAGGTGGTGGTGCGCTGGTTATAGAAACAGAGGAAAATGCAAGGAAGCGTGGCGCAACGATTCTTGCTGAGCTGGCAGGTTTTTCCAACTGCACTGACGGCTATCATGTGACAAGCCCTCATCCGGATGGGATAGGTGCTATTTTCTGCATGGAGAAAGCAATTGAGCATGCAGATCTGTCTACAGATGATGTAGATTATATTAATACACATGGAACAAGCACGGGAGTGGGTGATCCAATCGAAACAAATGCAATCGCAAAACTGTTTGGTGATCATGCAAAGGAAATGGCTGTAACATCAACGAAAGGTGCTACCGGACATATGATGGGGGCCGGTGGAATTACAGAGGCAATTACCTGTATTCAATGTATCCGCACCGGAATAGTGCCGCCTACGTTAAATCTGGATAACCTGGATGAATCCTGTGTGCCACTGAATTATGTTCCGCATAAGGCAATACAAAAAGAGGTTCATGTTGCAATGAGTAATTCTTTCGGCTTTGGCGGTCAGAACTCAAGTGTTGTTTTTAAGAAATATGAATAAAAAAATAAAAAACGTCAATCCTATAAAAAAGCCATATTATAAAAGCTTTGGAAAGGGTTGATGTTTTTTTTGAAAGTGAAATTTAAAATCATTCTGTCTGTGTTGATCCTCTTATGGGAAATTGCTTTTGTACAGACACTTGTGACAAGAATATATATATCAAGGTCAGCTTTTACCCAGGCATTTGCCAGAAACCGCATTGCCGTAATAGACAGTGAAGCACAAGAAGACATGCGTAACAAAAAGGTTGGGAATGTTTGCCGGGAAGGAATTATCACGGGAAGGCTCAGCAAGGAAAAAAGACAGGAGATCACAAAAAGTATTTTCCGTGAGTTTGGCGGCACTGAGGTGATGAACAGTGATCCGGAAAATGAAAATTATTATGTCGCTTATGGCTATACCAATGGAGTTGATGTGGTTAAATATGTAAATGGGAAAAAGATTAATCTTAATATTGCCCTATCGTATGATGAACAGGATAAAGTGACCAGGGTAATTGTTGGAATCCCATTTGTGAATTCTGATTTTTAGTTTGTTTGGAGAATAAAAAGGTTCTGTCATTCATATGATAAAAGAAAAAAGGTATGCATATGCTAAACAAATTATGGGGATGTATGATTCTCCTTGGTATCCTTTTTGCAGCGGTAATGGGGCGGATTGGTGATGTCGGCACAGCGGCCATCGATTCATCCAAAGAAGCGGTTACACTTTGTATTACTATGCTTGGTATTATGTCTATGTGGACAGGACTTATGAATATTGCAAAAAAAGCAGGAATCATCGATGCGCTGACAAAAGCGCTTCGGCCGGTTCTTGCTTTTTTATTTCCCGGCGTCCCCAGGGGGCATAAAGCGAATGAATACATGGCGGCAAACATTATCAGTAATGTTCTTGGACTCGGCTGGGCTGCGACACCGGTTGGATTAAAAGCAATGGAAGAACTTAAAAAATTAAATCATGGAAGCCATAGAGCCAGTACCGACATGTGTACATTTCTGATCATTAACATTTCTTCTTTGCAATTAATCCCGGTAAATATCATTGCCTACCGGAGCCAATACGGTTCCGTAACGCCAACGTCCATTATCGGTATGGGGCTGATAGCTACTTTGATATCGACAGCCGCCGGTGTAATCTTTGCTGTTATTGCACGTCATTTTGGAAAAGGAAAGGGGGCGGGAAAGTGAAATTGCTATATTACATTTCGGATTGTATGATACCTTTTGTTATACTGTACCTGATCGGGTATGGTATGTGCAAAAAAGTGGATATTTTTGATGAATTTATCGAGGGTGCAAAGGATGGTTTTATTACGGTATATAAAATTATGCCGACACTGATCGGACTCATGGTAGGTGTCGGCATCCTAAGACAGTCCGGCTTTATGGAGTGGTTTGCCGGAGCATTGTCCCCGGTGGTGCAGTTCCTGCATTTCCCGGCCCAGTTATTCCCATTGTTTATTGTAAAAATGTTCTCTTCTTCGGCGGCAACGGGGCTTCTTCTGGATATTTACAAAACGTATGGTACGGATTCGTACCTGGGCACACTGGCATCCGTCTTAATGAGTTGTTCAGAAACAATTTTTTATACAATGAGTGTGTATTTTATGACGGCAAAAGTCACCAAAAGCCGCTATACCCTGGCAGGTGCACTTGTGGCTACTTTCGTGGGAGCGGCTGCTTCCATTGTTTTGGTAACTGCAGGAATGTAAACTATTAAAAATATATAAGTTGACATTAAGGGAAAAATACGCTATACTTCTAGGGAAAAGTAAAAATAATAAAATACGAAATGGAGAGAAAAAATGAAAGAAAAAGCAAGTTTTTTCGATGTCAAGAACATGGTATTAATGGCGTTGTTTGCTGCACTGACATGTGTGCTGGCACCTTTTTCAATCCCGATTGGTCCGGTCCCGATTTCATTGACAAATCTGGTTATCTATTTTAGTGTTTACGTATTGGGCTGGCAGAAAGCGGTTGTTACGTATGTAGTGTATTTATTATTGGGAATGGCAGGATTGCCGGTGTTCTCCGGGTTTGAAGGGGGAATGGGAAAGATTGCCGGACCGACGGGTGGATACCTGATTGGATTTATCCTGATGACAATAATCTGTGGTCTTTTTATTCAGATAAAGACGGAGGAAGCAGTTATGAAGTATGCGGTTGGATTTTCCGGAATGGTTGTTGGAACGGCTGTCGCTTACGCATTTGGAACAGCGTGGTTTTGTTTCTCGACAGGAACCGGTCTGTGGGCAGCCCTTCTTATCTGTGTATTCCCATTTATTATAGGTGATCTGGTTAAAATCATTCTTGCATTGATTGTTGCACCGATGCTGGCAAAGCAGATTAAAAAGATTGGATAAATAGACCATAGGAAAGTAATTGTTTTTAAACGATTACTTTATACAAAATTGTAATTGTAATTTTGGCTGCTGTAGCAGCCGGTGGTGTGCTTTTATAGAAAAAGAAAACGAGAAGGTCGCTCGTCCTTTTGCTATATATTGTGATGAGAAATATGAGTACCCTAATGACAGATATTGGTTGTGGAGATTCATGATTGATGAAAATTTACAGGGAAATGGGTATGGAACAGCAGCCTTGCAAGTGATACAGATGCAGTCATCTAGCTGGCAGCTTAAAAAAATAAGAGTATCCGATGGCGGTTATCCGCCATCGGATACTCTTATTTAAAATAATCAATTTTCATTGCTTGTTTGACTTCGCTCAAAGTCTGTGCAGCAACTTCCTTTGCCTTGATACTTCCCTGATGAAGAATCTCCATGACAGCAGGGATATCTTTTTCCAATTCTTTACGGCGTGCCTGAATCGGGGATAATTCTTCCATGATAACTGAATAAAGGAATTTTTTAACTTTCACATCACCCAGTCCGCCTTTTGTATAGTGATCTTTCATTTCCTGCAGGCAGTTGTAATCAGGTAGATATTCTGCAAACAGCTCATCTTTACAAAAAGCATCCAGATAAGTAAATACGGTATTTCCTTCTAACTTGCCCGGATCCTCCACACGTATATGGTCCGGATCGGTAAACATGCTCATAATCTTTTTGCGTATGTCTTCCGGTTCGTCAGAAAGGTAGATGCAGTTGCCAAGAGATTTACTCATTTTGGCTTTGCCATCTGTTCCGGGGAGCCGGCTGCAGATTTCGTTATCCGGGAGCAATGCTTTTGGCTCAACTAAAACTTCATCGTAAGTAGAATTAAAACTGCGTACAATCTCACGGGCTTGTTCAATCATTGGCAACTGGTCTTCACCGACAGGGACTGTTGTAGCTTTAAATGCAGTGATATCAGCAGCCTGACTGATTGGGTAAGTAAAGAATCCGACAGGAATACTGGAATTAAATCCGCGCATATTGATTTCTGATTTTACCGTTGGGTTTCTTTTTAATCGTGATACCGTAACCAGGTTGCTATAGTAGAAAGTCAGTTCTGTCAATTCCGAGACATATGATTGTACAAAGAGATTTGACTTTTCCGGGTCCAGTCCGCAGGAAAGGTAGTCAAGGGCGACCTCGGAGATATTACTGCGTACCTTTTCCGGATTGTCCGCATTATCTGTCAATGCCTGAGCATCTGCAATCATAATATAAATATCATCATATTCGCCTGAGTTTTGTAATTCAACCCGGCGTTTTAAGGAGCCAACATAATGTCCTACGTGCAATTTCCCGGTAGGGCGGTCTCCTGTTAAAATTATCTTTTTCACAATAACCTCCATTCCGCAGGCGCTTCTACGTCTGCCATTAAAGCTAGTTCCATTCTAATTGCATTTTCTGTAAAAGTCAATTAGAAGTTCACCTTCACACATTGTCAATAAGATAGGTGGAAAGGTTTAGCTGCCGTGATACCATCCATGACCGGCATACGTACATCCATCAGGATCGCATCGTAGTAATGAGGCTTGGATGCTTTATATAGTTCCTGGCGGCGCTGATCTTCCACAGTCAGATCGCACCATATATATACGATGGCATACCCCGCATTGATAATAAGCCATCCCGGATTAGCCAATTGAATCCAGGTGAAAATAGCAGTAATCAGGAAAAAAGTGATCAGTAAAAGGGCGTTGACAGGGGGAACGATTTTTTTTCGGTGAAACAGAACAATGACAAGACCAATAGCAGAATAGAACATGATCGCCCCGACACCGATAGGCATGAACAGGATACCACGTGAGTACTCCATTTCGGGGAAAGTTTGAAAAATAATCCGGTAAAAGGATTGCTGGCAACCAGCAGCGAGTAAACGACATAAGGTATCATAAGAAAGGTAAGATGCAATTGTATGCTTTTCCCTGCAGATCCTGTTTGTCTTTGCGGTATAAGCGGGTTTTAAGTAACATCATAACAAAAACGACCAATGCAAAAACGTCTGTCTCTACGTGCCACATACAAAAATTCTCCTCAAAAACAATGTGATTACTATCAGAAAGATTATAACATAGTTTTTTCTACTATAGGTAAAAAAATTATTTTTAGAAAGTGCATTAAATGTATAAATCCCATCGTTTTCCACATACTACACATACAATGCAAAATATGGAAAGAATAGTATATAAAAAGCAGGAGGAAGATAGAGTATGAAAGCAACAGGAATTGTACGAAGAATTGATGATCTGGGGCGTGTTGTCGTGCCAAAAGAAATCCGGCGCACATTACGCATCCGTGAGGGCGACCCGCTGGAAATCTTTACAAATCGTGAAGGAGGGATCATCTTAAAAAAATACTCTCCAATCGGCGAATTAGGTGAATTGGCATCCGAATATGTAGAGGCTGTTGCACAGGTTGCCAAATGTACCGTATGTGTTGCGGACCGGGATATGATCGTAGCGGTTGCCGGACCATCTAAAAAAGATTTTTACGGTTGTAATATTCATTCCGATCTGATTCAGTTAATGGAAAAACGGGGACACCGTAAAGCTGTCCGGGGAGAAAATAATTACTGCAGGATTACAGATGAAGGTGACACAGAGATTCATTCGGAGGCAATCAGTACGATC
Organism: uncultured Eubacterium sp.; assembly: GCA_934338065.1. Classification (GTDB taxonomy): domain Bacteria; phylum Bacillota; class Clostridia; order Lachnospirales; family Lachnospiraceae; genus Eubacterium_F. The sequence goes on along the minus strand of CAKRGX010000001.1, from coordinate 62,652 downwards.
GTATCAGAAGGAGATGCAATCGGTGCGGTAATTCTTCTTTCCAGGGAAAAGGATCGTACATTTTCCGACCTGGAAGAGAAGATGGCATTATGTGGAGCTAACTTTCTCGGCAAACAGATGGAACAATGAGAGCAAAGCCTGAAAAAAAGCCTGAAAAGGCGTATTTTCGCATAAATTGCTTGACAAAGAGGCTTAAAAAGGTTATATATAAGTGTATAGGTTAATAAATCTAGTAAATATATTTTCGAGGAGGATATGATCCATGAATAAGACTGAGTTAATCGCAGCTATGGCTGAGAAAGCAGAATTGTCTAAAAAAGATTCCGAAGCAGCATTGAAGGCATTTATCGATGTTGTAACAGATGAATTAAAGAATGATGGTAAAGTACAGTTGGTTGGTTTTGGTACTTTTGAAGTTGCTAAGAGAGCAGCTAGAGAGGGCATCAACCCATTGACGAAACAGCCAATGAGCATTCCTGCTTCTAAAGCACCTAAATTCAAAGCTGGTAAAGCCTTGAAAGAGACTGTGAACAAATAATTGCTCACAGTGTTATATAGTATTTTAGAAACATCCCGGAGTGCCTGATACACTTCGGGATATTTCTTGTTATTCTGAAAATCGAGGTAATAATTTATGAGATTGGACAAATATTTAAAGGTTTCGCGCCTGATCAAGAGAAGAACGGTAGCAAATGAAGCGTGTGATGCCGGACGCATTATGGTAAATGATAAGGTGGCAAAAGCATCCGTGAATGTAAAGCCCGGAGATGTGATAGAGATACAGTTTGGAAATAAGAACACGAAAGTAGAAGTACTGAGTGTGGAAGAAACTTACAAAAAAGAGGAAGCCAAAGAATTATACAAGTATTTGTAATGAAAATCCCTGATTCTGCATATAGATATGATAGCAAGGCAGAAGGGGGATTTTTTTATGCTGCAGGAGCCGGGAAGACCAGCCCAGAGCCATAAACTGACGATGATCGATCGTGGGCATATCGAGATCACCGGGGTGATCGAAGTGATATCGTTTGATAATGAAATGATCGAACTGGAGACGACAGAGGGTGCCGTGCGTTTTACCGGGACAGATTTGCATGTAAAACGTCTTACATTAGAACGGGGCGAGGTTGATCTGGAAGGAAGGATAAAAGAAATCGTGTATCATGAATCACAAAAGGGAAAAACGGCAGGCGGGGTTCTCAGCCGGCTGTTTCGCTGATGGAACAGATATTAGGGCAGGGACGATATGTTCTGGCATCCTTTGCCTGCGGGGTTATCCTTATGTTTTTGTATGATTTTATCCTTGTCCTTCGATGCTTGAAAAAACCAGGCAGACTTTCACTTTGGATACAGGACGGGCTTTTTTGGGGGGCTGCCTCTGTTTTTGTTTTTCAAATGATTTTTGAATTAAATAATGGAATTTTGCGTAGTTTTTTTGTGATAGCCTTTTTGCTAGGCATGTCAGGGTATCGAAAGGCAGTGGGAACTGTCGTTCAAAGGGGGATTAAGTCAATCTTTGGCGTTGTTTTTCGACCATGTGTTTGGATCGTGAAAAAAATAAGACAAATTCGAAAAAAAACCTTGAAATCCCGGTAACTCCCGGATATAATACAATTATGTTACTACAACAATAGAAAGGTTGTAGAATAATTGTGAGGGGATGGAGCCCATGAGGAGAAGGGTGCGTAGAAAGAATCGTACCAGTTTATATCTGGTCATGCTTGTAGCTGCTATATTTGTTGGAGTGCTGGCAGTACATGGTTATACGTTACGGGCAAATTGCCAGCAGCTGGCTGCAGAGCAGAGCAATTTGAAAGAGAAAAAAAAGGAACTGAAGAAGGAAAAACAACAAATTAAGGATCAGGCTTCTTATCGCAAGACAGATCAGTACGTGGAAGATGTTGCCAGAGAGAAGTTTGGGCTTGTCTATGATAATGAAGTAATTTTTAAAGCAAAATAAGTGACAGTAGGAACGTCAGGCAGAGAGTGCCGGGCGTTTTTTTATTGCAGAGGAAATTTCGTTGACAGGAGACCTCTTTTTGACAAAATTTTTGATGCATGACAGTTATACTGTTGCTACGCATAGGAATGTCGTGGAAAGCGGACATGAGATGCAGGGCACAACAATATGACTGGGGGCAAGGATTTTGAAGGAAGACAGACAGAAATTTTTGGTTAATGGAAGATATCTTGTATTATTTCTCATAGGTTTTTTAATGGGACGTGTATGGTTATATGGAATTAATCCGTTTGGTGTGGCTTTTTTTGCCGCTGTAGCAGCAGAAAAAAAGGGACAAAAAATAGTGGCATTATGTGTGCTGGCAGGAATGTTTAGCAGTATGGATGGTATGATTCTGCTAAAATATCTGGCCCTTTTTCTAATCATACTCGCAACTGGACGGATTCATGAAAAGTGGACAAGACGTTATCTGCCTGCTGTTTTTATCGCTGTTCTGACAGGTGGAATGAATCTGCTGGCAGGTATAATCAATAGTCTCCTTGCTGTAAATACATGGGAGATTCTGCGCTTAAGCATATTGGAAAGTGTTGCCGTATTTGCTTTTTCCAATATTGCACAATGGGGTGTTCATTTTATCTTTTATGAGAAGTGGACTAAGATTCCGGAAAATGAGGAACTCATCAGTCTGCTGGCAATCATTGTTACAGCTCTTTATGGTTTACCAAGACAGATGGACACTATTTTTTCAATATCAGGAACAATGGGATATCTTCTTATTTTATTTATGGGTTATCGGTTTGGAGCTTCGACCGGAGCAATTGCAGGGGCAGCAGCAGGAATCCTTTTTTCTGTGACCGGGGAAAATGTTGCGGTCATTGGTATTGCCTGCTTACTTGGTGTCTGTGCAGGAACGTTTCGCAGAATGGGAAGAATCTGCAGTGCGGTTGCCTTTCTTCTGCTCGGTGGCATACTGATGGCTGCAAGTATGCGGGAAATATATGGAGTCATTGAAATGCGTGCGGTCGTATCAGCGATTATTATTTTTCTGGCGCTGCCTAGAAGACTTGCTCATTGTTGTGAGGACGATGTTTCGGAAGAAAACGGAGATGATTTTGGCAGGGAGGATGTAAGAGCGTTAGCCAACCACCGGCTGGAGGACTTTTCGGATGCTTTTCGACGGCTGTCAAAAAGTTTTCAGGGAAAAACGAATGAGTGGGAATTGACAGAAACGGAAATGGAGAGCATTTTTGAGGAACTGTCGCAGGCGGTCTGCCAGGATTGTATGAACTGCCAGTATTGCTGGAATCGTCATTACGAACAGACCAACAGCAGCCTGAGAAAAATTTTGTGGCAGGCGGGGCAGGATGGAACAGTCTCTCTTGAACTGATTAATAAGGATTTTCATCGGCGGTGTATGAAACTGGATGAATATGTTGACCGGGTTGAACAGCGCATTGCGCAGGAAAAAGTGCGCATGGGATGGTATAACCGGATCAAGGAAAATCGGCGTGTTATGGCGGAACAGATGCAGGAGATCGCTATTGCTCTCCGATCCTTTACGATGGATCTGAATGATGTGGAGGAGCAGCCGAGAGAGTGCAGACGCAGGGTTGCGGAGGAACTAAAGAGAGAGGGAGTAAAATTACAAAAATTATCGGTCAAAAAAAGGCGTGGACATTTGGAAATAAGTTTTACCGGATCGTGCAAGGGAAACCAATGTCTTACGAAAACGGATCTTGCCCAGGCACTATACCGTGGAACCGGGGTGATGATGGCACCGGCAAGGGAAACAAGAAATGTTTTATCTACTGAGGCAGATACGATGTTTTTCCGGGAGGACACAAAATATAAGGTGCTAACCGGACTTGCGCGTATTGCTAAGAGCGGGGAAAAGGTGTCTGGTGACAATTATTCTTTCCTTGAACTGCCGAGGCAGGGAGAACTATTGATGGTCTTGACAGATGGAATGGGAAGCGGCGAGATGGCGTATCGGGACAGCGGTAATCTGATCGAAGCACTTGAGTATCTGATGGAAGCGGGATTTGAAAAAAAATCAGCGTTCCGGCTGCTTAATACACTTTTTGTAGTTAATTATGAGGGACAATCCTTTACTACGCTGGATATGACGGCAATCAATCTTCATACGGGACAATGCGAAATTATGAAAAATGGTGCGGCTACGACTTTTGTCAAGCGTCAAAATGGAGTTGATACCATTGTGTCTAATGCACTTCCTGTCGGTGTGGATATGGAGGCGGAGCCGGATGTTATGACGGTAGAATTGCAGGAGGGGGATATGATCATCATGGTTTCGGATGGTGTTTTAGATGGATTTTATGAACGCAATATGACCGGTGATGATCAGGAGGATATGAGCACATTTATTGAAGAACTGACCTGCTGTAACCCGAAGGATGTGGCAAATCAGATATTAATGAATGCTCTGGCGCGCAGTACAAGGGAAGCAACGGATGATATGAGTGTCCTGGTTGCAGGAATATGGAATAAAAATTGACGGATATCAGAAAAAACATTACAATGTAAGTTAGTTAGAGATAAAGGGGCAGTGAGTGTGAAGCAGAAATTGATAGAATACATAAAAAAGCAGGAACTTTTTGAATATGGAGCACATATTCTGACTGGTGTATCAGGTGGCGCTGATTCGGTCTGCCTGCTGCATTTGCTATATAAGATGCGGCAGGAATGGAAACTGACGCTTACGGCTGTTCATATGAATCATGGAATCCGGGGACAGGAGGCGGATGAAGATGCCTCTTTTGTGCAGCAGCTTTGTCGTATATGGAATATTCCGTTTTTTCTTGTCCAGGAGAATATCCCTGAGGCTGCCAGAAAGAGTGGTATGACGGAAGAAGAGGCAGGGCGTGAGTGGCGTTACCGGGAGTTTGAACGGCTGCGTAAAGAGCTGGGAGCTGACCGGATAGCAGTAGCCCATCATCAGGATGACCAGGCAGAGACAGTTCTCTTTCAACTGCTTCGGGGAAGCGGAATGCGCGGACTTACCGGAATGAGTCCGAAAAGGGGCAAAATTATCCGGCCGCTTCTCGGAACATCCCGTGCTGAGATTGAAACATATCTGCAGGAGAATCATCTGGCGTATCGACAGGATAGTACAAATAGTGATCTGCATTATTCGAGAAACTATATACGCAGGGAACTTCTGCCGCAGATCAGAGACCATATGAATCATCAGGTGGTGCGGCATCTTGCCGATGTGGCAGCAGATGCCGGACAGTGGTGCGATTATATAGAGCGGCAGGCGGAGAAGGCAATCGGACAGATTATAAAGGAGGAAGAGAACGGAACAATTTCTCTTGATTGTAACACTTTTTTGCGGCAGGAAAAAGTGATTGCAGATGAGGTGCTGCGTGCTTTCTTCTCTGCCGGCGTGATGGGGGCAAAGGATGTTATGCGCATACACTACCGGCAGGTGTGGGAACTACTCAGGAAAGAGACGGGAAAACGGATTTATCTGCCGGGGAAAATGGTGGTTGAACGACGCTATGATAAGTTGTTTTTATATCAGGAAAATAACCGGGAGCCGGTTGATATATTTGTGGAATGTCCGGTACCATCCCAGAATATAGTAACAATAAATGGGGAAAATAGTTGTATCACACTTATGTGCAGAAGAAGAAGTGATCTCCCACAAGAAATTCCCCAAAAGGACTATACGAAATGGTTCGATTATGATATGATTAACAATGGTTTAGTTTTGAGAAATCCATGTGAAGGAGATTATCTGACGATTGACGAAGAAGGACATCGAAAGAAGTTAAGCCGTTATTATATGGATCAGAAAATACCGGTGGCAGACCGACAGAGACAGTTAGTTTTGGCTGAAGGCAACAAGGTGCTGTGGGCTTTTCCGGACCGAATGGGAACAGACTATAAAATAACAGATAAAACAAAATGCGTTTTGGTAGTTGAGATTGAATAGCTGCTATCAAAGAAAGGGTACATCATGAAGGAAGAAATTAGTGTATTGATCAAAGAAGAAGATCTGAAAGCAAGGGTAAAGGAACTGGCTGGGCAGATCAACCATGATTATGAGGGAAAGGAACTTCATTTAGTCTGCATTTTAAAAGGCAGTGTATTTTTTACCTGTGAACTGGCAAAATATATTAAAGTGCCGGTTACGATTGATTTTATGGGAGTTTCGAGTTATGGTGATGCGACTACAAGCAGCGGCAGTATCACGATCAATCAAGAGTTGACAATGTCTATTGAAGGAAGAGAAGTGCTTGTGATCGAAGATATTGTTGATAGCGGAAGAACACTGGCATATCTTGCGCATATTCTTGAAAAAAGAAATCCTGCCAGTCTGCGGATCTGTACTTTGCTGGATAAACCGGAGTGCCGTGTTTCAGAGGTAGATATTGCTTATACAGGTTTTACCATACAAAATCAGTATGTGGTTGGCTTTGGGCTGGATTATGCACAGAAGTATCGCAATTTTCCATATATTGGCGAATTAAAAATGAAGGAGGATTAATCCGATGAAGGGGTTAAAGGGTTATGGATTTTTTGTTGTTCTAGCGGCGATCATTTTGCTGGCAGCGTTATCCGGAGATTTTATGTCGGGGATGAATCGTGGCACCTATTCTTATACACAGTTTAAAAAGGATATAACGGATAAGAAAATTTCGGAAGTTGTGATAGAGCAGAACCAGGAAGTACCGACCGGCGAGGTTGTTGTGAAGACAGAAGATAATAAGCAGCAATCTTTTTATGCACCGGATGTTAATACTGTGCTAGATTTCTTAGATTCTGCACAATATACGAATGTGAAAGTAAGTGATGTGGCGACGACTCCGTGGTTTATGGAGATCTTACCGTATGTTATTGGCTTTGTTGTAATCTTTTTCCTGTTTAGCATGATGACGAGCCGCGCACAGGGAGGCGGCGGAGCCAATGCTAAGATGATGAATTTTGGCAAGAGCCGTGCTAAAATGACTTCGCCGGATGACAAGGTTAAGACATTTGCCGATGTTGCGGGGCTGGTAGAGGAAAAAGAGCAATTGGAAGAAATTGTAGATTTTCTTGCAGATCCGCAGAAATATACCGAGTTGGGAGCACGTATTCCGAAAGGTGTGATCATGGTCGGTCCTCCCGGAACGGGAAAGACCTTACTTGCAAAGGCTGTAGCGGGTGAAGCGGGCGTACCATTTTTCAGTATATCAGGTTCTGATTTTGTAGAGATGTTTGTCGGAGTGGGGGCATCCCGTGTAAGAGATCTGTTTGCGGATGCAAAGAAAAATGCTCCTTGTATTGTATTTATCGATGAGATCGATGCGGTAGCGAGAAGACGAGGCAGTGGTCTTGGCGGTGGACATGATGAGCGTGAGCAGACGCTGAATCAGATGCTGGTTGAGATGGATGGCTTTGGTGTCAATGAGGGAATTATTGTGATGGCGGCAACAAACCGTGTGGATATTCTGGATCCTGCTATTTTGCGTCCGGGACGTTTTGACAGGCGTATCCACGTTGGTCTGCCGGATGTTCGTGGCCGCGAGGATATACTCAAAGTGCATGCTAAGAATAAGCCGCTGGCAGATGATGTTAATCTGGAAGAAGTGGCTCGTACAACGGCGGGATTTGCCGGAGCGGATCTGGAGAATCTTCTTAATGAGGCGGCTATCTCGGCTGCTCGTGATAATCGCAAGTATGTTGTTGATGAGGATATCCGGAAGTCATTTATTAAAGTAGGGATTGGTTCGGAGAAGAAGAGCCGCATTATATCGGAAAAAGATAAGAAGATTACGGCTTATCATGAGGCGGGGCATGCTATCCTGTTCCATCTGCTTCCAGATGTAGGTCCGGTTTATACGGTGTCCGTTATACCTACGGGGCAGGGAGCCGGTGGTTATACAATGCCTCTTCCGGAAAAAGATGAGATGTATCTGACAAAAGGCAAAATGCTGCAAGACATTATTGTATGTCTGGGAGGACGTATTGCAGAGAGTCTGGCCTTTGATGATGTGACGACGGGAGCCAGTCAGGATATACGACAGGCAACCGAACGGGCGAGAGATATGGTTACCAAGTATGGTTTTTCAGACGAGCTGGGAATGATCAATTACAGCACATCGGATGACGAGGTGTTTATTGGCCGTGATATCGGACATTCGAAGAATTTCAGTGAAGGAACAGCCGAAGTAATCGACAAAGAGGTTAAGAAGATCATTGATTACTGTCATAAGAAAGCAAAAGATATGCTGCAGGAGAATATGGAAGTTCTTCACCGTCTGGCAGAGCTGTTGATAGAGAAGGAACGGATCGGGCAGGAAGAGTTTGAATCAATGTTTGGACAAAATGACGAAGCAATTGCAGAAGATTAATGACTCTTTGTGCAAAAGTTCAAATGGGAGAAAATCGTTAGGCAAAAGCAACAAAAGAAAGTGCTATATTTTATAAACTTTGTGCACACTGTTTTGTTGTATGGTGTTATAGTATTACTCGTAAACCCCAATACATTATATAGTTTTTGCTACACCCCATAAGTAACAAAAATACCTTCTCCCAAAAGGACAGCAACGTAAGCTGTCCTTTTGATTTATGTAAAGAAATTTTTTGTTTGGAACGGAGTTTGATATGAACACAGGTGGAATTAATAGAAAAGCTGTTTTTAGTGATGGGTCAGCTGGTTTTGTTATCCCTGCTGAACCTGAAAAATATGAGCCAGTAAAGATACGCTGCCGTGTTGGGAAAGATAATGTAGATACGGTAACTGCTGTAGTAGATGGTGAACGGCTGGCAATGTATAGGTTACATGCAACAGAACTGTTTGATTATTATGAGACAACAGTATCTTTACATGACAAGCAGATTAGTTATTATTTTGAAATCAGACAGGGAGGAGAATGTGTGATCTGCAACCGGCAGGGTGTAGTTGATCAGAATAACCCGTATTTTAACTTCTGCATTATTCCCGGCTTTTCTACCCCGTCGTGGGCAAAAGGCGCTGTCATGTATCAGATCTTTGTTGATCGTTTTTATAATGGAGATACGAGTAATGATGTAGTGGATGATGAGTATACTTACATTGGCGAACATTGTAGGAGAGTTGCTGACTGGAATGAACTGCCGGCATCGATGGATGTAAGGCGTTTTTATGGAGGAGACATTAAAGGTATTTGGGAAAAATTGGATTATCTGCAGGAACTGGGTGTAGAAGTCCTTTACCTTAATCCGATTTTTGTCTCTCCGTCAAATCACAAATATGATACACAGGATTATGATTATATTGATCCTCATTACGGTGTGATCGTGGAAGACGGTGGAGAACCTCTGGCAGAGGGGATTATGGAAAATGCACAAGCTGGAAAATATATCCAGCGTGTTGTGAATAAAAAAAATCTGGAAGCAAGCAATACTTTTTTTGCCAGATTTGTTGAAGAAGTACATCGACGTGGAATGAAAATTATTTTGGATGGTGTGTTTAATCACTGTGGATCTTTTAATAAATGGCTGGATCGGGAGAAAATATATGATAAAGATGCTTCTTATGAAAAAGGTGCTTTTTTGACAGAAGACAGTCCTTATCATGATTTCTTTCATTTTTATCCGGATGGAACCTGGCCGGATAACACATACTATGATTCCTGGTGGGGAAATGATACCTTGCCGAAACTGAACTATGAAGGATCTGAACATCTGGCGGAATATATCTGGAATATTGCGCATAAGTGGGTGTCCGCTCCGTATCATGTGGATGGATGGCGTCTGGATGTGGCAGCTGACCTGGGAAAGACAGGAGAGTATAACCATAAATTCTGGCAGGAATTTCGTAAAGCTGTAAAATCAGCTAATTCAGATGCGATTATCCTGGCAGAGCATTATGGGGATCCGTCATCGTGGCTGGATGGCAGCCAATGGGATACGGTAATGAACTATGATGCTTTTATGGAGCCGGTCAGTTGGTTCCTGACCGGTATGGAAAAACACAGTGATGTGTATAAACAGGGAATGGTAGGTAATGCCGATGCTTTTTTTGCTGCGATGACAAATTATGGCGCACGTTTCACAATGCCGTCTGCACAGGTGGCGATGAATGAGCTGTCAAATCATGACCATTCGCGCTTTCTGACCCGTACGAATCATATGATTGGGCGCACTGCTTTTGCCGGAGCTAAGGCAGCCGACAGGGGAGTTAATACAGCGGTCATGAGACAGGCAGTGATGATGCAGATGACATGGATCGGTGCTCCTACTGTTTATTATGGAGATGAGGCAGGTGTCTGTGGATGGACGGATCCGGACAGCCGCCGCACATATCCCTGGGGGCATGAGGATAAACAGATGATAAGTTTTCATAAGGAAATGATACGCATCCACAAGGATTATGAGGTATTTCGTTCGGGGAGTCTGATTTACCTTATGAGTGAGCAGAATCTGATCGCTTATGGACGATTTAATGATAAAGAACGTGCTTTTATCGTTGTACAGACGGGAGGAGAGGCTCATGATGTAGAAGTGGAAGTCTGGCGTCTGGGTATGAAAGATGGCGAGCGAATGTATAATATGATGTATAGCTCGGAAAATGGCTATAGTATGGCGGCTTTCAGCAGTCGTGTAAAGGATGGAAAAGTGACAGTACGCATTGGAAAAAATGGTGCTACAGTTTGGAAGAGTTTGTTGTAAAACAAATGGCAGGAGACTACACAAACCAATGAAACAAAACAAACAGGGCGAAGCCATAGCGATTATTGCCGCTATGGCGAAGAACAGGGTAATTGGCAGAAAGGGGAAGATTCCGTGGGATCTTCCGGAGGACAGAGAACATTTTAAACGGTTGACGATGAAAAATGTAATCATAATGGGGCGGCGGTCATTTGAAGAAATCGGAAAACCGCTGCCGGGCAGGATAACTTACGTGGTGTCAGCGACACGGCAGATAGAACAAGACAAGTGCCATACAGCATCTTCTCTGCCGGAGGCAATCAAAGATGCCAGAGAACGTTATCCGGGGAAAAAGATATTCCTTTGTGGAGGCAGCAGAATTTATGAAGAAGGAATGGCATTTGCACAGGAAATTTATCTGACGGTTCTTAAGACAGAAGAAGAGGGAGATACGTATTTCCCGGTTATCAAAGAAGACTTTCATCTTGTCGATAAGAGACAGGGAGTTGAGTGTAGTTTTGAGTTATATCGAAAATAAAAAAGCAGTTTATCCGCGAGAGACTATAAGATACGGTGTTATCTTGTCTCAGCGCGAATAGACTGCTTTTTTTATTTGACGAACATTTTACTTATAGTTTACTTTGGAGCGATTACAGATTTTACATAGCGGCACTAATATAATATTTGTAAAAAACAAAAAAGAAAAGAGATTAAGGAGGGTTTCATATGAAACTGAAAAAATTAGCGGCACTTATGATGTGCGGAGTATTAACAGTAGGCTGCGTGACCGGATGTGGCAGTAAAGAGGGGAACACAGAAAAAACAGCAAGTGAGTCACAGGGAGGAGATACCGATGCAGAGATTACGGTTGTGTCCCGTGAGGATGGATCAGGAACACGCGGTGCTTTTGTAGAATTGTTTGGTGTAGAGGAAGAAGAAAATGGTGAAAAGGTAGATAAAACGACAGAGGAAGCAAATATTGCCAATAGCACAGAAATTGTAATGACAACGGTAGCAGGTGATGAAAATGCAATTGGTTATTGTTCTCTTGGTTCTCTTAATGACACGGTAAAAGCGATGAAGATCGATGGCGCAGAACCGACGGTTGATAATATTAATAATGGCAGTTATGCAATTTCCCGTCCATTTAATATTGCGACAAACGGAACGCCAAGTAAAGTCGCACAGGATTTTATCAACTATATTCTGAGCGATGATGGACAGAAAGTTATTGAGTCAAATGGTTATATCAAGGCAAGTGAAAATGGTGCCTTCAAGAGCAATGGTGCAAAAGGAAAGATTGTTGTAGCCGGTTCTTCTTCTGTCACACCGGTTATGGAGAAACTGGCAGAGGCATATAAGAAATCAAACAACAGTGCGGAAATAGAGATTCAGGAAAGTGATTCGACAACAGGCATGAATGCAGCAGCTGAAAAGACCTGCGATATTGGCATGGCATCCCGTGAGTTAAAGGATAGCGAGACAGCAGTGGGGCTGAAATCCACTGTGATCGCCAAAGATGGTATTGTAGTCATTACTAATAAAAATAACAAGTTAGATAATATGACAAAGCAGCAGGTAAATGATATATTCCGCGGCAATGTTACCAACTGGGCTGATGTGAAATAAACATCAGCAGAAAGGACCGGAAATGAAAGAAAAAGCGATGAAAATGGTATTTCTGCTCGCAGCCTGTGTGTCAATTCTGGCAGTTGCGCTTATCTGTATTTTCTTATTCGTTAATGGGATACCGGCTATGCAGAAAATCGGACTCTTTAATTTTCTGACAGGGACGGCATGGAAACCGGGAAATAATAAATTTGGGATACTTCCCATGATTCTGGGAAGTATCTATGTAACAGCGGGAGCGTTACTGGTCGGTGTTCCTATCGGCATATTGGCAGCCGTTTTCCTCGCTAAGTTTTGTCCGAGAAAACTATACCGTCCGATAAAAACCGGTGTTGATCTTCTGGCAGGTATCCCTTCCGTTGTCTATGGCTTCTTCGGATTGGTCGTACTGGTGCCGTTCGTAAGAGATCTCTATGGCGGTAATGGTAATAGTGTTCTGACAGCTTCGCTCCTTTTGGGAATGATGATCCTGCCAACGATCATTGAAACATCCGAATCTGCGTTGCAGGCAGTTCCTGAAAAATATTATCAGGGGGCACTTGCATTGGGTGCAACACATGAAAGAAGTGTATACCGGACGGTAGTTCCAGCAGCAAAATCAGGTATTTTGGCAGGTGTGATACTTGGTGTGGGACGCGCCATAGGTGAAACAATGGCGGTTATTATGATAGCAGGTAATCAGGCCCGTATGCCTGCCGGACTGCTCAAGGGAGTACGCACCCTGACAGCTAATATTGTCATAGAAATGGGTTATGCGGCAGATCTTCACCGGGAAGCATTGATTGCAACGGGAGTTGTGTTATTTGTGTTCATACTGATCATAAATCTGTTATTCTCCCTGCTGAAGAGAAAGAAGGTGCAGGTGTAATGGGAATTAATCAAGTCAAAACAAGACAGAAATTAAAGACGTTAACAAGATACCCGGGTTCCCTGGTGGTATTGATCTTAACTTTTGTGGCAGCAGGAATAATAATTCTCTTATTAGGTTTTCTGGTTGCCTATATCCTCGTAAAAGGTGTGCCGCACCTGACTCCGGATCTGTTTGCCTGGACATACACATCGGATAATGTATCCATGCTTCCATCAATCATTAATACAGTATTAATGACGGCACTGACGCTGCTTATTGCAGTACCTCTGGGCGTTTTTGCAGCAATTTATCTGGTTGAGTATGCAGGAAAGGAAAACAAACTGGTGCGTGTGGTGCGGATCACGGCAGAAACGTTAACGGGTATTCCGTCTATTGTTTATGGTCTGTTCGGTATGTTGTTCTTTGTGGGTTATTGCAAATGGGGCTTTTCTCTGTTATCGGGAGCGATGACATTAGCGATCATGGTTCTTCCGGTCATTATGAGAACAACAGAGGAAGCATTGATGGCTGTGCCAGATTCCTACCGGGAGGGAAGTTTCGGATTGGGAGCCGGGAAGCTCAGAACGGTATTCCGGGTGGTTCTGCCAAGTGCGGTTCCGGGTATTTTATCTGGTGTGATCCTGGCTACAGGGCGTATCGTTGGTGAGACAGCAGCATTAATCTATACAGCAGGAACAATTGCTAAAGTGCCAAATAGTATTTTTAGTTCTACACGTACCTTGTCGGTACATATGTATAACCTGTCAAAGGAAGGACTTCATACCAATGAGTCCTATGCAACAGCAGTGATATTGCTTGTCCTTGTAATTGCGATCAATATGCTGTCAAATTCAATAGCAGGAAAGATTGGCAAAGACAAGAACGGTAATTAATGGAGAAAGGAAAGATGCAGATGAAAAGCAAATTCAGTGTTGAAAATATGAACTTGCACTATGGAACCTTTCATGCTTTGAAGGATATCAAGATGGAAATTCCGGCAAATGAAATTACCGCATTTATCGGACCATCCGGTTGTGGAAAGTCAACATTTATAAAATCATTAAACCGCATGAATGATCTGGTGGAAGGGTGCAAGATAACAGGATCCGTAAAATTAGATGGTGAAGATATTTATGGTGACATAGATGTAAATCAATTACGTAAACGGGTGGGTATGGTATTTCAGAATCCCAATCCGTTTCCCATGAGCATTTATGACAATATTGCTTATGGGCCGCGTACACATGGCATTCATGCTAAAGCTAAGTTGGATGAGATTGTGGAACGTTCGTTACGACAGGCGGCAATTTGGGATGAACTGAAGGATCGTCTTAAAAAAAGTGCCTTGGGACTATCTGGCGGTCAGCAGCAGCGCCTTTGTATTGCCAGAGCGCTTGCCGTTGAACCGGAGGTTATTCTGATGGACGAACCAACAAGTGCGCTAGACCCGATTTCCACTTCAAAGATTGAAGACCTTGTTCTTGAATTAAAGGAAAAATACACGATTGTTATGGTTACGCATAACATGCAGCAGGCGACACGTGTTTCCGACCGCACGGTATTTTTCCTGCTAGGTGAAGTGATTGAGATGGATCGTACAGAGAAACTGTTTTCAATGCCGTCGGATAAAAGGACGGAGGATTATATAACAGGGAGGTTTGGATAATGAGAAATCGATTTGATCGACAATTGGCAGAGTTAAATGGTGACCTGATTGAAATGGGGCATAAGATCGAACAGGCAATTGAAATGGCAATCGGGGCCTTGAATCAACGTGATAAAGAAAAGGCAAAAAAAACAATTGAATATGATGAGGAAATCAACGAGTGGGAACGTGAGATAGAAAATATCTGTTTTCGCCTTCTTTTACAACAGCAGCCGGTGGCAAGAGATCTGCGTGTTATTTCAGCAGCGTTGAAGATGATCACGGATATGGAACGCATCGGTGATCAGGCGGCCGATATCTCAGAGGTAACGATACACTTGTGTCAGTCAGATTACAAGAAAAATCTGGAGCATATTAAAAAGATGGCAACAGAAACAACTTATATGGTGGTACGTAGTATAGAAGCCTACGTAGAAAAAGATAAAGAAAAGGCAGAAGAGGTAATCGGACATGATGATGTGGTAGATGAACTTTTTCTTAAAGCACGTAAGGATGTTATCGATATTATTCATACCTGTCCAGATGAGGGAGAACCTGCCACTGACCTTTTGATGATTGCAAAATACTTTGAGCGAATTGGCGATCACGCATGCAATATTGCAGAGTGGGTTATTTTTTCTATCACAGGTATTCATAAATAAAGCCTGTTTTCTGTTGAAAGAAAACGTCACAAATGTTATCCTTATAATAAAGATTATAAATGATGCCAGGGTCAGAGGGTATTTTGATCCTGGCATTATAGAGTGTAAATAAGAGTACAAAGGGGAGAGAACATGAGTGACAAACGTTTTGCTTTGCTGATTGACTCAGATAATATATCAGCAAAATACATTGACTGCATCCTGGATGAAATGACGCGTCATGGTGTAGCAACCTATCGACGTATTTATGGAGATTTTACGGATTATCATATGAGCAAATGGAAAAGTGAATTGGCGGAGCGGTCGATCACGCCCATTCAGCAGTTTCGTAATACGACGGGGAAAAATGCTACGGACTCAGCTTTAATCATTGATGCGATGGATATATTATACGCAGGAAATGTAGAGGGTTTTTGTATCGTTTCATCAGATGGTGATTTCACCCGTCTGGCAAGCCGCCTGCGTGAATCCGGAATGGAAGTGATCGGAATGGGGGAGAGTAAAACACCAAAAAGTTTCCGCGGAGCCTGCTCCGTATTCACGAATATTGAACTTCTCAGCGAGGCAGATAATGAAAAAGATACCGAAAAGAAAGTAAAGAAAAATGTAGTTTCCAAGAAGAAGCTTGCGGATGCAATCCTGGAAATTATTACAACGAATGAAAATAATGGAAAAGATACCGGCTTAGGAGAAATAGGAAGTGCTTTGGTTAAAAAATATTCGGATTTTGATGTCAGAAACTACGGATATAGTTCCCTGTCACGTTTTATCGAGGATCTTGACAACTTTGAACTGCGGCGTAACCACACTACCGTTAATGTTATACTGAAAAGTGATGCCAGGGAAATTGAAGACCTGATGATCAGAACGGTCAAACAGGCAGGTGTAACAGGTATTGCAATCAGCCAGCTGGCACAGACCGTACATGATCACTATCCAAATTTCAAGGTAAAAAAATTAGGGTATGCGACATTCCAGAAACTGGTGCAGAGTATACGTGTCTTACAGATTGAAAATTTAGGCAATAATCAGAAAAATGTTTATTTGAAACACTAGCCTGGTTATTTAGCGAAAAAAAATTCCCTTTCTTATAAATTTGTGATAAAATATGATTATTAAGGTTTAACGGAAAGTTAAAATGATAAAGTTTAGGAGGATGGAGATAACATGGCAGAACAAAAGATTATGCTGGGAAATGAGGCGATTGCCCGTGGAGCATATGAAGCAGGAGTGAAAGTATCGGCTGCTTATCCGGGTACACCGAGTACGGAGATCAGCGAGAATATTGTAAAATATAATGAGATTTATTGTGAATGGTCACCAAATGAAAAAGTCGCAACCGAAGTGGCGATCGGTGCATCCATAAGCGGAGTCAGAGCAATGGCATCGATGAAGCATGTAGGATTAAATGTTGCGAGTGATCCGTTATATACGGTATCCTATATAGGTGCTCATGGTGGTCTGATGGTGGTAGTGGCAGATGATCCGGGACTCTATAGTTCACAGAACGAGCAGGATACCCGTTGTGTTGCCCGTGCTGCTCTGGTACCGGTACTTGAGCCTTCGGACAGCCAGGAAGCAAAAGATTATGTAAAGGAAGCCTTCCGGATCAGTGAAACCTATGATACACCGGTTATTCTTCGAACTACAACAAGACTGGCTCATTCACAGGGACCGGTAACATTAGAAGAGCGTGTGGTGCCGGAAGACAAACCATATGAGAGAAATCCGGGTAAAAACGTTATGATGCCGGGAAATGCGATCAAACGTCATCTTCATGTAGAGGATCGCATGAATCGCCTGATGGAAGATGGATGTGAATTCTCTATTAACCGTGCAGAATATAATGACACCTCCATTGGGTTTATCACAAGTGGTATCCCATATCAGTATGTAAAGGAGGTATTTCCGAATGCTTCTGTTTTGAAGCTTGGTATGGTACATCCGCTGCCAAAGAAATTGATTGAAGAGTTTGCTTCTAAAGTAGATAAATTATATATTTTCGAAGAACTGGAACCAGTGATTGAAGAACAGGTAAAAGCATGGGGGATTGAATGTATAGGAAAAGATCTCTTTACCCGCCAGGGTGAGTACAGTGCGAATCTTCTGCGTGAGAAGGTGCTTGGGGAAAAGGTTGAAGCAGAGCCATACGCAAATCTTCCGGCCCGTCCGCCAATTCTATGTCCGGGTTGTCCTCACCGCAGTACTTTTTCTGTACTGAATAAATTAAAGTTACATGCAGCCGGTGACATTGGCTGTTATACACTGGGTGCTGTTCCACCATTAAATGTTATTGACACAACGGTTTGTATGGGAGCCAGCATTTCTACTTTACACGGAATGGAAAAAGCACATGGGAAAGACTATATCAAAAACTGGGTTGCTGTGATTGGGGATTCTACCTTTATGCACACAGGTGTCAATTCACTGATGAATATGGTATATAATCAGGGAACCGGAACCGTTATTATTATGGATAATTCCACAACCGGTATGACTGGACACCAGGATCATGCTGCCACAGGTAAAACATTGAAGGGTGAAGAAGTGCCGGCAATCAGCATTTACCATTTATGTAAATCCATAGGTGTTAAAAATGTTGTTGAAGTGGATGTTTTTGATATCGGTAAGCTGGAGAAAACGATTAAAGAAGAAGTGGCAAAAGATGAGGTATCTGTAATTATTGCCTGTGCTCCATGTGCTCTTCTTAAGGGAGTATCTTTCCCAAATAAGTGTGTACCAATTTCTGATAAATGTAAGAAATGCGGTATGTGTCTGAAACCGGGATGCCCGGCGCTTACAAAGAACGAGGATGGAACCATTGCGATTGATGAAACAATGTGTAACGGATGCGGACTCTGTAAGCAGCTTTGTAAATTTGATGCAATTGATTGTGTGGCTCGCTAGGGCAGTGGATAAATGGAGGAAGAAGAAATGGAAACAAAAAATATTATGATAGTCGGTGTCGGCGGTCAGGGAACGCTTCTAACAAGCCGTGTGCTTGGTGGCATCATTCAGGCAGCAGGATATGATGTAAAGCTGAGTGAAGTTCATGGTATGGCTCAGCGGGGCGGAAGTGTTGTGACTTTTGTGCGCTATGGTGATAAAGTATATGAACCAATTGTTGAAGAGGGACAGGCAGATGTCCTAATTGCATTTGAAAAATTAGAAGCAATGCGTTATGCACATTTTTTAAAGAAAGACGGTGTTATGATCGTCAATGACCAGAGAATGGATCCGATGACCGTTGTCACTGGTGCGGCAGAATATCCACAGGGAATATTGGATACACTGAGAGAAAAGCATAACGTTGTATCCATTGATGCGATGGCAGAGGCGAAGAAACTGGGAAATGCAAGAGTATTTAATACGATTATTATCGGTGTCGCTGCAAAGAGCATGGATTTTGACAAGGAACAGTGGTTAGAGGTGATTGCTAATACGGTGCCACCTAAGACAATCGAGATTAACCAGAAAGGATTTCTTGTTGGATACGAAAGTTAGAAATGGAGATAGACATGATAATAGATGTGCATACGCATATTTATCCTGAAAAAATTGCTAAAAAGGCGGTAGCAAAGCTAGAAGCCTGTTCGCATATTCCAGCACAGACAAATGGTATGCGGGATGGACTCCTTGCCTCGATGAAAGAGGCGGGAGTGGACTATTCCCTTTTATTGCCAGTTGCCACATCAGCCAGGCAGGTAGATAAAATTAATGAGGAAGCCGGACAGACTAATGCGGAATCTTCACAGACCGGACTTCTTTCGTTTGGAGGCATACATCCACAAACATCTGATCATAAAGCGGTTCTGCGGAAGGTAAAGTCTTTAGGGTTAAAGGGAATAAAGCTCCATCCGGACTATCAGGACACTTTTTTTAATGATATTTCGTATAAGAGAATCGTGACGGAGGCGACTGAACTTGGTCTTTATGTTATGGTTCATGCCGGAGAGGATATTGGTCTTCCAACGCCAATCCACTGTCGTCCGGAGCATATTGTTGAAGTAGTCAAAGAAACCGGTTCCGACCGGCTGATTCTGGCACATATGGGAGGATGGCGGTTATGGGACGAGGTTGAGAAACAATTAATGGAGCTTCCGGTTTATTTTGATACTGCCTTTTCAGAGGATTACATTGAGGGTGTGCAGGGAATGTTATCGGCAGATAGATTTGTGGAACTTGTACGGACTATAGGGACAGAACGTGTTCTGTTTGGAACGGACAGCCCGTGGAGTGACCAGAAAGAAGCCGTTGAATGGCTCCGTAATACCTTTCTGACAGAGGAGGAAAAGGAACTCATCTTTCATAAAAACTTTGAACGTATCATAGGAATTTGAATTAGAATAGAAAACGCAGGCACGGGTTCAGGATTTTTATGACAAAACGTTGCAACCGGGTGGAACAGGAGACGGTTTCATCGGTTAACAAATTCTTTATTTCATTATCAACAAGCTTACCGGGAACCGCCTGCGTCTGGTACTGCTTCAGATTATCTTTGAGTTGTTTCGTTAATTCTTCACTTTGAATTACCAGCATTAGTTCGGTATCCTGATAGACGCTTTTCATATCCATGTTAAAAGAGCCGATGACTGCCAGTTCGTCATCAATCGTCAGGCTTTTTGCATGATAGGAGTGATCACCGTTATATTCCAGCATCTGTATACCTGTTTTTAAAATCTTGTGCTTATGTAAGGCATAATCAACAGCACCGAAAGGATTTCCGTTGTTGGCAGAGGAATTTGTCATCATAGTTACATGAATTCCCTTGTCACAGATATTTTTAAAATTATCATACATCCAGTCATTACAGATTACATAGGGAGTGTGGATGCACACCTCTTTTTTTGCCTGTGACATAAGATGTGCCAGAGAATAAAACACCCGTGGTTCTTTCGAATACAGACTGGTCGGATTGGAAAGCAGGGTGATCTTATTGACAGGTACTGTGCCGCTTTCGTAATCTTTCACTGCAAACCAGTTAGGATGGCTTTGTTTCATGTCATTATATAATGTGTGCAGCGTATCTCTGGCATGGGAGATCCCCGGAATGTAACGGTGCCATGTTCCATTATGCCATGTGGAACAACAATTCTGTTCCCAGATGGATGAAAAATAGTTTTTAAGCTGATGAATGGAACCTTCTCTGTTTCCCTTATGATAGACTAAAACGTCACGGTCGTAATTCTTATATCCATTCTGTCCGTTTCCAAGAAAATAATCGAATGTATTACGTCCACCCAAAATATAGAGGGAATCATCAACGACGAGATATTTATCATGCATACGGCTGATTCCTTTCCATGGCGTGAGTAGATGCACGCTATTATATACTTTGATCGTTACATTTTCTTCTGCCGCCAGGGCATAAAAGAAAGGATTGCTTTCCATGTTGAGGGATGCATTAAAACCATCTACAAGGAGTTTAACATGGACTCCCCGTTCCGCAGCCTGTAATAAAGCGGCAATCATCTTTTTTCCGGAATCATCCGAATGAAAATCAAAAGTAGATAAGATAATGTTGTTATTTGCCCGTGAAATCATTCGGATGCGTTCTTCCAGTGCCGTCTCATTTTCCTCCAGGATTACAGCGCGTTCGTCAGAAACATTGTCCGAGAAATACTCTGTCTGAGCTGCTTTTTCCTTGTACTCTTTGCTGACAGAAGGCTGATAAAGATAAGGAACGAGACCTCCAACCAAAAGATATAGAATAATACATGCAACAATTATCATAATTTTCCCCAGTCCTATTTTTTTTATTGGCTTGTTGTGAAGAAGCCGGTAGTGAAAAACAATATACATAGCCCATGTGATTACCATGGAAATGAAAACAAGAGCGATCAGCAGGTTGACACAAAGAAGTGACATATTAGGAAAGAACAACAGAAGCAGGGATACAACATCTAGAATTCCGGTACATATTTTGCCAAACCATTGTGCTCCCTGGACGGCATGTCCTTTGCGGATGATATATAGACCCAAAATTCCCATATAGATCTCCTTGCCAAGAAACATAAGAAAGATCCACAGCATAGAAGGGTAACGGAAAATCAAAGCAAACGCCATGGCGCCCTGGGTCAGTTTGTCAGCAACAGGATCCAGCATTTTGCCAAAATCTGTCACCATATCAAACCGCCGGGCAATCTTGCCATCCAGAAAATCGGTCAGATAGGAAAGCAGCAGAATGATCAGTGCTGCTATATAGCCGGTATCTGTATCTGCGTGATAAAAGATAAAAAGAAAAACAGGGATTAAGAAAATACGGAAATACCCCATTAAATTTGGAATTGTTAAATATTCCTGATATTTATTTTTCATATACTGTCTCCTTATTTTTCTTTGACATGTTAATTCCATAGTGTTACAGTTGTATTGGTGTTACAAGTGTAACATCAAAGGCCAATATTAGCAAGAAAAATATCATGGACAAAACAAAAAGCAGGAATTTGTAACATCGCAATAATGTAAATAATATGCGTCGGGTCATCCGGTACAAGACTATTTTGCTGCCTGCGGAATGGGGGTTAAAATGTCTGAATCAGAAAAGAAAACAGAACTACAAAAAAGAGACATCTTACGTATGTCAAATGAGGAATCGAATCATTTAACAAAAGAGTGTTTACAAACGGCACTGATCTACCTGATGAATGAGAAGCCATTCGAAAAAATTACGATTACCGAATTAGTGAAACGATCTGGTGTGTCCCGTTCCGCCTTTTACCGTAATTATTCTTCCAAAGAGGACATTGTCTGCGAACTGTGCAATACAGTGTCACATGCGCTGGAGGAAAATTTGAAAAAAGTTCATAGCAAAGAAGAGCTGTATCATTTTTTTGTCAATGCATTTCAAAAGATACAGGAAGAGAAAGAAGCTTTTCGGCTTTTATTGCAGGCTAATCTATCAAACAATTCCTTTGTTGAATTGATTTTTTGCCTGGAAACGATTTTCCCTGTGAAGTCACCAGATGAACACTATAAGCTGCTTGCACTTCAAGGTGCATTTCAGACAGTGCTGGTTCACTGGTTCGAAGATGGGATGAAAGAAAGTGTAGAGTTTATGGCTGACTTTTGTACGAAACTATTTGAATAGGGCTGCCGGGACAGCCCCATTTCTATTTATTTACCATTATAAGTGACAAGAGAAGATACGTCATAGCCTTTTAGGCGTTCTCTTCCTTTAAGACCGGCTAATTCCAGTAGAAAAAGAATCTTTACAACTTCACCACCAAGCTGTTCAACCAGTCGTGCGCATGCTTCCATTGTACCGCCCGTGGCGATCAGGTCATCGACAAGAATAACTTTCTGCCCCGGAAGGATAGAATCTTTGTGTAATTCAATCTCAGCGCTGCCGTATTCCAGTTCGTAGCTTGTACAAACTGTCTCACAAGGCAGTTTTCCTTTTTTGCGGCACGGAACGAATCCTTTGCCTAGTGCATAAGCAATCGGCATACCAAATATAAAACCACGGGATTCGGTACCGACAACTACGTCAAAGTCCACATCTTTTAAAACATCGATCATCTGGTCAATCGCAAGCTTTAGTCCATCCGGATCCTGTAGGACTGTTGTAATGTCACGGAAAATAATACCTTTTTCAGGAAAGTCCGGTATACTTCTTATGTAGTCTTCTATTTTTTTCATAGTAATCTCCATTCTGCAGCTACAAATTATTGAAACAATTAAATTTTATTTAATTAAATATGTTTTGTCAACATAAAAGTCTTCGTAAGTGTCTGTTTCCCTTGAAACATAGACTGTTCTATATTATAATGTCGATAATGAGCATAATGTGTAAGGAAGGGGAAGGCAATGGACAAACGCAAAAAGGTAATAAGAAGGACCATTCTTTTGGCAGTAGTTGCAGCATTTATATTAGCTGGTGCTTTTTTGGTCTATAAATATATTTCTCCAAGTAATGAACAACGGGATATCAATACCATATTTAAAGTTAAGAAAGGGGAAACGGCCCTGGTAGTGGATGACCGGTTGTCAGAGAAGAAGGCAAAAAAAGAAGGAAATCAGATTTATGTTCCTGCGGCGGTGGCATCTACGCAGATGGATCAGAGGATTTATGTTGATACAATAGAAGGAAGTTTATCCTATGCCACATCAGAGGGTGTTATTACAGCGAAAGCAGATGACAGCCATTATGTAATCGGCAAACAGACAAAAGATAGAGAAAAACCGATATTGAAGAAGATTTCGGGAGAGTATTATGTTGATCTGTCTTTTATCGGTGAACATACATCCTGTTATTACAAGGAGTATAAGAATCCATCCCGTCTTGTAATCATGTATGACCGTGAGGCGGCCTATACTTTTGGCTCATTAAAAGATGCGGTGCGGGTTCGTGTAGGTCCAGGGAAAAAGTATGCTTATCTAACGGAGGTGGCAGAGGGCGGCCGTGTCTTTGTTGAGGAGAGTAAAAAGCAAGAAAACGGGTATACGGCAGTAACTACGGAGGATGGAGTGACGGGCTATATTCCAAGCGACAGCATCAGCGGGAAAAAGAAGAGCACGTGGAAGTTTGACAAAACACCCGAAAGCTTTCCACAGCTCTCTTTTGGCAAGACAGTCTGTCTGGGATGGCATCAGATGACCAATGTCACCGGAAGCAAGACATTGCCAGGTTCATTACAGCAGGCATCTTCTTTAAATGTGATCAGTCCTACGTGGTATGCGCTGCAAGATAATGAAGGAGGCTTCACATCACTTGCTAATGCGTCCTATGTTTCGCAGGCACATGAAAAGGGACTGAAGGTATGGGGGCTGGTCAATGACTTTAAGAAAGGACTCCAGTTAAACAAAGTGTTAGGCATCACGGCAAACCGCACAAAGTTAGTTAACAGTCTGGTTGGAACAGCGATACAGAATGATCTGGACGGAATTAATGTGGATTTTGAAAAAGTGACAAAAGATACCGCAAGTGCGTATCTTCAGTTTTTACGTGAGCTTACATTGAAGTGTCATATGAATGATCTGACGGTGTCGGTTGATAATTATTCCCCGGCAGAATTTAATGCCTATTATGATCTGGAAGAACAGGGGAAAATTGTTGATTATGTTATTCTTATGGCGTATGACGAGCATTATGCAGGATCTCAGGAAAGCGGATCGGTTTCTTCTCTTCCTTTTGTGGAAGCTGGCGTGAAAAATGTATTGGCGAAAGTGCCAAAGGAGCGTGTTATAACAGCACTGCCATTTTATACAAGGCTTTGGAAAGAGGTTAGAGGGAAGAAAGTAACCTCCGAAGCCTATGGTATGAGTGGGGCTGAAAGTATGGTGCGTGCCAATGATGCCTCACCGGTATGGGATGATACCACCGGTCAATATTACGCACAGTTTAAATCCGGTAGTGCTACGTACAAGATCTGGCTTGAGGAAGAAACCTCACTGAAAAAGAAAATGGAAGTGGTGAGAAAAAATGAATGTGCCGGAGTCGCGTTCTGGAAGCTGGGATTTGAACGTGCCGTTACATGGAGTACGATAAAAGAAGGGTTGAAAAAATAAATATACTATCAACAATCACTTTCTCATATACTTTAGGGAAGACAAACAGGGACGTGATTCGTTGAAACGCAGACCTTATTGGATGGCAGCGCTAGGTATTCTCTGTACCTTTGCTGCCATTTTTTATTTTGGACAAAGGAAGCAGCAGCTGCAGACATTGAACATAGGAAAGAAAGGAAGCAAAGAAGTAATTGTAATTGATCCGGGACATGGGGGATTCGATCCGGGGAAAGTAGGGGTATCAAATTCTATGGAAAAAGATATTAACCTGGCAATTGCGAGATTTGTCAGGACTGAATTGGTGTCATCCGGGTATACTGTATATATGACAAGGGAGAAAGATGAAGCGTTATGTCAGGGAAACGAAAGTTCAAAGAAGTTAACGGATATGAAAAACCGGGTAGCGGTCATTGGGGAAAAGGCACCCCGGCTTACTGTCAGTATTCATCAAAACAGTTTTTCGTCAGCGGCAAAGGGAGCGCAGGTTTTTTATTATAGTGCTTCAGCAGAGGGAAAGAAACTGGCCTCCTGTATCCAGAACAGTATCCGGGAAGTTCTGCAGGATGACAACCATCGAAAAGAAAAAGGAAATGATAGTTATTTTATGCTCCGTAAAGTACGCAGTCCTCTTGTTATTGTAGAGTGTGGTTTCTTATCAAATACTGAGGAAGAAGCCCTTTTGCAGGACCCGGCTTATCAAAGAAAAATGGCACATGGGATTTGTGAGGGAGTGGAAAATTTCTTGTATAAATAGCCAAAATATGGTATGATATTCTAACACGATGAAATATGATGGAATGGAGATTATTATGAAGACGGAATATATTTACTGGGACAGACAAAGGGGATACCAGTCGGATGATCTGAGGCATGCGGCTGATATTATCCGGCGGCATGGACTGGTTGCTTTCCCTACAGAGACGGTATATGGTCTGGGCGGTGACGGCCTGCATCCGGAAGCTGCGAAGAAAATATATGAAGCAAAGGGACGTCCAAGTGATAATCCATTGATACTTCACATAAGTAAGATAGATGAATTGTCAGCCATTGTAAAAAATGTTCCTGCGACAGCCTATCCTTTGATGGAAGCTTTTTGGCCTGGGCCTATGACGCTGATCTTTGATAAAAGTGAGGCTGTACCCTATGAAACAACAGGTGGTCTGGATACCGTAGCAGTCCGTATGCCGGAACATGAGGGGGCGAGACAGTTGATCGCTGCAGCGGGACTTCCTATTGCAGCGCCAAGTGCTAATGTATCAGGGCGTCCCAGCCCAACGATGGCAGAGCATGTGAAAGAAGACCTGGATGGCAGGATTGACATGATTATTGATGGGGGAACCGTAGGAATTGGCGTTGAGTCTACGATCATTGACCTGACAGAACAGGTGCCGGTTATTCTCAGACCGGGGCATATTACAAAACATATGATAGAAGCGGTGATCGGTGAGGTAATGATGGATCCGGGCTTATCGGCAAAGGATGCCTCTATCCGGCCAAAGGCACCGGGGATGAAATACAGGCATTATGCACCGAAAGCAGACATGACAGTTTTCGATGGAGACACAAAACTGGTGATTGAACGGATTAATCAGCTTGCAAAAAAATATAAAGAAGAAGAAGTAGGAATACTGGCAACCGATGAAACACAGCATTGTTATCCTTATGGACAAGTTGTATCGGTTGGATCGAGAGACAAGAAAACGATTGAACAGGGATTGTTTGCCGCACTAAGGACATTTGACCATAAAGGTGTAGAAGTGATTCTTTCTGAAAGCTTTTCGCAGGAAGAGAAGGGCGAAGCAATCATGAATCGCCTGTTGAAGGCAGCGGGGCAGCATATTATATTTCTTTCTGAAGATTGATGGGAGGGGACTGCATGGCAGAATATAACAAAATTATATTTGTATGCAAGGAAAATGTAATATTGAGTCCGATGGCAGAATGGATCATGAAAAGTATTTTGATGGATCGGTCGAAAGAAATCTGT
The DNA here is from genome assembly GCA_934338065.1 of uncultured Eubacterium sp. Lineage (GTDB taxonomy): Bacteria > Bacillota > Clostridia > Lachnospirales > Lachnospiraceae > Eubacterium_F. The sequence goes on along the minus strand of CAKRGX010000001.1, from coordinate 35,769 downwards.
TCCAGAGGACTGGTTGTGTTATTCCCGGAACCACGCAATAAGAAAGTTACGGATCTGTTGATGAACCATGCGGTGCCATGTGAGGAACAGGTTTCGCAGGGATTTGTACCAGACGAGGTGGATGAGCATACGCTGATACTTTCGATGAACTTCATGGAGAAGGTAAAGCTGATCGAAGAGTTTGGACTGACAGAAAGTGTGTATACATTAAAGGAGTTCGCAGAGGAAGAGGAAGAAGGAGAAGCGCTTGAACCGGATGTACAGGATCCATATAGTGGTGATGAAGAAGCGTATGAAGAGAGTTATGTCGAGTTGAAAGACCTGTTATATAAAGTTAAGAAGAAATTGCAGTGGAACTGACCAATACGACATATGAAAAAAGGAGGGATGAAACATGATAGCTTTAGGGAGCGATCAGGCGGGGTATGATCTGAAACAGATCATTATGAAACATTTAGAAGAGAGAGGACTTGAGTACAAGGATTATGGCAGTTACAGTGCGGACCCGGTGGATTATCCAATCTATGGGAAGAAGGTTGCGCATGCGATTGTTGACGGTGAATGTGACAAGGGTATTTTGATCTGTGGGACAGGAATCGGAATATCTATTGCGGCAAATAAAGTAAATGGAATCCGTGCAGCGGTATGCAGTGATTGTTTTAGTGCAGAAGCAACACGATTACATAACGATGCTAATATTCTGGCATTTGGTGCCAGGGTAGTAGGTGCCGGGCTGGCAGAAAAGATTGTAGATACTTTTTTGGACACAGAATTTTCCGGCGTAGAAAGACATAAGCGCCGTGTCGATATGATAGAGGAAGACTAGACAGGAAAGAGGGAAAAGCATGTTAGGATTTATTGGCTGTGGGAATATGGCACAGGCGATGCTTAAGGGCATCCTGACCAAAGGAATCTACGCAAAAGAAGATGTTTTGGTGTCGAGACGCAGTGAAACAGCACTGAAGGAGATACAAAAACAGTTAGGTGTGACAGTTACGACTGACAATAAAAAAGTAGCTCAGGAGGCAGATGTCCTGATACTTGCGGTAAAACCATACCAGTTTCAGCAGGTAATCGAAGAAATTGCTGATGTTGTAAAAAAGGATGCGCTGATCATTTCGATAGCTGCCGGTCAGAGCATTGGAAATATAGAAAAATTATTTGGAAAACCTGTTAAGCTTGTGAGGACAATGCCAAACACACCGGCGTTAGTGCTTGCCGGAGCAACCGGCATGTGCTTTAATGACAATGTGAGTGAGCAGGAGAAGAAGAAGGCGGTTACACTTTTTGAAAGCTTTGGTGTTGTTGCGGTTGTTACGGAGAACATGATAGACACGGTAATAGGTGTAAGTGGAAGTTCCCCGGCATATGTTTTTATGTTTATTGAGGCGATGGCGGATGCCGCAGTTGCCGATGGTATGCCAAGACAGCAGGCATATGAGCTGGCAGCGCAAAGCGTGATGGGAAGTGCTAAAATGGTTTTAGAGACAGGAAAGCATCCGGGAGAACTGAAAGATATGGTCTGCTCACCGGGAGGAACAACGATTGAAGCAGTCCGTGTCTTAGAAGAAAAGGGGCTGCGGAGTGCAGTGATTGAAGGACAGAAAGCCTGTGTAAAAAAAGCAAGAGAGATTTAATTAGATAGAAGGAGCTGCTGACCATGAGAAGACGAGACAAAGATAAGAACCGCAAAGAAATCGTACATGCCTTCTCTATGATTTTGCAGATTGGTCTTGCAATGATGATCTGCATGGCGGTGAGTCTGGGGATTGGTTATTATATTGACAAATTGTTTCATACTAATCTTTGGATGGTAGTGATGCTGTTTGTTGGGTTGTTAGCATCGTTACGAAGTATGCTTGTACTCACAGGGGTATATCATCCCGGAGAGAAAAAGGAGAATGTGGATGAAGATAGCAAAGATTAGTCTGATCGAAGTACTGATAGGAATCTGGCTGTTAGCAGTTCTTGTTATACTGGCAGGGGTGTTCTTTGTGCCGAATCCACTGTCATATGTATTGGGAGAGCTAGTGGGAAGTGTAACAGCAAGTGCCATGATGTTTCATTTATATCGAAGTATCGATATAGAACTTGATCTTCCGGAAAAGAAAGCGGTCAATCATTCCCGGGCTATGGCAACAACAAGGAGTATTATCGAAATTGCCGTTTTGTTTGCCGGATTCCTGCTTGCAGAGTGGATATCACCCTATACAGTTCTTGCCGGACTGCTTGCACGGAAGATAGCAGCACTTATGGTTCCGCTGATAGAAAAAATAAGAACTAAAGTTTATAAAACAGAACTGCAGGCATAGAGTTTGTAGGTTTGTTTGTTATAAAAAAATGAGGAAAGGAGAGTGAGAACGTGGAAGGAGTAGATTTTTACGTGCATGGGTACTGGCCGATCCATATAGGCGGTGTGGAAGTATATATTACAACAACCCATGTATGCCTGGCTATTGTTATGGTGGTTCTGATTGCATTTGCGATCGTGGCGAACCGGATTATAGCAAAAGCAGATCCAACAAAAGCACCAACAGGATTTCTCAATGTCATTGAGTTGATGGTAGAAACACTGGACAATTTGGTTGTAAGTAATATGGGTAAAAAACTGGCACCAAAATTCCGAAATTATATTGGTGTTGTGTTTATGTTTCTGATTGTCTGTAATCTGTCGGGACTTTTTGGCTTACGACCACCGACGGCTGATTATGGTATAACGCTGCCGCTTGGTCTGATCACCTTTGTGATGATTCAGTATCAAGGTATTAAATGGCAGAAATGGGGACGGCTCAAGGGATTGTTTGAACCATTTTTCCTATTCTTTCCGATTAACGTGATCAGTGAATTCGCAACACCGGTATCCTTATCATTGCGTCTTTTCGCAAATATTTTGTCGGGTACTATGATGATGGCGTTGATCTACGGGCTTCTTCCGAAGTTTGTTTTGTGGATCTGGCCGGCGGCACTGCATGCCTATCTGGATGTGTTTGCCGGGGCATTGCAGGCATATGTATTTGCCATGCTGACAATGGTATTTATAGCAAATGCCGCAGATATTGAAGAATAAAATAAAAAGCGCATAAGAGCGCAGCAGAAAGTGAGGAATTTATTATGAATGGTATTACAGGAGCAGATTTGATTCATGCAGCATCAGCAATTGGTGCAGGATTGGCAGTTATCGCAGGTATCGGACCTGGTGTAGGTCAGGGTATTGCTGCAGGTTATGGTGCAAGCGCTGTAGGACGTAACCCGGGTGCCCGTGGTGAGATTATGTCCACGATGCTTCTTGGACAGGCAGTAGCAGAGACAACAGGTCTTTATGGTCTGGTTGTTGCCATGATCCTTTTGTTTGTAAAACCACTTGGTTAATGTACAATCCACCTGAGAAATTTTAGAAAGGAGGGATTGTAAATGAGTGGCAGATTATTTGGACTGGATCCCCAATTAATATTGGATACCTGCATTACATTGGTTGCTATGCTGGTGCTGTTTATTTTGTTATCCTATCTTCTTTTTAACCCGGCTAGAAAGATGCTGGAAAAGAGAAAGAAGTTTATTCAGGATCAGTTAGATGAAGCAGCATCTGCGAAGAAAGATGCCATAGGTATGAAAGAAGAGTATGATGCCCGGCTGGCAAAGGTTGAAGACGAGTCAGCAGAGCTTCTGGCTGAAGCCAGACAAAAAGCGAAAAACCGCGCTAATGAAATTGTGGCAGAAGCGGGTGATGAAGCACATCGCATCGTGACTCGTGCAGAGCGCGAAGTTGCTCTTGAGAAGGACAAGGTCCGAGATGAAATGAAGCAGGAGATGGTTCAGGTAGCGTCTCTTATGGCTGGCAAGTTTGTGTCTCAATCGATGGATGAAGCGACGCAGGCAGAGCTTATTGATGAGACCTTGAAAGAAATGGGTGAAGAGACATGGCAAAATTAGTTTCGAAGGTATATGGAGATGCTTTGTTTTCTCTTGCACTGGAAGAAAACAAGCTGGATGATATCTGGAATGAAGTAAAGATGATCCGAAGTGTGATTGAAGACAATCCGGATTTTATAACAATGCTATGTCATCCGGACATGACACATGAAAAGAAATATTCTGTTTTGGATGAGATTTTTAAGACAAAAGTGTCCGATGATATGATGGGATTTTTCCATGTTCTTGTGAATAAAGGACGTATTGGCGAGATCCTTGCTGTGTTGGATTATTTTGATGAACAGGCAAAAGAATATAAAAAGATTGGTGTAGTAAAGATATCAACACCAATGCCATTGTCCGATGTACAGAAAGAGAAGATTGAAAAGAAAATTCTTGAGGTTTCTGAGTACGAGAGTCTGGAACTCCACTATGAACTTGATGAAAGTCTTTTGGGTGGGATTGTCGTACGGATCGGAGACCGTGTGCTGGATAATAGTATCCGGACCAAAATGGATACGTTGTCCAGACAATTGTATAAAGTAAAGCTATAGAAAGAAGGTGCGCTAATACATGAATTTAAGACCTGAAGAAATCAGCTCAGTGATTAAAGATGAGATAAAGAAATACAGTACCGATTTTGAAGTGGCTAATGTAGGAACTGTCATTCAGGTTGCCGATGGTATTGCCCGTATTCATGGCTTGGAAAAGGCTATGCAGGGAGAGCTGTTGGAATTTCCGCACGAAGTATATGGTATGGTCATGAACTTGGAAGAGGATAATGTTGGTGCCGTACTTTTAGGAGATACAGCCAATATCAATGAAGGCGATATAGTAAAGACGACCGGTCGTGTTGCAACGGTTCCGGTTGGTGATGCTATGTGTGGACGGGTAGTGAATGCGTTAGGTCAGCCAATTGATGGAAAGGGCCCTATCAAAACGGATAAACTGCGTCCGATAGAGCGTGTGGCATCTGGTGTAATTTCCCGTAAATCTGTCGATACACCGCTACAGACCGGTATTAAGGCGATTGATTCCATGGTGCCGATAGGAAGAGGACAGCGTGAATTGATCATTGGTGACCGCCAGACAGGTAAGACTGCTATTGCAATCGATACGATCATTAATCAGAAAGATCAAAATGTGCTGTGTATTTATGTTGCGATAGGGCAGAAAGCGTCTACGGTAGCGAATATCGTGAAAACATTAGAAGAAAATGGTGCAATGGACTATACAACAGTTGTTGCAGCAACAGCAAGTGAGTTAGCACCGCTTCAATATATCGCACCATACGCCGGATGTGCGATTGGAGAGGAATGGATGGAACAGGGCAGAGATGTATTGATCATATATGATGATCTGACGAAACATGCGGCTGCTTATCGTACGCTGTCCCTGCTGCTCCGCAGACCACCAGGACGTGAAGCTTTTCCGGGTGATGTATTTTACTTACATTCCCGTCTGCTTGAACGTGCCGCAAGACTTTCGGATAAACTGGGTGGTGGTTCCTTAACAGCACTGCCGATCATAGAGACGCAGGCAGGTGATGTGTCTGCCTATATTCCGACAAACGTTATATCTATAACGGATGGGCAGATATATCTGGAAACAGAGATGTTTAATTCAGGATTCCGTCCGGCAGTGAACCCGGGACTTTCGGTATCGCGAGTTGGTGGTTCTGCTCAGATCAAGGCGATGAAGAAGATTGCCGGTCCGATCCGAATTGAGCTGGCACAGTATCGTGAGCTGGCAGCATTTTCGCAGTTCGGTTCTGACCTGGATGCGGATACAAGACGTCAGTTAGATCAAGGTGAGAGGATCCGTGAAATACTTAAACAGGATCAATATGCACCACTTCCGGTATGGTATCAGGTTATCATTATTTATGCGGCAACAAAACAGTATTTACTGGATATTCCAGTAGAAGATATTTTATCATTTGAAAAAGGATTGTTTGCTTTTGTTGACGAAAAATATCCAGAAGTGCCTGCTGCGATACGTGATGAGAAAGAAATCACAGAAGAGACAGAAAAAAAATTGATCCACGCGATCGAGGAATATAAAAAAGTGTTCGTTAGTGAACGATAGAGAGGTGTGATGATATGGCCTCAATGAGAGATATTAAAAGGCGGAAAGCCAGTATACAAAGCACTTCTCAGATCACAAAAGCGATGAAGCTTGTTTCTACGGTGAAGTTACAGAAAGCAAAGGGACGCGCCGAGGAGACAAAACCATACTTTGACAAAATGTACGAGACAGTATCCGGAATGTTAGCCAGGTCCGGGTCCGCTGGCCTTTCTTTTGGAAACAGGGAAACAACGGATGGACAGGTTAGAAAGGGAATCATTGTGATTACTTCAAATCGTGGTCTGGCGGGTGGCTATAATTCCAATGTTGTAAAACTTGTTACGCATGGGGACTTTGATAAAAACAATACGGTTATTTATCCAGTTGGAAGAAAAGGCATGGAAAGTCTGCAGCGTCAAGGGTATGATTGTCGTGGAGACTATTCCGAGGTGATGAATCATCCACTGTTTGGTGATGCTGTTTCTATTGGGAAAACAGTGATAGGTGCTTTGGAAAATGGTGAGATTGACGAGGTATATTTAGCATATACCATATTTAAAAATACAGTAACACAGATCCCTACATTAATTAAGATTCTTCCTTTTAGTCAGGAAGATACACAGACGCAGATGGAAGAAAAACAGGGACCAGCTGCAATCATGAATTATGAGCCAGAGGAGGAAGACACTCTGGAATATATTATTCCTTTGTATATGAATAGTTTGATCTTTGGTGCATTGACAGAGTCTGTAGCCAGTGAAAATGGTGCTCGTATGCAGGCAATGGATTCGGCGACAAGTAATGCGGAGGAGATGATTGATACCCTGGGTTTGCAGTATAATCGTGCGCGTCAGGCGGCGATTACCCAGGAATTGACAGAGATTGTGGCTGGCGCATCTGCGATCAGCTAGAATGGAGGTAGAAAATGGCAGAGAATAGTAATACAAATCTCGGCGTGATCACTCAGATCGTCGGTGCCGTTTTGGATATTAAGTTTGAAAATGGCAGCCTTCCGGAGATCAATGAAGCCATCAATATCCAGAAAGAGGATGGCCGTCTGGTTGTGGAAGTGGCACAGCATCTGGGAGATGATATTGTTCGATGTATTGCCATGGGACCAACAGATGGGTTGGTACGTGGTATGACGGCAGAAGCAACAGGATCACCGATTAAGGTTCCGGTCGGAGAAGAAACGCTGGGGCGTATGTTTAATGTGCTTGGTGAGCCAATTGATGAGAAAGAGCCGCCAAAGGTAAAAGAATATGACCCTATTCATAGAAAAGCGCCTTCTTTTGAAGAACAGTCAACGGATTCTGAAATATTAGAAACAGGAATTAAGGTTATTGATCTTTTATGTCCTTATCAAAAAGGTGGAAAGATCGGATTGTTCGGAGGTGCCGGAGTAGGAAAAACCGTATTGATCCAGGAGTTGATTACTAATATTGCGACAGAGCATGGTGGTTATTCCGTATTTACAGGAGTAGGCGAACGAACCAGAGAGGGTAATGATCTATACTACGAAATGATAGAATCCGGAGTAATCGATAAAACAACCATGGTATTTGGACAGATGAATGAGCCACCTGGAGCACGTATGCGTGTCGGACTTACAGGATTGACTATGGCAGAGTATTTTCGTGATAAAGGTGGAAAGGATGTACTCCTTTTTATCGATAATATTTTTCGTTTTACTCAGGCAGGTTCAGAAGTTTCCGCACTTTTGGGACGTATGCCGAGCGCGGTTGGTTATCAGCCTACTCTGCAGACCGAAATGGGTGCTTTACAGGAACGTATTACGTCAACAAAGAATGGTTCTATTACATCTGTACAGGCAGTCTATGTGCCGGCCGATGACCTGACTGACCCGGCACCGGCAACAACATTTGCACATCTGGATGCCACAACGGTATTGGAACGTTCCATTGCAGAGCTGGGTATTTATCCGGCAGTTGATCCGCTGGCATCTACTTCGCGTATGCTAGACCCGCGTATTCTGGGTGAAGAGCATTATAAAGTGGCTCGTGGTGTTCAGGAGATATTACAGCGCTACAAAGAATTACAGGATATTATCGCAATACTTGGTATGGATGAACTTTCTGAAGATGAAAAAATGCTTGTCAATCGTGCGAGAAAAGTACAAAGATTTTTGTCGCAGCCTTTTAATGTTGCCGAGCAGTTTACCGGAATTCCAGGTAAATACGTACAGCTCTCTGACACTATTCAGGGTTTCAAGGAGATTTTGGATGGTCAGCATGATGAGATCCCAGAAGGGTATTTCTTAAATGCAGGCAGCATTGATGATGTTGTAACACGTTATAAAGAGAGTAAGTAGAAAGGGCGTGATATAACATGGCAGACCGCAAGAAATTTCATCTGGAGGTCATTTCACCGGAACGCGTATTTTATGAAAACGACGTAGAAATGGTGGAATTGACTACAACAGAGGGAGAGATCGGTATATATGCGGATCATATTCCTTTAACAACGATCCTTGCACCGGGAATTATGACAATTACTGAGGCAGGTGGTGAGTTTAGAGAAGCTGCTGTCCTTGAAGGATTTATGGAGATTACGCAGGACAAGGTTACTATACTGGCACAATCCTGTGAATGGCCCGAGGAAATTGATATTAATCGCGCCAACGAGGCAAAGGCAAGAGCGGAACGGCGCTTAAAAAGTACCGATCAAAATATTAATATGTCACGGGCAGAGCTTGCGTTGAGAAAGTCACTGATCCGATTAGAGGTAGCTAAAAAATAATAACTGTAGGTGGGAATTTGAAGCTTGATAGGAAATTCTTTACAGTAAATATTCAGATATGGTACAATATAACCGTGTGTATGCACTAAATGGTGTTACACACGGTTTCTTTATGAAAACGTCTAGAATGGAGGATAAAATGGTAATTAAAGTAGTGCTTCTGATTGTATTCTTTGCTGTTATGATTGGAATTGGAGTTTATTCACGAAAAAATGCAACAGATGTTAATGGATTTGTGCTGGGAGGACGTTCGGTTGGACCGTGGCTGACAGCGTTTGCTTATGGAACTTCTTATTTTTCTGCGGTTGTGTTTATTGGATATGCAGGACAGTTTGGATATCGGTTCGGTCTGGCATCAACATGGATTGGCATTGGTAATGCTGTGATCGGATCACTTTTAGCGTGGGTTGTTTTGGGAAGGCGTACACGAATTATGACAAAGCATCTACATTCAGTGACAATGCCTGATTTTTTTGGAAAACGATATGAAAGTAAAACAATGAGTGTGGCAGCGTCAGCAATTGCTTTTATATTTTTGATACCATATACGGCTTCTGTGTATAGTGGTTTATCAAATTTATTTGAAGAAGTCTTTGGAATTGACTTCAAAGTGTGTGTCGTTGTGATGGCAGTGCTTACCGGTATTTATGTTATTATAGGCGGGTACATGGCGACAGCATGGAACGATTTTATACAGGGAATCATTATGTTATTTGGCATTGTTGCCGTAATTGCAGCCGTGCTGAGTGGGCATGGCGGTTTTTTGGCAGCAGTGAAAGAGCTTGCAGAGATTCCAAGTGATGTCATGCCTGGGGCGTATGCTTCGTTTTTCGGTCCGGATCCTATGGGACTGCTGAGTGTCGTTATCCTGACGTCTCTGGGAACATGGGGGCTGCCTCAGATGGTGCAGAAATTCTATGCTATTAAGGATGAAAAAGCAGTAAAAACAGGAACCATTATTTCTACTTTGTTTGCTGTTGTGATTTCAGGCGGCTGTTACTTTTTGGGTGGATTTGGTCAGTTGACCGGAATTACTGCCGGGGCAGATGGTAAAGTGCCTTATGATACGATCATTCCTACGATGTTGATGGCATTACCGGATATCTTGATCGGAATCGTTATTGTGCTTGTTTTGTCAGCTTCTATGTCAACGCTTTCAAGTCTTGTTCTGACCTCGAGTTCAACGTTGACATTAGATTTTATCAAACCACTGTTTGTAAAAAATATGGATGAGAAAAAGCAGTTGATCTGGATGAGAGCTCTGTTAGCTTTCTTTATTATCATTTCAGTCGTTATTGCGCTGGATCCGCCAACATTTATTGCTCAGTTGATGGGGATTTCCTGGGGGGCATTGGCAGGTGCCTTTCTTGCTCCGTTTTTGTATGGATTATATTGGAAAGGTGTTACAAAAGCTGCTGTATGGGCAAGCTTTATCTGTGGTGTTGGAATAACGGTTTCTAATATGTTTTTGAATTGTCTGGGTTCGCCGATCAATGCAGGGGCGGCTGCTATGATTGCCGGAATGATTGTTGTGCCGGTAGTGAGTGTATTGACTCCTAAGATGAAGAAAGAAACGGTAGATGACATTTTTGTCTGTCTGGATGAAAAAGTTATGGTAGAGCAGAAACTGGCACTTCCGGAGGAAGACGACTAGTTTTGCAGGACTGTATAAGGAGGTATGCTGAATGGGGATGCGTGGAATACAGACACCATTGCGGACGATACGAAAAAAGGTGTTTATGGAAGTTGCCAAGGTAGCATTTGACTCGGACAATATCAATGATGATATTGAAGCAATCCCGTATAAAGTCACGCCGGGAGATACGCCGCTGTACCGGGAGAGTATCTATCGTGAACGTGCTGTCTGTTCAGAGAGAGTGCGTCTCGCTATGGGACTTTCACTACGTCCAGACGATGCGCCAGTTCATATTACAAGTGGTATGGATGCTAGTAATGTAGCAGAAAAATACTATGAGCCGCCACTTATGCAGGTGATTCCATCGGCATGTGATAAGTGTGCCGATAATGTTTATGAAGTGAGTGATCAATGCCGCGGGTGTGTGGCGCATCCATGTGTGGAAGTATGTCCACGTGAGGCAATTCACATAGTAAATGGCAAATCGCATATTGATAAAGATAAATGCATTAAGTGCGGAAAATGTAATGCTATCTGTCCTTATGGAGCAATTGCCAAGAAAATTCGCCCTTGTGCCGCAGCTTGTGGCGCAAAAGCAATCACAAGTGATGAGCAGGGAAGAGCGAAAATTGATGATGAGAAATGTGTAAAATGCGGACAATGCATGGCGAGTTGTCCGTTTGGTGCAATTGCAGATAAATCACAGATATTTCAGTTGATACAGGCGTTGAAGCAGGGACCTGTTATTGTAGAACTGGCACCGGCAGTAGTCGGACAGTTTGGTGATGATGTTCATTTATGGAAAATAACGGCAGCATTAAAGGAACTTGGCTTCTCGGAAGTGTATGAAGTGGCGCTGGGCGCAGATATTGGTGCGATTACAGAGGCCAGACACTATGTACATGATGTCAAAACAGGAAAGCTTCCGTTTCTGCTTACTTCATGTTGCCCATCCTGGTCTATGTTGGCAAAGAGAACGCTGCCGGATATGGTAGAGACTGTTTCTAGTGCCTTGACGCCGATGGTCGCAACAGCTCGTACGATCAAAAAACGACATCCGGAGGCAAAAATTGTGTTTGTTGGTCCGTGTGCTGCCAAGAAGCTGGAGGCATCCAGAAGAAATGTAAGAAGCGACGTGGATTTTGTTATAACATTTGAAGAACTGGATGCTATTTTTGCGGCAAAGGGTATTGATATGGAAAATTACGAGGCAGAAGAACCTATCCACGATGCGACAGGTGCCGGACGGGGTTATGCGGTAGCTGGTGGAGTGGCAAATGCTATTGAAAAATGTATTGATGAATACTATCCGGGAACAGAGGTGTTTATTGAACATGCAGAAGGTCTGGCTGAATGTCAGAAAGTACTCCTGCTGGCAAAGGCAGGAAAGAAAGATGGATGCCTGATTGAAGGAATGGGATGCCCGGGTGGATGTGTGGCAGGAGTTGGGACCAATATAGCCATTCCAAAAGCGGCGCAGGCAGTTCGTAAATTTGTGAATGATTCCACAACCGCACTTCCGCCGAAAGAATATTCAAAGATTGAACTACCATAGTTGTACAGAGAGAGGGCGGTGCTTTGATACGAAAACTTGTATTGTTTACCAGAGGAATTGAGACTCTTTGGTATTTTAGTGAACAACTTGGCAAAACCTTTCAAAGGCTTGGCTATGAAGTGTTTTATTTTGACCAATGTGCAGAGTATGACAGTCTTTCGAAGCTTTTGTGGTTTGCTGAACCGGGCGTGACCGCTGCTGTTAGTTTTAATTTTGACGGCTGCAGTGGGGAAGATTACCTTATAGATAGTAAGGGGATAAACTTTTTTGAAGCGAGAAATATTCCGTTGATCAATATTGTAGTAGATCACCCGTTTTACTATCATAAGTTCTTGCCTTATCTGCCAAAAGACTATATGCAGATTTCTATTGACCGGCAGCATGAAGCATATTTAAAACGTTTCTTCCCTGAACTGAAGCGCGGACCGTTTCTGCCATTAGCAGGAACCACGTTATGGAAAAAAGAGACACTTCCCACCTGGGATGAAAGACCGTATGATATTGTATTTACAGGTAATTATACACCTCCGTCTGATTTTGATCCGGTGATTGACCGGCTGAATGAGGAGTATAGCGAATTTTATCATAATATTATTGATGATCTGATCGCGCATCCTCATATGGGAATGGATGAAGGGATAATTAAGCATCTGCTCAATGAGGTTGAGGATATCCGTGAAGAAGGATTGAAGGAAACAATGCCGAATATGATTATGATCGATCTTTATGTACGCCACTATGTCAGAGGAGAAGTAGTAAAAACGCTGGCAGATGAAGGACTAAAGGTGCATTGTTTTGGCGCAGGATGGGACCGGCTTGTGTGCCGGCACCCGGAAAATGTTGTAAAAGGTAACGTGCTTGAATCGTTGGGATGCCTGCAGCAGATCAGCAGAGCTAAGGTTTCTCTTAATGTGATGCCGTGGTTTAAAGATGGTGCACATGACAGAGTATTTAACTCGATGCTCAATGGTGCGGTTTGTTTTACTGACTGGAGCCGTTATATGAAGGAAATATTAGAAAACGGGCGTGATGTGATATTCTATGAATTGGATGAGCTGGAGACTCTGCCGGAACAGATCAGAAGTGTATTATCTGACCGGGATAAGTGGGAAGAGATGCAGCAGCAGGCGTTTGATACAGCTTCTTCTGCCCATACCTGGGAGCATCGGGCGAGGAGTATTCATGAAGAAATTCTTTGCAAGATATCGTAAGATGTGATATTATGAAGAATAATCTGAATGGCGTATATGAAAATGGAGGTTGTTATGGCTAGAAAAAAGAAACAAAGAAAACATCCTAAATTTTGGCTTGGCATGAAGATTGCTTTGCTTGTATTTTTATTGATAATTCTTATTGGCGGAATTGTTTTTTATTTTAAATATGGAAAAGAAATTTTTGCTATGCAGGATGATGCCAGGAATCTGGTAAAAAACTCTTCGACAGAAACGTTTCGTGCTTCCGAAACATCAATTGTTTATAATAATAAGGGAAACGAAATTGCGAAGTTAAAAGGAGAAAAAGATTCTTATTATGTGACTTTTGACAAGCTGCCACAGGCGGCTAAAGATGCGGTTATTGTGACAGAGGATAAGAATTTTTACTCTCATAATGGTGTTGACTTTAAAGGAATTGTCCGTGCTTTTTGGGCGTTGATCAAGAATAATGGTAAAAAAACGCAGGGGGCGTCAACCATTACGCAGCAGTTAGCACGAGCTGTATTCTTGTCGCCTAAAAAAACATATGAAAGAAAGATAAAGGAAATCTTTATTGCCAGAGAATTAGACGACAAATATACCAAGCAGCAGATTTTGGAGTTTTATCTTAATTCCATCTATTATATGAATGGATATTACGGTATTGAGGCTGCGTCGAGAGGGTATTTTAATAAAAGCTGTACCGAGCTGTCACTTGGACAGGTTGTATTCCTGTGTGCAATCCCGAATAATCCAACTTTGTACGATCCGATCAAGAATTTTGACAATACGGAAAAAAGAAAGAACCGTATTTTGGATCAGATGCTTGCAGACAAAGTGATTACCCAGGTTCAGTATGATGAAGCATACAATGAAGAGATTAAATTAAATATGCAGGAAGTCAAGAAGAGGGACTATATCCAGACATTTGTCTCCTATTGTGCAACACGTGAATTAATGAAGGTAAATGGCTTTGAATTCCGCAATCAATTTGACTCAAAAGATGAGAGAAAAGAATACGAAGCTGAGTATGAAGAAGAATATTCAATTGCCCAGCAGATGTTAAAGAATAATGGATATAAGATATATACGTCAATCGACCTGAAAAAACAGAAGGAACTACAGAAGGCAGTGAATTCCAATTTGTCCGGATTTAAGGAAAAAGAGACCAACGGCACTTATAAAATGCAGGGGTCTGCAGTATGCATTGATAATAAGACCGGCTATGTGGTGGCAATTGTTGGCGGACGCAGCCAGGAAGCAGAAGGATATTCTCTTAACCGTGCTTTTCAGTCATTCCGTCAGCCGGGTAGTTCTATAAAACCATTGATTGTTTATACACCTACTTTGGAACGTGGATCAACAGCAAGTACTACGGTGCATGATTATAAGTTTAATGGTGGCCCATCTAATTCAGATGGATCATATTCCGGTTATATTTCTCTGAGATATGCGGTTGAAAAATCGAAAAATACCGTTGCATGGCAGTTGTTTAAAACATTAAAACCAGAGGTAGGACTTCAGTACCTGCTGGATATGAATTTCTCCAAAATAGTAAAATCAGATTATTACCTTTCCGCATCGTTGGGCGGACTTACGTATGGTACCTCTACGCTGGAGATGGCATCTGCCTATGCGGCATTGGAAAACGATGGAAAATATCGTGAGCCGACCTGCATTGTGAAAATATTGGACATTGAGGAAAATGAGATTGTTTCCGATAAAGTAGAGACAAAATCTATATATAAAAAAGATGCCGCCCGTTCGATGACGGATATCCTGACAGGCGTTGTCACTCGTGGTACGGCGAGAGGACTGGGACTGAATAATGGTCAGCCTAGTGCCGGTAAGACCGGAACAACGAATGATAAAAAAGACGGATGGTTCTGCGGTTATACGCCATATTATACAACGGCTGTCTGGGTCGGATATGATTCGCCAAAGACGGTAGCTGATCTGTACGGCTCAACCTATCCGGGAAGAATCTGGCACGATTTTATGAGTGTACTTCATGAGAAACTTGAGATAAAGCAATTTACGTTGGATGGTGCCACCAGTCAATATTCCCATTATTCCAGCTCTTCCAGTGATAAAAAAGATACCAATACAGGAAGTGGTGGAAGTGTTGATGTGGATCCGGATGATAAAGATAAAGTGGATGAAGATCCAGATGATAACAAAAAATCAGAAGAAGATAAACCTCAGACACCGACAGAAGCGCCGGTTGTAACAGAGCCACCGACAACGTCAGCTCCTGATGTGCAGGAGCCGGCCGCTGATCCAAACGGAGACAGTGGTGATGATACCGATCCATCGGCTGCAGAACAGTAGACGGTTAGCTGTCAGCTAACGCGTCTCCTGATGATACTTTTTCAGAATATTCTCAATTCGCTCTGTTGGATTGAGATATTCTGAAATAGAAGCATCATGATTTAATGTGTCAATCAGAAGAGCAATGTATTTGCTCATATCTACATTAATATAATATTCTTTTTGCAATAATTCTTCCGGCTGGTATACCAGGTTAGTAGTCATAACACGGTATATGAGTCCATTTTTATATGCTTCATCAAATTTATCCAGACCGTTGGTAAACAAGCCGAAGGTAGAAGCAACAAAGATACGGCCGGCGTTGCGGCGTTTCAGTTCTGTTGCCACATCGATCATACTTTCACCCGAAGAGATCATATCATCAATGATAACGACATCTTTGCCGGCAACGTCATCACCAAGAAACTCATGGGCAATGATAGGATTGCGCCCTTCTACAATTTTTGTATAATCGCGTCTCTTATAGAAAGTACCGACATCGACTCCGGCTACGTTACCAAAGTAGATTGCACGTCCCATAGCACCTTCATCCGGACTTATGATCATCATATTTTTTGTATTCATCTTAATATCCGGAACATTTTTTAACAATGCTTTAATAAACTGGTATGTTGGCTGTACTGTTTCAAAACTTACAAGAGGAATCGCATTTTGTACACGCGGGTCATGTGCGTCAAAAGTAATAATGTTTTCAACACCCATACTGGTTAATTCCTGAAGAGCCAGTGCACAGTCAAGTGATTCTCTTGAACTGCGTTTATGCTGTCTGCTTTCATATAAAAACGGCATAATAACCGTGATACGTCTTGCTTTACCGCTGATAGCTGCGATCATACGTTTTAAATCCTGGAAATGATCATCCGGTGACATATGGTTTACCTGACCGCAAACGGTATAGGATAAGCTATGGTTACAAACATCAACGAGTAGATAAATGTCTTTGCCGCGTACGGATTCGTTTAGGATACCTTTTGCTTCACCGGAACCGAAACGTGGGCAAACAGCGTCGATGATATAAGAGTCTCTCTTGTAATTGTTAAAGTGGATTGATGAATCAACAGCAGCTTCCGTGCGCCAGCCAACAATATAGTCGTCGACCTTTTTTCCAATCAGTTTACTGCTTTCCAATGGAATGATACCAAGATCTCCATAAGGGATGGTTTGTGCTAAATCTTTTTGACTCATTATAGATTCCTCCGTATGAAATAAATTTAATATATGATTAATGGTGTTTCTTTTATCGTGGCGTAGTTCTCAATTGCAATTTTTTCAGGCGTATATCGTCGCCAGTAATCTTTAACAGAGAGTAATTACTTGTAATACGAGAAAAAATTCGTTCGCTATACTGTTCTCTTAAATCGTCAAAAGAAAGATTCGTTGAGATGATAGTGGAACGATGGTTTGTCAGTCTTGTATCAATGCAATGATAGAGCTGTGACGAAGTAAAACTGTTATTCAGTTCAGTTCCCAGATCGTCAATGATCAAAAGATCACTGGACAAGATATAAGAGAGAGAACTGTCTTTTTCTGTACGGGATATATCGCGATCAAATTTATTCGTTTCTAAAATATCAAATAGTTTGATAGAAGTCAAGTAAACAACCGTATAAGATTGGTCTAAAAGCTCCTTTGCAATGCAATTGGTAAGAAATGTTTTACCTACACCTGTGTTCCCGTAAAGCAGAAGATTCCCCGGCGCTGTTGAAAAATTATCGATAAATGACCGTACTGTGGCTACTACACTCTGAATGTTATCACGTGGGGTAAGTCCGGTCGCTTCTTCAATATAGTCATCCGGATAGTATTCCAAATTAAAATGAGAAAAATTCTCATTTTCTAAAATATCTTTAAGATTCGACTGAGCATAGAGAAAGTTGACAATTTCTTTTTCAAAGCAATGACATTTTTGTCCATCAATATAACCGGTATCCTGACAGTCCGCGCATGTGTATACCGGTTTTAGATAATCGGAAGGATAGCCATGAGCGATAAGAAGCCGTTCCTTTTCTGCACTGATCTGTGCAATCGTAGAAGCCAGATCTTCTCCATCGATGCCGGATGTTAAACGTGACTTTGCATGCTGGATGGACAGGCTGCGAATTTTCTCGTCCAGATCCTTTAACTCAGGAATGGCGTTTACTACTTCATGGTAGCGTTGTTCCATGATATCCTTTGTTTTTAATTGTCGGTCATAATACTTTGACATTAGTTGCTGGTACTGACTGTTTGTAAGAATCATAAAATTAGAAACCCTTTCTATGAATCAGCGTGAGCGCTGCGTAAAAGCTGTTTTTCTAAACTGTTATAATCTTCATTTGTATAAGTGCGCTGCGGGAAGTTTTGAAATTGATTTTTACTTCGTGCACCGGTACTGGTTTTCTTATCGTTTCCTTTTTTATGCTGTTTATAGGCCTTGTCACATTGTTCGATATCGGAAAGAGATATGACATTGTTTTTAGCCCAGCTATGTAAAATACGTGATACATATTGTAAATTTGTCCCACCGGTCTGTAACACGGTTCGTTTGCATGCTTCTTCAATGATCGTGTCAGAAAAATGATATTTCTCCCAGCTATCAATGATCTCGCGCTCGGCAGGAACAAGGCCGCGTTGTATTCCCAAAGACCGGGAAACAAGAGCATACCGGCCGCTGAAAGCAGCAGTTTCTTCTTCGGCAGCTTCTGCTGTACGGATGCCCTTTTTTGCCCAACTGATACCAATTGCTTCAATGTATTTAGGGGAGTGTTTTCCCTTTTTCAAAGCTGTCTGATATAGTTTGAGAATAAGCTCTCCTGAAAAACCAATATCACACATAAAGTACAAGATCAATTGAAGATGTGTCATAGAAATCGTTGTTCCCAGAAGCTGTTCAACAGACGAGATAGTCTGTTCAATCTCTACATCCTTGATCAGTGCTTCTGCCTGTAAAGGAGTATAGGTCTGTTTATCAGGCAGGGGAACCTCAACACTGGCTGCCAGTTCATTAACAACAGGAGAAGAATAGGCAGATTGCTGAGTATGTGCCGGCCTTTCTTCCAACTGCTGGCTGACGGCAGAAGAAGCTGAAAACTCCTGCTGGTCCGGATCTTGTTTCAGAACAATAGAAACAATGTTCCCGTCCTTTTCTGCATAATCAAGTAAATGTTCTTTTTTCCAAAAACGCAGGGCACGCAAAATATCATTTTCGGTACATTCAAGTGCATCGGCAAGATGATCGATCGAAAGTCCGCTTGTATTGTCGGGATGCTGGCAAAGCATCAATAAGTATAAATACAGCTTTATAAAATTACCATTAGCTGTTGGCATATAGCTGCGTATAAACCAGTTTGGCACTTGCGTTAGCGCCCAGGATTCTGTTGTAGTGATGATCAATCCCATTTAAAAAAGCCCCATTTCATTCCGTTTCTAATAGTTTGGATTCCATGATAACACAAAGAAAAAAGACTTGCAAATTTAAAACAAGTGTACTTTTCTTGTAGAAATGGGGTGTCGATAATGTTCATAATGTTTACAACATATGTTCGGTTGTACTATTTTGGTAGAATAATCGGTGTTATGTACCGAAAAAACGTTTCTTTCCTTTGTCAAGTGAAAAATTATATTTATTCACATTTTTTTTTCGACTAAAAAATATCCACAACCGATATGTTCGACTGATTGTTGATAAGGTTGTTCATAATGTTTATAAATCAACACTCTAAAAGCTTTTCACCAATTTCTACTATGTTTCCGGCACCCATAGTTATCAACAGGTCACCGTCTACTAAATTTTTCAAAATAAATTTTTCTATTTCTTCAAAAGAGCGGATATAATAGACATCTTTTCCAAGGGCCGATAGTTCATCAGCCAGATTTTGTGAGGAAATATCGCCCGGATCCTGTTCTCTGGCAGCGTAAATGTCGGCAAGGATAATCTTATCTGCATCCGCAAGTGCCTTGGCAAAGTCCTTTAAAAAAGCTCTTGTGCGGGTATATGTGTGTGGCTGGAAAGCACACCAGAGAGTCTTGTGAGGATACTTTTGCGCAGCGGTAAGCGTTGCATGGATCTCTGTTGGATGATGAGCGTAGTCATCAATAATCGTAAAGCCATGACATTTTCCTTTATACTGGAAACGTCTGTCTGTACCGCGGAATGCAGTAAAAGCGCGCTGCAAAGTATCTTTATCAATGCCATAGAGTGAAGCTAATGCCAGACATGCCAGTGAGTTGGAAATGTTATGGCGTCCAACCACATTCAGCGAATAATGTCCCCTATTCTCCTTGTTTTTTACAAGATCAAAGGAACCGTGTCCCATGACATCATATTCTATATGATCTGGCATAAAATCTGCTTTGTTTTCTAACCCGTAGGTAATAACCCGACAGGAAAGACCATTTGTGATTTCCTGATAGTCCGGTATGTCAGCGTTGATGATCAATGTACCGTGAGCTGGGATCAGCTCGGCAAAACGACGGAAAGAACGACGAATATCCGAAAGGTCTTTGAAGAAATCCATATGGTCTTCTTCTATATTAAGGATAATGCCGACTGTTGGGTAGAATTGCAGAAAACTGTTGGTGTATTCACAAGCCTCTGTAATGAAGTGCTCCGAATGGCCTATTCTTATGTTGCCTCCAATGGCAGGAAGGATTCCACCTACGGAGATGGTCGGGTCAAGCTGTGCTTCCAGAAAAATGTGAGCGGCAATGGAAGTTGTAGTGGTCTTTCCATGTGTTCCTGCGATTGCAATAGCAGAGGAATAATTTTTCATTACCTGCCCAACCATAGTGGCGCGCTCCATCATAGGAATTCCACGGCGTTCTGCCTCCTGAAATTCCGGATTCGTTGGTTTTACTGCTGCTGTATATACAACCAGATCGATATTGTCTGTAATATTTTCAGCACTTTGTCCATATATTACTTGTATGTCAAGTTGTTCCAAATGCTTGGTTATTTTACTTTCGTGCCAGTCGGAACCGGTAATGGTAAAACCCATTGAATGTAAAAGTTCTGCGAAACCGCTCATGCTGATGCCGCCGATACCGATAAAATGAATGTTGCCCGGATGTTCAAAATCAATTTTATACATGCGAAATACCTTTCTTTCTTCTTATTTTAATACTATTATATAAAGAGAAAGTTCAAAATACAAGACTAAATCTATAAGAAAAAGCCTGTTAATAAGAGCGTATGATGATAAAATTTGTACATTATGCACAAATATGGATAAACAAATGAAAAATATTTGTGAAAATCATTCACAATTGTGAAAATATATGTTATACTTTTATACATAATAATTTAACAACAGGGGTGATAACATGATAAAAAAAGAAATGATAGCCATGCTGCTTGCCGGTGGGCAAGGGTCAAGATTGGGGGTCTTGACGGCAAATGTAGCAAAACCTGCTGTTGCTTTTGGGGGAAAGTATCGAATTATTGATTTTCCATTGAGTAATTGTATTAATTCAGGAGTTGATACAGTCGGTGTACTGACACAGTATCAGCCGCTCAAGTTGAATACTCATATTGGAATTGGTATTCCGTGGGATCTCGACCGTAATATTGGGGGAGTGTCTGTTCTGCCACCGTATGAAAAGAGTACCAGCAGTGAATGGTATACCGGAACAGCCAATGCGATATTTCAGAATCTGAATTATATGGAATATTATAATCCGGATTATGTTCTGATTCTGGGTGGCGATCATATTTATAAGATGGACTATCAGATTATGTTGGATTTTCATAAGGCCAATCATGCAGATATTACGATGGCCACGATTCCTGTACCGATTGAAGAAGCAAGCCGTTTTGGTGTCTGCATTACAGATGAGACTCATCGTATATTGGAATTTGAAGAAAAGCCGGAAAACCCAAGAAGCAACCTTGCTTCCATGGGAATCTACATTTTTTCCTGGGCGGTACTTAAGGAAGCATTGATCAAACTGAAAGATCAGCCGGGCTGCGATTTTGGCAAGCATATTTTACCGTACTGCCATGAACGTGGGGATCGTATTTTCGCTTATGAATACAATGGGTATTGGAAAGATGTTGGGACGTTGGGGTCTTATTGGGAGTCTAATATGGAATTGATCGATCTGATTCCGGTGTTTAATCTGTACGAAGAATTTTGGAAGATCTATACACGTAATGAGTGGATACGGCCACAGTATATCGCAGAAAATGCAGTGGTAGATAAAGCTATTATGGGGGATGGCTGTGAGATTTATGGCGAAGTGCATAACTCGGTGATTGGTTCTGATGTTGTGATCGAGGAAGGCGCGGTTGTGCGTGATTCGATCATTATGAATTCGGCACGAATTGGCAAAAATTCCGTTTTGGACCGTGCGATTGTCGCAGAACAAAGCGAGATTGGAGCTGACTGCCATCTTGGTGTTGGTGAGGATGGTGTTGTGAATCGTGAGAAACCAAATGTTTATGCTTTTGATCTTGTTACAATCGGAGATAAGACAACCATTCCGGATGGAGTGACGGTTGGAAAAAATACTGCGATAGCAGGCAGGACGACAAAAGAAGATTATCCGAACGGTATCTTAGAGGGTGGCGAAACTTTGATAAAGGCAGGTGACGTTTTATGAGAGCGATAGGACTTATTTTAGCTGGTGGCTCGAGCAGCCGCATGAGGGAAATGACGATAAAACGTGCGACAGCGGCGTTGCCAATTGCAGGTGGATATCGGAGTATTGATTTTGTCCTGAGCAGTATGTCCAGTTCACGCATCAATAAGGTGGGTGTTATTACACAGTATAATTCGAAATCATTGACACAGCATCTGAGTTCGTCGAAATGGTGGGATTTTGGACGTAAGCAGGGTGGATTGTTTGTGTTTACACCGATGCAGACGCATGATAATAGTTACTGGTACCGGGGAACAGCAGATGCCATTGCCCAGAACATTGATTTTTTGAAAACCAGTCATGAACCATATGTTATCATCGCTTCTGGTGACTGTGTTTATAAAATGGATATGAATAAACTTTTGGAATATCATATAGAAAAAAATGCGGATATTACGATTGTGACAAAGGACTTGGGAACAGTTGAAGATTCCAGCCGTTTTGGGGTTGTGACTGTTGATTCGGAAGGAAGAGTAACGGAATTTGAAGAGAAGCCGCTTATGACTTCAAAAACATTAGTTTCTACCGGGATTTATGTTATCCGGCGCCGTCAGTTGATCGAGATGATCGAGCGTGCTGACGAAGAAGATGCTTTTGATCTGGTTAAGGATGTTTTTATCAGATATAAAGGGATTAAGAAAATGTATGCTTACAAATTGGATTCTTATTGGAGCAACATTACAACGGTGGAATCTTATTTCAAAACCAATATGGCTTTCTTGAATCGAGAGGTGAGAGAGTTTTTCTTTAATCAGTATCCTCAAATTTGTTCGAAGATTGAAGATCTTCCACCAGCAAAATATAACGTTGGATCTAATGTAAAAAACAGTTTGGTGTCAAGTGGCTGTATTATCAATGGGGAAGTCAAAGACTCCATACTGTTTAAAGAAGTATATATTGGTAACAATTGTACAATACGTAACTCAATCATATTGAATGAAGTCTACATTGGGGATAATACTTACATTGAAAACTGCATCGTAGAAAGTCATGGTACGATTCGTGCCAACTCGAATTATGTTGGGGACAAAGATAATATTAAGATAATTCGGGAGCGGAATGACCGTTACGTAATGTAACAAAATAAAAAGGGGGGATATGATGCAGATTACAGATATCAGGGTTCGTGTGATAAGTAAGGAAACAAAGATGAAGGCAGTTGCATCGGTTACCTTTGATGACGCATTTGTAGTGCATGATATCAAGATAATTGAAGGCGAAAAGGGCTTGTTTATTGCAATGCCAAGCAAAAAGACACCAGATGGAGAGTACCGTGATATTGCGCATCCGATTCATGGTGAGATGAGGGCTGTACTGCAGGAAGCAGTTCTTAACGAATATGATAAAATGCTGGAAGCGCAGTAATAATGGTAAAATAATTAAATTTGCAGGTTGACTTTGCGCTGGTGAGTGATAAAATGAGATAAGAAATTGACCCGGGGGTGTTTTTATGCCGCCGGGTAAGCCTTGTTATACGGTAAAATAAAAAGAAAGGAATCATGGACTATGTTTCTGATTGTTGGACTAGGGAATCCGGGGACGGAATACGCTGCTACGAGACACAATATTGGTTTTGATATGGTTACATTTCTCAGTGATCAATATAATATCCCGCTGCGGAGCAGAGAGGAAAAGGCACTCGTTGGCAAAGGTGTGATCGAGGGGCAGAAGGTTATTCTGGCACAGCCGCAGACTTATATGAATTTGAGCGGTGAGAGTGTTCGTGCGCTGATGGATTACTACAAATTGGATCTGGATGAGCTGATTGTAATTTATGATGATATTAGTCTGCCTGTGGGACAGATTCGGATTCGTATGAAGGGAAGTGCCGGTGGGCATAATGGCATAAAAAGTATCATACAGCATATGGGAACACAAGAATTTGCCAGGATAAAGATTGGTGTGGGAGGAAAGCCGGAAGGCGGCGATCTGGTAAAGCATGTGTTAGGGCGTTTTTCCAGAGAACAGGATGCGATGTTTCGTGATATTTTTGCATTGGCAGCAGAAGGTGTACAAAAACTTCTGATGAATGATCCCGCTGCTGCTATGAATCTGGTAAATGGAAGAAAAATAGAAATGGAGAGTAAACATTGAGGACATGGCTGGCCCCACTGCAGGAGATGGAAGAGTATATACAACTGAAAACAGCGGTGGATAAGGGACATACTCCGGTAAGTGTGGTTGGTGGTCTGGATGCACAAAAGAGCCACTTTATATATGGAATGGAAGATATCAGTGATGTCCGGCTGATTATAACGCATAATGAGATCCGCGCCAAAGAGATTGTCGAAGACTACCGCTTATATGATAGAAATGTGATGTATTATCCGGCCAAAGATCTGATCTTTTATAGTGCAGACGTCCATGGTCAGGCATTGATCCGGCAAAGGTTAAAGGTTATTCAGGCTTTGGCAGGAGAAGAGCCTTTGACAGTGGTAACGACGATTGATGCCGGTATGGACTCCTGTGTGCCGTATGAGAACTATGTGGAAAAAGCAATTCTGATCCATGAAGGAGATGGGATTGATCTTGAGAAAATGGAACACCGGCTGACGGAACTGGGATATGAGAGTGTGGCACAGGTGGAGAGAGAGGGTGAGTTCTCTGTCCGTGGTGGAATTCTGGATATTTTTCCACTTACGGAAGAAAGTCCCTGCCGTATTGAATTATGGGGAGATGAGGTAGATACCATTCGCAGCATTGATGTGGAAAGCCAGCGCTCTGTTGAACAATTGGACTACATTGATATTTTCCCTGCATCCGAGGTGTTTGTCAAAGAGGATTGTGCCATAAGGGCATTTCGGCAGATCCGGCTGGATATGGAAAAACAGACGGAACAGTTTAAGAAAGAAGGAAAAAAGGAAGAGGCGGCAAGACTTCGCCAAAATGTTGAAAACTTTCTTGATACTTATGAAGCGTATCATGGAATGGTAAATCTGGAAAGCTATATCCGATATTTTGAAAAGAATACCATGTCGTTCTTTGAATATTTTTCAAAAAGGAAAACACTCGTATTTATAGACGATCCAAACCGGTGTCTGGAGAAGGCGGAAACGGTCGAGTATGAATTTCGTGAGAGCATGAGTACGCGTTTGGAAAAGGGGTATCTTCTGCCGAAACAGATGGATATTTTGTATTCACTTCCGCAGATTCTGCACCGGCTTGAGCAGTATCCACTTGTTCTGCTGACTTCATTGGATGTGGCTGTAAAAGATATTGCAATTGAACGAAAATTTTTCTTTCAGGTGCAGTCGTCGCCTTCGTATAATAATAATTTTGCTATGATGGCAAAAGACATTGTGCGCTGGAAAAAGCAGCAGTATCGTATTTTACTTGTTTCCGCATCCGAAACAAGAGGGCGCCGGCTTTGCGAGGATTTGCAGGACTTTGATATCCAGGCGTTTTATGAAGGGAGTATGAATAGGGAGATTCAGCCGGGTGAAGTGATGATTACGAGGGCAAGTCTGCGCAGAGGATTTGAATACCCGGCCCTTCGCTTTGTTGTGGTGACAGAGAGTGATATCTTTGGGGGACACCGGAAGAAAAAGAGAAAGAAAGTAAAACAATATAATGGAGCAGCCATACACAGTTTTACAGATCTTAAGATTGGAGATTATGTCGTTCATGAGAATCATGGTCTTGGCATTTATCAGGGAATTGAAAAGATAGAAGTGGATCATATTACAAAAGATTATCTGAAAGTAGCTTACGCAGCGGGAAGTAATCTTTATGTGCCGGCAACATCGCTGGAGGTACTGCAAAAGTATGCAGGAAGCGATGCCAAGGTTCCTAAATTGAACCGGCTTAATTCGCCAGAGTGGAAGAAAACAAAGTCGCGGGTGAAAGGAGCGGTTGAAGAGGTTGCGCAGGAACTTGTTGATCTGTATGCGAAACGTCAGGCAAAAAAAGGCCATATGTTTGAAAAGGATACGGTCTGGCAGAAAGAGTTTGAGGAGATGTTTCCTTATGAAGAAACAGAAGACCAGCAGAAAGCGATTGATGCCACGAAGCAGGACATGGAGAGCAGTAAGATCATGGATCGTTTAATCTGTGGAGATGTGGGTTATGGCAAGACAGAAATTGCCATAAGGGCGGCTTTTAAGGCGGTGATGGATGGCCGTCAGGTGGCTTTTCTGGTTCCGACGACAATTCTTGCTGCACAGCATTATAATACATTTGCCCAGCGTATGCATGATTTTGGTATCAATGTAGAGCTGTTGTGCCGGCTCAGGACTCCTGCAGAGCAGAAAAAGACGATCGAGGGAGTGCGAAAGGGAAGTGTTGACATTGTTATCGGGACACACCGGTTACTGGGAAAAGATATTTCTTATAAAAATCTCGGACTTCTCATAGTTGATGAGGAGCAGCGGTTTGGGGTGACGCATAAAGAGAAACTTAAGCAGATCAAAAATGATATTGACGTTCTTACACTTACAGCTACGCCAATCCCACGGACGCTTCATATGAGTCTTGTTGGCATACGTGATATGAGTGTGCTGGAAGAACCACCAGTTGACCGGATGCCAATACAGACATTTGTAATGGAAAAGAACGAGGAAGTAGTTCGTGAAGCAATTCTTCGGGAAATTGGGCGTGGTGGACAGGTCTATTATGTATATAACCGTGTGGGCAATATGGACATTGTTGCCAATGAGATTGCCAAACTTGTGCCGGAGGCCGTGGTTTCTTTTGCACATGGGCAGATGAATGAGCGGGAATTGGAGCGCACAATGTTCCAGTTTGTTGAAGGTGAAATAGACGTCCTTGTGTCGACCACGATTGTAGAAACGGGATTGGATATTCCCAATGTTAATACAATTATTATTGAGGATGCGGACCGGCTTGGTTTGTCGCAGTTATATCAGCTTCGTGGACGTGTCGGACGGAGCAGCCGCACTTCCTATGCTTTTCTTATGTACAAGAGGGATAAATTGCTCAAGGAGGTTGCAGAGAAACGTTTGGCAGCAATTAAAGAATTTACAGAGTTGGGTTCCGGGTTCCGGATTTCTATGCGCGATCTGGAGATTCGCGGTGCGGGGAATCTGTTAGGTGCCCGTCAGCATGGACATATGGAGGCAGTTGGATATGATCTTTATTGTAAAATGCTGAACGAGGCGGTGAAAAAGCTCAAAGGAGAGGTTGTTGAGCAAGACGGTTATGAAACGAGTGTTGAGATAAAGGTTGACGCATTTATTCCTGTCAGTTATATTAAAAATGAATTTCAGAAACTGGATGTCTACAAACGTATTGCAGAGATTGAAAATGAAGAAGAGAAAAATGATATGATTGACGAGCTGGTAGACCGGTTTGGAGAACCGCCCAAAAGTGTCATGAATCTTCTTTCGATAGCCTTATTAAAGGCAAAAGCGCATCAAGCCTATATAACAGAGATTGCAAGTAAGAAGGATGGCTTGCGTTTTACGATGTTTCCACAGGCAAAGATTGATTCGGGGAAAATACCGGATCTGATCGGGAGAATGAAAAGGCGTTTACGTTTTGTGCCGGAAGCGCAGCCGTATTTTCAATATATTCTGGATGGTAATAATGTATTACAACAGGCAGAAGCAATCGTTGATGAGATTAATAATCTGTGTGATAATGAACAGTAAGGGAGGAAACGAATGAAGTATAAAATTCTGGCAATAATAATAGGCATAAGTTTGTGTCTGGGATTGACTGCCTGTGGTGGCGGAGAGAAGACGGAAGAGACTACATCCTCTACCGAACGGGCGGCCTCGGTATCCAATCGTAACCTTAAGGATGAATCGGTGGTTATTGCGGTGGGTAAAACCACAGTTCCGTATAAGGAATATCTGGCATATTATTATTTTATGAGATCTCCGTACGGGGACATTTTGAATGATAAGGTGTGGAATTACAGCAAGGCAGGAATCGGAGGAAGGACAATTGGACAGGAAGCGGTTGAAGCCGTTCTGCGTCTGATCATACAGGTGAAAGTCATCTGTAAAGAGGCTGCTATACAGAAGGTAGTACTGGGAACAGATGAAAAGGAACAGGCAGCGCATAGTGCAAAGACGTTTTGCGACAGCCTGAGTGACGAAATCAAGCAGAAGAATAAACTGGATGTTACTATGCTGACACGTATTTTTGAAGAGAATAAGCTGGCACAAAAGATGTATAATATTGAGATCGGAAAGGTAGATGCTAACCTGACTGCGGAGCAATTAAAAGCTGCACGTGTCCAGTTGATCTATTGGAGTGCAAACGATAAAAACCGGGAAGAAATTAAGAAAAAGGCAGAGCAGGTTCGACAGAGTATTGCTGGATCAAAAGGTAATTTCTACACAATGGCAAAGAAATATACCGAAGCGGATGAGATTGAAATTATCCTTGGGGGAAGTGATTTGCGCACAAATCTTGCCAGAACTGTTTGCGGGATGGCAAAAGATACGCTGTCTAATGTTATTACGGAAAGAGATGGCATTTATCTTGCTTATTGTATTGCTCCGGATTCTAAAGAAATTGAGGACCAGTACCGTAATCAGGTTATTCAGGATAAGCAGACAAAGGCTTTTCAGACCGCTTATGAGAAATGGTCCAAAGATTTTGAAGTAAAAGTAAGTAAAGCGCTATTGGTTGAAAAAAAGTAGCGGGATAGGAGTTCGTATGAAGCGAAGCAGTGGGATTTTATTACCCATCACCAGTCTTCCATCCAAGTATGGTGTGGGATGTTTTGATGCTTGTGCATATCAGTTTGTAGATCAATTAGTGAAAGCAGGGCAGACATATTGGCAGATATTACCAATG
Organism: uncultured Eubacterium sp.; assembly: GCA_934338065.1. Taxonomy (GTDB): domain Bacteria; phylum Bacillota; class Clostridia; order Lachnospirales; family Lachnospiraceae; genus Eubacterium_F. The sequence continues at coordinate 6,932 of CAKRGX010000001.1, read as the reverse complement.
GGACCGACCGGATATGGAGATTCACCTTATCAGGCTTTTTCCACTTTTGCCGGAAATCCCTATTTTATTTCATTAGAGCAATTGGTAAAGAAAGGGTATTTGTCAGAAGAGGATTGTGCAGAAGCTGCTGAAGGGACAGAAGAGTCCTCTGTTCATTATGATGTTTTGTATCGGAAAAGGTTTGCGGTACTTCGTAAGGCTTATCAGACAAGTGATATTGAAAACGACGCAGAGTATCAGCGTTTTTTACGTAATAATCAGGACTGGTTGCCAGACTATGCGCTTTTTATGGCAATTAAGGACAGTAAAAAAGGGAAGAGTTATCTGACCTGGGAAGAAGATATCCGGCTGAGAAAAAAGGAGGTAATGGCAGTTTATAGGGATAAGCTGTCAGAAGAGGTTGCTTTTTATCAGTTTTTGCAATACGAATTTACCTGTCAATGGACATCTTTAAAAAGGTATGCGAATGACAAGGGTGTTTTTATTATTGGTGATATACCAATCTATGTGGCGTTAGATAGTGCCGATACATGGGCGCATCCGGAATTGTTTCAGTTTGATGCAAAGGGCGAACCGATTGGTGTGGCCGGGTGTCCGCCAGATGCTTTTTCTGAAACAGGTCAGCTTTGGGGAAATCCGCTTTATGACTGGGAGACACATCGAAAAGATGGCTATGCATGGTGGGTGGAACGAATCCGAAAATGCTGCCAGTGGTATGATATGGTAAGAATTGATCATTTTCGCGGTTTTGATGAATATTATGCCATTCCATATGGAGAGGATACTGCGGAAAATGGCAGATGGGAAAAGGGTCCAGGGCTTGAATTGTTTTCTGCATTGAGACAACAATTAGGAAATCTGCCGATCATTGCGGAAGATCTTGGTTTTCTTACTGACAGTGTGAGAAAACTATTAAAAGACTGTGATTTTCCTGGTATGAAAGTGCTTCAGTTTGCTTTTGATTCCAGAGAGGATAGTGATTATCTGCCATACCGCTATGGAAAAAATTCTGTCGTGTACACAGGAACTCATGATAATGCGACAACGTATGGCTGGTGGGATGAGTTGACGGAGGAAGATAAGTCGGTAGCTCTCCGTTATCTGAACCGGAGTGAGAAGACTACCAGAGAAGAGCTGACAGGAGACCTGGTATGTCTGGCGCTGGCAAGTGTATCAGATCTGTGTGTGATACCGATGCAGGACTATCTGTGCCTGTCGAATGAAGCTCGGATCAATACGCCATCGACAATCGGATGTAACTGGCAGTGGCGCATGAGGAAGGATGCTTTTTCAGATAAATTGTGCGGTGAAATATACGATAAGACCAAGCTGTATGGCCGGTTAATGACGGTCACGCAAGGATGATTGGTGAGTGCTGGTACTCATTAGGCAGCAGGGTCTGGTATTTGCTGCACCAAACCTGACGGTATAAGTCAGAGGCAGATATATCCTGTTTCAGCAGATGTGATGCTTGAGGACTTAACTTACGGCTGTCGACGGCTAATCGTGTGAGAACTTGGCAAGAAGTATTTTCTCTGTTGGCTAATAGGGAGGATGCTTCTTTTTTCATACCCAAAAGACGAAGATAGGGCATGGATTTTTCTGTTTTCTTTATGCCAAGCAGGCATTGCAATATGCTTCTCCGGATACGGCCATAAGTAAGTGAGGAATTACTGCATTGTTGTATAAAGGATGTGACAGAGTGATATTGAGAAAGAAAACTTGAAAAACGTTCTGCCAGATCCGGGGAAATATCTTTAAAAACAGCCAGATCCGGATTGACTAAAAGAGCATAACCAATTGCTTGAGAGAAATCCTCCAACACCAGATGGGGAGTTTCTGTTTCTTTTATCTGTTCGCGAATGGTGGTAGCGGAAAAGAAGTCATCTGCGTCATTCTTTCCGTGGTAATCCTGTCCAATGCGTGTAATCGTATAGGGAGTAATCGCTGATCCTAACTGTTTCAGTGCGATACAGTATTCAATTGCTAATATATTGTTAGGGCTGCTTAAGAGTTCTGGCGAAAGGTGGCTGATTTCACTTAGAGCAAGGGCTCTGGCAGAAGGGTAGGACATGCCCCGGTGGAGAAATAGATTCAGCTTACTGCGGAAAATCTCCGGTTCATCAGACAAAATATGAGCTGCATTCTGGATCGGCGCCAGATTACCGGCTTCGCTCCCGAAGCATACGGCATTGACAAACCCCAGTGATTGTAAGGCAAGAATACCACCATAAGCAAAGTCTCCGGCACTTGATATACCGAAGCGGACAGGCAATTCAAAAACCAGATCGGCACCTCCGCTCAATGCCTGTCTGGTCCGGGAATATTTATCAATGATAGCCGGCTCGCCTCTTTGTACAAAATCACCATTCATTATGATGACTGCAAAGTCAGCTCCTGCTTGTTTTTTTGCCTGCTCAATGTGGTAAGCATGTCCTTTGTGAAACGGATTGTATTCGCTGATGATACCGACAGTTTTCATAAATAAACTATCCTTTCCTTATTGTTGAAATATTTCTAAAACCTTTCTGGTAAATGCATCTGCCAATAGACGGTGGCCTTCGGGTTCGAGATGCAGACAATCCACGGGAGAGGGGTTTGTAATCGCTGCGGCATCAAGAAAGTATACATCGAGTTCTTTTGCCAAAATAGATAACCGGGAACTTAGCTGGCGCGATATGGTAAGTGAACTGTCTGGGAATGAATTGGAAAAAGGGGAATTTTTCATATTATTACCAAGAAGTATCGGACTGACAAGAAGTACAGGTGCTTCGCTCACATCCAGAATGATATGGGTAAGTTCGCGAAGACCATTTGCTATTTTTTCAACAGATGGAGAAAAATAGTCTTTCATGTCGTTGCTGCCCAGCATGAGAATCGTCAGATCTAATGGTTTATGAGTATCCAGACAGGGAACGATGTAGTCCATAGCATTTTTATAAGGTTCGTATGGATCATCAAAAAACGAAGTACGTCCATTCAAACCCTCTTCATAGATTGTATAATCATCACCTAGATTTTTAGCCAGCAGACGGGTCCAGCGTGTTTTCTCATTATATCGACCACCGCCGGGAATGTATCCGTGCGTGTTAGAATCACCGAAACAAAGTATATTTTTCATGTTGTATTGTCCTCCATTATGATACCAGTATAGCATAATCATGAAGCGTTTTACAAGAGTTTAGCGGTTTGGGTTATAAAGAGAGTGAGAGCAAAAAAGAAAGTGAAAGGTATGCATTGATAAGATAAAGAAAAATTGAGAATTCGATGGGAAGATTGCTTGTGTCAGGGAACCATTCGCGCCTTTTCAGAATTCCAGTGTTTCATGGAAAAAGCTTTACGGAACCTGAAAAAAGTGCCAACGAACACTTGACACAAGATTAAATTTTGCAGCATTTGACATCAAAACAAGAAATCGATAGAATAAAAAGAAGACGCAAAAGAGAGAGAAACTGTGTAATAGTCTTGACAGAATGGAGAATAATATGAAACAGGATAAAACTTTTTTAGGAACAGAGCCAGTGGGAAAACTGTTGTTTCGTTTAGCAGTACCAACAGTAATTGCACAGCTGGTAAATATGTTATACAACATTGTGGATCGGATTTATATCGGGCATATGCCGGGAGAGGGAAGCCTGGCGTTGACAGGCGTAGGCGTTTGTATGCCGATCATCATGATAGTATCTGCATTTGCAGCACTTGTTAGCTCCGGTGGTGCTCCGCGCGCTTCCATCGAGATGGGGAAAGGTGAATATGGTACAGCCGAAAAAATACTCGGTAATTGCGTTTCTGTTCAGGTTATTATATCGTTAATCCTTACTATTGTAATCCTGACATGTAATAAAAGTCTGATGCTCGCATTTGGAGCCAGTGGTAACACCATTGCGTATGCGAATGCCTATATGAATGTGTATGCGATAGGAACTATTTTTGTACAATTAACATTAGGCATGAATGCTTTCATTACAGGGCAGGGATTTGCAAAGACCGGTATGCAAACCGTTGTGATCGGAGCTGTTGCCAACATTATATTAGATCCTATTTTTATCTATGCACTTCACATGGGGGTGAGGGGGGCTGCCCTGGCAACTGTTTTATCACAGGGGATTTCCTGTGTGTGGGTTATGCGGTTTTTAACAGGAGAAAAAACGATCCTACGGCTGCAGAGAAAAAACCTTGCCATTGATCGTTCGCTGGTCTTTCCCTGCATGGCACTTGGACTTTCGGCGTTCATTATGCAGGCGAGTGAAAGCGTCCTTTCTGTTTGCTTTAATTCATCCCTTCTTTCTTATGGGGGAGATTTGGCGGTTGGTGCCATGACGATTTTGACAAGTGTTATGCAATTTGCTATGCTGCCGCTTCAAGGACTGGGACAGGGGGCACAGCCAATCACCAGTTATAATTATGGTGCAAAAAACCGTGATCGTGTAAAAAAGAGTTTTCGGCTGCTGTTTACGATCAGCGTGATCTATTCCACTATTTTATGGGGGCTTATTATGATCTTTCCGGGTGTTTTTTCCGGGGTGTTTACGAGTGATCCCGCTTTGCTTGCTTTTACCGCCAGATCTTTGAAAATTTATTGCGGAGCATTATTCCTCTTTGGTATTCAGATTGCCTGTCAGATGACTTTTGTCTCAATTGGAAGTGCCGTTTGCTCTATCATTGTGGCCGTTTTGCGCAAATTTGTTCTGCTGATTCCTCTCATCTACCTGTTGCCTCATTTGATCGCTGACCAGACATTTGCCGTATATCTGGCAGAGCCGGTGGCGGATGCGCTGGCGGTAACATTTACTGCGGTCTTGTTTGCTATTCAGTTCAGAAAAATGCTGGAGAAGTTACAATAGGATTTTCGATACGTCAATTCTTAGTCCTGCCGACACTCAATTTGAGTTTCCCCATTTTTCAAACCGCTATCACTTGAAACCCAATCCAGCAAAGCATTCAGCCAGTGTCAGTTGTTGTGATTGCTCTTTTTTCAAAAGGAATCCTTTTATGCCTGAGTGTGTTCTGGCAAGGACACGCTCAATGGCATAACCTAATCCATAAAAAATACATAACCTAATCCATAAAAAATACATAACCTAATCCATAAAAAATAAATTACATAACCTAATCCATAAAAAATAAATTATTGAAACATCACTTGATATGTGTTAATATATACTGTCTGGCGAATTTTAGGAAAGGGGGCTTCTGACGATATTATGAAAGCAAATAGCAGAGAGATAAATGAATTATTTGTCATAACAAAGGCAAAGGAATTGGCAACATATATCTTAACAGTAACGGATAAAGCACCAAAGAAATTTCGATTTACATTAGTAAGTCGCATGCAGAATCTTTCGTTAAATATTATTGAGTGTTTGATATAAAGAAATATTTTGACTCGATTGACCATGAAGTTTTGTTTTCTCAGATGGTGAAAGTGTTTGGAGAAGATGAATACATATATTAGTCAGAATTTGCGGCTGCAATTCAATGAAAAAACACAGATAGTACCAATTTCTCAGGGAGTGGATTATTTAGGTTTTCATTTTTTCTTGACGGATACAGACAAGGTTGTAAAGAGATTACGTTTATCTGCAAAAAAAAGATTTAAACGTAAATTGAAACACTACCAAAGAGCCTATCGTGATGATAAAATTACATGTGAAGAAATTGAAAGAAGTTTAGCAAGTTATCGAGGTCATTTATCACATGGTGACACACATGCATTACAAGCGAATGTACTTCGCCAATTTGTTTTGACGAAAGAACATAAATCAAATGAAGCAAAAAAGGAGGAGTCTTTGTGAAAAGAAGAAAAACAAACCGCCTGTTGGCGGGAGTGCTTGCGGTAGTAATGGTATTGTCCGTATGTCAGATTACGCTAAGACAGCCTGTGTCAGTGAAAGCCGCAGTTAGTTTGCAAAACCCAACCACCGATGGAAATGGTGTAACAACATGGGATTGTATCTATTTTGGAAACTACTGGCAAAGTAACAGCTCAACAAAAGAACCAATTAAATGGCGTGTCCTTTCCGTGGATGGAAATGATGCCTTTTTGCTGGCAGACCAGAACTTGGATGCTAAACCGTATAATGAGGAATATACGGATGTGACATGGGCAACGTGTACTCTTCGTACCTGGTTGAATGGAACATTTTTAAATACGGCATTTACATCGGCAGAACAGACTGCAATCAAGAATACAACCGTTGTGAACGAGGATAATCCATACTATGGAACAGAAGGTGGAGTAAATACCACAGATAAAGTGTATCTTTTGTCCATTGCAGAAGCAAGTAATACGGCTTATGGATTTAATGGCGAGTTTAGAACGAACAGTGAAACAAGAGTGGCAATGAATACTGCATATGTAGCTGGTAAAGATGGTATGAATGTAGTCGGCAAAGCCGACTATTGGTGGCTGCGGTCGCCGGGCTACCATAGTCGTTTTGCATCCTATGTGAATAACTTTGGCGACGGCAGTGGCAGTGGTATATATGTCAACGATGATCATGCGGTTCGGCCCGCTTTGCATTTAAATCTTTCCTCTTCTACTCTTTGGCGTTATGCAGGAAAAGTTACCTCGGAAGGGGGAGGTGGCTCGTCACAGGCGACACCAACACCTACGCCGACATCAACACCTACGCTGACATCAAAACCTACTCCAACGTCTGTTATCAGCACTGAAGACAAAAAATACATTACCAATATTGAAAAGTCATTGCCTAATTTTTCAAATCTTGGATCAGCCGAATTAAAAGGACCGGAAATCAGTATTGGGAACAATACATTCAATATTTTTAAACAAAAAATGTCGATGGATTTATCCATTTTCGATGCTACAAACATGACGGTAAATATTGATGCCAAGAATAAGACGGCGGAAGTATTATTAGGAATCAAGTCGAATAATAATGCCATCGTAAAAAAAGACCCAAATGACA